>NZ_JBVIBD010000019.1:170573-208986 GCF_055573595.1 Streptomyces sp. NPDC030165 | reverse complement strand
GCGGTGTGAAGGGTCATGTGGCGGAGCCACCTGTCCCTTCGCGCCGTGCGGCGAGAGTGCGTGCCGGGCGTCGCGAGGCCACGGAGATCCATCAGGAGCGCCCTAGTTACTCCGTCCGACGGCGCTTGAGTACGCGTACTCAGGCGCCGTCGGCGTTCCCGGCGCAGGATCGAAGGATGCTGTGGTCCGATCCGCCCGACGAGCCTCCCGAGGAGCTGCGCCAGGTGCAGGCGATGCTCCACCGGGTGGGCATCGTGCTGGCCGTGGCCGCGGTGGTGCTGATGGTGATGCTGGTCGGCGGGGCCTGAGCGCGCCGGCTCCGCCACGTGCCCGGTGTGCCGCGGTGAAAGCGGACGAAGAGGACCAGCTCACACACCCTGACTGCAACCGCTGCCCCCGCTTGGGACATCCTTTACCTCTGAAGGCCGCGGTTCGGGCGCCTGTACGGCCGGTCCGCGCGGCACCGGGGCCGTACGGCATGGGGAGTGGAGAGCGATGAACAGGCCGCTGAGACACATAGCCGTCTTCTGCGGAGTGCTGGTACTGGCGCTGCTGGTGCGCGTCACCTGGGTCCAGTTCGTCCAGGCGGAGTCGCTGTCGAACGACGAGAACAACCGCCGGGTGAAGATCGAGGCGTTCTCGTACCCGCGCGGCAACATCATCGTCGGCGGCAAGCCGATCACCGGCTCCGTCGAGACGGCCGGCGACTTCAAGTACAAGCGGGTCTACAAGGACGGCCCGATGTACGCGCCGATCACCGGCTACGCCTCGCAGTCCCAGGGCAGCACGTTCCTGGAGGGCGTCTACAAGGACATCCTCAGCGGCAAGGACGACAAGCTCTTCCTCAAGCGCGCCAAGGACATCCTCACCGGGGAGAAGCCGCGCGGCGGCGACGTGCTGACGACCATCAGCGAGAAGGCGCAGCGGGCCGCGTACAAGAGTCTGACCGACCTGAAGGCCAAGGGCGCGGTGGTCGCCCTGGAGCCGGGCACCGGCAAGATCCTCGCCATGGCGAGCACGCCGTCCTACGACCCGTCCGTCTTCGCGGGCAGCTCCTTCAAGGAGGGCGACAAGTACACCGCCCTCATCAAGGACAAGTCCAAGCCGATGAACAACCGGGCGTCCCTGGAGATCTACCCGCCCGGCTCCACGTTCAAGATTCTGACCGCCGCCGCGGCCCTGGAACACGGCGTGGTCCCGGACATCGACACCCCGGTGCAGGCGCCCGTCCCGTACACCCTGCCCCAGACGGCCACCAAAGTCGGCAACGACATCGCCACCGCGCCGTGCGAGAACGCGTCCCTCAAGGTCGGTATGCAGTGGTCCTGCAACAACACCTACCTGGAGGCGGCGAACCGGCTCGGCAAGGACAAGATGCGCGAGACGGCGGAGAAGTTCGGCTTCAACCAGAAGATCTTCACCCCGGTGCGCACTGCCACCAGCGGCTACCCGCAGAAGCTGGACAAGCCGCAGACCGCGCTGACCGGCATGGGCCAGGGCAGCCTGACCAGCACGCCGCTGCAGATGGCCATGGTCGTCGCCGGGCTCGCCAACAACGGCAAGGTCATGCAGCCGTACCTGGTCGAGGAGACGCGCGGCCCCGACCTGTCGACGATCGAGAAGTTCGAGCCCAAGGAGCTGAACCAGGCCGTCTCCGAGAGCACCGCGAAGAAGGTGCAGGAGATGATGGAGAACACCGCGGAGAACGGTACGGCGAAGAAGGCGCTGATCGACGGCGTCAAGGTCGGCGCCAAGACCGGTACCGCCCAGCACGGCGCGGACGTCCGCGACGAGCGCCCGTACGCCTGGTTCGTCTCGTACGCCAAGCAGGGCAACGGCTCGCCGGTCGCGGTCGCGGTCTTCGTCGACCCCTCGGACATGGACATCCCCCGCAAGGAGATCGCGGGCGGCAAGCTGGGCGGTCCGATCGCCAAGAAGGTGATGGAGGCCGTGCTCGACAAGTGAGCGGGGCGGCCGGCATGGCTGGGTGATCACGGGGCGGGTGCCGGACGGCGCCCGCCCCGTCCGCATCCGCCGCCGCTCCGTACGATGGCGGGCATGACCGTTCAGCCCGGCGCCACCGCCCGCCGTCTCGTCCTCGCCTCCCAGTCCCCCGCCCGGCTCGGCCTGCTGCGCCAGGCCGGGCTCGCGCCCGAGGTCGTCGTCAGCGGCGTGGACGAGGACGCGGTCACCGCGGACTCGCCGGCCGAGCTGGCCCGGGTGCTCGCCGAGGCGAAGGCGGCCGTGGTGGCCGCGCGCCCCGAGGCGGCCGGTGCCCTGGTCATCGGCTGCGACTCGGTGCTGGAGCTGGACGGGCGGGCGCTGGGCAAGCCCGCCGACGCCGAGGACGCGACCGCCCGCTGGAAGTCGATGCGCGGCCGCTCCGGCGTCCTGCGGACCGGCCACTGCGTGATCGACACGGCGGACGGGGGCCGCCGGGTGTCGGCCACCGCGTCCACCACCGTCCGCTTCGGCGAGCCGAGCGACGCGGAGATCGCCGCGTACGTGGCGTCCGGCGAACCGCTGTACGTGGCGGGCGCCTTCACCCTGGACGGCCGGTCGGCGCCGTTCATCGACGGCATCGACGGCGATCCCGGCAACGTCATCGGCCTGTCCCTGCCGCTGCTGCGGCGCTTGCTGGCCGATCTGGACGTCGCGATCACCGACCTCTGGGCGTAGATCCGGCAGTCCGCCCACAGGGCGTTCAGCGCAGCCCGAAGCACGGCTGCCACAGGCGCTCTGTCTCCGGTACGGCCACGGTGAGCAGCGCACACAGCGGGCCCGTCGCTCCGCCCAGCAGCCCCATGCGTTCCTCCCCCAGCGACCGCACCTCGGGCAGCCGTTCCAGCAGGTGGCGGGCCAGCCGCGCGCGCAGGGCCGTCGCGGCGGGCAGCCGCGCGTGGTGGTGGAAGGCGTCCGCGACGGCCAGGACACCGGCGGCGCCGTGGCAGCAGGCGAGCAGGTCCGCCGGTTGGTCGCCGAAGAGGTGGAAGTCCGTGTCGTAGTGCTCGGCGAGGCCGGTGAAGGCCCGTGCCGCCCATGCGGCCGCCGTGGTGTCGTCCAGGGCGTCCGCCGCGTTCCACAGCGCCCAGGTGACGCCCGGGTTGCCGTAGCACCACGCCTGGCGCGCGCGGGCGCCGCCGGGCGGGGGCTCGTCGACTCCGGCGCCGTCCCAGCTGCGGATGCCCCGGGCGTCGTCGAAGGACTGGCGGGCCAGCCAGTGCGTGGCGTTGCGCAGCGCGCGCCGTGTCGCCCGGTTCGATCCGGTGTGCCGGACGGCGGCGGTGAGTGCGGTGACCAGGCCGGCGACGCCGTGCCCCATGCCGGTGTTGATGCGTCCCTGGAGCCAGCTGAGGTACGCGTGTCCGTCGTACCCGTCGGCGCGCAGCCGCGGCAGCTCCCGGCCGTCGCAGAGAGCCGCCAAGTGGGCGACGTACGGGGCCAGTTCTTCCTCCTCCGGGTCGGTGCCGACGCACAGGGCGAGCAGGGTGCCGGACGGCCCGAGGATCAGGTCCTGGTCGGGGAACCGGACTCCCTCACGCCGCCACGGCCGCTCCTTCGCGACGCTCAGCAAGTGGTCGCGCAACCGGTCGGCGACCTGGTGCAGTTGGGGGTGGAGGCGGGCGCCGAGCCGCAGCCCGGCGAGGGTGCCCGCCAGGCCGCCGTCGTACAGGCCGGGGTGGCCCTGGCCTCGGCCGATGCCCCGGGCCCACACAGCCACCGTGTGGCCGGCGGACGCGGCCTCGGCGGATTCGCCGGTGCCGGCCACCAGGGCGGCCAGGGCGGGTACGCCGGGGTCACAGGGGGCGGTCTCGGCGGTCCACGCCCGTCCGTCGGGCTCCGCCTGACGGCAGGCCCATCGTTCCAGCAGTTCGACGGCGAGTTCCCTGAGCGCCGGGGCGGCCTCGGCGGGTGTGGTGCCCTCCGCAGGCGGGCGCGTGCTCGTACTCATGTCCGTGTCCGTCCCTGGGGAAGCGCAGCCGTCCGCCCGGCCGTGGCCGGGCGGACGGCCGGCGGTGACGTCCGTCAGCTGCAGATGAGGACAGTGCCGCAGACGAGCACCGTACAGACGTTGCTGCAGTGGCCGGAGTGCGCTTCCGTCTGCGGCAGTTCGGTCTCGGTGATCCGCGTCTCCAGATCGCCGATGAGCTCGTCCAGGTCGGTGAGTTCCGTACGCTCCATGGTGTCCGACATGACGATGTTCCCTTCTCTCAGTGGATGGGGTCCGCCCCGGCGGCGCGCCCGCTGCGGGCGAGCGTTCCGGGGAGGTGGGTTCCGCCGCGCAGGGCGGCGGCCGCGGACGCCGCGAGATCGCTGATCTCGCGGTCGTGCGGAAGTCTCATGAGCAGCTGGGCGGCGACGAACGCGCCCTCGCCGCGGCCCCGGCCGCCGTCGCGGTGCACGCGGTCGCGCAGCACCAGTCCGTCCGGCGCGGGCAGCATCTCCTCGACCAGCAGGTGGTCGTGGGCCGCGCCCTGGGCGAGCAGGCGGTCCACGACGCGGAGGGTGGGCAGCGCCGCGAGGTCCACGGGTACGGGCTTGGCGCCCGCGCCGTACCGCAGGAACGCGTACCGGGGCAGTCCGGCCGTGCGGCACAGGGCCGCGAGGGTGCGCACCTTGGTCAGGTCGCTGTCGCCGGCGCGCCACAAGGCCGTACGCGGCACCCGCCAGGCGGCGGGCGAGACGACCAGCCGGCCGCCCACCGTGAGCCGGGGCAGTCGCTCGGCCCGCGGGAACGCGCCGGCCAGCCCGTCGAGCTGGACCAGGTACGCCGTGCCGGGGTGGCTCGCGGCCATCAGCAGCCGCAGCAGCACGTCGTAGGGCGGCAGGGCGCTGCGGGTCGCGTGGTGGACGGGCACGATGCGCCGGCCGTCGGCCTCGGCGACGACCCGGCCGCCGTCGCGGCGCAGCGTGATGCGGTCGAGCGGCAGGTAGCGGGCCGTGCCGCCGGGCGTGCCGGGCCCGGCGGCCGTCCCGAAGTACGGCGCGGGGTCCGGGTCGCCGGTCCACCAGCTCGTGACCAGGGGGCGGCGTACGGCGTTGGCCGCGCGCTCGGCCAGCGGGGGCACCAGCACTTCGACGAAGCGCACGTCCGCCTCGCGCTCGACGGCGGCGAGGAAGGCGCGGTAGCGGCCCGTGTTGGCGTAACCGCTGTGCAGGGTGTGCAGCGCGTCGGCGAAGCGGGCGTCCAGCATGCCGGCGGGGGAGGCCGTCTCCAGGACGGCCAGCGGGCCCGGTCCGGCGAGGGGCCGCAGCAGGCAGTCGACCGGCCAGGGCGGCAGGACGTCGGCGCCCGGCGGCGCGTCGGAGGTGTCCAGCAACGCGTCGGTGACGTCCACCTGCTGCTCGTCGCCGCGGGTGGCGAGGTGGGCGAGGAGGCGGGCGTACCCGGAGTGCGCGGTACGGGCCGGGTGCCAGCCCTCGTAACGGGCCTGCGCCTGCGCGGTGGGACCGCCGTCCTGCCGCGGTGAGCCGGTGGCGTCCGCTCCGGGCCAGTGCCCGGCGAGGAGGTCGCAGAGGGCGCGCGGCTGCTCGTCGAGCGCCTGCGCCTCTTCGGGGAGCTGCCGTCCGGAAGAGCCGGGAGCGTACGGGCGGCGGTCGGCCTCGCGGAGCGCGGCCAGGCGGGCGGCGGTGCGCAGGGCGTCGCGTACGGCGTCGGCGGCTGCCGCCGGGACCGTGGCCGGCCCGTCGCCCGGACCCTCGGCCGTACGGTACGAGTCGACGAACTCCGCCTCCCCCAGCGGCTCCGTCCGCGGCAGCCGGTCCCGCTCGCGGACGGACACGGGCGGTGCCCACGCGCTGTGCCGGCGGCGCGGGGCGGCGCAGACCTGGAGGACGCCGAGGCCGTGCAGGTGCGCGAGGAAGCCGCGCAGCACCCGGCGGGTGTCGTCCGCCGCCTGTCCGGTCCCGGTGCCGGGGGCACCGCCCGTGGCGCCCAGCAGCGCGTTCTCGATCTCGCCGAGCGGGCGCGGGCCTTCCGCCAGCAGGGTCAGTACGGCGTCCAGGGGCCGGGTGCGGCGCAGCTCCACCTGGCGCATCCGGTCCCGTACGGACGGGTCGATCACCCAGCAGCGCACCATGCCGCCGTCGCGGAAGTGCAGCGGGGCGGGGGCCAGCGGGGTGGCGGGGTCCGCCGTCGTCAGGTCGACGGTGCTCAGGCGCGTCCGGGCCACGTGGACGTTCTCCGCGGCTTCGGACGCCATCGCGGCCAGCGCCGTACCGGGGGCGAGCAGCGGGGGCGGCTCGCGGCCGGGCTCGTCCGGCCGCGAAATCGTGGCCGTACCCCGGCCCGTATCCGTGTCCGTGTCCGAATCCGTGTCCGGACCGCCGGACGCCGACCGGGACTCCACCGCCACCGGCGCGACCTGGCCCACCCAGCCGCGCGGCGTGGTCTTCACCGCGGCCCGGCCGAGCGCCCGCCACAGGTACGCGCCGCTCTTGCGCAGCCGCTTGGCGTGCCAGGGCTCGCCCTGTGCCAGACGGCGTTCGACGGTCGGTACGAGGTCGGGCGCCGCGTCGGCCAGGAACGCCCGCATGACCGGTCCGGCGCAGGCCAGCGTCCAGCCCAAGGCGCCCACGCGGTCCGTCTCGTCCGCGACCGCGTGTTCGAGTTCCTGCCGGGTACGGGCGAGTTGGACGTCGTTCCGGTGCACCGCGAAGGCTTCGTGCACGAGGTCTTCCGGGACGGCGGCCAGCGACTCCAGGAGCGTGCAGTCGGCTTCGCCGGGGGCCGTACCGCCGTGCAGGCGGCGGCGGAGCGCCAGGACCGACCGTCGGTCGGCGTCGGCGAGTCCGGGCTGCGGGACCACGGTGACGCCCAGCCGTTCGGCCAGGGCACGGGCACGTTCCGCCTGCTGACGCCGGGTGCGGTCGTATGTGCCGACCCGCTCGAACAGCCGCGGGTTGCCCGCTTCCGTCCACGCCGCGACGGGCATACCGGCGGCCCGCAGCAACGCCGTACCACCCGCCGCCGGTACCCCGTGAAGATCCGCATCGAGGTCCGCGTCGAGACCCGCGTCGAGGTCCGCCTCCCGGCCCTTCCCGGCCTCAGCCACCGCCGGTCACCCCCGCCTCGGCCACCGGGCGGCCTGCCTTTGCCCCGGGCGTGCGGCCGGGAGGCGGTTCCGCCGCGGGTGCCCGGCTCATCTCGGGAGCCGCCAGGGCCGCGGTCAGCAGGGCCTGGCGTGCCAGGGAGAGCCGTCCGCGGTTCCAGTGGAAGATCACGCAGTACGCGGCGGCCCGGCGCGGGCCGGTCCCCTGCGCCTCGCCCGACTCGAAGTACCCCGTACGCCACTGCCGTGCGGCCGCGCCGACCGCGTCCCGGTGGGCGTCCAGGGCAGCGCGTTCGGGCGCGGGCAGTCCGGCCGTCAGCTCCTCGCGGCCGCGCCGCCAGAACGCGCGGATGCCGTCGGCGGCGCGCCGCCCGGCCTCCGCGTCGGGGCCGTGGCCGTCGCCGCCGAGCCGCCGCCCGGTGTCGTCCCGTACGGACTCCCACACGCCGCGGTGCTCCCAGCCGACGATGCCCAGCCCGTCGAGCAGATCGCGCAGGAGGGTCAGCGACACCCGCCAGTCCGCCGCGGGCGGGGCGGCCGGGGCGATCGCTCCGGCGGCTGCCGGGCCCGCGTGGTGGTCGAGCCAGGCGAGCGAGTCGGCCGTGAAGACGCCGTGCACCCACGGCATCGCCCGCACCCCGCCGAACAGGTACGTCTCCGGCTCGTACACGCCGCGCACGGGCGGGTGGGTCAGCTCCGCGCCGAGCGCCGCGTCGGCGGCGAAACGTGCCGCCAAGCCGGCGCGCAACGCGTCGCACGCGTCCCGCGCCGGTGCCTGGAAACGCAGGCGCAGGCCGGGCGGCTTGTGCATGAAGAAGAAGTTGCGGATTTCGCCCGCGCCCATGAGTTCGCGGACGGTTTCCGCGAGGCGGCCGTACAGACCGCGCCGCACGCCCGCCCCCGTCTCCAGGCTCAGCTGCACCCAGTCCGCCCCCGGGCCTTCGTCACGGAGCGCGGCCAGCCCGGCCGCGAGGAAGGCGCGGCGGGCTTCCGCGTACCCGCCGGGGTTCTCCGGTTCCACCGGCACCGCGCCGAGCGACGCTCTCCGGGCGTCCCGCAGGCAGTCGGCCAGCAATTCCGCGACCGGCAGCATTCCAGCCTCCTCACGAGGACCACAGGCATTACGAGGGCCACACGGGCACTCTTCGCATGGTGAACCCGGGGAGCGTGGGGCGCATGCGGAGTGGGCTCCGGTTCGGGCGGCGGAAGGCGGCGGGGACAGCCCGTTGCGGCCGCGAGCCGGGCGAGTAACATACATACATGGATGTACGTAAGAGTGGAGCGGGCGCGGCGGACGGGCCGGAGGCCGCCGGACCGGCCGCCCGCCCGGGCGCCGGGCCACCCCGCACCACACAGGCCGACCGCAGGGCACGCACCCGCGCCGCACTGCTCGAATCGGCCGCCCGGGGCCTGTCCCGCTACGGCTACGGCAACCTCAGGCTCGAACAGGTCGCCCAGGACGCCGGGTACACCCGCGGCGCGCTCTACCACCAGTTCGCGGGCAAGCAGGACCTGGCCCTGGCGGTGACCGAGTGGGTCCTGGACACCTGGTGGCAGGAGGTCGGCCGGTACGTCGAACAGGAGCGCGACCCGGTCACCGCGCTGCTCACCCTGGCGCGCGGCCACGCCGTGTACTGCCGGCGCGACTTCGCCCGCGTGGCGATGGCGCTGCGGCTGGAGTTCGCGGGACAGGACCACCCGGTGGGGCGCGAGATCGAGAAGGGCTACCGCGCGCTCGTCGAGCGCTGCACCGGCCTCGTCACCGCCGCCCGCGCGGCAGGTGCGCTCCCGGACGGCCCGCCGCCCCGGACCCTCGCGCTCGCCTTCGTCGGGGCGATCGAGGGCACGTCGATCGCCCTGTCGGGCCAGGCCCCGTACGACGAGTCGCTGGTGACCGGCGCCGCCGCCGGCGCGCTCGGGCTTCCGTACGGGCCCGGGGACCGCCCGGACACGAACAAGCCCGATGGAGACCGCGCGGACACGAACCGCACCACTCACCCACGAACAACGTGAAGGAGAGCGTCATGAAGGTCGCGATGGTGGCACACCACTACCCGCACGCCGCGCACCGCGAGGAGTTCGTCGCGCGCGTGCACCGCGTCGCCGAGGAGTTCCGGCGGACGCCGGGGTGCCTGTCGGCGGACTGTTGGCTGGCCGCGGAGGGCGGCGCGGTGGTCTCGATCGTGCGGTGGGAGTCCGAGGAGGCGTCGGCCGCGTCACTCGCCGCCGTACAGGAAGCCGCCGGACTCGACCTCGCCTACGACGAGCGGGAGGCCCGCCCGCGCGAGATCGTGCGGCTCGCGGCGCCCTGACAGCCGGTGCCCCGACAGGCGGTGTCCTGACAGGCGGTGTCCTGACAGGCGGTGCCCTGAGCGCCGCGGCCGCCCGGTGTCACGCCGCCGCTGTCGCGGCGTGCCGGCAGTGCGTGCACAGCATGCGGCGGCCGGCCGAGTGGGCCGTGCTGCGGCCGAGGCCCGCCGTACGGTGCACCGTCCGCGGTACGGCGGCGGCGTGCGCGGCGCACGCCGCCGCGCCGCAGTCCGCGCAGACGGCCAGTGCGGCGGACTCGCTGCCGAGCTGCGCACAGTCGAAGCACTGCATGGAAAAAAACTCCCGGTGAGCTTGGTTCCGAACGCGTCGCGCGTTCGGAAGAGTGGAGGCCCGACCTGGATGAACGGTGACCGGCCGCCGCACATTCCCGGAATGCCGAAGAATGTCCGGTCCGTGACGGCCGTCACCGCGTCCGGCCCGGCCCCGCACGGCTGTGCGAGGCTGGGAGGCCGTACGCGCGTGCCGCCCGCCCGCGTACCGCCCCGCCCCCACGCCGTGCCCGGCACCCGTACCGCGCCCCGCCCCGGAGGAAGACCGTCATGCCGCAGTCCGTCGACCGTGCCCTGGACCTGCTCGACGCGGTCGCCGGGGCGGCGGAGCCGGTGACGGCCAAGGCCCTGGCCCGGCAGCTGGACTGCGGACTGTCCACGGTCTACGACCTGCTCGGCTCACTGACCGAACGCGGCCACCTGGCCCGTACGGCCGCCGGTTACACCCTCGGCTACCGCGTACCGGCCCTGCACCAGGCCTTCCAGCGGCAGTTGCGGGTCGACGAGCGGGTGCACGAGGTGCTGCTGCGGCTGCGCCGCTCCTCCGGGGCCGACGTCTTCTTCAGCACGTACCGGGACGGCGAGATCGCCGTGCTGGACGGCGCCGCCGGGCAGGGATCCGCCTTCTCCGTCGGCCAGGACACCGCCGCCCACGCCACCGCGCACGGCCGCGCCCTGCTGGCCGCCCTCCCGGCCGCCACCCGGCGCCAGTACCTGGCCGCCAGCGGGATGCGGGCCCGGACCGCGCGCACCATCACCGCGCCGGAGCGGCTGGAACGCGAGCTGCGCCGGGTCCGCCGGGACGGGATCGCCGTGGAGCGGGAGGAGTCGGTGTCCGGGATGGCGTGCATCGCCGTACCGGTGCCGGTACGCCCCGGCGGGCCCGGCACCCCGGCCACCGGGCTGACCGCCGTGTCGGCCGCCCTGCCCGTGGCGGACTTCGCGCGGCTGCGCGCCCCGCTGACCGAGGCGCTGCGGCGCGAGGCGGCGGCGCTGGCCTGAGGGTCTGTCGCGGCGGGCTGCCGGTACGAGGTGCCGGCGGCGGCACGGCGCTACGTTGGTGCCGTCGCCGTGCGGGGAGCACGGTGCGTACGGGAGTCGTGAGGTTCACAGGCCGCAAGCGGTCTCAGTGACCCACGCGGAGCAGGGGGAAACCATGACCGGTGTGGCCAGGGTGGCCGAGTTGACGTACTACCCGCTCAAGGGATGCGCCGGGGTGCCGGCCCGCGCGGCGGAGGTGACACCCGCCGGCATCGCGCACGACCGCACCTTCATGGTCACCGGCGCGGACGGCGTCTTCCGCAGCCAGCGGCGCGACCCCCGGCTGGCGCTGATCCGGCCGGAGATCAGCGCCGACGGCGGCCGTCTGACGCTGCGTGCGCCGGGCATCGAGGCACTGGGCCTGGACGTGGACACCTGCGCCGCCCGCCGGGAGGTGCTGCTGTTCAAGACCGCCTACCGGGGCATCGACCAGGGCGACACCGCCGCCGGGTGGCTGACGGAGGTGCTCGGCGTACCGAGCCGGCTCGTCCGGGTGCCGCCGGAGCACGACCGGGTGACGGACGGTCTGACCCCGGGCACCTCCGGGTACGCCGACAGCTGCGCGCTGCACGTCCTGTCCCGGTCCACGCTGGAGCTGCTGCACCGGCGGCTGGCGGAGCAGGGCGCGGCGCCGCTGCCGATGGACCGGTTCCGGCCCAACATCGTGGTCGACGGCTGGGACGCGCCGCACACCGAGGACCGGGCGCGCCGGATCGCCGTCGGTGACACGGAGTTGGGGTACGCCAAGCTCGCCGTACGGTGCGCCGTCACCACCGTCGGGCAGAGCTCCGGGGCGCGGACCGGGCCGGAGCCGCTGCGGACGCTGGCCGGGTACCGGCGCGCGGCCTCCGGTGGCGTGGTGTTCGGCGCGAAGTTCGCCGTACTGCGGCCGGGCAAGCTGTCGGTGGGCGACGAGGTGGCCGTCAGCTCGTGGGGCGAGCCGGAGCGGTAGCCGGGGTGCCGGATCCGGCGCGCCCGGCGTCCTCGCCGTACGACGCGCCGTACGCGGTCAGCGTCAGCACCAGCAGGGCGAGGACGGCCATCAACACCGCGAACGCCGCCCAGCCGACCAGCCCGACCGCGAAGGCGCCCAGGACGGCGTGCGCCACGGCGCAGCTGACGAGGGCGATCCGCCCGAACGTGCCCGGCGGGCGGTCGCGCAGGCCGATGCGGGCCAGGAGGGCGGCGCAGCACACCAGGCAGAGCGCGAAGACGGCGCCGAGCACCCAGGCGCCGGTGGACATCGCGCCGGGGTCGACACCCGCCATGGACATCCGCTGCTTGTCCACGACGATGCTCAGCACCCAGTTGAGGAAGAGGATGCCGAGCGCCTCCAGCACCAGCACCACCGCCGCCACCCACGCCACCGGTCTGCGCGCCGCCACCCCGTCCACCCACTTCCCCATCGCCTGTTACCGCGAGTACGAAAGAACAACGGGCACGCTACTCCTGAGTACCCCCCGCTCTACAAGAGCCCGGAGCCGGGTATGAGCCCGGAAGCGGAGCGCGGCCGGCCGGTCCCGGGAGGACCAGGGCGGGACGCGCGTGGGACGCGGGCGGGGCCCGGACGCAGCCGCGGGCAAAGTTTCCTTCGCCCATTCGTAGGGACTCCACAAAGAAACGGGGTTCCGGTGAACGCACGGGAAGCGAGACCTTGCCCACATCTTGATCACCCCACCGCCCCCGGAATACGGGCCTACCCTGGGATACCGGGGAACTTCGGCCCCGTCACCGCACCGGGCACACGCTCCGTGTGGGCAAGCTCACTACCGGGAACGGGTCGGCACGCGGTGTCGCCAGTCCCTAAACTCGCGACGTCCTAATTTGTTGCGGCGAAGCGCCAAGGAGGAACCGATCGTGCGCAAGGTGCTCATCGCCAACCGAGGCGAAATCGCTGTCCGCGTGGCCCGGGCGTGCCGGGATGCCGGAATCGGGAGCGTGGCCGTCTACGCCGACCCCGACCGGGACGCCCTGCACGTGCGCGCGGCGGACGAGGCCTACGCACTGGGCGGTGACACCCCGGCCACCAGCTACCTCGACATCGCCAAGGTCCTGGGCGCCGCCGCCGATTCGGGTGCCGACGCCATCCACCCCGGCTACGGCTTCCTCTCCGAGAACGCCGAATTCGCCCAGGCCGTCCTGGACGCCGGACTGACCTGGATCGGCCCGCCCCCGCAGGCCATCCGCGACCTCGGCGACAAGGTCGCCGCCCGGCACATCGCCCAGCGCGCCGGCGCCCCGCTGGTCGCCGGCACCCCCGACCCGGTCTCCGGCGCCGACGAGGTCGTCGCCTTCGCCGAGGAGCACGGCCTGCCGATCGCCATCAAGGCGGCCTTCGGCGGCGGCGGACGCGGCCTGAAGGTCGCCCGCACCCTCGAAGAAGTCCCCGAGCTGTACGACTCCGCCGTCCGCGAGGCCGTCGCCGCCTTCGGGCGCGGAGAGTGCTTCGTGGAGCGCTACCTGGACCGCCCCCGGCACGTGGAGACCCAGTGCCTGGCCGACAAGCACGGCAACGTGGTCGTCGTCTCCACCCGTGACTGCTCCCTCCAGCGCCGCCACCAGAAGCTCGTCGAGGAGGCCCCGGCGCCGTTCCTGAGCGAGGAGCAGAACGCCGAGCTGTACCGCGCCTCCAAGGCCATCCTCAAGGAGGCCGGTTACGAAGGCGCGGGCACCTGCGAGTTCCTGGTCGGCCAGGACGGCACCATCTCCTTCCTCGAGGTCAACACCCGCCTCCAGGTCGAACACCCGGTCACCGAAGAGGTCACCGGCCTGGACCTGGTGCGCGAGATGTTCCGCATCGCCGACGGCGAGGAACTGGGCTACGACGACCCCGCGGTCCGCGGCCACTCCTTCGAGTTCCGCATCAACGGCGAGGACCCCGGCCGCAACTTCCTGCCCGCCCCCGGCACCGTCACCACCTTCGAGGCCCCGGCCGGTCCCGGCGTACGCCTGGACGCCGGCGTGGAGTCCGGCTCGGTCATCGGCCCGGCCTGGGACTCCCTGCTCGCCAAGCTCATCGTCACCGGCGCCACCCGCGAGCAGGCCCTGCAGCGCGCCGCCCGCGCGCTCGGCGAGTTCACCGTCGAAGGCATGGCCACCGCCATCCCCTTCCACCGCACCGTCGTCAAGGACCCGGCCTTCGCCCCCGAACTGACCGGCTCCACCGAACCCTTCCAGGTCCACACCCGCTGGATCGAGACCGAGTTCGTCAACGACATCAAGCCGTTCGCCGCGCCCGGCACCGACGAGGCCGAGGCGGACACCCGCGAGACGGTCGTCGTCGAGGTCGGCGGCAAGCGCCTGGAGGTCTCGCTGCCGTCCTCGCTGGGCATGCCGCTGGCCCGCGCCGCAGTCGCCGGGGGCGCCAAGCCCAAGCGCAAGGCGGCCAAGAAGTCCGGCTCCGCGGCCTCCGGCGACACCCTCGCCTCGCCGATGCAGGGCACCATCGTCAAGGTCGCCGTCGAGGAGGGCCAGCAGGTCGCCGAGGGTGACCTGGTCGTCGTCCTGGAGGCGATGAAGATGGAACAGCCGCTGAACGCGCACCGCTCCGGCACTATCAAGGACCTGACCGCCGAGGTCGGTGCCTCGCTCTCGTCCGGCGCGGTGATCTGCGAGATCAAGGACTGACGGCCGGTACGGGACGCGCGGTACGTCCGTACCGACCCTCCCGGCCGCCCGCGCGGGGGCCCGCGGCACTTGAGCGCCGCGGGCCCCCGCGCTTTTCATGGGACGCATGGATGCCCACCTCGCGGCCCTCGCGGCGACCGCCGCCCAGCAGCTGTTCGCCCGGTCGCGTACGGACCGGTGGCACCGCTCGCGGGACGAACTGACCGGACTGCTCGCCCGGTTCAGCCCCGGCGGCATCGACCGCGAGGCGCTCACCGACGAGCTGGAGGACTCCCGCGAGGAGTTCCTGACCGCCCGGCTGGAGGGCGACATCGCGGCGGCGGCCGACGTGGAGGCCGGCTGGCGGGCACGCCTGCGCCGCCTGCTGCGCGCGTCCCCCGCCCTGGCGAAGCCGCTGCGGGACCTTCTGGACCGCTGGAGCGCGGCGGACAGCACCCCCTAGGTCCTGTCGTCAGGAGCTGTCGACCACGTCCTCCGGGAACGTCAGCTGCCTGCTCATCCACTGGAGCGCGGCGGGCAGTTCGCGCCGCCAGGTGGCGAAGTTGTGACTGCCCTGGTCGAGGATGATCGATTCGGCTTTCATCGGCGGCTTGACCGCGTTCAGGAACTCCTTCGCCGCCGGGTAGTTCTTCTCGCCCTCCCGGCTGGTGCCGATCAGCACCGACACCTGTGGCGCCGGCAGGTGTTCCAGCCGCCACATCAGGTCGTGCTCCTGCTTGCGCCGGGCCCGCTCCTTGCCGGCCCCGAAGAGGTCACCGGTGGTGGGGTCGCTGCTGACCTTGTAATCGGGCGAGAGGGCCGCCGCCGAGGTGTACGTACGGGGGTGCCGCATCGTGAGCTGGAGGGCGCAGCTGCCGCCGGACGAGTAGCCGAGCAGGCCCCAGCCGCTGGGGTCGTGCCCGACCCGGTAGTGCTCCTTCAGGGCGGTGGGCAGGTCGCTCGCGAAGAACGTCTCCGCCTGCGGGCCGTCCGGCACGTCCACGCACTGGGTGTCGCGCGGCGGCGCGATGGTCGGCCGCAGCATGACGATGACGGTGGGCTGCATCTTCCCCTTGCCGATCAGGCCGCCGGCGGTCTGCGGCACCCGCAGGTGCTGCCCCAGCAGGAAGTGGCCGCCGGGGTAGCCGCTGATGGCGACGATGACGGGGAAGCGCTGGCGCGCGTACTGCTTCTGGAAGTACTGCGGCGGCAGGTAGACGTACGCGGGATCGACGGCCTTGGTGCGCTTGCCGACGATCCGTACGGACTCCACCCGGCCCGCCTTCTCGGGCGGCCCCTTCGGCAGGCCGTGCACCTTGTCCAGGCCCTCGGCGCCGGCAGGCTGCACCAGCCCCTTCGACGGGTCGCCGGCAGGGCCCGCTCCCCCGTCGCCCCACTTGGCGACCGCGCCCGGGGCGTCGTCGTACAGGCCGAGCAGTTCGTGCCAGGAACCGTAGAACTGGAAGTTGGCGTTCACGACGAGGCCGAGCGCGACGACGATGGACAGCTGTGTGGCCAGGATGGACCCGATCCGGCCCAGCCAGGCCGTCGGACCGCGCCCGGCGAAGCGCGGCCACTGCCAGAGCGTGAGTCCCACGCACACCACGGCAACCGCGATCATGGTGTACAGCAGCGATCGGCTGGTCAGTTCCATTGCTTCCCCAGGTGTTCCCGCGCGCGTTCGGACGGCCTCTGAAGACCCCATTGCGCCAGGTTTGATGCCCCTGGGAAGCGCCGCGTTGCCACCTTGCCCACTTGTTCGCCGAGGCGCCCGCGCCGCCTTTCCTGCCCGTCACCCGCGGGCCGCCTGCCGTCCACCCCGGGCGCCGGGCGGCTCCCGGACAGCGGGGCGCCGCCCCCTTCCGAAGGCTGGTGCGCCAGGGGCAGTGGCATCCTGGGGGCACCGGTCCGCTGGAGGGCCGCGCTCAGGGAGGACGGCGAGGACGGCGATGGTGACCGAGACGGCAGGGCAGGAATCCGTACGACCCATGCGTGCCGACGCGCGCCGCAACTACGAGCGGCTGCTGGCGGTGGCCCGTACGGCCTTCACGGACCACGGGACCGACACCTCGCTGGAGGACATCGCACGGCGCGCCGGCGTGGGGATCGGCACGCTCTACCGGCACTTCCCCAACCGGACGGCCCTGATGGGCGCCGTGTTCCAGGGCGAGGTGGACGCGCTGCTGGCGCACGCGCGGGAACTGAGCGACGCGCCGCAGCCGTGCGCGGCGCTCGTGGAGTGGCTGCGGGCGATCATCACCCACGCCAGCACCTACCGCGGGCTGTCGCGGGCGCTGATGGCCGCGCCCGGCGACGCCAGTTCGGGGCTTTCCCGGTGCAGCGTGCCGATGCGCGAGGCGGGCGGCGAACTGCTCAGCCGCGCACAGGAAGCCGGTGCCGTACGGTCCGATGTGAGCATCGGCGATCTGATGCAGCTCACCAACGGCATCGCCCTGGCCGTGGAGGAGTCACCGGACGACCCCCACCTGGCCGACCGGCTGCTCACGCTGACGCTGACGGGGCTGCGCGCCGATCAGGGGTGAGCGGGGCCGGGCGTGCCGCCTGTCCAGCCGTCCCGGCCAGTGGTCCCCGGCCGTCCCGGTCGGCCGTTCACCGTGCGATGCCGGCGCGGCCGTGCGCGCGCCGGCATCCGCTCAGCGGCGGCGCGGTGCCAGGTCGGCGACCCGGCCTCCCGGTGGTTCCGCCATGGACGCGGCCGTACGCAGCTGGGGGCCGGAACCGCCACCGCCCGGCGCCAGGTTGCGCCGCTGGCCCGGCAGCGGCACGTCTCTGCGTGGACCCCGGCGGTCGGCCGCCACCACCTCCGGTGCCTGCTGGGCCACGCCCGTACCCGCTCCGGAGCCGCCGGCCACCGCGATCTGCACGCCCTGGTCGGCCAGGGCCTGCAGCTCGGTCGCGGCCCGGTCGTCGTGGCCCGGCGGCTCGTCGGTCACCAGCCGGGTGATCACGTCGGTGGGCACCGTCTGGAACATGGTGTCCGTACCGAGCTTGGTGTGATCGGCGAGGACCACGACCTCCGCCGCCGCCTGCACCAGCGCCCGGTCCACGCTCGCGGAGAGCATGTTGGACGTGGACAGGCCGCGCTCGGCGGTCAGGCCGCTGCCGGAGAGGAAGGCGCGGGAGACCCGCAGCCCCTGGAGCGACTGCTCGGCCCCGCTGCCGACCAGCGCGTAGTTCGACCCGCGCAGGGTGCCGCCGGTCATCACGACCTCGACACGGTTGGCGTGGGCCAACGCCTGGGCGACCAGCAGGGAGTTGGTGACCACGGTCAGACCGGGCACCCGCGCGAGCCGGCGGGCCAGCTCCTGCGTGGTGGTTCCGGCGCCGACCACGATGGCTTCGCCTTCTTCGACGAAACCGGCGGCGAGATCGGCGATGGCCGTCTTCTCCGCGGTCGCTAGATGGGATTTCTGTGGGAAGCCGGACTCCCGGGCGAATCCGCCCGGCAAGACCGCACCGCCGTGCCGGCGGTCGAGCAGTCCTTCTGCCTCCAGCGCCCGCACGTCCCGCCGTACGGTTACTTCGGAGGTCTGGACGACGCGGGCGAGCTCACGGAGCGACACCGCTCCGTTCGCACGCACCATTTCGAGGATCAGTTGGCGACGTTCTGCAGCGAACACGAAACTGACAGTAACGCCAACGACCGTCTGCTTTCAGCAGGTTGCACCAATTAACGGAAGTTGTTCGTTCCCGACCCTCGCACGTGGTATATGCCGCTGGCCGGTCACTCAGTGGCACAAGACTGCCACGAACCGGCCCCCGCCACGTGCCTTCCGCGGCAGGACGGCACAGAAAGCAGCACCGGGAACGGCCCGCCTGCCGCGCCGGCGGGCCCCGTTCCGCGGGGCCCGCCGGCGCGGCACGCGCAGTCCATTCATCCGGCTGGCCGCGGTCTATTCGCTGGACATCTTGCGCGTGTGCAGTTGCCGCGCCACCTCGGCGATCGAGCCGGACAGCGACGGATAGACCGTGAACGCGCTGGCGATCTGCTCCACCGTCAGGTTGTTGTCGACCGCGATCGAGATCGGGTGGATCAGCTCACTGGCACGCGGCGAGACGACCACACCGCCCACCACGATGCCCGTACCGGGACGGCAGAACAGCTTCACGAAACCGTCGCGGATGCCCTGCATCTTCGCGCGCGGATTACGCAGCAGCGGCAGCTTGACGACCCGGGCGTCTATACGGCCCGCGTCCACGTCCGCCTGGCTGTAACCGACGGTGGCGATCTCCGGGTCGGTGAAGACGTTCGCGGAGACCGTCTTGAGGTTCAGCGGGGTGACCGCGTCACCGAGGAAGTGGTACATCGCGATCCGGCCCTGCATCGCGGCGACCGAGGCCAGCGCGAACACGCCGGTGCAGTCACCCGCCGCGTAGACGCCGGGGGCCGAGGTGCGCGAGACCTTGTCCGTCCAGATGTGGCCGGACTCCTTCAGCCGTACGCCGGCCTCCTCCAGCCCTATGCCCGCGGTGTTCGGGATGGAGCCCACCGCCATCAGACAGTGCGAACCGGTGATCGTACGACCGTCCGACAGCGTGACCTCGACACGGTCGCCCACCCGTCCCTCCTCGCCCGCCTCCGGCGCGGAGGCTCCCTGTTCCGATGCAGGCCCGGGGACTCGCTTCACGGACTGTGCCCGCGAACGCGCCATCACGTTCATGCCGCGGCGGCGGAAGACGTCCTCCAGGACGGCGGCGGCGTCCGGGTCCTCACCCGGGAGCACGCGGTCGCGGGAGGAGACGAGGGTGACGCGGGAACCGAGCGCCTGGTAGGCGCCCGCGAACTCGGCGCCGGTGACACCCGAGCCGACCACGATCAGCTCTTCCGGCAGTTCATCGAGGTCGTAGACCTGCGTCCAGTTCAGGATCCGCTCGCCGTCCGGCTGCGCGTCCGGGATCTCGCGCGGGTGCGCGCCGGTCGCGATCAGTACGGCGTCCGCGGTCAGCGTCTCCTCCGTACCGTCCGCCGCGGTGACCGTGACCGTACGCGAACCGTCCGGCGACTGCCCCGGCTCCAGGCGGCCGCGGCCGCGCATCACCCGGCCACCCGCACGGGTGACGGACGCGGTGATGTCATGCGACTGGGCGAGCGCCAGGCGCTTCACCCGGCGGTTGACCTTGCCCAGGTCCACCCCGACGACGCGCGCGGGACGGTCCATCGGCGGGGTGTCGTCCTCGACGATGATGCCCAGTTCGTCGTACGACGAGTCGAAGGTGGTCATCACCTCGGCCGTCGCGATGAGGGTCTTGGACGGGACGCAGTCGGTCAGCACCGACGCCCCGCCCAGTCCGTCGCAGTCGACGACGGTCACCTCCGCGCCGAGAGAGGCGCCCACCAGGGCCGCCTCGTATCCGCCGGGTCCGCCACCGATGATCACGATCCGAGTCACGTCCTCCATTGTCCCGTACGCCCGCGCCGGGTTACCCCCCGGGGGCCGCCGTTCGAACCTCACGTACCACGAGCGCACCCCCTGACCTCCCGTACCCTCGGAACCATGTCGCTCTACGCCGCGTACGCCGGCAACCTCGACGCGCGGCTGATGACCCGCCGCGCTCCGCACTCGCCGCTGCGCGGCACCGGCTGGCTCAACGGCTGGCGGCTCACGTTCGGCGGCGAGCAGATGGGCTGGGAAGGAGCGCTCCCGACCATCGTCGAGGCCCCCCGCTCGCAGGTCTTCGTCGCCCTGTACGACATCGCCCCCATGGACGAGGAGTCCATGGACCGCTGGGAGGGCGTCGGCATGGACATCTACCGCCGCATGCGCGTACGCGTCCACACCCTCGACGGCGACGAAGCCGCCTGGCTCTACGTCCTCAACGGCTACGAAGGCGGCCTCCCCGCGGCCCGCTACCTCGGCGAGATCGCCGACGCGGCGGAGTCGGCGGGCGCGCCGCACGACTATGTGATGGAACTGCGGAAGCGTCCCTGCTGAGGAGGCGGGGGCGGTTGTCGCGGGGCCGCCGGGCTCTCGGCGTTGTCGGGTGCGCGGCGTGGCGGCGGGATTTCGGCCCTGCGGGCCGGGGCGAGCGGGGCGGGGCGCGGAGGTCGGCGGACCTCGGCGTCGTGGTCGCGCGGCGCCGCGGCGGTGGACTCGCCGGTACGGCGATACGCCCCCACCGCGAGGCCCGGCGGAATCGGGCTCCTCCCGAGCCCGCCCCGTGACCGTCCACGGCCCTTCGTAGGGAGCTACGAACAGATCCGCTGGATGCCGTCGGCGAGGACATCTACGCGCGTAGGCATTTACCGGCTACCCTCGTCCGCGTGAACGCATCTGTTACCCCGGACATCGCGCGCGACCCGCAGGGCGCCGCTGCTGACGCTGCTGCCCGCCTGCGCGAGCTGACCGGCGCCGAGACCCACGACGTCGCCCTGGTGATGGGCTCCGGGTGGGCTCCGGCCGCCGAGGCGCTGGGCGCGCCCGAGCACGAATTCCCGGTCACCGAGCTGCCCGGCTTCCCGGCGCCGGCCGTCGAGGGCCACGGCGGCAAGATCCGCTCGTACAAGATCGGTGAGAAGCGGGCCCTGGTCTTCCTGGGCCGTACGCACTACTACGAGGGCCGCGGTGTCGCCCCGGTGGCGCACGGCGTGCGGACCGCCGCCGCCGCGGGCTGCAAGACCGTGGTGCTCACCAACGGGTGCGGCGGTCTGCGCGACGGCATGCGCCCCGGCCAGCCGGTCCTCATCAGCGACCACCTGAACCTGACCGCCACCTCCCCGATCGTCGGCGCCCGCTTCGTCGACCTGACCGACCTGTACTCGCCGCGGCTGCGCGCGCTGTGCAAGGAGGTCGACGCGACGCTGGAGGAGGGCGTGTACGCCCAGCTCCCCGGCCCGCACTACGAGACCCCGGCCGAGATCAAGATGCTCCGCACCATGGGTGCGGACCTGGTCGGCATGTCGACCGTCCTGGAGGCCATCGCCGCCCGTGAGGCCGGTGCCGAGGTGCTCGGGCTGTCGCTGGTGACGAACCTCGCCGCGGGTATGACCGGCGAGCCGCTCAACCACGAAGAGGTGCTCCAGGCCGGCCGCGACTCCGCGACCCGTATGGGCAGCCTGCTCGCCCAGGTGCTCGGCAAGCTCTGAGCAGCGGCCAGGAGAGCAGTTGTGCGGGGCGTTCTCGGGCGCCCCGCACGTCGTTCGGGGCGCACCGCAGGTGCGGCGCTCCGTAGGTAACGGGCCGGGGCGCCGGTCGGACAATCCCGCGGAGTGGGTAAGCGTTAACGCGCCGAGCGCTTCCCCCACCACCGCAACCAGAGGCAGGAGCATCACGTGGCAACCGATCCCGCGGAGCTGATCAGCCGGGCGAAGGCATGGCTGGCCGAGGACCCCGACCTCGAAACCCGCGAAGAGCTGGGCAAGCTGATCGACGCCGAGGACCTGGACGAGCTGTCGGCCCGGTTCGCGGGCACGCTGCAGTTCGGTACCGCCGGGCTGCGCGGTGAGCTGGGCGCGGGCCCGATGCGGATGAACCGCGCCGTGGTCATCCGTGCGGCGGCCGGGCTGGCCGCGTATCTGAAGGACCAGGGCCAGGAGGGCGGCCTGGTCGTCGTCGGGTACGACGCCCGCTACAAGAGCGCGGACTTCGCGCGGGACACCGCGGCCGTGATGGTGGGCGCGGGGCTGCGCGCGGCGGTGCTGCCGCGCCCGCTGCCCACTCCCGTGCTGGCCTTCGCCATACGGCACCTGGGCGCCGTCGCTGGCGTCGAGGTCACCGCGAGCCACAACCCGCCGCGCGACAACGGCTACAAGGTCTACCTCGGTGACGGCTCACAGATCGTGCCGCCTGCCGACGGGCTGATCGCGGAGCGGATCGCGGCGGTGCAGTCGCTGAACGACGTGCCGCGGCCCGAGGAGGGCTGGGAGGTACTGGGCGAGGACGTGCTCCAGGCGTACCTGGAGCGTACGGACGCGGTGCTCACGCCGGGCTCGCCGCGCGACACGCAGGTGGTCTACACGCCGATGCACGGCGTCGGCCGCGACGTGCTGGTGGCCGCCTTCGCCCGGGCCGGTTTCCCGGCGCCGACCGTGGTCGCCGAGCAGGCCGAGCCGGACCCGGACTTCCCGACCGTGGCCTTCCCCAACCCGGAGGAGCCGGGCGCGATGGACCTGTCCTTCGCGACCGCGCGCTCTGTCGGCCCGGACATCGTCATCGCCAACGACCCGGACGCGGACCGCTGCGCCGTCGCCGTCCCGGCCCCCGGTACCGAGGCAGGCTGGCGCATGCTGCGTGGTGACGAGGTCGGCGCGCTGTTGGCCGCGCACCTGGTCAGCAAGCGGGCGTCGGGCACCTTCGCGACCACGATCGTGTCGTCCTCGCTGATGTCGCGGATCGCCGCCGCGGCCTCGCTGCCGTACGAGGAGACGCTGACCGGCTTCAAGTGGCTGGCCCGGGTGGACGGCCTGCGGTACGCGTACGAGGAGGCGCTGGGCTACTGCGTCGACCCCGAGGGCGTACGGGACAAGGACGGCATCACCGCGGCGCTGCTGATCACCGAGCTGGCGGCCGAGCTGAAGCAGTCCGGCCGCACGCTGACGGACCTGCTGGACGACCTTGCCCTGGAGTTCGGCCTGCACGCCACCGACCAGCTGTCGGTGCGCGTCGAGGACCTGTCGCTGATCGCCGCGGCCATGCGGCGGCTCCGCGAGCAGCCGCCGGCCGCGCTGGCGGGCCTGGCCGTGTCGTCCTCCGACGACCTCTCCCGGGGGACGGACACGCTGCCTCCCACCGACGGTCTGCGCTACTACCTGGCGGGGTCGGAGCAGGACGGTGTCGAGGCCGGCCGGGTGGTGGTCCGGCCCAGCGGTACCGAGCCGAAGCTGAAGTGCTACCTGGAGGTCGTGGTGCCGGTCGCGGACGCGCAGGGGCTGGGTGCGGCGCGCGCCAAGGCCGACGAGGTGCTGGGCGCGATCAAGGCGGACCTGTCGGCGGCGGCCGGCATCTGACCTGACCGCGCGCACGGTCGCCACGCCCGGCCGCGCGCACGGCTGTCGCGCATCCGGCCGCGCACACGGCTGTCACGTACGACGGGCCCCGGGACCACAGCGTTCCGGGGCCCGCTCCATTTCCCCCGTACGAGTGATAGCCGTACTGCACCTGCCGCAGCGCGCCCCCACGGCCCCGCGTGCTCCGGGCCACCCTGGTCTGGTCCGACAACCTGCCCAGCCCTCCCAGGAGTTGCCGCAGTGTTCCCGACCGCGTCCAGCCCGGCCGCCGCCCCCGCGCCGACGGCGGCCCCCGCTTCCCGCGGCCCTGCCACGCGGGCGGCCGGGAACCTGCTGCGCCGCGCCGGGCCCGCGCTCCTCGGGTACACCGCCGTACGGCTGCTGGGCACCCTGGTGCTGATGAAGTGGGCGCACCTCCAGCACCGGGGACTGTGGCCGCTGCTGGCCAACCGGTGGGATTCCCGCTGGTACTTGGGGATCGCCGATCACGGCTACTCGTACGCGTTCGACGAGAACGGTGCCGGCGAGAGCAACCTCGCCTTCTTCCCGCTGTATCCGGTGCTCGTGAAGGCCGTCGCGGGTGTGACGCCCGGTTCCCGCGCGTCCGTCGGGCTGGTCGTCGCGGCCGGCTGCGCGCTGCTGGCCGCCTGGGGGATCTTCGCGGTGGGCGACCGGCTGTACGGGGCCCGGGCCGGCACCGTGCTGGCCGTGCTGTGGGGTGCCACGCCGGTGGCCGCCGTCCAGTGGATGGGTTACACGGAGTCGCTGTTCACCGCGCTGGTGGCCTGGTCCCTGTACGCCGTGCTGACCGACCGCTGGGTCGCGGCCGGTGTGCTCTGCCTGCTCGCCGGTCTCACCCGCCCCACCGGTCTCGCGCTCGTCGCGGCGGTCTGTGTCAGTGCGGTGGCCGCGCTGTGGCGTGTGCGCCGAGCCGCCGCCGTTCCGGAGCCCGAATCCGCTGCGCCGCCCGCGCCTGAGCCCACGGCCCCGCCTGCTCCGGCGTGCGTTCCGGCGCCCGCTCCCCCGACCGCTCCCGCTCGCAGGCCCGCGCCCCCGGCCTCGGACCCCGCCCGGGTACGCCGGATCGTCCTCGGCGCGCTGCTGGCGCCACTCGGCTGGCTCGCGTACGTCGGGTGGGTGGGCCTGCGGCTGGGGCGCGCCGACGGGTATTTCGCGGTCCAGCGGCAGTGGGAGAACCAGTGGGACGGCGGCGAGGAGACGCTGCGTACGCTGCGCAACCTGTTGATCTACCCGTCGCACCCGCAGTTCTTCCTGGTCGTGGTGGCGCTGGTGCTGATCGTGTCGGTGGCGCTGTTCCTGCTGTGCGTGTGCGACCGGCAGCCCCTGCCGCTGCTGGTCTTCAGCGGGGTCCTGCTGCTGATCGTGCTGGGCAGCGGCGGCGTCTTCTTCCCCCGGGCCCGCTTCCTGCTGCCCGGTTTCCCGCTGCTGCTCCCGCTGGCGCTGGCGATCGCCCACGCGCACCGCCGGGTCGCCGTGCTGGCCCTGTCGGCGGCCGCGCTGGGCTCGGCGTACTTCGGCGCGTACATGACGCTGGTGTACGGCGGTCCGCCGTGACCCGTCCGCGTACCCGGCCCGCTCAGGCCGCGGTGCGGTAGCGGAGGTGGACCGTGCCGTTGCCGAAGCGGTGTTCTTCGAGCAGTTCGAGGTCCAGCCGGACGCCGTCCGGGAAGTGCGGGTGCCGCCGCCCACCAGGACCGGGGTGGGGAAGAGGCGGTACTCGTCGACCAGGCCCGCCCGGATCGCGTGGGCGGCCGGTCCGGGGCCGCCCGGCCGGCCATGGTCCGGTACATCCGGCGGCCGAAGAGGTACGTGCCGCACGCGCGCCAGCTCGTTGACGAAGCCGTGCACCGGGTCCCGCTCAGGGCCTTGCCGTACGCGGCATCGCCCCTACACCGCTATGAGCACCACCAGCGCCACCGCGCCCACCACGCACGGCGCCAGCACCTCGTACGCCCACCTGACCACCGGGGCGCCCTGCGCGCCTTCCCGCCTGGCGTTCCGCTCCTGGAGCTCCCGCAGTTCGTCGAGCGTCCGGTCGGCGGTGGCGCGCGGCACGCCGGTCTCCGGGCCGGATCCCAGAGGCGCTTCGTGGCGGCCGCGCGCCGGGCGCCCCGCGGCGCGCTGCGCCTGCCGGTTCGCCTTCTTGCGCTGCCGCAGCGACACGGGGACCGACCAGAGCTGGTACTTCGTACCGTCGGCGGTGAAGACCTCGCTGGAGAACGACGCCTTCAGGTCCGCGACCGCCGCCCAGGGCAGCGTGATCGTACGGAACGGGTTGCGCACCACCAGCCGGTCTGCGCCGGCCCGCACCAGCGGGCGCAGCGTGAAGGCGGCCACCAGCGGCACCACGAACAGCAGCCCGGCCGCCGCCGTCAGCTTGGTGTGCGCCGCGCCGCGCACCAGCGCGTCGCCGCCCAGCCAGGCGGCCAGCGCGAGGAGCAGCACCCCGGCGACGAGGGCCGCGGGCGAACGGTAGCTGCGGTCCGCGTACTGCTCCTGCGGCGTGGAGGACTGTTCCGGGCTCGTCATGGTGCCGATTCTGCCTGAGCGTCCGGAACGCGGACATTGCGTTACGGCATCATTCGTACACGGGCGTGCGCACCTGCCATCCGCGCGCCGGGCGCCCGCGGGCTCGGTCCGTACGCCGGGCGCCCGCACGCTCTTCGTACACCGGAGCGCCCGTACCCACGGCGCGCACGCCGGGGTGCCCGCGCACGACGGCGCTTCCTCAGGCCGCCACCAGATCGGCGTAGACCACGATGTTGTCCGGCCGGTGGCCGTCCACCAGGCCGCCGCCGCAGGTCACCAGGCGCAGTTCGGGCCGGTCGGTGTCGCCGTAGACCCGCTGGGTGGGGAACGCCTTCTTGTCCACCTGCTGGAGCGCCCGGACGGCGAAGACCGCGGTCCGCCCGTCCGCCCGGTCGACATAGATCTTGTCGCCGGGCCCGATGCGGCCGACGTCGCGCAGTACGGCCGGACCGTCGACGGTGTCGTAGTGGCCTATGAGGACGGCCGGCCCGGTCTCGCCGGGGGTGACACCCTTGTCGTACCAGCCGATCCGGCCTGCCTGTGCCACGGACGGCACCTGGACCGCGCCGTCGGCGGCGAGTCCCAGGTCCAGGACCGGCCCGGTGTTCACGCCCGCGGCCGGTATGCGGACGCGTACGGGCCGGGAGGCGGGCAGGGCGGCCGGTGCCGGCGCGCGCGGGGCCGCGGCGGGGGCGCCGGCGTTCACGACGTGGACGGGCGGCGCCACGCCGGAGGCGCCGCTGTCCAGGACACCCCGGGCGATCAGTACGCCGCCGGCCACGAGGAGGAACAGGCTGGCCGCCGTCAGCAGGCGGTCCGTCCGGCGCCGGTCAGGGCGCCGGCTCAGCACCCCGTTCCCTCGGACTGCCGGCGGCGGCGCACCGCGAAGACGACGCCCGCGGCACCGGTCGCGGCGAACAGGCCGCCCGCGGCGAACAGCGGGGTGGTGTCCGGCTGCTCCAGGTCCTCGTAGCCGGCGGCCACGGCGCCCTTGGGCAGCGCCTTGGTCTGGCTGCCGGCCGGCGTGGCCTGGGCTCCGACCGCGCCCGTGCTCTTGCTGCCGGCCGGCTTTGCGCCGGGCGTGCCGCCCTTGCCGGGCTGTGCGGCCGGCTTGCAGCCCTGGGGCAGGGCGGGGTAGTTGGCGGTGCCGGGCGGGTAGTTGCCGCCCTGCATCTTGAAGCGGAGCTTGGGCCGGGCGCCGTACGGGTCGACGATCTTCGCGCCGAAGCGGGCGAGGGTCGGGTGCGTACGGTCGAGGAAGGCGCCCGGTACGGCGTTGCCCGGACCGTCCTCGAACGTCGCCGCCGGCCCCTGGGGGCCGCGGGTCAGTACGGCGAGGGTGCCGCCGCCGATGGCCACGCGGCGGGTGACGGTGCAGCTCTTGCGGCTGCCGGAGGCCGTGCCGTTCTTGGCGAGCTGGTGCGCGGTGGCCTGTCCGGGCCGGTGCCCGGTGGCCTGGCCCGCCTGGTGCCTGCCGCCCTCGCCGGTCACCTTGCCGCCGGCGACCTTGCTGCCGGTCGCCGTGTCCCCGGTCGTCCTGCCGCCCGTGGCGGGCGCCGCGGCCTTCGGCAGCGCGTAGCTCTTCGTGCCGCCGGTGCCGCCGCTGACGCGCAGTTTCGGTGCCGTGCCCGAGGTGCCGGTCAGCCGCAGGGACAGGCCCTTGATCTGCGCGCTCGGGTGGCCGCGGTCGAGCAGGCCGAGCACCCGTACGAGGTACCGGTCGCCCGGCTTCCACTGCGGGCCGACGTAACGGATCCACGCCTCCGGGCCGCCCGCGGAGGGCACGTTGCGCAGTACGGCGACCATGCCGTTGCCGATGGCGACCGGCTTGCCCTCGTAGCGGCCGGTGCCGTCGGAGGCGGGCTGGGCGGAGACGGCCGTGACGGACGTGACGGGGGTGGCGGGCGCGGCGGCGAGGGCACCGGAGGCGGAGCCGAGGACGGCAGCCCCCAGGGCGGCGGACACGACGGCGGCACGCAGCGTGCGGCGGGCGGACTGTGCGGTCATGGGGGACCCCCGTGGGATGGTCGGTCGTTCGGCGACGTGACCACATCCGCCGCCCTTCGTACGGAGGGCCGGAAAGTGCTGCGGTGCGGTGCGGCAACAACAAAGCTAGGTGACGGCCGTGACGGCCCGTCCGCTGTTGTGTAACGGTCGCCGCACAGAAGCCCATCACTCCCCCGGGCACCTGTTACAGAAGGCCTGCGTACAGCGGTCACACGGGCCCCGGACGGCTGTTACACGTGCCCCGCGAACCCGTTACGAAACGGCCTCCGTACACCCGTCACGAACCGGCTCCGCGCACCCGTCACAGACGTCCCCCGCGCATCCGCCACGAACCGTCTTCGGGAGCCCGGCCGGACGGCGGCCGCCGGCCCGGCCGTACAGCCGCCGCGCCGGTATCCGTCGACAGGGGGGTGACATGCAGCTACGCGCGTAGATATGCTCCCCTCGTGACCATGCCCACCACTGTTCCCGCATACGGCAAGGAAGCCGCGGGGCGTCTGGCGTCGATGGCGGACGTGACCGCTTCCGACGGTGCGCTGCGCCGCTTCCTGCACGGCCTCCCGGGCGTCGACGCGGTCGGCCTCCAGGCCCGCGCCGCGACCCTCGGCACCCGCTCGATCAAGACCACGGCGAAGGCGTACGCCATCGATCTCGCCATCTCGATGATCGACCTGACGACGCTCGAAGGAGCGGACACCCCGGGCAAGGTCCGGGCCCTGTGCGCCAAGGGGATCAACCCCGATCCCACCGACCGCACCACTCCCAAGGTCGCCGCGATCTGCGTCTACCCCGACATGGTGGCGACCGCCAAGGAGGCCCTGACCGGCTCCGGCATCCATGTCGCCTCCGTCGCCACCGCCTTCCCGGCGGGGCGGGCCGCGCTGCCGGTCAAGCTGGCCGACACCCGTGACGCGGTCGCGGCCGGCGCCGACGAGATCGACATGGTGATCGACCGGGGCGCGTTCCTGTCCGGCCGGTACATGTCCGTCTTCGAGGAGATCAAGCAGGTCAAGGAGGCGTGCCGCCGCGAGGACGGTTCGTACGCCCACCTGAAGGTGATCTTCGAGACCGGCGAGCTCCAGACGTACGACAACGTGCGCCGGGTCTCCTGGCTCGCGATGCTCGCGGGCGCCGACTTCATCAAGACCTCGACGGGCAAGGTGGCCGTCAACGCCACCCCGCCCGTGACCCTGCTGATGCTGGAGGCCGTCCGCGACTTCCACGCCGCGACCGGGGTACAGGTCGGTGTGAAGCCGGCCGGCGGCATCCGTACGACCAAGGACGCGATGAAGTACCTGGTCATGGTCAACGAGACGCTGGGCGATCAGTGGCTGACCGCCGACTGGTTCCGCTTCGGCGCCTCCAGCCTGCTCAACGACCTGCTGATGCAGCGCCAGAAGCTCAGCACCGGCCGCTACTCCGGCCCCGACTACGTCACGGTGGACTGACCATGACCTTCGCATACGCACCGGCGCCGGAGTCGCGCGCCGTCGTCGACATCGCGCCGTCCTACGGGCTGTTCATCGACGGCGAGTTCGCCGACGCGGCCGACGGCAAGGTCTTCAAGACCGTCTCGCCCGCGAACGAGGAGGTCCTCTCCGAGGTCGCGCAGGCCGGCTCGGAGGACGTGGACCGCGCGGTCAAGGCCGCCCGCAAGGCGTTCGAGAAGTGGTCGGCGCTGCCCGGCGCCGAGCGCGCCAAGTACCTCTTCCGCATCGCCCGCCTCATCCAGGAGCGCTCCCGCGAGCTGGCCGTCCTGGAGTCGCTGGACAACGGCAAGCCGATCCGCGAATCCCGCGACTCCGACCTGCCGCTGGTCGCCGCGCACTTCTTCTACTACGCGGGCTGGGCCGACAAGCTGGGCCACGCGGGCTACGGCACCGACCCGAAGCCGCTGGGCGTGGCCGGCCAGGTCATCCCGTGGAACTTCCCGCTGCTGATGCTGGCGTGGAAGATCGCCCCGGCGCTGGCCTGCGGCAACACCGTCGTCCTCAAGCCGGCCGAGACCACACCGCTGTCCGCGCTGTTCTTCGCGGACATCTGCCGCCAGGCGGGCCTGCCCAAGGGCGTCGTCAACATCCTGACCGGTGACGGCTCGACCGGCGCCGAGCTGGTCGCGCACCCCGACGTCGACAAGGTGGCGTTCACCGGCTCCACGGAGGTCGGCAAGGCCATCGCCCGTACCGTCGCCGGTACGGACAAGAAGCTCACCCTGGAGCTGGGCGGCAAGGCCGCGAACATCGTCTTCGACGACGCGCCGATCGACCAGGCCGTCGAGGGCATCGTCAACGGCATCTTCTTCAACCAGGGCCACGTCTGCTGCGCGGGCTCGCGCCTGCTGGTGCAGGAGTCCGTGCAGGACGAGCTGCTGGCTGCGCTCAAGCGGCGGATGAGCACGCTGCGCGTCGGCGACCCGCTGGACAAGAACACCGACATCGGCGCGATCAACTCGGCCGAGCAGCTGGCCCGCATCACGGCGCTGGCCGACGCGGGCGAGGCCGAGGGCGCCGAGCGCTGGGCCCCGGCCTGCGAACTTCCCGGCGAGGGCTACTGGTTCGCGCCGACGCTGTTCACCGGCGTCACCCAGGCCCACCGCATCGCCCAGGAGGAGATCTTCGGGCCGGTGCTGTCGGTGCTGACCTTCCGTACGCCGGAAGAGGCGGTCGCCAAGGCCAACAACACTCCGTACGGGCTGTCGGCGGGCGTCTGGACGGAGAAGGGCTCGCGCATCCTGTGGATGGCGAGCAAGCTCCGGGCGGGCATCGTCTGGTCCAACACGTTCAACAAGTTCGACCCGGCCTCGCCGTTCGGCGGCTACAAGGAGTCGGGCTTCGGCCGCGAGGGCGGCCGGCACGGTCTGGAGGCGTACCTCGATGTCTGATCGCTTGAGCGTTCTCAAGACCTACAAGCTGTACGTCGGGGGCAAGTTCCCCCGGTCCGAGAGCGGGCGGGTGTACGAGGTGACCACAGCGACATCAGCCGCTGCCGCGGCGGGCAAGGGCAAGTGGCTCGCCAACGCGCCCCTGTCGTCCCGTAAGGACGCCCGGGACGCGGTCGTCGCGGCCCGCAAGGCGTTCGGCGGCTGGTCCGGCGCCACGGCCTACAACCGCGGCCAGATCCTCTACCGCGTCGCGGAGATGCTGGAGGGCCGCCGCGAGCAGTTCGCCGCCGAGGTCGCCGACGCCGAGGGGCTGTCGAAGGCCAAGGCCGCGGCGCAGGTGGACGCGGCCATCGACCGCTGGGTCTGGTACGCGGGCTGGTCCGACAAGGTCGCCCAGATCGCGGGCTCCGCGAACCCGGTGGCCGGGCCGTACTTCAACCTGTCGTCCCCGGAGCCGACCGGTGTGGTGGCCGTGCTGGCGCCGCAGGAGTCGTCGTTCCTCGGCCTGGTGTCGGTGATCGCCCCGGCGATCGTCACGGGCAACACGGTCGTGGTCGTCACCAGCGAGAAGTCGCCGCTGCCCGCGCTGTCGCTGGGCGAGGTGCTGGCCACCTCCGACCTGCCGGGCGGTGTGGTCAACATCCTGTCGGGCCGGGTCGACGAGCTGGGCGGGCCGCTGGCCGCGCACCAGGACGTCAACGCGATCGACCTGGCGGGCGCCGCGGCCGACGCGGAGCTGGTCAAGGCGCTGGAGACGGCCGCGGCCGACAACCTCAAGCGCGTCCTGCGTCCACAGGCTGTGGACGGCGTCACCGACTGGACCGCCGATCCCGGTACAGAACGGATGCTGGCCTTCCTGGAGACGAAGACCGTCTGGCACCCGATGGGGATCTGACCCCGGCCCGCGAGCGTCCGTGCCCGCGGGGACACGCTTCCGCCCGCCCTCAGCTGTCCACGAGGGCGGGCGGACCGCGTTCCGCCGCGCACCCCGGCGCCCTCAACCGGGCAGCAGCCCCATGACCTTCCCCGTCACCGGCATGTCCCCCAGCGCGCCCCCGCGCGCGATCGGATCCGTCACGATGCCGGTGGTCAGCGGCTTGAAGTCGGCGACCTGGGTGCCGATCTTGTTGGTCAGCGGGTCGGCGGTGGTGCCCGCCAGCGGGTCCAGCTTGAGGCTCTTGACCGGCCCGACGCCGCCCGCGACGGAGTGCAGCAACGCGCCCCCCAGTGCCGTGCCGGCCGCCTTGATGTCGAGATCGCTGTCGTGACGGGACGCGGCGCCCGCCGGTGCCGCACCGGCCGCCGCGAGCGCCGCACCGGCCGCCGTGATCGCCAGCCCGGCGCGCGTCAGGCCGCGCGGTACGCGGCGCCGGTGCCTGGGTCGTGCGTGTGAGGCCATGTGCTGCCACCTGCCTGTGCGTCGAAAAGTAAATTATTGAGTAATCGAACGATTGCGAAGCGTAGTTGAGCGGTGCCGGACCGTTCCAGCGACCGCGCACCGGGTAACCCGCACGGCCCAATGCGCGACAATGGCTCCCCGTGAGCTCCCACATCGCCGCCCGGCCGCCCGCCGCCCGGGTCGTCCTGCTGACCGGCCCCTCCGGCTCCGGCAAGTCGTCCCTCGCCGCCCTCAGTGGCCTGCCCGTGCTCAACCTCGACGACTTCTACAAGGAGGGCACGGATCCGACGCTGCCGGCGCTGGCCGGCGGCGGCACCGACTGGGACTCGCCGCTGTCGTGGGACGCGGGTGCCGCCGTCGCCGCGATCGAGGAACTGTGCCGTACGGGACGTACGGCCGTACCGGTGTACGACATCGCCGCCAGCGCACGGGTCGGAGAAACGGTTCTGGAACGGGGCGCGGCACGCCTGTTCGTCGCGGAGGGCATCTTCGCCGCGGACATCATCGAGCGGTGCCGTACGGCGGGCCTGCTCGCCGACGCGCTGTGCCTGCGCGGCCGCCCCACCACGACCTTCCGGCGGCGGCTCGCCCGCGACCTGCGCGAGGCCCGCAAGCCGGTGCTCGTCCTGCTGCGCCGCGGGCTGCGCCTGATGCGCGCCGAACGCGCCATCGTCGCCCGGCACACCGCGCTGGGCGCCCACCCGTGCGCGAAGCCGGAGGCACTGGCGCGGATGGCGGCGGCGCGGGACGCGGATACGCAGGCCACGGAAGCCGCACCGGCCGCGCCCCGGGAAGTCTGCGCCTGAACGGCCCGGGCCCGCGCGCGGCGGGCCCGAACGGCGAAGGAGCGGATTCGCGCCGTACCCCCCGGCCGGCCGAACCCGCTCCTCATCCCCCCGTATCCCCCGTGGATCCCCCCTCGGGATCTTCCCCCCGTCCCCCCTCTTTTCTCTCTCCCCCGTGTCCCCCCGTCTTCCCCGCCCTCAGGCCACCAGCTCGCCGAAGGACTCCTGCTCGTCACGGCCGAAGCTGAGGACCTCGTCCTCCCGCAGCCGGCGCAGGGAGCGCCAGATGCTGGACTTCACCGTGCCGACACTGATGTCGAGGATGTCCGCGATCTCCGGGTCCGTACGGCCCTCGTAGTACCGCAGCACCAGCATCGTGCGCTGCGTCTCGGGCAGCCGGGCCAGCGCCTGCCACAGCACCGCGCGCAGCTCCGTGCCGCGCATCGCGTCCGTGTCCCCGGCCGTCTCCGGCAGCTCCTCGGTCGGGTACTCGTTCAGCTTGCGGCGGCGCCACGCGCTGATGTGCAGGTTGGTCATCGTGCGGCGCAGGTAGCCGCCCAGCGCCGCCTTGTCACTGATCCGGTCCCACGCCCGGTAGGTCGAGAACAGCGCGCTCTGCAACAGGTCCTCGGCCTCGAAGCGGTCACCGGTCAGGTGGTAGGCGGTGGCGTACAGGGAAGCGCGGCGCTCCTGGACGTAGGCGGTGAACGCCGCGGCGGCGTCCCCCGTCTCCTCCGCCTGCGACGCGGCGCGCCGTTCCCCCGTGCCTTCCCTGTACGCCGGCCCCGCGGCGGAACCACCGTTGCCCCCGTCGGTTCCCCCGTCGCGCTGCGTCATCGCGTCGATCGCGATCATGTACGGAATGCGATGACGCCCGGTGCCGCGAGCGCACCCCCGCCCGCCCACGGCACCGGACTTCTCGGTGGCCCGGCCGACATCGTGCAGACGCGTGATGACTGCGCTGGTCGTGGTGCTGTGCAGTGTGTTCATCGCGCGCCCCCCGTCGGTAGACCCTGCTTGCTTCGGTTCGTGATGGGGAAAACTCTGCCGAACCAGTTTCATGACGCTGTCTGCCGTCTGTCACAGCCCTGTCACAGCGGGAGGGTCGGGGCCCGGACACCGGACGGACACCGTGCGGACACCGGGCGGTCCGGGGCCGACAGGCCGAACGAATCCGCGCGGGCCGGGGCCGGGAGGCCGTACCGGCGTCTCCTGGGCCGGGGCCCGGGCACCGCGCGGAGCCCGCGCAGGTCGAAGTCGTGGTCGCCCATGGGCCAGAATGGCCGGTGTGCCTTTCCTGTTGCTGATCGAGGACGACGACGCCATCCGCACGGCCCTCGAACTCTCCCTGTCCCGCCAGGGTCACCGTGTGGTGGCCGCGGCGACGGGCGAGGACGGCCTGAAGCTGCTGCGCGAGCAGCGCCCGGACCTGATCGTGCTGGACGTGATGCTGCCGGGCATCGACGGTTTCGAGGTGTGCCGGCGGATCAGGCGTACGGACCAGCTGCCCATCATCCTGCTGACCGCGCGCAACGACGACATCGACGTGGTGGTCGGGCTGGAGTCCGGCGCGGACGACTATGTGGTCAAGCCGGTGCAGGGCCGGGTGCTGGACGCCCGCATCCGGGCCGTGCTGCGGCGCGGGGAGCGGGAGTCCAACGACGCGGCGACGTTCGGTTCCCTGGTCATCGACCGCTCGGCCATGACGGTCACCAAGAACGGCGAGGACCTGCAACTGACCCCCACCGAGCTGCGCCTGCTGCTGGAGCTGAGCCGGCGCCCCGGGCAGGCGCTGTCCCGCCAGCAGCTGCTGCGGCTGGTGTGGGAGCACGACTACCTCGGTGACTCACGGCTGGTGGACGCGTGCGTGCAGCGGCTGCGCGCGAAGGTGGAGGACGTACCGTCCTCACCGACCCTGATCCGTACGGTCCGCGGTGTCGGCTACCGGCTGGACACCCCGCAGTGACGGAGCGCTCGTCCGAGAGCCGTACGGACGCCGAGGCGTCCGGTGACGGTGTGGCCATGCCGGAGCGGCCCTCCTTCGCCCGGCGCTGCGTACGGGCGCTGGGCCTGCTGCGCTGGACCAGCCTGCGGCTGCGGCTGGTCTTCGTCTTCGCGCTGGTCGCGCTGACCGCGGCGGTCTCCGCCTCCGGCATCGCCTACTGGCTCAACCGCAACACCGTGCTGGACCGCACCCAGAACTCCGCCCTCAACGACTTCCGCAAGTCGCTGGAGGACAGCACCCGTTCGCTGCCGCTGCGCCCGCGCTGCACGGAGCTGGACGACGCGGCACGGCAGATGGCGGGCGGACCGCAGAACTACGCCGTCCTGCTGGTCGCGCAGGGCAGCGACGGCAAGCAGTGCGTCGCCTCCACCGACAAGGACCTCTTCACGCTCAAGACGGTGCCCAGGCCGCTGCAGACGGCGGTCAACGAGAAGCGCGCGCTGGACGACGGCAACCGCGTCCCGTACCACATGTACTGGCAGCGCAAGGAGCTGCACGACACGCCGTACCTCGTCGCCGGAGCCCGGATGAACGGCGGCGGGCCGACCGGCTACATGCTCAAGTCGCTCGCCACCGAACGGCAGGACCTCAACTCGCTGGCCTGGTCGCTGGGGATCGCCACCGCGCTCGCCCTGGTCGGCTCGGCGCTGCTGGCGCAGGCCGCCGCGACCACCGTGCTGCGGCCCGTGCAGCGCCTGGGCCACGCGGCCCGGCAGCTGGGCGAGGGACGGCTGGACACCCGGCTGCGGGTGACCGGCACCGACGAACTCGCCGACCTCTCGCGCACCTTCAACCGTACGGCCGAGCGCCTGGAGCAGCGGGTGGCGGAGCTGAGCGGCCGGGAGGCGTCCTCCCGCCGCTTCGTCGCGGACATGTCGCACGAGCTGCGTACACCGCTGACGGCGATCACGGCGGTCACCGAGGTGCTGGAGGAAGAGGAGGACGTCCTCGACCCGATGATCGCGCCCGCGGTGAAGCTGGTGGTCAGCGAGACCCGGCGGCTGAACGACCTGGTGGAGAACCTGATGGAGGTCACCCGCTTCGACGCGGGGACGGCGCGCCTGGTGCAGGACGACGTGGACGTCGCGGACCAGGTGACCGCGTGCATCGACGCGCGGGCCTGGCTGGACGCGGTCGAACTGGACGCCGAGCGCGGCATCGTGGCCCGGCTGGACCCGCGCCGCCTCGACGTCATCCTCGCCAACCTCATCGGCAACGCGCTCAAGCACGGCGGCTCGCCGGTCCGGGTGTCGGTACGCACCGAGACGACGGAGAACGGCGAGGACCTGCTGATCCGGGTACGGGACCACGGTCCCGGCATCCCGCAGGAGGTCCTGCCGCACGTCTTCGACCGCTTCTACAAGGCGAGCGCGTCCCGGCCGCGGTCGGAGGGCAGCGGCCTGGGGCTGTCGATCGCGCTGGAGAACGCCCACATCCACGGCGGTGAGATCACGGCCGCGAACTCGCCGGAGGGCGGCGCGGTCTTCACGCTACGGCTGCCGGTGGGCACAGGGCCGGCGGAGGACGGTGCCGAGGCGGACACGGACACGGACGCCGGTACGGGCGCGGACAGCGACGTGCGCACCGGCGCGCACCCCGGCGCGGAGGCAGACACGAACACCGGCGCGGACACCGGCCCGGACGGCACGGAACGCCGCGGTACCGAGCCCCGCGGCACGGAAGGCGGTGACGGCCGATGACGTGGCGCACCCGTACACCGTCGCCCGGGGACCGCCCCGGTACACCGTCGTCCGGGAACCGTTCCCGGACGCGGCTCTCGCCCCGGCGCCGGGACGCCGTGCTGACGGCCGTGGCCCTGGGCGCCCTGCTGCCGGCCCTCGCGAGCTGCGGCATCCGCGGTACGTCCGTTCCGGTCGACGCCGGGGGCGCTCCCTCGCGGGTCAGCTGCGAGGTTCCCGCGGGCTCGGTGGCCCCGGCCCCGCCCGACGGTTCGCGGGTCACCGTCTACCTGGAGTGCAGCTCGGCGCTGGCACCGGTGGAGCGGACCGTGACCAACCCCAAGCAGCCCGCCGACCGCCTCCGGTCGGCCCGCGCGCTGCTGGACGAGCTCCAGAAGCAGCCTGGGCCCGTCGAGGAACAGGCCGGGTTCAGTACGGCGGTGCCCGAGGACCTGGAGGTGTCCGGGCCGCGAGCGGGCGACCCCGCGGCGACGCTGCGGCTGAGCGCGCGGCCGGAGGACCTGCCGTCCTTCGCGCTCGCCCAGATCGTGTGCACGTTCGGCGAGAGCGCGGCACTGGACCGTACGCACGCCGCGGTGCTGGGCGGTCCCGGTGACGGGCGTCCGCAGCGTTACCCCTGCTCGGCCGATGTGCGGGCGCACCCGGACAGCGTGCTGAGCACGGGTTCGGACGTGCCCGCGGCGTCGGGCTGAGGCCACGCGGCGCGGCGCGGGCCCGGCGGTACGGGCTGCGAGGCCGTACGCAGCCCGGGCGCGAGCCGAACGCAGACCGGGCGAAGGCCGGACGTGGGCCATACGCAGGCCGTGCGGGCCCCTACACAGGCCGTGCGGGGCCGGACGTGGCCCCCACGCATGCCGTGCACCGCGTCTTACGGAACCGCAGCCGCCGGTACCCGCGTCCTGGCCTGTGTGCAGGGTCATGGCCGCGGCGGTACCGCCGCCCTCCGTATGCGCGCCGCGGGAGCCGTCCTCCTCGTGGCGCATCTGCTGATCGTCGGCTGGCTGACGCTGCGCCCCCGTCCGGTTCCCTGGGTGCCCGCCGCGAACTTCCGGCCGCTGGCGACGATCCGCGCGGAGCTGGCGCACGGCCCGTGGGAGGCCGCGCAGAGCCTCGGGGGCGCGGTGCTGCTGCTGGCGCCGCTGGGCATCCTGCTGCCGCTGGCAGCCGGGCGCCTGAACGTTTCCCCACTGGGCTCCCTGGCGCGTACGGTCTTCACCGGCGCGATGGTCTCGCTGGCGATCGAACTGCTCCAGGCCGGAATACCCGGCCGGGTGCCCGACGTGGACATGGTGCTGCTGAACACCGCCGGGGTGGTACTGGCGCACCTGCTGGTCGTACCAGGGTTCCGGTGCCGGCTCCGCCGCAAGGAGGACACCCCCGCGCGGCCGACCCCCACGAGAGCCAGGGTTCACATCGCACCGCAGGCCGACGCCCTGTCGGGTTCCCGGACCTACCTTTGAGACATCGGGGCACACAGTCCCGTACCCGGTCGAAAAGGAGTCGAGAACCATGGCCGCCGCACTGGTCCGCCCCCGCAACAACAGGATGATCGCCGGAGTGTGCGCGGGCCTGGCGCGGCGCTTCGGCACCTCGCCCGGCACGATGCGCGTGATCTTTCTGCTCTCGTGTCTGCTGCCCGGCCCGCAGTTCCTGATCTACCTGGCCCTGTGGCTGTTCCTCCCGTCCGAGGACAAGGCCCGCCGCACCGCCTGGTAGCCCGGCATGGGCGTGGGGGGGGGGGGGGGGGGGGGGGGGGGGGGGGGGGGGGGGGGGGGGGGGGGGGGGGGGGGGGGGGGGGGGGGGGGGGGGGTGGGGGGGGACG
>NZ_JBVIBD010000019.1:0-170565 GCF_055573595.1 Streptomyces sp. NPDC030165 | reverse complement strand
TCCTCCGACAGAAGAAACCCCCCACCCCCCCCTCCCCCCCCCCCCCCCCCCCCCCCCCCCCCCCCCCCCCCCCCCCCCCCCCCCCCCCCCACGGCCATGTCCGCTCCGGGACGGGTCCCGGAGCCGGTGTCTCAGCCGAGGGCCTTGGTGATGCCGCCCGCGGGCAGGCCGCCGAGCAGGTTGCCCTTGTTGTTGGTCTTCAGGCTGTGCTCGCCGCCCTGGTCGGTGGTGATGCCCTTGGCGGTCTCCTCGACGGGCAGGCTCTGCAGCGTTCCCGCGACGTCACCCGCCACGTCGTCGGCCGGCCCGGAGGCGGAGGCGGTACCGGCCGCCGCGGCGGCGAAGGCGACGCCGAGCGCGGCGGTACCGAGAGTCCTGATGGTTCCCTGCTTCATGGAAATACATCCTTGTGATGGGAGTTCGACCGGACCGGAAATCTAGTGACGCCGCCGACACGCCGCAAACACCTCTCGGGAACGGAAAACGACCGGCGCTTGACACGCCGGCCGTTCTGTTCTCCCGTATCCGTTCCGGTTACTCGGAGCGATACTCGCTGATCACCGCGGGCTCGGCGTCCACCTGCCGGAACAGCCATTCGGACCGCAGTTCGGCATAACCGGGCTTGATCACATCGTTGATCATCGCCAGGCGTTCATCGAAAGGAATGAACGCGCTCTTCATCGCATTGACGGTGAACCACTGCATGTCGTCGAGCGTGTACCGAAATGTCGAGACCAGGTGCTCGAATTCCCGGGACATGCTCGTACCGCTCATCAGGCGGTTGTCGGTGTTGACCGTCAGCCGGAACTGCAGGCGGCGCAGCAGGCCGATCGGGTGCTCCGCGTACGAGGTGGCGGCGCCGGTCTGGAGGTTGGAGGTGGGGCACATCTCCAGCGGGATGCGCTTGTCCCGTACGTACGAGGCGAGCCGGCCCAGCTTCACCGAGCCGTCGTCGGCGACCTCCATGTCATCGGTGATGCGGACGCCGTGGCCGAGCCGGTCCGCGCCGCACCACTGGAGCGCCTGCCAGATCGACGGCAGGCCGAACGCCTCGCCCGCGTGGATCGTGAAGTGGTTGTTCTCCCGCTTGAGGTACTCGAACGCGTCGAGGTGGCGGGTGGGCGGGAAGCCGGCCTCGGCACCCGCGATGTCGAAACCGACGACGCCCAGGTCGCGGTAGCGGTTGGCCAGTTCGGCGATCTCCAGGGCGCGGGCCGCGTGCCGCATGGCGGTCAGCAGGGCGCCGACGCGGATGCGGTGGCCAGCCGCGCGGGCCCGCCGTTCGCCTTCGCGGAAGCCCTCGTTGACGGCCTCGACGACCTCTTCGAGGCTGAGGCCCTTCTCCAGGTGCTGCTCGGGCGCGTACCGGATCTCGGCGTACACGACGCCGTCGGCGGCCAGGTCCTCGGCGCACTCGGCCGCCACCCGCTTCAGGGCGTCGCGGGTCTGCATGACGGCACAGGTGTGCGCGAAGGTCTCCAGATAGCGTTCCAGCGAACCGGAGTCGGCGGCCTCGCGGAACCAGACGCCGAGCTTCTCGGGGTCGGTCTCCGGCAGGTTCTCGTAGCCGGCCTCGCGGGCCAGCTCGACGATGGTGGCGGGGCGCAGGCCACCGTCGAGGTGGTCGTGCAGCAGCACCTTGGGCGCGCGGCGGATCTGGTCGCCGGTCGGAAGGGTGGTGGTCTCGCTCGTCATCTCGGCACTGTAGCCCCTACGCGCGTAGAACTTCACGAACGATACCCAACGGTGACCCGTACACGGGGTGGCCCGCGGCCCGCCTTCTGCCATCGTTTCGGTCATGGCTCAGCAAGCGTTGCCGGTGCGCGGTGCCCGGCTGGGGAAACCGCGGGGAGCGGCCGGAGCGGGACGGGCGGTGTGCGGCGTCGCGCTGTTACTGCCGGAGGGCGGCCCTTCGGGCACCCGGCGGCCCTCCCCCTTGTCCACCCTGGCGGCCCGTCCGCTGGCCGGCCGGCTGGCGCGCGCAGGACGGGCTGAGGGCCTGGTGGCCCATGTCGTGCACTACCGCTGCCGCGGCTGGAACGGCGCGGCGGCCCACCCGGCGCAGGACACCGCCTGGGCGTTGGAGGAGGTGGTGCGGCGGTACGGGGACGTGCCGGTCTGCCTGGTCGGTACGGGCATGGGCGCGCGCGCCGCCCTGCACGCCGCGGGCCATCCGGCGGTCAACTCCGTGCTGGCGCTGGCTCCTTGGATTCCCGACCTGGGCCCGGAGGGCGCCGACTCCGTGCCGGTGAAACAGCTCGCCGGCCGGCGGGTGCTGCTCGTCCACGGCACGAACGACGAGCGGACCGACCCGGACCTCTCCTACCGCTACGCCGAACGCGCCAAGAAGATCAACCGCGACGTCTGCCGCTTCGAGGTCCACTCGGACGGCCACTCCCTCCACCAGCACCGCTCCGAAGTCCTCGCGCTGGCCGCCGACTTCGTGCTGGGTTCGCTCTTCGCCCACGGCTACGCCCGCCCGGTCGCGGACGCGCTGGCGGCGCCGCCGCCGCTGGGGCTGCGGATGCCGCTGGCGTCGGGGTTCGGGGAGTCGCTCAGGCACTGACCGGGCGGGGCCCGGTGGGCCCCGCGGGTCACCGGCCGCCGCCCGCCTTGCGCAGGGACGCGGAGCCCGGGTGCACCGGCGGTGCCAGCGGCCGCAGCAGTTCGTACAGCGCGGCGCGCTCCTCGGCGCCGAGCGGCCCGAAGAAGCGGTCGGTCACCTCGTCGACCACCCGGTCGGCGAGTTCCCGCTGCCGTTCGCCCTCGGGGGTGAGGGTGAGCGCGTAGCGGCGGCGGTCGTCGGGGTCGCGGTCGCGGGAGAGCCAGCCGCGGCGCTCCGCGTCGTCCGCGATGGCGACCATGGTCGTACGGTCCGCGCGCAGGATGTCGCCGACCTCCTGCTGGGAGATGGGGCCCAGCTCGGCGACCACGACCAGGAAGCCGTGGTGGCGCATGACCATGCCGTGCTCGGACAGCGCCTCCTCCAGCATCCCCCACATCCGCATGACGGCGTGGGACATCAGGAAGCTGGGGCCGCGGAGCATCCCGGCGGGCATCCTCGGTCCGTCGGCGTAGAGGTCGCCGACCAGTTCACCGGGCCGGGGCGGCGCCGCGCCGATGCGTTTCGATGGCTTCACGCCAGTCATCTTCCCGCATCTTGCGGAACAGTCAGCCCTCCCTATACTCAGTTTCATCAATCGTCAGCTCTGCTGACTATTAGGGAGGCTCTCGTGCCGAACACGCTCGACCACGTGATCATCCACTGCCACGACCAGAAGGCCACCGCCGCCTTCCTGAGCGAGCTCATGGACGGCCCCGAACCCGCCGACTGGGGCCCGTTCACCCAGGTGCAGACCGCCAACGGCGTCGGCATCGACTTCCTCGACAGCGCGGTGGAACCGGCCGCCGTCAACGGCAGCCACGTCGCGTTCCTGGTCACCGACGAGGAGTTCGACGCGATCTTCGCCCGTATCCAGAAACGGTCACTGCGCTACTGGGCCGACCCACACCGCGAGAAGGAAGGCGAGATCAACCACCACTGGGGCGGCCGCGGTCTCTACGTCCTCGACCCGGGCGGCACGGTCGCCATCGAGTTCATGACCGTGACGTACGGGGACCCGGAGGACATGAGCGAAGAGTGAGGCAAGAGGGAACCTCTCCCCGTACGGGAAATCCACCGGGACCCCTCACCGGGGAATCAGCTTCCCCCGCCGTCCCAGCAGGAACTTCTTGAACGCCGCCACCGGAGGCGTGTCGGGATGGCCGTCCATCCAGGCCAGACCGATCTCGCGGACCGCGCGCGGGGCCGTGACCGCCAGCTCGGCGACGCCCGGGCGCGGCACGGCCGGCGGCGGCAGCAGCGCCACCCCGAGACCGGCGGCGACCAGGCCGCGCAGCGTCTCGGCCTCCTCCCCCTCGAACGCGATCTTCGGTGTGAACCCCGCCTCCGCGCACAGCGCGTCGGTGATGCGGCGCAGCCCGTACCCCGGCTCCAGGGTGACGAACAGCTCCCCCGCGGCCTCCGCCAGCCGCACCCGCTTACGGGCCGCCAGCCGGTGGTCGTCCGGCACCACCAGCCGCAGCTTCTGCTCGTCCAGGCGGCGCGCGACGAGATCGGGGTAGTCCGGGACCGGCGACGTCAGACAGAGGTCCAGGTCACCGGCGCGCAGCCGCTCGATCATCGCCTCGCCGTAGTTCTGGACGAGCTGGAAGCGCACCCGCGGATGGTCGGCGCGGAAGGTGCGGATCAGCCCCGGTACGGTCTCCGAGCCCATGGTGTGCAGGAAGCCGAAGGCGACCTTGCCCGCGGTGGGGTCGGTGTCGGCCCGTACGGATTCGGTGGCGCGCTCGACGTCCAGCAGCGCGCGCTCCGTGGAAGCGAGAAAGGCACGGCCCGCCGGAGTCAGCGAGAGGGTCCGGCCGTGCCGGGCGAAAAGGGCGACGCCAAGGTCGGCCTCCAGCCGCACGATGGCGCGGCTGAGGGTGGACTGCGGCATGCCCAGCTCGTGCGCGGCGCGCGTGACGTGCTCGTGGCGCGCGACAGCGGCGAACTGCGCGAGCCGGGGCGTCAGGGCCAGCGCCCACGAATCCACCCCGAGGTCGGCCGTCTCCGCCGGTTCACCCGCCCGCGCCCGGATGTCTTTCACGTTGCCGGTTTGCGACAGAGGCCGCCCTGAACTGCTGTGATGCGCCACAGCATCGATTATGGCGTTTCTATGCATTGGACGCATGAAACCGGCGGGCTTACGTTCGGATCATGCCTCCCGCCGATACCGGGGCGTCGGCCGCCGCGCGCGCCGACGCCTGCGCGCAGTCGTCCCCCGTCACCTCCTCCGCCCCCGCCGCCGACGCGCACCCGGCGCCCGACCCCGAGGCCGCCAAGCTGCACCCGGGCGGCCCCGGCTACCGCCGGATGAGCTTCGCCCTCTTCGCCGCGGGCGTCGCCACCTTCGCGCTCCTGTACTCGACGCAGGCGCTGCTCCCCGCGATCTCCGCCGACCTCGCCGTCACGCCCGACCAGGCCAGCTGGACCGTGTCGGCCGCGACCTTCGGCCTGGCCCTGGCCGTCATCCCGCTGAGCGCGCTGTCCGAACGCCTCGGCCGCCGCACGATGATGACCGCTTCCCTGTCGGTCGCCGCGCTGATCGCGATGCTGGTGCCGTTCGCCCCCGACCTGGGCTGGCTGGTCGCGCTGCGCGCCGTCCAGGGCGTGGCGCTGGCGGGGCTGCCGGCCTCCGCGATGGCGTTCCTCGCCGAGGAGGTACGGGCCAAGGCGCTGGTCGCCGCGATCGGACTTTTCGTGGCGGGCAACAGCATCGGCGGCATGTCGGGCCGCATCGTCACCGGCTGGGTGGCCCAGGCGTGGGGCTGGCGCGCCGCCCTCGGCGCGGTCGGACTGATGGCCGTGATCTGCGCGGTGACCTTCCGCCTCCTGGTCCCCAGGGCCCGGCACTTCTCCCCCCGCGCGGTCGGCCCGCGCGCCCTGGCCCGCACCCTCGGCGGCCACCTGTCCGACCCGCTGCTGCGCCGTCTGTACGGCATCGGCGCCCTCTTCATGATGGTCTTCGGCGCGGTCTACACGGTCATCGGTTACCGCCTGGTCGACGAACCGTTCCACCTCCCGCAGGGCATCGTCGGCTCGATCTTCCTCGTCTACCTCGTCGGTACGGTCTCCTCCGCCGCCGCGGGCCGTCTCGTCGGCCGCGTCGGCCGGCGCGGGGCCCTCTACCTCGCGGTCGGCACCACGGCGGTGGGCCTGCTGCTCACCCTCACCGCGTCGCTCGCCGCGGTCCTGCTCGGCCTGGTCCTGATCACCGCGGGCTTCTTCGCGGGCCACGCGGTGGCGTCGTCGTCCGTCAGCCGCGCCGCGAAGACGGCTCGCGCCCAGGCCTCGGCGCTCTACCAGTGCGCGTACTACATCGGCAGCAGCATCGGCGGCGCGCTGGGCGCGGCGGCGTTCCACGCGGGCGGCTGGGAGGCCACCGTCGCCCTCGGCCTGGCCGCGATGGCCGGCGCCGCGTCGATCACGCTGTACGCCACGCGGAAGGCGATGGCGGAACGCCGCGTCGTGCACGTACAGAAGGCCGCGTAACAGCCCTCGCAGCCCGAAGGGCCCACCCCGCCACCTGTCCTGGCGGGGTGGGCCCTTCGTCTGCGCCCGCGCTCCCGTCAGCCGACGGGAAACAGCGCGGTGTCCACGGTGACGTCGAACGGTGTGGGCAGCCGCAGCTCATCGCCGTACTTCACCATCTCCAGCACCCGGTACGACCCCCCTTCCGGCTCGCCGTACAGGGTCGCGGTCGGCTTGCCGGAGTGCCAGGGGTCCAGGAGGAGATAGAGAGGGACGCCGACGGCGGCGTAACCGTGCAGCTTTTCGACGCGGTCGTGGCGCGCTCCGCACCATGAGGTGACCTCGACGACGAGCCGGGCCGCTGCCCTCGCCTGCCGTCCCTTCGGGGCGACCACGAGATCCGGGATGAACAGTCCCTGTCCGGCAGGAAGCGTCAGCTCCAGAGCCTGGTAGATCCCCCAGTCGCGAGGAATGACGGTGTACAGCAGTCGCTGAAGTTCATCCACCGTGTCGTTGTGGGCACTGTCCGGCGGGGGTTGCACGACGACGAGCCCTCCGACGATCTGCACCTTGCAGCCCTCGGGCCATCGCGCCTCTCGCCGGAACCGGTCGAGGCCGTCCCACACCGCTTCCGGCAGTACATCCATGAGGTCTCCTCGAGCGACAGGCTTCGACCTCAGCACGCCTGACGGAACCGGCGATGCCCCACCGCCCCCGTTCACCCGAACGATTCATCCACCCCTCTCCCCTTCAACGGATCATGCCCCCGATTCGTCACGAGCCGGCGCCCCGACTCGTGGCCCACCGACTCCGAATCGTCCTCCGTCTTCGCCACGGCCTCAGGAACGCTTCTTCTTCAGGGCGCCGGGCTTGTGCACGGCCGAACCGCCGGACTTGTCGCTGCGCACCTTGTACTGCGGCTCGTCCGGCGAGGCGTCCACCGTCCGCCCCGCCTCCTCCGTACGCCCCGTGATCTTCTTCTCCACCTCGCCGACGGCCTCACTGCCGTGGCTCTTCCAGGTGACCTTGTCGCCCTTGCTGAAGTCGTCCTTCTTCTTCGCCATCGCCGCCCTCCTCGCCGTCACGTCCTTCCAGCACACCACCGGAGGGAACACGGCGCGCGTCGGGCGCGCCCCGGAGGGAGCGCGCCCGACGGCAGCGGTGCGGAGCCGGATCAGCCGATACGGTCCAGCACCACCGGGTTCGCGGTGAACTCCGTGCCGGGCGGGGCGATCAGGACGCCGCCGTCCAGGGCCTCGAGGGCGTAGGGGAACTTCTCGGGGGTGTCGGTGTGGAGGGTGAGGAGGGGCTGGCCCTCCTTGACCTCGTCGCCGGGCTTGGCGTGGAGTTCGATGCCCGCGCCGGCCTGGACCGGGTCCTCCTTGCGGGCGCGGCCGGCGCCCAGGCGCCAGGCGGAGACGCCCACGGCGTACGCGTCGAGGGTGGTCAGGACGCCGGAGGAGGAGGCGTTCACGGTGTGCTGTTCGCGGGCGACGGGGAGGGGCGCGTCGGGGTCGCCGCCCTGGGCCTGGATCATGCGGCGCCAGTGGTCCATGGCGGAGCCGTCGGCGAGGGCCTTGGCGGGGTCGGCCTCCTTCAGGCCGGCCGCGTCGAGCATCTCGCGGGCCAGGGCGAGGGTGAGTTCGACGACGTCGGCCGGGCCGCCGCCCGCCAGGACCTCCACCGATTCGCGTACTTCGAGGGCGTTGCCGGCGGTCAGGCCGAGCGGGGTGGACATGTCGGTGAGCAGCGCGGAGGTCCGCACGCCGTGGTCGGTGCCGAGTTCGACCATGGTGGTGGCCAGTTCGCGGGCGTCCTCGATGTTCTTCATGAAGGCGCCGGAGCCGACCTTGACGTCCAGGACGAGCGAGCCGGTGCCCTCGGCGATCTTCTTGGACATGATCGAGGAGGCGATGAGCGGGATGGCCTCGACGGTGCCGGTGACGTCGCGCAGCGCGTACAGCTTCTTGTCGGCGGGGGCCAGGCCGTCGCCCGCGGCGCAGATGACCGAGCCGACGCGGTCCAGTACGTCCATCATCTCGGCGTTGGAGAGCAGCGCGCGCCAGCCGGGGATGGCCTCCAGCTTGTCGAGGGTGCCGCCGGTGTGGCCGAGGCCGCGGCCGGAGAGCTGCGGTACGGCCGCGCCGCAGGCGGCGACGAGGGGCGCGAGCGGCAGGGTGATCTTGTCCCCGACGCCGCCGGTGGAGTGCTTGTCGGCGGTCGGGCGGGCCAGGGTGGCGAAGTTCATCCGCTCACCGGAGGCGATCATGGCGGCGGTCCAGCGGGCGATCTCCGTACGGTTCATGCCGTTGAGGAAGACGGCCATCGCCAGGGCCGACATCTGCTCGTGGGCGACCTCGCCGCGCGTGTAGGCGTCGATGACCCAGTCGATCTGCTCGGTGGTCAGCTCCTGCTTGTCGCGCTTCGCGCGGATGACCGAGATGACGTCCATCTGGGCTTCCTTTCGTGGAACGGCCGGCTCAGCCCGTCCCTGTACCCGGGAACGACGCGGCGAGCGGGCGGAAACAGTTCTACACGCATAGAGCCGGGAGATCGAGAGGCCCGCACCGCTGCGGTGGCGGTGCGGGCCGGTGGTCCCACCAGCGGGACCCGATGGTCCCGCTAGCGGGCCAGGTGCTGGGGGCCGAACGCGTCGGGGAGCAGGTCGCTGAGCCGCCGTACGCCCGCGTCCCCGCCGTCGATCAGGAGGTCCGGGCCGCCGTGCTCGTACAGCAGCTGGCGGCAGCGGCCGCACGGGACGAGCAGGTCGCCCTGGCCGTCCACGCAGGTGAAGGCGGTCAGCCGGCCGCCGCCGGTCGCGATCAGCGCGGAGACCAGGCCGCATTCGGCGCACAGGCCGAGTCCGTACGAGGCGTTCTCGACGTTGCAGCCGACGACCGTACGGCCGTCGTCCACCAGGGCCGCGGCGCCGACCGGGTAGCCCGAGTAAGGGGCGTACGCCCGGGACATCGCGTCCCGGGCCGCCTCGCGGAGCTGCTCCCAGTCGACCTGGGCCGGGCCCTCGTGCACCTGTCCATCGTGCGTCATGTGCCCTGCCCCCGCCGGTACGGCTTGCCGTTGGCCTTCGGGGGCCGCAGCCGCTGGGCGAACAGCGCCAGTACCAACAGCGTGGCGATGTACGGGCTGGCCTCGACCAGCTCCAGCGGCACCACGTCCGTGAGGAAGTACCAGAGGACGAGGAGGACCGCCGCGACGCCCGCGACCGCGGCCTGGGCGCGCTTGGCGGCGCGCAGGCGGAAGAGGGCCAGGACGGCGAGCAGCGCCGCCAGGCCGAGCAGCAGCGCGTGGACGGTCGGGCCGCCGCTGCGCAGCTGCATGGCGTCCATGAAGCCGAACAGTCCCGCGCCCATCGCGACGCCGCCGGGCCGCCAGTTGCCGAAGATCATCGTGGCCAGGCCGATGTAGCCGCGGCCACCGGTCTGCCCGTCCTGGTAGAAGTGCGTACTGATGGACAGGAACGCGCCGCCGAGTCCGGCCAGCGCGCCGGAGACCAGCACCGCCGCGTACTTGTACGTGTAGACGTTGACGCCCAGCGACTCCGCCGAGACGGGAGCCTCACCGCAGGACCGCAACCGCAGGCCGAAGGCCGAGCGCCACAGCAGGTAGAAGGTGCCGGCGAAGAGCAGTACGGCCAGCACGGTGAGCCAGGAGACGTTGGTGACCAGGCCGCCGAGGATGCCGGCCACGTCCGAGACCAGGAACCAGTGGTGGTTTTCGAGGGACTGCAACGCGTCCGACAGGCCCGGGACGGTGAACGTCGGCATGTCGGCCATCGGCGGCGACTGCTTGTCGTTGCCGCCCGCCTGCATCGCCGCGCTGCCCTCGGCACCGAACCACAGCGTGGCCAGGTACTGCGTCGCGCCCAGCGCCAGGATGTTGATCGCGACGCCGGAGACGATGTGGTCGACGCCGAAGCTGACGGTGGCGATCGCGTGCACCAGACCGCCGAGCGCGCCGCCCAGGATGCCGATGGCCGCGGCGGCCCACGGGCCGTGCTGCCAGCCGATCCAGCCGGCCGCGAACGAGCCGAGCATCATCATGCCTTCGAGGCCGATGTTGACCACGCCGGCCCGCTCGGCCCACAGGCCTCCGAGGCCGGCCAGGCCGATCGAGGTGGCGGCGGCGAGCGCCGCGCCGAACTGTCCGGCCGAGGTCAGGTCGTTGGTGCCGGTGACCGCGCGCAGCACGGACACCGCGACGATCGCCCCGGCGATGATCAGCAGGATGACGGGGTAGGTCAGCTTGCGGCGGCCGCCGCCCCGCGCGCTGGCGCCGGGCCGGGCCGCGGACTTGAGTCCGGTACTCACGCGGTCGCCTCCGCCTTGTCGTTCTCACCTGGGTTCGTACGGGCCTGGGCGGCCAGTTCCTCGCCGACCTTGCGCTGCTGGGCGCGCAGCCCGTACCGGCGCACGATCTCGTACGCGATGACCACGCACAGCACGATCACGCCCTGGATCACACCGACGATCTCCTGCGCGTACCCCTCGAACTCCAGGCGGGAGCCGGTGCGGTCGAGGAACGCCCACAGCAGCGCGCCGAACGCCATGCCCACCGGGTGGTTGCGGCCCAGCAGCGCGATGGCGATGCCGGTGAAGCCGATGCCGGCCGGGAAGTCGGTGCCGTAGTTGAAGGACTCGCCGAGCAGCGTCGGCATGCCCACCAGGCCCGCCGCGGCGCCCGAGAGCAGCATCGAGATGACGACCATCCGCTTGACGCTGACGCCGCTGGCCTCGGCGGCCGGCTCGGAGGCACCCACCGCGCGCAGGTCGAAACCGAAGCGGGTGCGGTTGAGCACGAACCAGTAGACGAAGCCGGCCAGCACCGCGATCACCACGAAGCCGTACACCGGCTTGGGGTGGGTCGGGAAGCTGAAGAAGTGGCTGGACTCCGGCAGGAACCTGGTGTGCAGCAGGTTGCCGTCCTTGACCGCGAGGCGGCCGTCCTGGAGGAAGTAGCCGATCACCGAGGCGGCGATGGCGTTCAGCATGATCGTGGTGATCACCTCGCTGACGCCGCGCGAGGTCTTCAGTACGCCCGCGATGCCCGCCCACACCGCGCCCACCAGCATGGCGATCACGATGAGCAGGATGATCTGGAGCGCGCCGGGCAGCGCGATCGCGCCGCCGGCCGCGGCGGCCGCGAAGGCCGCCAGCCGGTACTGCCCGTCCACACCGATGTTGAACAGGTTCATCCGGAAGCCGATGGCGACCGCCAGCGCCGACAGGTAGTACGGCACCGCCTTGTTGATGATCCAGACCTGGCTGTCGCTGTAGTGGCCGTAATCGGCCATGATCCCGTAGGCACGCAGCGGGTTCTCGCCCGAGGCCAGGAAGACCAGCGAACTGATGGCGAACGCGGCGGCGATGGCCAGCAGCGGCGCCGCGAGCGCCAGCAGCACCTTGTCCTTGGTGAACGACCTGGTCAGCGACTTCACTCCCGGTCACCACCCTCGCGCGTGTCAGCGTCTGCAGCGGTGAGGTGGCCGCTGGCGGCACCGGTCATGGCCGAGCCCAACTCCTCCGGGGTGATGGTCGCGGGGTCGGCGTCCGCGACCAGCCGGCCCCGGTACATCACCCGCAGGGTGTCGGAGAGCCCGATCAGCTCGTCCAGGTCAGCAGAGATCAGCAGGACCGCCAGGCCCTCCCGGCGCGCGGCACGGATCTGCTCCCAGATCTGCGCCTGCGCGCCGACGTCCACGCCCCGCGTGGGGTGGGCGGCGATCAGCAGCTTGGGGCGGTGGCTCATCTCGCGGCCGACGATCAGCTTCTGCTGGTTGCCGCCGGACAGCGAGGCCGCCGTCACCTCGATGCCGGGCGTCCGTACGTCGTACTCGGCGACGATCCGCTCGGTGTCCTCACGGGCCCCGGCCAGGTCGAGCAGCCGGCCCTTGCTGTTCGGGCGCTCGGTGACGTGGCCCAGGATGCGGTTCTCCCACAGGGGTGCTTCCAGGAGCAGGCCGTGCCGGTGCCGGTCCTCGGGCACGTACCCGATGCCGCCTTCGCGGCGCTTGCGGGTGCCGGCGGTGGACAGGTCCTGTCCGTCCAGCGTCACCACACCACCGTCCAGAGCCCGGGTGCCCATGATCGCCTCGACCAGTTCGGCCTGGCCGTTGCCCTCGACACCCGCGACGCCGAGCACCTCGCCCTTGTGGATGGTGAAGGTGATCCCGTCCAGCACGGTCCGTACGACCCCGTCGGAGTCGGTGGCCGTCAGCCGCAGGTCCTCGACACCCAGCATCGGCGTGTCCGTCACCGTCGACTCGCGCGTCTCCGGCGACGGCAGCTCACTGCCCACCATCAGCTCGGCGAGCTGCTTGGGCGTGGTCTTCGACGGCTCCACCGACGCGACCGTCGTCCCCCGCCGGATGACCGTGATGTCGTCCGCGACGGACAGCACCTCGCCCAGCTTGTGCGAGATGAAGATGACGGTCAGGCCCTCGGACTTCAGCTCGCGCAGGTTGTCGAAGAGCGCGTCGACCTCCTGCGGCACCAGGACCGCGGTCGGCTCGTCGAGGATGAGCGTACGGGCGCCGCGGTAGAGGACCTTGAGGATCTCCACCCGCTGCCGGTCGGCGACACCGAGGTCCTCCACGAGGACGTCGGGCCGGACACCGAGCCCGTACGCGTCCGAGATCTCCAGGATCTTCTTACGGGCCCTGCCGCCGATACCGTGCAGCTTCTCCGCGCCGAGGACGACGTTCTCCAGGACGGTGAGATGGTCGGCCAGCATGAAGTGCTGGTGCACCATGCCGATGCCGCGCGCGATGGCGTCCGCGGGCGTACCCAGCGCCGCCTGCTCGCCGTCGAGCGTGATGGTGCCCTCGTCCGGCTTCTGCATACCGTAAAGGATCTTCATCAGCGTCGACTTGCCCGCGCCGTTCTCACCGCACAGGGCGTGCACGGTGCCGCGGCGGACGGTCAGATCGATGTCGTGGTTGGCCACGACACCGGGGAAACGCTTGGTGATACCACGGAGTTCGACGGCTGCGGGGCCCGGCTCGGCCGGGCGGCTGATCGTGGGTGCTGCGTTGATGGCGCACTCCCCTCGGGGACTGTCCTGGGCGGACGGCGTTTTCTGGGCAGACGGCGGCCACGGTCACCGGCCGCCGTCAGGGGCGCGGATACCGGTACGGCCGGGCCGCGGGTGGATCGGGCCGTGGTGCGAAGCCGCGGCCGCGGTGGGTCGGTACGAGGCCGTACCGACCCTGCTACGGCGTCTCCTTGACCTTCACCTTGCCCTCGACGATCTTCTTCCGGGCGGCGTCGATCTGCGGCTGGATGTCCTTGATGAAGCCGCCCGACGTGGCGAGCGTGACACCCTTCTTCTTCATGTCGTACGCGTGCACGCCCGTCAACGGCTTGCCGTCCTCGACACTCTTGATCAGGTCGAAGACCGCCACGTCGACGTTCTTGACGACCGACGTCAGAATGCAGTCCTTGTACTTCGCCAGCCCCGGCTGCAGATACTGGTCGGAGTCCACCCCGATCGCCCAGGCACCCTTACGCTTGCTGATCGCCTCGATGGCGCCCGCACCCGACTGGCCGGCCGCGGAATAGATCACGTCGATGCCGCTGTCCAGCATGCCGCCGGCCTTGGCCTTGGCCGCGGCCGGGTCGTTGAACCCCTTGTCGTTGTTGGGGTACAGGTACTGCGACGTGACCTTGGTGTTCGGATCGGTGTCCCGTACACCCTGTTCGAACCCGGCCTGGAACTTCTGGATCAGCGCGTTGTTCACACCGCCGATGAAGCCGACCTTGTGGTTCTTGCTCTTGAGCGCGGCGGCGACGCCCGCCAGGTACGAGCCCTCGTGCTCCGCGAAGACCATCGCGTCCACGTTCTTGCCCTGCGGCACCGCGTCCACGACCCCGAACGTCGTCTCCGGGAAGTCCTTGGCGACGTTCTCGATGGACCGACTGTAGGCGAAACCGACACCTATGACCGGGTTGTACCCGGCCTCGGCGAACGAGGAGAGCCGCTGCTCGCGGTCCGCCTCCGTCTCACCGTTCTTCGCGGTGAGCATCTTGACGTTGACGCCCAGCTTCTCCCTGGCGTTCTCGGTACCGCGGGCGGCCGCCTCATTGAAGGAGTGGTCGTCCCGCCCACCGATGTCGAACGCGAGCCCGACACCGGCGTGGCTGGCCCGGTTCGCCTCGGCGAAGCTCTGACCGCAAGCGGTGGCGGTGACCGCGAGCAGCGCGGCGGCGCTGGCCGCGGCGGCAAACCTGGTGACCCGACGCAAGGGTCTTTCCCTTCGCTCACAGCGTCCACGTTGGCGCTGGCTTGACGGGAGATTAACGCGCGTAGACCTGGCGCAAAACCCTTCACTGCGTGGCCGTTATCTGATTGTTCCTCCCCGTCGTGCGTGCGGGGCCGCTGGCGCGGCGGGTGGCCTGGTTCGTGGGTGCGCCCCGGTGGGTGGCTGGGGCTTTGCGCTTCGCGCGAGGTTTGCGCTGTCGCGCGGATCGCATTTGTTTGTGCGGGGGGGCGGGGGTGCGCAGGGGGCCAACTCTCCCCCAGCCTTCGGCCGGGGGGACCCCCACGGCACCGTTGAGCCCTACCAGTGCGGATTCGGTGTCCGGGAACCCGGCTGCCTGCGGGGATGGCCCCCTACGCACCCCCTCAGGCCGGTTTGGCGAGTCCGGGACAGCTGGGGGGAGTCTGTCGATCACCCCGGTGCCCGCCCACCGAGGGGTGAGGTCCCTGGCGGTGGGGCGGGAAGGCAGCCCGTTGCCCGGCGCCCGGCATTGTCACGTGAGCCCGGTGGGCCGCAGCTACCCCAACACGTCCGCCGGATGGGGCTTGGCTTGTGCATGTCCCAGCCCAGATGCTCGGAAAGCCGCGAACGGCGCGGGCTCGGGGCCATACAGGGGTCTCCCCGCAGGCAGCCGGGTTCCCGGTCACCGAATCGCACTAGTAGGGCTCAACGGTGCCGTGGGGGTCCCCCCGGCCGGAGGCTGGGGGAGAGTGACCCCTGTGTGGCCCCGAGCCCCCACCCACCGGACCGGCTGCGACTATGAAGCCCGTCCGGCGTTTGAGGACACAGGAACGCGCACCCCCACACACGCACCCCCACACACGCACCCCCTACCCCAACAACGCAGCCGCCGTAAACAGCTCCACCCCCGCCCGCACCGCCCCCTCATCCGCATCGAAGTCCCCTCGGTGGAGGTCGTACCGGACCGTGCTCCCCGGAGGCCGTACGCCGAGGCGGGCCATGGCGCCCGGCACCCGTTCCAGGTACCAGGAGAAGTCCTCGCCGCCGAGTGACTGCTCGGTGCCCTCGACCGCGTGCGCCCCGCGCCGTGCGGCCATCGCATCGCGGAGGAGCTGGGTGGACACCGGCTCGTTCACGACCGGCGGGACCCCCCGCACATAGTTGATCTGGCATTTCGCCCCGTGCAACGCCGCCACCTCATCGATCGCCGCGTGCACCAGGTCCGGCGCGTCGCGCCACGCGTCCAGGTCCAGGCAGCGCACCGTCCCGGCCAGCTCCGCGTGCTGCGGGATGACGTTGCACGCGTGGCCCACGTCCAGGCGGCCCCAGGTCACGGCGAGCCCGGCGCGCGTATCGACCCGCCGTGACAGCAGCGCGGGCACGTCGACGGCGACCCGTGCGGCCGCGGTGACGAGGTCGGTGGTCAGGTGTGGTCGGGCCGTGTGGCCGCCGGGTCCGTCCAGCGAGAGTTCCAGCCGGTCACAGGCCGAGGTGATCGCCCCTGTACGCAGCCCGATGTGCCCGGCATCCACCCGCGGATCACAGTGGACGGCGAGGATGCGTCCGACCCCGTCCAGGGCCCCGGCGCCGATCGCGTCGGTGGCGCCGCCGGGCAGTACCTCCTCCGCGGGCTGGAACAGGAGCCGTACGGGCCGCGGCAGCCGTCCCTCGCGCGCCAGCTCGGCGAGGACCAGGCCCGCGCCGAGGACGACGGTGGTGTGGACGTCGTGGCCGCAGGCGTGGGCGCGGTTCGGGACGGTGGAACGGTACGGCACCGTCTTCACGTCGGGGATCGGCAGCGCGTCGATGTCGGCGCGCAGGGCGAGCAGTGGCTGGCCGCCGTCCCAGGGCGTGAGGCCGGGCGTGATGTCACAGATCAGGCCGGTGCCGATGGACAGGACGCGTGGTGTCAGGCCGGCCTGCTCCAGGCGCGCCTTGAGCGCGGCGGTGGTGCGGAACTCCTGGTTGCCGAGCTCGGGGTGCATGTGCAAGTCGCGGCGGAAGGCGATCAGTTCGGCGCACAGCTCATCCGGCAGCGCGCCGGGCAGCGGTTCCCCGGCAGGGGCGTCATCGGTTTCGGCCTCGCGGGACATCAAGTGGTTCACCTGTTGAAGGGTACGGGGGCCGTTGGGGCAACTGTCCCTCGATCAACAAAAGTTCAGCCCGTTAGGGGAAGGAAATCTAGGCCGCCCGGCGCATGGAGCAGTCATCACGGGGGTATCACTACGGGTTCCGCTTCTTTGCGGAACCACCGGCGCCGGATTCCTCACACCGACGGCGCCGCACCCGGCTCCCCACCCGTCCCCACTCCCGGCACCCCCGGCGCCGCAGGCGCCATCGGCACCCGCCGCACTCCTCGGGCCGTCCCGGTCACCCCGGACAGAAACCCTTCCGCACGAGGCGATGCCTTACTGGTCAGCCATGTCGGGTCGATGTCGCAGACGGCCACGCCGACGCCCGTTCCGGCGAGCGCCAGCGGCAACGTGTGGACCACGGTGGACGGGAAGCTCAGGACGAGGCGGCCGATGGGGCCGCGCCGTGCGATGAGTTCCAGCGGCAGGTCGGGGCGTACGACTTCCAGTCCGGTCTCGGTGGCGATCCGGTGGAGTTTGGCGGTGGACTCGCGCCGGTGGGCGAAGTAGCGGGTGGCGCCGTGGACACGGGCGAGCGAGGTGACGGCTTCCAGGTAGCGGTCGGGGTCGACGACGCCGGTCTCGACGAGGGAGGTGCCGACGATGTCCGCGCCGCGGGTCAGCCGGGGCGGTCCGAACCGCCGTCTGGTCCAGGCGAATTCGTTCGACTGTACGTGTACTCCCGGTGGTGGTTCGACCGGCATGGATGTGAAGAGTCCGACGGTGCGGCGTCGCGCCCCGGGGGTGAGCCGGCGACGGGCCGCAGCCGAGAATGGCGCGAACAGCGCGTCGCGCAGACCGCGTCCACTGCCGTGCCGGTGCCACCGTACGAGGCGTTCGCCGTTGGCCAGTTGGGTGATGAACTCCATCGTGGCCGTGCCGTCGTCGACCACGACGAGGTCGCGGGCGCGGGTGAGGGTGAGCAGGAGCTGGACGTAGCGGGAGAAGGGGTCGCCGATGACGACGCGGCCGGCCCGCCGCAGTCGGGGTGTGAGGCCGCCGATGGTGCGCAGCGGCGCGCCCGCCCCGTCGCGCGCCTCCTCCCATCGTACGGAGAAGCCTTCGTCGCGGGCGAGTTCGGCCATCCGGCGGAGCTGCCCGCGGGTCATCGGGTCGTGCGGGGCGAGGACGACGACGGTCAGGGCCGTGGCCTGTTCGCCGTATGCCCATTCCAGGACGTTCAGCAGTTGTACCGGGCTTTCGACGAAGGCGAGGGTGCCCCGCCCCTTCTCGGTCCCCGTCCCGCCCTCGGCTGCGGCCGCGGCCCGGTTCACGCCGGATCTGCGGTGGTGCTGCCGGGGTACCCCCAGGAGGCGGCGGGCGGGAGTCCCCGCCGCCTCCTGGGGCGGGCCACAGGCCCCGTCTGGTGAGCTCACGGTGTGTACGTCCCGTTCGTCAGGCGTCTGGAGCTGTGGTGCACGGGTGGTTGCGGCCGTACGGGCGGGTGTCAGGCCGAGACCGGCTCGCGGCCGGCGGCGCCGGCCTCCGCGTCGGCGACGACACCGGTGACCCGGCGCAGCTTCTTCATCGGGCCCAGCTCGCTCTCGTAGACCTTCTTGACGCCGTCGCCGAGGGAGTCCTCGATGGTGCGGATGTCGCGGACGAGCCGGGCCAGGCCCTGCGGTTCTACGGAGGCGGCCTGGTCGGAGCCCCACATGGCGCGGTCGAGGGTGATGTGGCGCTCGACGAAGGCGGCGCCGAGGGCGACGGCGGCGAGGGTGGTCTGGAGGCCGGTCTCGTGGCCGCTGTAGCCGATGGGGACGTTGGGGTATTCGGCCTGGAGGGTGTGGATCATGCGCAGGTTCAGTTCGCCGGCCTTCGCGGGGTAGGTCGAAGTGGCGTGGCAGAGCACGATGTTGTCACTGCCCAGAACCTCGACGGCGTGCCGGATCTGCTTGGGGGTGGACATGCCGGTCGAGAGGATCACCGTTCGGCCGGTGGCGCGCATGGCGCGCAGCAGTTCGTCGTCGGTGAGGGAGGCGGAGGCGACCTTGTAGCAGGGGACGTCGAACTTCTCCAGGAAGGCGACGGACTCCACGTCCCAGGGGGAGGCGAACCAGGCGATGCCGCGCTTCCTGGCGTACTCGTCGATGGCCCGGTAGCCGTCCTCGTCGAACTCCACGCGGTGGCGGTAGTCGATGTAGGTCATGCGGCCCCAGGGGGTGTCGCGCTCGATGTCCCACTGGTCGCGCGGGGTGCAGATCTCGGGGGTGCGCTTCTGGAACTTCACGGCGTCGCAGCCGGCGTCCGCGGCGGCGTCGATGAGCGCGAAGGCGTTTTCCAGGTCGCCGTTGTGGTTGATGCCGATCTCACCGGTGACGTAGACGGGGCGGCCGGGGCCGACGAGCCGGTCGCCGAGGGTGCGCAGGCGGGAGTTGCTGGTCATCTGGGTGAGTTCCTTACCTGGTCAGAGGGTCGGGCCGAGGATCCACGAGGCGATCTCGCGGATCGCGCCGCTGCCTCCGGGGGTGGAGGTGACGGCGCGGGCGGCGCCGCGTACGACGTCGTGGGCGCCGGCGACCGCCACGGGCCAGCCGACGAGGCCGAAGCACGGGAGGTCGTTGACGTCGTTGCCGACATAGAGCACGCGCTCGGGCGCGATGCCCTGTTCCTCGCACCACTGTTTGAGGGCGAGGTCCTTGCGGTCGATGCCGTGGAGCACGGGCAGGCGCAGCTTTTTCGCCCGTGCGGCGACGACCGGGTTGGTTTCCGTGGAGAGGATGAGCAGCTTCAGATCCGCCTTGCGCAGGGCGGCGATGCCGAGGCCGTCGCCGCGGTGCACGGCGACCATCTCCCGTCCTTCGGAGTCGACGAGCACCCGGTCGTCGGTCTGGGTGCCGTCGAAGTCGAGTACGACCGCGTCGATGTCGTCGCGGGTGGGCAGCGCGCCGGGACGCGCGGTGTCCAGCAGGGGCGCGAGGGCGCGGGCGCGCGCGAGGTCGTGCGGGTCGTCGATCTCCAGCACGCGGGCCGGGTCGGTGCGGACCAGTTCCGTACGGCCGAAGAAGCGGTGGCCCGCGGCGCGGAAGCCGGCCGCGTCCATGGCGTACGCGGCGCCGGTCTCCAGGAAGTCCTGGGGGCGGTCCTGGCGGCGCGGGCGGAACGATGTGTCGTGGTTGACGCCGGTACCGCCGGGGCCGGTCCCGGCGTCCGGGCCCGCCTCGACCGCCGCGTCCGCGCCCTCGCGCCACACGAAGCCGTGGAACGGCGCCACCGTCAGCGCGCTGTCCGCGCCGGTCTCGACGACCGCGGCGGCGACCGCGTCGATGTCCTCGCGGATCAGGAAGGGGCTGGTGCACTGGACGAGCAGGACCGCGTCGACGGGCCTGCCGTGCTCGGCCTCGTAGGCGTCCATGGCGTGCAGGACGGCGGCTTCGCTGGTGGCGGTGTCGCCCGCGATGTGGCCGGGGCGGCGTACGACGACGGCGCCCGCGCCGCGCGCCGCGCCGGCGATCGCGGCGTCGTCGGTCGAGACCACGACGTCGGTGACCAGCCGGGCCGCGCGGCATTCGCGGACGGCTCGGGCGATCAGCGGGACGCCGCCGACCGCGGCGAGGTTCTTGGCGGGGACGCCCTTGGAGCCGCCGCGGGCGGGTATGACGGCGACGACGGTGGGTGTGGCCGTGCGGCTCGGTGTGGTCGGCATTGCGGGCTCCTTCCGGGGGCCGTGCGGGCTCCGGGGGCGGGCGGGAGGGCGGCTCACAGCTGTCCCCAGCGGCGGATGGCGGGGGCGACGCGCTGGACGCCGTGCCGGTAGGCGCCGCGGGCGACGTCGCGCACGGTGTCGCGGGCGAGCCTGCGCAGTTTGCCGGTGCCGGCCTGCTCGGCGGCCTGGCCGGGCAGCGGCTCGCCGTTCGGGTCGAGGCCGTAGCGGGCGAGGATGCCGGGGAGGTAGCCGGGGGCGGTGCGGGGTGTGTAGTACGGGGTGAGGGGTGGCAGGCCGGCGGTGCGCAGGGCGGTGACGCAGGTACGGGCGGCGTCGAAGGCGGTGGCGTAGCGGGGCTCGGGGGCGACGCCCTGCCGGGCCAGCCAGTCCGGGTCGGGTTCGGGCCGGTGTCCGGCGTCCAGTTCGTCCCAGGAGGCGAGGCAGCCGGAGCCGAGGAAGTGGTGGTTGCCGAGGGCTTCGCGGATGCCGAGGTCGGTGAGGACGGCGGTGGGGATGCCGCGGTGCAGGGATTCCAGGGCGGCGGTGGAGCTGACGGTCACCATCAGGTCGGTGCGGTCCAGGATCTCGCCCATGTTCCCGTAGGCCAGGCGGCAGTTGGGGGGCAGTCCGCCGGGGAGGCGGGCGGCCAGCTTCTGGTACGGGAGTTCCTCGATGTGCGTGGTGTGCTCACCGGGCTTGCTGCGCAGCTTGACGAGCACTTCGCGGCCGGGGTTGCGCCGGGCGTGCTCGGCGGCGCGGCGCAGGAGGTACGTACGGTCCTCGCGGCGGTCCGGTACGGAGGGCTGGGCGGCGAAGACGACCGTGTACGGGCGATCGCCGGCGGCGGGTGCGTACGGGGCGCCGCCCAGGAAGGGCAGGGCGCACTCGACGACGCTGCCGCCGTCCGCGCCGACGCCCTCGTAGACCGCGCGGAAGCGGTCCGCGTCGTGCCGGGAGTTGGCGAGGACGACGTCCGCGCCGTGCCGCAGCAGCAGGCCGTCGGCCAGCTTCTCGTAGACGACGCCGACGTAGCCGGTGACGACGACGGGCCGCCGTGCCGCGCCCTGCCAGGCCCGGGCGAGGCCGTGCAGCATCGCCTGGACGGCGCCGCCGACGCAGGCGAGGACGACCACGTCGTACCGCGCGGTGTCCTTCAGCAGCTCCAGGAAGTCCGCGCCGCGGATCTCGCGCAGCGTGTCCGCACGGGCGCCGACCTCGTCGAGCTGGCGGACCGTGGGGGTGGCGCGGCCGCGGAGCAGGAATCCGTCCAGACGGATGTCCGATTGAATACGGTGCGCTGTCGAAGCGCCCCATTTCCATCGGGTGTCCGAATCCGCGAGCACCGCGACACGCGGCTGGGAAGTGGTACGAGTGGGCACGACGAAAACGCTAGGAAGGCGTTCCGTTCGGCGGGCCAACGGTGCCGCAACAACGGGTTAACAGCGCATCGCGGGACAGCGAACCGGCCGGCCGAATTGCCGGGTTAACCATCCCGCCGCTCTTCGTTCACCCTGGAGCCCGCGTCCCGTCAAGACGAATGCCGGGACCGCGCCTAACGTCACCCGGGTGGTTAAGCTCTCCGTCGTCGTGCCGTTCTACAACGTGCAGACATATGCGCCCGACACCCTGCGAAGCCTGGCGGCCAACGCCCGCGAGGACTTCGAATTCCTGCTGGTGGACGACTGCTCGCGGGACGAGACGCCGCAGATCCTCGCGCGCGCCGAGGCCGAGCTGCCCGGTGCACGGGTGCTGCGGCACGAGCAGAACGGCGGTCTGGCCACCGCCCGCAACACCGGCCTGGACGCGGCCAACGGCGAGTACGTGACCTTCCTGGACGGTGACGACTGGCTGGCTCCCGGGTATTACGGGCAACTCCTTGCCACCATCGAGGGGTTGGGGTGCGACTTCGTGCGTACGGATCATGTGCAGTGCACCGCGCGCGCCCGCTCCGTGCACCGTGTGCCGCACGGCCGCCGGAACACCGTGCTGGACCCGCGCGGTCTGATACTGCCCGCCGACCGCTCCACGTCCGTGGACTACGCGTTCGCCTGGGCCGGCATCTACCACCGCCGGCTGCTGGACGACGGGGTGCTGCACTTCCGGCACGGCCTGCGTACCGCGGAGGACCGGCCGTGGATCTGGCGGCTGCACCGCGAGGCGCGGTCGATGGCGGTGTCCGGGCTGCTCGGTGTCTTCTACCGGCGCGGTGTCGCGTCCTCGCTCACCCAGATCGGTGACGTTCGGCAGCTGGATTTCATCCGCGCATTTGATCAAGTAATCGAGGAAACGGCGCAGGACCGGGATGCGGACCGGTTGTTGCCGAAAGCCGTACGCACGTATTGCGCCATCATTGCCCATCACCTCGGTTCGATCGAACGATTCGAACCGCAGGTCGCCCGTAAATTGCGCGCGCTGAGCGCGGCGGCGATGAAAAGAATGCCGCAGGACGTACTGAAAGAAGCACTGGATTCGATGGACACGCAGCGCGCCTCCCGTCTGCGACGGCTGCGCCGGCGCCCGGTACCGGTGGAGGTGGCCGCCTGATGGCCCCCCGTACCGACGCACCGGCGCGGCCGCGTACGCAGATCTTCCTGGCGTCCACCCTGTACGGCGCAGCGACGCTCGCCGCCGCACTGGACGCGGACCGCTTCGCGCCGGCCGGCCGCCGGCTGCTGCTGGTCAGCAACAACGCGGCGACCCCGGAGACCGCCACGCCGGTGGACCGGATGCCCGGCTTCGAGCGGCTGCGCGGCCGCTTCGACCGGGTGCTGTCGTGGAACGAGACGATCAGCCCGTTCCACCCGGGCGGCTGGTCCCCGCGCCAGGACGACGTCCCGCTGTGGGAGCGGCATCTGCGGCTGCTGTGGGACCTGGGCGAGGACGAGATCGAGCTGGTCGTGGAGTCCATCCAGGTGCATCCGGCGCTCGCGCTGGCGCAGCTCTTCCCGGACGCGCCGGTCGACGTGTACGCGGACGGGCTGATGAGCTACGGCCCGACGCGCAACAAGCTGGACCCGCTGGTCGGCACCCGCGTGCGCCGCCTGCTGCACCTGGACCTCGTGCCGGGCCTGAAGCCGCTGCTGCTCACCGAGTTCGGGGTGGATGCGGAGACCGTGCCGTCCGACGCGTTCCGGGCGGTGCTGGCCGGCCTGGCCGCGGACTTCGACGACGACCCGGCGCTGCACGCCCTGCCGGAGGGCGCGGCGCTGCTCCTCGGGCAGTACCTGTCGGCGCTCGGCATCCTCACGCCCGAGGAAGAGGAGGAACTGCACGCCCGGATGCTGCGCGGCGTGGTCCGGCGCGGGCACCGTACGGTGGTGTTCAAGCCGCACCCGTCGGCGCCGGCCCGCTGGTCCCGGGCGCTGGAGCGGGAGGCGGAGAAGCTCGGTGCCGAGCTGACGGTGCTGGCCACGCCGGTCCTCGCCGAAGTGCTCTACCAGCGCAAACGGCCCGCGCTCGTGGTCGGCTGCTTCTCCACCGCGCTCCTGACGGCGTCCGCGTTGTACGGCCTGCCCACCGCCCGCGCCGGCACGGCCCTGCTGCTGGAGCGCCTGACCCCGTACCAGAACAGCAACCGCGTGCCGGTCACCCTGGTCGACGCGCTGGTGCCCGACCTGGCGGACGAGCCGGGGACGAAGCCGGTGCCGACGCACCTCAACGGGCTGGTCGGCGCGGTCGGTTACGCGATGCAGAACCAGATCTACCCGGACCTGCGCCCGGTCGCCGAGCGCTACCTCGCCGCCCATCTGAACGAGCGCACCTGGCGCTACTTCAAGCGCCGCCGCCTGACCGCGCTCGCGCTGCCCGGCGCGCTGCCGTCGCAGCTGTCCTTCATCCCGCGCAACGCGGCCGTACGCAGGGTCGCGCGGCGCGCGCGGGCGATGCAGCGGCGCCTGAAGAAGCGGGCCGCGTTCGGATGACCGCGCAGCTTCCCGCGGAGGCGCCGCCGCCCGCGGTGGTCCCCGGCCCGTCCGAGCCGTCCGGGCCCACGTTGGCCACCCGGCCCGTACCCGCGGCGCATGACGCACGGAACGGCACGGCCGCACCCCCCGGCAGGAGACCCCGTGGCGTCCCCCGCCTGCGCGCCCTCGACGGGCTGCGGCTGTGCGCCGCCCTCATGGTCGCGGCGTATCACCTCGGCGGCCGGGGCGGTGAGATCGCGCACGCGTGGGGCAGTTCGCCGGCGCGCCAGTTCCCGTCCCTGCACGGCGTGTTCGCGTACGGCTGTCTCGGTGTGCAGATCTTCTTCGTGATCAGCGGGTTCGTCATCTGCATGAGCGGCTGGGGCCGTTCGCTGCGCTCCTTCATCGCCTCCCGTGTCTCGCGGCTGTACCCGGCGTACTGGGTGGCGATCCTGCTGGTCACGGCCGTCTTCGCGCTGCCGTGGGTGGCGTTCGAGGCGCTGGGGCCGAGCGATGTGCTGACCAACCTGACGATGCTCCAGCAGCCGCTGGGGGCGAAGCGGGTGCTGGGCGTGTGCTGGACGCTCTGGGCCGAGATGCGGTTCTACGCGCTGTTCGCGCTGTGTGTCGTGCTGCCGGGCGCCACCCGCCGCCGGGTGGTGCTGTTCTGCGCGGGCTGGACGCTGGCGGCGGCGCTGGCGCAGGCCGCGCACGTCCCGGCGCTGAATGTCGTGCTGATGCCGCAGTATGCGCCGTTCTTCATCGGCGGCATCGGCTGTTACCTGCTGCACCGCTACGGCGGGCGCGACCCGGTGGCGTGGGCGGTGGTCGGCGTGAGCTGGCTCGTCGGCCAGCACCACGCGGTGGCCGGGCTCTGGCACCCGCCCTCCCCGAACGCCTTCTCCTACCGCTCGGCGCTCGTGATCATCGCGATCGTCACGGTGGGTTTCGCCCTCGTGGTGGCCATCGCGCTCGGGCGGATGCGGTGGGCGGACTGGCGCTGGCTGACCGTCGCCGGGGCGCTGACGTACCCGTTCTACCTGGTCCACGAGCACCTGGGCTGGGTGGTCGTGCAGGGGCTGCACGGCGGCCTGCGGCTGCCGTCGTACGTGACGTTCGCGCTGACCGTCGCGCTGATGCTGGCGCTGGCGTGGCTGCTGCACCGCTGGGTGGAGCGCCCGCTCACTCCTGTACTGAGGCGGGCGGTCGACCCGCGGCCGCGCCGCTGAGGCCGGGGCGCCCGGTGGCGGCCGGGCGCCTCCGGCCTACCGGCCGTGCAGCAGCGTGGTCTCGATCCCCGCGATGATGACCCGCAGGCCGTCCTCGAAACCGCGGCCGGTGTCGCCGAACATCTCCGCTCCGGCCGCTGCCGTCAGCGGGAAGTCGGCCCCGATGCGCCGCTCCCGTTCCTCCTGGTCGTACGCCGGGTCGCGCCGCGGGTCGCCGGGCACGGGGTGGACGGACTGCTCCTCGATGACGTAGCCGATGGTGTAGGTGTACGTGGTGAACCAGGCGCGCGCGGCCCGGTCCGTCGTGAACCCGGCGTCCCGCATGCTGACCATCAGGATCTCCATCGGCCCCAGCGGCCGCCAGTCGCGCAGCCGGGTGCCGCCGAAGACCTTGCCGCCGTCGCGGTAGTCGAGCAGCGTGTCGCGCATCATCCGGCACGCCGCGGTGAGCGTCCCCTTCCAGTCGCCGGCGCCGAAGGCGTCGCCGGCCGCGGACACCGGCTCGATCAGCCGCCGGTACAGCTCGGTGGCCATCTCGTCCAGCAGCTCCTGTTTGTTCTTGAAGTGCCAGTAGAGCGCGGGCGCCTGGACGTTCAGCTCCTTGGCGATGCGGCGCAGCGTGAGCCCTTCGAGGCCGACGTCGTTCAGCAGTTCCAGGGCGGTCCGTGCCACCAGTTCCCGGTCAAGTCTCGTAGCCACGCTTGACAACTTAACACTGTTAAGCGCACGCTCGGAAGCATGGAACTTAACAATGTTAAGGACATAGCCGCGGTCCACGCCGACGCCCTGCCGGCGCACGTGGACGTACTGATCTCCGGCGCCGGACCCACCGGCCTGGCCCTCGGCATCGACCTCGCCCGGCGCGGGGTGCGCGCCCTCGTCCTGGAACGTCAGGACCGGCTGGCGCCCGGCACCCGCGGCAGCGGCATCCAGCCGCGCACCCAGGAGGTCTACGAGGACTTCGGGGTGCTCGACGCCGTCCGGGCGGCCGGCGGCCGGTACCCGATGGCGGGCGTCTGGGAGAACGGCCGCATGGTCGACGAGCGGGTCATGATCGAGTCCGCCGACCCGACGCCCGCCGTGCCGTACGGGACCATGCTGATGATCCCGCAGTGGCGCAATCTCCAGGTCCAGTACGCGCGGCTGACCGAGCTGGGCGGCGCGGTGGCGTTCGGCGCGGAGCTGGAGTCGTTCACCCAGGACCCGGACGGCGTCCAGGCCCGCGTCGTACGCGCCGACGGCACCACCCGCACGGTCCGCGCCTCCTACCTGGTCGCGGCCGACGGCGGGCGCAGCACGACCCGCAAGGCGCTCGGCGTCACCATGACCGGCCGGTCCGTCGCGCCGTACCCGATGCTCACCGCCGACATCCGGCTCGACGGACTGGACCGGCAGCACTGGCACATGTGGGACACCTTCCGGGCCTCCGACTTCGTCGCGTTCCTCCCGGCACCACGGGACGACTACTTCCTGCTGATGGCGGGCTACAAGGACCCCGAGGCCGAGCCGGACGTCACGCCCGACGGCGTGCGCAAACTCATCGCGGAGCGCACCCACCTGACCCTGGACCAGCTGGGCGAGGTGCTGTGGGCCTCCGCCTTCCGCCCGAACGCCGCCATGGCCGACCGGTTCCGGGTGGGCCGGGTCTTCCTCGCGGGCGACGCGGCGCACGTCCACTCCCCCGCCGGCGGCCAGGGCCTGAACACCAGCGTCCAGGACGCCTACAACCTCGGCTGGAAGCTGGGCCAGGTCATCCGGCACGGTGCCCCGGACTCCCTGCTCGACAGTTACGAGGCCGAGCGGCTGCCGGTCGCCGCCCGCCTCCTGGACACCAGCACCCGGCTGCACCGCTCCGGCGACATGCGGCGCGGCAAGGACCTGCACCAGATCGACGTCGGATACCCGGACGGACCGCTCTCCGCCGAGCGGCGCACCGGTCTCGCCGACGATGCCCTGCGCGCCGGCAACCGCGCCCCGGACGCGCCCTGCACCACTCGGGACGGCACCCCGCGCCGCCTCTTCGAGGTCTTCCAGGGCCCGCACTTCACCCTGCTGGCCGTCGGGGACGCCGAACTCCCGGCTCTGGGCACCGAGATGATCCGTACGTGCCGCGTCGGCGGACCGGCCCCCGACCTGCTCGACACCGAGGGCCACGCCCGCAGCGCGTACGGCGAGGGCGTCTTCCTCGTCCGGCCCGACGGCTACGTGGCGTACGCCGCCGACGACGCGTCCGGCCTGCCGGACGAGTTGGCCCGGTACGGCGCCCTCATGGCCGCGGCACACTAGCCGCCGCCCGGCCGGCGTCCCTCTCCGAGGGCGCCGGGCCCGGGGAACCCTCCCCCGGCTCGGTCAGTGTCCGCGCGATGAGCCAGGCCACGACGCACAGCGCGATCAGCGGCAGCAGGGCGGTCCGCAGGCTCGTGGTGTCGGCGAGAGCGCCGATGACCGGGGTGGCGACGCCGCCGACACTGACGGCGAGGCCCAGGGTGACGCCGCTCGCGGTGCCCATGCGGTTCGGCAGCAAATCCTGGCCGAGCGTGATGTGCAGGGAGAACGGCATGTACAGGGCCGTCGCTGTCAGGGCGGCGAAGACGTACAGCGCGGGGCCGGGGGCGAGGACCAGCCCGGCGACGGCCGGGACGGTGGCCGCGTAGGCGATCCGTACGGTACAGACCCGGCCCCAACGGGACGCCAGCCGGCCGCCCAGCACGGTGCCCACCGCACCGCCCGCGAACAGCACGAACAGGGCCACCGAACCCGCCGTGGCGCCGCCGCCCACCCGCTGTCCGGCATAGACCGCGATGAAGGCGCTCAGGCCGACGAAGACGATGGAACGGCAGACGATGACGGCTGTCAGCCGCAGGAACTCCGGCCAGTTGTCGCGGCCCGCCGACCGCGCCGCGGCCTTGGCGACGGCCGCCCGCGGCGCAAGCGCGCGGATCACCGAAGCGGTCAGCAGGACACCCGCCACCGCGGGCACCACCAGCCACGGCGACGCGCTCAGTGAGCCGCCGGAGAGCAGCGGCCCGACGGCGGCCGGGGCGAGGGCGAAGCCGATGTTGCCGCCGAGGGAGTACCAGCCCATGGCGACATGGCTGCCGCCGCTCGCGACGCGGGCCAGCCGCGCGGACTCCGGGTGGTACGCGGCCACGCCGATGCCCGAGAGGCCGACTGCGAGGCAGGTCAGGGCGTACGAGTCACCGAGCCCCGACAGGGCGATGCCCAGGCCCGCGCAGAGGGTGCTCACCGGTATCAGCCAGGGCATCGTCCAGCGGTCGGTGAACGAGCCGAACAGGGGCTGCACGATGGAGGAGAGCAGGGTGGCGGCCAGCACGATGCCCGAGGCCGCGGCGTAACCGTAGTGGCGTTCGGCCACCAGGAAGGGCACCAGGGCCGGAACCGCGCCCTGGTAGAAATCCACCGCCGCGTGCCCGACGGACATCATCGCGACCGGCCGCCGGGGAGCGGCCATGTGCTTCGTCGTCATGTACCGATCTTGGTGGGCGCGCCCGGTGGCGGACTTCCCATAAGCTGCCACACCATGCCGGTTTTCCGCCAACACCCGCCGCACGTCACGACCATCACCCGATTCCTGCCGCAGGGCACACGGGTGTCGGCCCACGAACACGACGTCCACCAGATCGTCTACGCGGGGCGCGGCGTACTCACCGTGACCACGGACGCCGGGAGCTGGGTCACCCCGGCCACCCGCGCGATCTGGATCCCGGCCGGAACGGTGCACGAGCACCGGGCGCACGGGGACACCGACCTGCACACCGTCGGCGTACCGCCGGCCGCCGACCCGCTGGGGCCGGACCGGCCCGCCGTGCTGGCGGTCGGCCCGCTGCTGCGCGAGCTGATCATCGCGTACAGCGGTACGGACGACCGCGGTACGGCGGAGGCGCGGCGCCTGATGGCCGTCCTCCTCGACCAGCTGCGCCGCACCCCGCTCCAGGCCCTGCACCTGCCCAGCGCCCGCGACCCGCGGCTGGCGGCGGTCTGCGCGGCGCTCCGCGCGGACCCGGCCGACCCGCGCCCGCTCGCCGCACTGGGCGCCGGGGCCGGGGCGAGCGAGCGGACCCTGGCCCGCCTCTTCCGCGCCGAACTGGGCATGACCTTCCCCCAGTGGCGTACGCAGCTGCGCCTGCACCACGCGCTGGTGCTGCTGGCGCAGGACGGCCCGGCGCTGTCCGTGACCTCGATCGCGCACCGCTGCGGCTGGGCCTCGGCCAGCGCCTTCATCGATGCCTTCCGCCGGTCGTTCGGACACACGCCGGGCGCCCACCGGGCTCTGGTGGGCCCGGCTACAACACCAGGGACAGCAGCAGCACGCACACGATCCCGACGACGGAGATCAGCGTCTCCATGAGCGACCAGGTCTTGAGCGTCTGGCCGACGTTCATGCCGAAGTACTCCTTCACCATCCAGAAGCCCGCGTCGTTGACGTGGCTGAAGAACAGCGAACCGGCGCCGACGGCGAGGACCAGCAGGGCGGTGTGGGTGGTGGACATGTCCGCGGTCAGCGGCGCCACCAGGCCCGCGGCGGAGATGGTGGCCACCGTCGCCGAGCCGGTCGCCAGCCGGATCGCGACCGCGATCAGCCAGGCCAGCAGCAGCGTGGAGATGTTCCAGTCCTTGGACAGCTCCAGGATCATCTGCCCGACGCCCGCGTCCACCAGGGTCTGCTTGAAGCCGCCGCCCGCGCCCACGATCAGCAGCACACCGGCGATCGGGGCCAGGGACTTCTCGACCGTGGTGGCGATCCGGCCCTTGGTGAAACCGGCCGACCGGCCCAGCGTGAACATGCCGACGATGACGGCGGTGAGCAGCGCGATCAGCGGGGACCCGACCACGTCGAAGACGCGCTGGACCGTGGTGCCCTTGTCGTCCACGACGACGTCCACCAGGGCCTTGGCCAGCATCATCACGACGGGCAGCAGGACGGTGGCGACGGTGATCCCGAAGCCGGGGCGCTTGTCCAGCTCGCCGGAGGCCCGCTCCGGGACCATGTTCTCGGGCGGGCGGATGTCCACCCAGCGGGCGGCGTAGCGGGAGAACAGCGGACCGGCGACGATCGCGGTGGGGATGGCGACGACCACGCCGAGCGCGAGGGTGACACCCAGGTTGGCGTGCAGCGCGTCGATGGCGGCCAGCGGGCCGGGGTGCGGCGGGATCAGGCCGTGCATGACGGACAGGCCGGCCAGCGCCGGGACGCCGATGCGCATCAGGGAGAAGTTGCCGCGCTTGGCGACCAGCAGCACCACGGGGATCAGCAGCACGATGCCGACCTCGAAGAAGATCGGCAGGCCGACGATGCCGGCGATCAGCACCATCGCCCAGGGCATGACGCGCCCGCTCGCCTTCGCCAGGATCGTGTCGACGATCTGGTCGGCGCCGCCGGAGTCGGCGAGCAGTTTGCCGAGGATCGCGCCCAGCGCGATCAGGATGCCGGTGCCCGCGACCGTACTGCCCAGGCCCGACGAGAAGCTGGCGATGGCCTTGTCAAGGGGGGCGCCCGCCACCGCGCCCAGCACCAGCGAACCGATGATCAGGGACAGGAAGGCGTGCAGCTTGAACTTGGTGATGAGCAGGACGATGACGGCGATGCCCGCGAGGACGGCGATGCCGAGCTGCGCGTGACCGGCCGAGGTGATCGGCTCGGTCGCATCCGCTGCCAGCATCTCGACGCTGAGATGTGTCACGGCTGTTCCCTAAGGGGTGCTGTTGCTGGTTGTGGTGGTGGCCCAGGAGCGGTTACGGGGGGCGTGCTCGGGGGCGTACGGAGCTGTCCCCCGCGCGGTGGCGCGGAGGAGGCCCGAGGTCAGGCGGGGGCGGGCCGGCCGGTGTCGTAACGGCGCAGGGCCTCGACGGCCCGCCCGGCGATCTCCTGCGGGGTGCCGGACACGTCGACGGCGACGCCCGCCTCGTCCGCGCCGAGCGGTTCCAGGGTGGCGAACTGGGAGTCCAGCAGCGCGGTGGGCATGAAGTGGCCCTTGCGCTCGGCCATCCGGGTCTCGATCAGCGAGCGGTCGCCCGTCAGGTGCAGGAAGACGATGCCGGGCGCGGCGGACCGCAGGCGGTCGCGGTAGGCGCGCTTGAGCGCCGAGCTGCTGACGACACCGCCCTGGCCCGCGCGGCCGTGGGCCCAGGCGCCGATCGCGTCGAGCCAGGGCCACCGGTCGGCGTCCTGGAGCGGGGTACCGGCGGACATCTTGGCGATGTTGGCCGGGGGGTGGAAGTCGTCGCCCTCGGCGTAGGGGACATCAAGGTCGGCGGCCACCAGCGGCCCGATCGTCGTCTTGCCGGTGCCGGCCACGCCCATCACGACGATGACGTGGGGGGTGCTCATCCCGTGTACCTCGCTGTCCTCTTTGACCTCGGTCTGTCGTCCCACTGAAACCCATGGGATACGACGTATTCAAGCCCCTGTGACGTAAAAGTCATACTTAAAAGCGGATCCCCTCCGGGAACGTAGGCTGATCCCATGGAGAACCAGGGGGCGGGACAGGGGCTGCACGCGCGGGTACTGGAGTCCCTGGGACCCGCCATCACCGCGGGCGAGTACCCGCCGGGCACGATCTTGCGCACCGACGAGCTGGAAGAGCGCTTCGAGGTGTCCCGTACGGTCATCCGCGAGGCCATACGGGTCCTGGAATCCATGCACCTGGTGGCCTCGCGGCGCCGGGTCGGCGTGACCGTACGCCCCGCCGAGGAGTGGAACGTCTACGACCCGCGCGTCATCGGCTGGCGGCTGGACGGTCCGGACCGCCCCCGGCAGCTGCGCTCCCTGACCGTGCTGCGCTCCGCCGTCGAACCGGCCGCCGCGGGCCTGGCCGCCCGGCACGCCACCCCCGGGCAGTGCGCCGAGCTGACCGAGCACGCCATGGGCATGGTCGCCACCTCCCGCGGCCAGCAGCTCGACGCGTACCTGGTGCACGACGTGGCCTTCCACCGCGTCGTGCTGACCGCCTCCGGCAACGAGATGTTCGCCCGGCTCGGCGACGTGGTGGCCGCCGTCCTCACCGGCCGCACCCACCACCACGTCATGTTCACCGACCCCGACCCGGCCGCGGTGACCCTGCACGTGCAGGTCGCCGAAGCGGTACGGGTCGGTGACGCGGAGCGCGCCGAGGCGCTGACCCGCGAGATCACCGTGGGCGCCATGGCCGAACTGGACGTCCTCGCCCCGTAGTCCGGCCCGGCCACGGCTTCGGGCCGTGGCCGCCCCGACGGGAATTCGTGGTCGACCGCTGAATTCCCTTTCCCTACCGCAGTCCTCCGCCTTATTTCTTCCCAACGCCTGCCCGGCCGGGCATAACTGTGACGACACGGCGCGGCATCGCACCTCGATGCACTCCTTTCGCGCCGCACCACAGTTCAGAGAGAGGCCGGAACCTTGAGAACTGCCCGAAGGACGGTATTCAGCCTGGCGGCCGGCGCGGCTTTCTGCGCTTCCGCCGTGGCGCTCGCCCCGGCTGCGCACGCCGGGAGCGACAGCTACGTCAAGATCACCAACAATGCGGGAATCGTCGCCACCACCTGTTACGAGTGGATCGGCGTCAGCGGGAAGGACTACTGCCACCAGAGCTGGCCCGTGGGCCAGTCCCGGACCGCGTACTTCCCGGCGGACGCCACCTCGGCCGTGGTCGACCTGAAGCTCTCGCCCTGGGACAAGGCCGTGGACAGCGCCGCGGTCAAGGACACCGGCAGGAACCACTGCTTCGAGATCCAGGGCCTGCTCGGATCGCAGAAGCTGATCGAAACCGGTTGCTGAGTCCCCAGAAAGCGAGCAGAGCCATGAAGTACACGCGTATGGGTGTGGTGGCCGGAGCCCTCACCGCCGCCCTCGGATTCGCCACCCCGGCAGCTCTGGCCGTACCGCCCGAATACCCCGCCGTGGACGGCGCGACGGACAACTGGGTGAACGAGGCGACGCCGACGGTCGCATACAAGAACGGCATCAAGGACACCGACCCGGCCCGGGTCAAGGAAGCCCTCGACCAGTGCAACAGCCAGTCGGTCTCCTGCAAGGCGGCCACGGTCGGCACCCCGGAGAAGGTGACGCAGTGGTTCGAGGCGGGGGACGACGGCAGCAACGCCAAAGTGGTCGAGAACTGCAAGACGGACGACGGCGCGAAGGACGTGGACCAGACGGTCGGCGGAATGCACGCGTTCGCCTGGAGCTGGAACGTGGGAGGCAGCGTCGACATTCCGCTGGCCAAGGGGGTCGGTATCGGAATCAAGGGTGAGTACACCGAGACCACCACCGAGACGAAGACGGAATCCACCAAGATCACCGTGAAGCCGGGTTACCGGGGCACGCTCCAGCTCGGTCACGACATGGAACGCACCGTTTCCGACATCACCGTCCAGGGCGGAAAGTTCGGCGGCGCCAAGATTTCCGGAGTACGTACCGAGGCCCTCCTCAAGGACGGCTCCGAGCGCGTCAAGCCCGACATCGTGAAGTGCGGTTAGCGGCCGCTGCCGGACAAGTGCACCAGCGGGACCGACGAAAGGACGCGACCATGACGAACCTCAGGCGGGCGGCAGCCTGTGCCGCCACCGCGATCGGTATCGGGCTGGCCGGCGCGGTGGTGACGGCACCGCCGGCCCTCGGCGCCGGCTCGGGCCACTTCATCTCCTTCGAGAACAAGGGGTGGTTCGTGGCCAGCACCTGTTACAAGTGGACGGGCTCGGACACGTCCGACAGCTGTGACTCCGGAAAGAAGATCAACGACACCTGGCGGGTGGAGATACCGCAGGACGCGACCGGCGTGGAGCTGGACGTGAAGGCACTGGCGCAGGTCGCCGGCGGCAACATCACACCGCAGATCACCGACCTGAAGCGCGACTACTGCTACGAACTCTCCGGTACCACCTTCGATCCGAAGATCACCGAGAAGCAGTGCCAGGCCGGGGCGAAGGGAATACCAGGATGAACTCCAGAACTCACCGGATGAAGCGGGCGGGCGGATACGGCGCGGCCGTCCTCGCCGTCGTGTTCGGCGGCGGAATGCTGACGGCGCCGTCGGCCGCCGCGAGCGCGGAGCACTTCATCCAGTTCAAGAGCGACGCGGCGTACTTCGTCGACACCTGCTACGAATGGCAGGGTCCCGAGGGCATCGAGCAGAAGAACTACTGCCACAACGCCAAGGCCGTGGGGGCCACCTGGAAGGCTCACTTCCCGGAGGAGGCGACCGGGGCCACCGTCAAGGTGACCTTCGCCGGATACACGGGCGGCCCGCCGAAGACGGTCACCATCGACGACGTCGACAAGAACAACTGCTACCAGCTCAAAGGGACCTGGCCGAACTACGCCGAAGTCCTGCGCGTGAACTGCTGACCCGGCACCACTGACCCGACGCCACTGGCCCGGCACCCTGACCCGGCACTGCGGAACTGGCAGCGCCGGGTCAGCGGCTTCGGCCCAACGCCCGCAGCGCGGTCTCCAGTTCACGTCGCCCCTCGATGCGCAGCTTGCGGTAGGCCCCGGTGAGATGGGTCTCGACGGTCCGCAGGGAGACGAAGAGGTGCTCGGCGATCCGCTTGTTGCTCCACCCTTCGGCCGCCAGCACGGCGACGCGTTCCTCACCGGCCGTCAGCGGACAGCCGCCCGCTCCCCGGCTGCCGGCCCGTCCTCCCGCGTCGTGCAGCCGCTGCTGGAGGTTCCGGGCGAGGGCGGAGGCACCGCATCTGACCGCGAGGTCCAGTCCGCGCCGCAGCGCCGTACGTGCCCCTGGCTTGTCGTCGCGCCGCAGCAGCGCGCACCCCAACGTGTGCAGGGCCCGCGCCAGTTCAAGGTCGGCGGGTGTGCGCTCCAGTACGTCCACCGCCTCGGCCACGCGCTCCAGGCCGCCCGCCCCGCCGGTGACCTGCCCGGCAGTGTGCAGGGCCACGCCGACGGCGCGCGGTATCCGGCAGTGCCGTGCCCGCTCCAGCTCCTCTTCGGCAAGCGCGCGAGCGTCGTTCCCGTACCCGAGCAAGAGGCAGACCCCGGCGGCACGGGAGCGCCAGGGGGCGATTACCGGGCTCTCGGTTCCCGCTGTCTCGAAGTGGTGCCCGCACTCCCGCAGCAGCGTCAGCCCGCCACGCCGGTCGCCGAGGGCGGTGCGCAGCGCTGCCAGGCTCATCAGGAATCGGGGCCACTCCCAGGAGGCGTCGGACGGGTCCGTGGCGGAGTAGGCGGCGGCGATGCGCTCGGCTTCCTCCAGGTCGCCCTGTTCCAGCAAGGCATCGATCCGGATGGTGTCCAGCGTCATGCGGTACGGGATGTCCCGTGTTCCGCAGGCCCGTTCGGACACGGTCAGTGCCACCGCGGCGGCCTGCGCCACGTCCCCCCGGCGCAGCGCGACGGCGGACCGGTGGACCAGCAGCCAGGAGGCCAGTGGCTCCGTGACCGTGTCCCGCGTTCCGTGCAGGAGGCGGCCGCACAGTTCGGCGGCCGCGTCGAGGTCGTCCAGATACAGCAGTGCCTGGGCGACGAAGTAGTGCAGCGGGAAGAGGTCGTGCGAGAAGGCCGGGAGGTTCACTCTGGCCCGGTCCAGCAGCTCGGTGACCCGGTGGGCCGGCTCGCCCGCCCGCAAGGCCGCGAAGGCGCGGACGGCGAGCATCTGCCGCTCCCCGGGGGTGTGTCCGTTCAGGTCGGCGGCGCGCTCTTCGGCCCGGTCCGCGGCACGCACCGAAGGCCGCTCGAACTCCAGCCACTCGATCAGGGCCCGCATCCGCAGCAGCGGCTCGCGGTCACCTGACGCGGCCCCCGTGCGCGCGCTCAGCTCGGCGGCCAGCCGCGCCAGGTCGGGGCTTCCGGCGCGCCCGCCGCGCGACATGAAGTGGGAGTAGGCCAGTACCCCGACGGCCTCGGAGCGGGCGGTGGCGTCGGTGAGGTTCTCCAGCGCGGCCGTGCCGTACGAGACCGCGAGGCCGGTGTCGTAGTGGCTGGCGGCGACGGCGAGCCGGAGCAGCACCTGGGCGTGCTCCTCCGGCGTGGCCGGCTGGAAGACCGCATGCCGCAGATACGTCACGGCGGTCTCGGCCGCGCCCCGGCGCAGCGCTTCCCCGGCGGCCCGGCGCAGGACCGCCAGCGGCCAGCTGCCGGACACCGGGCCGGCCGCCATCACGTGCGCGGCCACCTCCTCGTCCGGGCGGCCGCTCAGGTGCAGTACCTGTGCCGCCCGCGCGTGCGCCGCGCCGACCTCCTGGGGCGTCCACTCCGCCAGCACGGCTTCCCGTACCACCCGGTGGACGAAGCGCGGCTCGTCCCCGGCCCCCAGCAGCCCGAGGGAGTGCAGCTCCGCACCCGCCGAACGCACCACGGCCTCACCGGTGCCGCAGTACGCCGCGAGCACCGGCCACGGCATCCCGTCCCCGAGGACCGCCAGCCCGCGCGCCAGCCCGGCCATGGCCGCGGACCCCTGGCCCAGCCGGTGCCGCACCTCGCGCAGCAGCGTGGGCAGGCCGAAGCTCCTGATCCGGTCCCGGTCCTCCTTCGTGGGCCGTACGCCGCCGCGCCGCGCGTCGCACAGCAGGGCGCGCAGGAAGAGCGGGTGCCCCTCGGTGGCGGCGTGGCAGGCGGCGCTGAACGACGGGTCCGGCCGGGGCTCGCCGAACTCCCGCGCCACCAGCTGCGCCACGTCCGCCGGCCCGAGCGGCTCCAGCGCCAGGGTGCGGCAGGCGGCGGGGTGCACGAGGGCGTCGTACAGGTCGCCGGGCGTCGGGCGCTCTCCGGTACGGGTGGTGACGGCCACCAGGATCGGATGCGCATCCGCCCGGTTGACCAGGTGCGCCAGCCACCGCAGCGACGGGGCGTCGATCCACTGGAGATCGTCGACCGCCAGCAGCAGCGGCTGCCGGCGCGACAACCGCAGCGCCAGACGGTCCAGGCCCGCCAGCGTCCCGGCGGCGTCGGCGTACGCCCCGGAGTCACCGCCCCACGGCCCCTCCGGGTCGAGGATGCGCAGCACCGTCTCCCCCATCCCTTCGAGCAGCGCCCGGCGCTCCTCCTCCCCGGCCGCCGCGACCACGGGATGCAGCAGCCGCCGCACCGTACCGAAGGCGAAGTCCTGCTGGAGCCGGTGGCAGCGCACCCGCGCGTCACGAAAGCGCGGGACACCGTCCAGCCAGTGCTCCAGCAGGGCCGTCTTCCCCATGCCGGCGTTCCCCGCCACCTGTACCACCCGCGTGTGCCCCGCCAGCACCTCGTCCGCCACCGCGTCGAGGGCGGCCAGCTCAGTGGCGCGCCCGGCCGGCGGCGGGCCTTCGCGGACCGGCCGGACGGTGCGCGGCGCACCCGTCCCGCGCGGTGCGTCCCGGCCGGCTCCGTCACCCTTGCGACCGTCGATCATCTGGCCCCTACTTCCGTCGATCGGATTGCCAGACGTCGGCTCGGGAGCCGGGGTTGCGCCGCGCCGGGGGTCTCACCATCCGGACGGACCACGAAGGACGGCCGCTCCGCCGCCGATCGCCTTACGCGGCGGGCGACTTGGGCGGAGCGGCGGCCTTTGGACCGGCCCCGCACCCGCCGCGCACCGGCCGCCTTCTCGTGGTCGGCGCCGGATGATCTCGTGGTCAGCCACAGCACGCCGCTACGGAACCGTCCGGTACCGGAACGACGCGCGCCCGGCCGGCCGCCGGGCCCGGCCGTCAGGCCCCGTACGCGTTCTGCTCCGCGAACCGCCGCGCCAGAGCCGTGAGCAGTTCCGGCGCGTCGTCGCGCGGCAGCACCGCCTCGATCAGCACCAGCTCGTCCGGCGTACGGGCGGCCAGCGCCAGCGCGTCCGCCAGCTCGGCGGGGGTCTCGGCCCGCACCGCGACCGTGCCGGGGCCCGCGCCGAAGGCGGCGGGCAGGGCGGTGTAGTCCCAGGCGGCGATGTCGTTGTACGAGGCGGTGGCGCCGTGGATGGCGCGCTCGACCGTGTAGCCGTCGTTGTTGACGACGACGACCACGGGGGCCACGCCGTACCGGGTCATGGTGCCCAGCTCCTGCGCGGTGAGCTGGAGGGACCCGTCGCCGATCACCAGCACCGGACGCCGCTCCGGCGCGGCCAGCCCGGCCCCGAGGGTGGCCGGCAGGGTGTACCCGATCGACCCCCACAGCGGCTGGCCGACGAACCGCCCGTCCGCGGGCAGCGGCACCTCCTGAGCCCCGTAGAACGCGGTGCCCTGCTCAGCGACCAGCACACTCCCCTCGGGCAGGAACGCGCTCACGGTGGACCACAAGTGACGCTGCGTCAGCCGATCACGCGCCCCCTCCTCCGTCCCCGCATCCGGGCACGGGAAGAGCCCCCCGTACCCCTCGGGTTCCGGCAGCTCCACATCGCGCAGCAGCCCGGCCAGCCCGCCGACGGCGGCCGCCATGGCGATGCCCTCGTACACCCCGCGCCCCGCCGCGGCGCGCCCCGGCCGCAGCTCGATGGTCCGCTCCGGGGTGAAGTGGTGACTGAAGCCGCCGGTCACGCTGTCCGAGACCGGGGCGCCGACCAGGATCAGGCAATCGGCGTCCTCGACGGCCGCCCGGGCCCGCTTGTCGCTGATCTCGCCGGTGTAGGCGCCGACGAATCCGGGAGCGGTCTCGTCCAGGACGCCCTTGCCGCTGGAGAACGCGGCGGCCCGGACCGGCGCGGCGGCGAGCAGGTCGCGCAGCGGGCCGCGCAGCCCGAACCGCTCGGCCTCGTGACCGGCCAGCACGGTGACGCTGCGGGCCCCGTCCAGCATCCGCGCGCAGCTCGCGAGGAAGTCCCGCAGCAGCCCCGGGTCGGCCGGCCCGTCCGGCACGGTCAGCGGGCCGTCCGGCGCCGGAACCCGGGCCGACACGACGTCCGTGGGCAGATTCAGATGCACCGGCTTGCGGTCCCGCCACATGGCGCGCAGTACGCGGTCGATCTCCGCCGGGGCGTTCTGCGCGGTCAGGTCGGCGCGGGCCACGGTCACCTCGGCGAACATCCGGCCGAAGTGCCCGTACTCGCCGTCCATCAGGGTGTGGTGCACCGGCCGGCCGGCCGCGGCGACCCCGGTGGCGGGCATGCCGGTGACGGCGACGACCGGTACGGACTCGGCGTACGCGCCGGCGACGCCGTTGACGGCCGACAGTTCGCCGACGCCGAAGGTCGTGACGAGGGCGGCGGCGCCGCGCAGCCGGGCGTATCCGTCGGCGGCGTAGGCGGCGTCGAGCTCGTTGCAGGTGCCGACCCAGGTGAGGCCGGGGAAGGCGGTCACCTGGTCGAGGAAGCCGAGGTTGTAGTCACCGGGCACGCCGAAGAGGTGTGCGACGTCCAGCTCGCGCAGGCGGCGGAGCAGGTAGTCGGCGACGGTGATGCGGGGAGTGGTGGCCTGCGGGCCGATGTCCGAGGGGGTGTCCGACATGGCGGTACCGGCTTTCTTCACGCGTAAACGTTTTAGGTCAAAGGCCTTGACCTGATTCGCGAGCGTACGGAACCCCGGGATAAAATGTCAACATGCTTGACCCTAATCGCCCGGACGCCTTCGACCGCGATTTCACCCTGTTCTACTTCGCCTACCGCGCCTTCACCGGAGCGGCCGACGCCGCCCTGGCCGAACAGGGTATGGGCCGCGCCCACCACCGCATCCTGACGTTCCTCGCGTACTCACCCGGCATGAGCGTCGGCGAACTCTGCGACGCTCTCCAACTCACCAAGCAGGCCATCAACGGCCCCCTGCGCAAGCTCGGCGACGAAGAGCTGATCCGGACGGCCCCGGGCGAACGGGACCGCCGCCGCAAGGAACTCCGCCTCACCGACCGCGGCGCCGACCTGGAACGCAAGCTCCACGAACGCCAGCGCGTGCTCTTCGCCACCGCCCTGCGAGAAGCCGGCCCGGAAGCGGCAGAGGGGTGGCGCCGGATGCTGACCCCCCTGGCCGGCCAGGACTGGGAGGCATTCACAGCGTCCGTGGAAGCCCGCCGGGCGGACGGCACCGGAAACCGGTAGCCCGGAGCCTTCAGAACAACGGCTGCTGCCCCGGAAACGGCGGCTCCTCCGGATCGAACAGGCGCTCCGCCGGAGCCATCATCGGCGCGATCCTGCGGGAGCCGGGGCACGACACCAGCTCCAGCACGGTGCGGCGGCCCGGCGGGTCGTGCCGGGCGAAGCGGCCGCCGACGACGGCGATCTCTCGGTTGCATACGGGGCACGGGCGACGCGGTGACATTTCCTCATTGTCCCTTGGAGCGCCCCACACCCCCGCGCGCGGCCCCACCGAGGCAGTCAGGGGGCGCGTCGGAAGTACACCTCGGCACCCCCTGCGCCCCTGCGCTCCCACAGCCCTTCACCCCTGCGCGCGCCCAGGTTCGGTTCTCCGCAGCCCTGGGAATCTTGGAGAGGCCGGTGTCACCGCGGGGGTGACGCCATGACAGGGACGCGGAAGGGACACGGCGTGCACAAGGGACGTGCAGTGACCGCGGGGCTGCTGATGCTGGCCGTGACGACCGGCTGCAAGACCATCACGATCACCCCGAACGGCGGACTTCCCTCGGCGTCCCCCTCCGCCCCGGCCCCACAGCGCGCGGAAGCGCTCCCCGCCCATACGGCAGACAAGGCACCCCCCAAACGCACCCGCGCCACCAAAGCCCCTCGCCGGACCGCGAAGCCCGTACTGGCGCAAGGGTCCCGGGGCCACCGGGTGCGCGGACTACAGGCCCGTCTGGCCCAGTTGTCACTCTTCCGCCGTAAGCCCACCGGCTTCTACGGCCGGCAGACCACCGCCTCCGTGTGGGCGTTCCAGCGCCGGCAGGGCCTGCGGTGCACGGGCACGCTGGACCGCGCGTCCTGGCACGCCCTGCACGCGCGGACCCGCCCGCCGACCCGCGCCGAGATGTATCCGCGCACCAAGAAGAAGGCCAAGAAGCCGGTCACCCGACGCGACCGGCGCTGCATGACGGGCCGCGTCCTGTGCATCAGCAAGCGGAGCAACTCACTCGCGTGGATGGTGGACGGCAAGGTCCGCTCGGCGATGGACGTCCGCTTCGGCGCGCAGTACACGCCGACCCGCGAGGGCACGTTCCGGATCACTTTCAAGAGCCGGCACCACGTCTCGTCGATCTACCACACCCCCATGCCGTACGCGATGTTCTTCAGCGGCGGCCAGGCCGTCCACTACTCCGCGGACTTCGCCGCCCACGGCTACAGCGGCGCCTCCCACGGCTGCGTGAACGTCCGCGACACAGCAAAACTGGCCTCCCTCTTCCAAGAGGTGAGGCCCGGCGACAAGGTAGTGATCTACAAGTAGGACACCATGCCACCCCGTCCCACCACCCCGGCAGTAACCCCAGCCATCAATTGATCCCCCGCAGGCATCAACCAGGTCCGCGAAAGCGGCGCCGGCTCAGGCGCAAAGAGGAGCGCGGGCAGGGCCGGGGGAACGTGCCCCGCCCGCGCCAGGTGCGACGAGCCGTTGGTACGGGGGGAACCCCGGCCCGCGCGCAAGCCGATGACCAGTCGGCTTCACCATGTACTGCGCCGGGGGGCCGGAAAACGTCACACCCGCGCGACGGGGGGCGCTCCGGGGATGCGCAGCGCGTCCGGTGCGGCAGGTGTGGTGGTGACGATGCTGCCGCGATCGAGGGTGGAACGGGGAAAACCGGCGGAGGGGACGTACCGGTGGCGGTCCCCGTCCTCGTCATCGCCCTTGCCGCCGTGTCCCTTGCCGTGACCGTGCCCGCGGCCGCCCTGGCCGTGGCTGCCGCGGCCGTCGCCGTCGCCGCCGTAACGGCTGTCGTCATTGCCGCCGCCCTGGGAGAGGTACTGGCGGCAGAAGGCGTGCACCTTGCCGGGGCCGCCGGCCGCGCGTTCCAGGCGGCGCAGGGTGTCCTGGTCCAGGACGGAGCGCCGGCCGGATTCGTAGGTGCGGCAGAACATGACGCCGAGCCGGTGCTTCTCCTTGGCGTCGGGGCTGCCCTTGGGACCGTCGGGGCGGCTGTCGCCGTCGCCGGTGGTGCCGCCGCCGGTGGCGTCCTGGCCGGGGGCGCTCTGTCCGGGGGCGGGGGGCGGGGTGCTGCGGGTGCCGCCGTCGTGTCCGTCGTCGGTGATCAGGGGGTCGGGCCGGTCCGTACCGGGGTTGCCCGGGTCCGGCAGCTGCGTCGCGCCGTCGGTGGCCGTGCCGGTGTCGTCGGTGGCGAGGGGGCCGGGGGATTCGGCGGCCGAGACGCTGGTGGCGGGGGCCGGTCCGGTTCCGCCGCGGAAGGGGGTGGGCAGGACGCCGGCGCCGGCGGCCACCGCGACACCGCCGAGGGCGCAGCCGGCCAGGGCCACCATGAATCCGCGGCGCAGGGGGCGTCCGAAGCGGCGGCGGGCGGCCGGTCCGGCGCCGCGGGGGGTGCGTACGGTTTCCGTCACGGCGGCGGTGACGCCGATCGCGGCAGCGGCGGAGGCCGGTGCGGCAGTGTGGCCCTGTGCCTGCCGGAAGGCGGCGACGGCGGCTTCCTCGCCGGGGAGCGGGGTGTCCCCGGCCGTGTCGCGGCCCGCCGCGGCGGCGGCGTTCAGCAACGCGGTGAGTTCCGCGGCGGCGGCGCCGTCCGGGGAACCGGCCGGTTCGCCGCGCAGCAGTCGCTCCGCGGCCTCCTCGTCGAGCCAGTTGTACCGGTCGTCGGCCATCACATGTCCTTCTGCGTTCGTGCGGCCGTTTCCGTCACACCCGGTACGTACGATTCCGCCGCGCTCTCACCGCGTCCGGTGCCCTGTGCGGGCACCCCTCCCCTCGGCCCGCCGCCCTTGGCGGGCCCGGTGTCGCCGCCGTCCTCGCCGCCGGCTCCGAGGAGGTCGGCCAGGCGCCGCAGGCCGCGGTGCGCCGCGGTCCGTACGGCGCCGGGCCGCTTGCCCAGCACTCCGGCCGCGCTCTTGGCGTCCAGGCCGACCACCACGCGCAGGACGACGGCTTCGGCCTGGTCCTGCGGGAGGCGGGAGATGAGGCGGAAGGTGTGGTGGGTGCCGAGGGCTTCCATGGCCTCGTCGGCGGTGTCCGAAGCGCCCGGTTTGTTGGCCAGTTCGGTCTCGTCGCCACCGACCGCGGGGCGGCGGCCGCGCATCCGTATGTGGTCCAGGGCGCGGTTGCGGGCTATGCGCGCGGCCCAGCCCCGGAACCGGTCGGCGTCGCCGCTGAAGCGGGACAGGTCGCGGGTGATCTGCAGCCACGCCTCGGAGGTCACGTCCTCGGCGTCCGCTTCGCCCACCAAGGTCCGTACATATCCGATCAGCCGGGGATGTACGGCGCGGTAGACGGTACGGAACGCCGCCTCGTCACCGCCCTGCGCCGCCTGTACGGCGACCGTCAGCCGGCCGTCGTCCGGCTGATTGTCGTCCCCTCGCACGGGTCCATCCTGTCGCACGCGGAAAGTCCGCCGCCCGGTCCTCGCTGATTCGCTGTTCTCGGGCACCGCGGGTACCCCTGGTAACCCGTGTGTCCCCGCTGACGGTAACCCGGCCGCCCGCGTACCGGGCACCCGGGCTGCTGCTGACCTGCCCCTCCGCGCCGGCGGGAGCGCTCCCGGCCACCGCGCCGGACGGCGCGGACCCGCACGCTACGGCCAGGGCACACCCCGCGTCCAGAACACCCGCGCACCGGGAGGGGCGCCCGGCGCGCGGTACGTGCCGTGCCCCGGTCCGCACCCCGTGTGACGCTTTCGCGGCGCCTGGCGCTGTAAGGAACAGGGGCTCGTCACCGGGCCTCCCTGGAACGACGGCCGGGGCCTCTCCTGTGGGGGGTGGCGGCCCCGGTCGTCCCCTTCTCGCCGCGTCCGGCCCTGGCCGCTCAGACCTGGTTGGCCAGTTTTTTGAAGTCCTGCCAGGAAAGGGCCGGATCGCGGCGGTCCCAGACCTTCTGCGCCAGCGCGCGCAGCGGCATCCGGATGCCGTCCGCCACCTGCTGCTGCGTCTGCTCGTCGGCCAGGTCGCACCACACCGCGAGGCGTGCCCCGACCACCCGGTCCGGGCCGGACAGCTCCTGCGGTACGGCCTTGGTGCCGCGCAGCACTCCGGGGGTCCACTGTGTGTAGATGCGTTCGCCGGTCGGGTACGGCATGTTGTTGGGCTCGCCGAGCACGTAGTAGAGGTACTCGTCGTTGAGGTTGACGACCTTGCGGTTCTCGTGCAGGTACTCGTCCGGTTCGCGGGCGCCGATCTCCTTGCCCGTCCAGTAGGCGACGGTGCGGCCGGAGTCCGGGGCGACGTCCGTGTCCCGGAAGTAGCCGTCGTTCCACGCCTCGACCTGCCGGGCGCCGGCGGCACGCACGGTCTTGTCCCGGTCGTTGAGCCAGCCGGTGGCCAGGTCCTCGATGGTGGCGCCGTCCCCGTACTTGTCCCGGGCGGCCTCGGCGAGCTGCGGATAGTTCTCGGCCGGGGCCCGGTCGGCCAGCGCGCGGTACTCGTCGCCGCCCAGGTGCCAGTGCCCGCCGGGGAAGAGCGGGGCGTACTCGCGCAGCAGGTCGTCCACGATCTCGGCGGCGCCGGGCTGTGAGATGTCCATCGCGCCGCGCTGGGTCCGGCCGTCGGCGGAGCGCAGCTGGAGGTCCGGGTGGGCGCGCAGTACGGCGCCGAGGTGGCCGGGTGAGTCGATCTCCGGGATGACGGTGACGTGCAGGCCGCGGGCGACCTCCACCAGGTGGCGCACCTGGTCCTTGGTGAGGTGGTCCGCGGAGACGATCTCGGGGTGCTTCTCGCTCTCGATGCGGAAGGCCTGGTCGTCGGAGAAGTGCAGCTGGAGCTGGTTGAGCTTGAGGCCGGCGAGGTCGCGGATGCGGTCCTCGATCCACTTGGCGTCGAAGTGCTTGCGCGCGATGTCCAGCATGAAGCCGCGCTGCGCCCGGTCGGGGCGGTCCTCGACCGTGCCTTCGGGGACGCCGCCGGAGGCCCGTACGGACTGCAGGACGGTGCGGGTGCCGTTGAAGACGCCGGTGTCCGTGGGGGCGGTGAGGGTGAGGCGGGTGCCGCGGGCGGTGAGGGTGTACGCCTCGGCGGCGGTGTCGTACACGGGGGCGTTGTCGGCGCGCCGGGCGGCGTCCTGGCCGCCGGACAGCCGCAGCTCGACGTCTCCGGGCCGTACGGGCTGTTTGCCCCAGACTGTCCGCAGGCCGCCCAGTTCCTGGGCGAACCGCCGGGCCTCGTCGGCGAGCGGACTCTTCTCGCCCGCGGGCACCACGACGCGGGCCGCCTTGGTGGGCCGCCAGCCAGGCCCGTCGGCCGCGCCGAACTTCTGTACGGCGGGCACGGTGCGGGGCGGGCCCTGTACGGGGGCCCAGGTGGGGGTGGGCGCGGCGGAGGGGCTACCGCCGTCACCCTTGGGCGGGGCGCCGCTGTCCGAGCACCCTGTGACGGCCAGTGCCGTGAGGGCGGCCGTGACTCCTGCGGTGATGCTCGCGGCCAGTTTTCCGGTCCTCATATACGCAAAACCTCCCTTTCCGGGGCGAAGGTATTGCCAGGTGACAGATGTTCACGTCTACTACGCGCGCGAAAGCTCTTTCATACGGGTGAAATTCGTGCATCCGTCGGCCAGTGATCGACAGACGTCGTTACGGTGGCGTCTCAACCCGTTCACCCCTCCCGGAGCCCACGGCCCCCGCGCATCCGCCACGGCCGCGCACTCCGGCCGCCCTGACCAGCGTTCTCCGCCCCGAGGAGCCCATGCAGTCCAGCGATATCCCGGCCGCCCCGCCGACACCGCTGCGCACTCCCCGGCCCGCCACACCCTCCCAGAAGCTCCCGCCGCTGCCGCCACCGCCTCCCGGCAGCGCCGCCCCGGCCCCTGCGACCGGCCTGGACCGCCTGAACGCCGCCCCGCCGGACGCCGCCGAGGCGGCCCTGCTGCTGTGCTGCGGCAGCCGCCGCTGGGCCCGCCGCCTGGCCGCGCACCGACCGTACCCGGACCCGGAAGCCCTGCTGGCCGCCGCCGACGAGGCCAGCTACGACCTGACCACGGACGACCTGGACGAGGCGCTGGCCGGGGAGACCGTCGCGCCGGAGCCGCTCGTCGGCGCGCGCGGCCCGGGCACGCTCGCCGCGCACACCGCGCTGCGCGCCGCGCACGCCGAGTACGAGCGCCAGTTCCGGCACGTTTTCGTGATCTGCCTGGCCGGCTTCCGCGACACCGAGCTGCTGAACCTGGTGCTCACCGCCATCCACGACCGGCTCGGCAACGAGCCCGAGGAGGAGCGGGCCATCGCTGCGGACGAGCTGCGCCGGATCGCCCGCGGCCGGCTCGCCCGGCTCGCGGCGTCCCGGGACCGAGCGGACCAGAACCGGGCGGCCCAGGACTGAGCGGCCCCGGCCGCCCGGCCCGCCCTTTACCGCGTTCCCCCGCCCGGCGTACAGGGCCGGACCGCCCCGGCGGGTAGCCCGTACGTGCCTGTTTGATCACACCTGAGGACCCCGGCGGGAGGAACCGACAGTCCGTCGCTACGATGGCCGGGGCCGGTGGACCGTACCCGGCCGGGCCAGACCGACAGAGAAGCCGGCAGGCCCCAATCCCCGCTCCCGGAGGGTTTTTCCGTGCCGGCTGGAACGCTGTACCGCGGCCGGGAAGGCATGTGGTCCTGGGTGGCTCACCGAGTCACCGGCGTCCTCATTTTCTTCTTCCTGTTCGTGCACGTCCTCGACACCGCACTCGTCCGCGTCTCCCCGGAGGCCTATGACGACGTCGTTGCCACGTACAAGACGCCCCTCGTCAACGTGATGGAGTACGGCCTCGTCGCCGCCATCCTCTTCCACGCGCTCAACGGTCTCCGTGTGATCGCCGTGGACTTCTGGTCCAAGGGACCGAAGTACCAGAAGCAGCTGCTGTGGACCGTTGTCGCCGTATGGGCCGTCCTGATGGCCGGCGCTTTCTACCCCGTGCTGCAGCACACGCTGCGCACGCTGTTCGGGAGCTGATGACGCGCGATGTCTGCTGAAACCCAATCCCCCGCAGGTCCCGCTGTGAACGACTCCGTGTCCCTGTACGACGTGGACAACCCGGCTCCCGTCATCGAGCCGCCCCGCAAGCGTACGAAGAAGACGCCCAAGACGACCCGTACGAACTTCGAGATGTACGGCTGGCTGTTCATGCGGCTGTCCGGCATCGTGCTGGTCGTCCTGGTCCTCGGCCACCTGCTGCTCCAGCTCGTGCTGGACGGCGGCGTCTCCAAGATCGGCTTCGCCTTCGTGGCCGGCCGCTGGGCCTCGCCGTTCTGGCAGGTCTGGGACCTGGTGATGCTGTGGCTGGCGATGCTGCACGGTGCCAACGGCCTGCGCACGGTCATCAACGACTACGCGCAGCGGGACAACACCCGCTTCTGGCTGAAGATGCTCCTGTACACCGCCACGGTGTTCACCGTCCTTCTGGGCACGCTGGTGATCTTCACCTTCGACCCGAACATCCGCTAGGCCCCGGGGCTGAGGTAACCGACTCATGAAGATCCACAAGTACGACACGGTCATCGTCGGCGCCGGCGGCGCGGGCATGCGCGCGGCCATCGAGGCCACCAAGCGCAGCCGCACCGCGGTCCTGACGAAGCTGTACCCCACCCGCTCCCACACCGGCGCGGCCCAGGGCGGCATGGCCGCCGCCCTCGCCAACGTCGAGGAGGACAACTGGGAGTGGCACACCTTCGACACGATCAAGGGCGGCGACTACCTGGTCGACCAGGACGCCGCCGAGATCCTGGCGAAGGAGGCCATCGACTCGGTCCTGGACCTGGAGCGGATGGGCCTGCCGTTCAACCGCACCCCGAACGGCACCATCGACCAGCGCCGCTTCGGCGGCCACTCCCGTAACCACGGTGAGGCCCCGGTCCGCCGGTCCTGCTACGCCTCGGACCGCACCGGCCACATGATCCTCCAGACGCTGTACCAGAACTGCGTCAAGGAGGGCGTCGAGTTCTTCAACGAGTTCTACGTCCTGGACCTGCTGCTCCAGGACGTCGACGGGGTGAAGAAGTCGGCCGGCGTCGTCGCGTACGAGCTGGCCACCGGCGAGATCCACGTCTTCCAGGCGAAGGCCGTGATCTTCGCGTCCGGCGGCACCGGCAAGTTCTTCAAGGTGACCTCCAACGCGCACACCCTGACCGGTGACGGCCAGGCCGCCGCGTACCGGCGCGGGCTGCCGCTGGAGGACATGGAGTTCTTCCAGTTCCACCCGACCGGCATCTGGCGGATGGGCATCCTGCTGACGGAGGGCGCCCGCGGTGAGGGCGGCATCCTCCGCAACAAGGACGGCGAGCGCTTCATGGAGAAGTACGCGCCGGTCATGAAGGACCTCGCCTCGCGTGACGTCGTCTCGCGCTCCATCTACACGGAGATCCGTGAGGGCCGCGGCTGCGGTCCCGAGGGAGACCACGTCTACCTGGACCTGACCCACCTGCCGCCGGAGCAGCTGGACGCCAAGCTGCCGGACATCACCGAGTTCGCGCGGACCTACCTCGGCATCGAGCCCTACACGGACCCGATCCCGATCCAGCCGACCGCGCACTACGCGATGGGCGGCATCCCGACCAACGTCGAGGGCGAGGTGCTGGCCGACAACACCACCGTCGTGCCGGGCCTGTACGCCGCCGGCGAGGTCGCCTGCGTGTCCGTGCACGGCGCCAACCGTCTGGGCACCAACTCGCTGCTGGACATCAACGTCTTCGGCCGCCGGGCCGGCATCGCGGCGGCGGAGTACGCGGCCACCGCGGACTTCGTCGAGCTGCCGGAGGACCCGGCGAAGATGGTCCAGGACCAGGTCGAGCGGCTGCGCTCCGCCTCGGGCAACGAGCGGGTCACCGAGATCCGCAAGGAGCTCCAGGAGACCATGGACGCCAACGTCATGGTGTTCCGTACCGAGCAGACGATCAAGACCGCGGTCGAGAAGATCGGCGAGCTGCGCGAGCGCTACCTGAACGTGTCCATCCAGGACAAGGGCAAGCGGTTCAACACCGACCTGCTGGAGGCCGTCGAGCTGGGCAACCTGCTCGACCTGGCCGAGGTGATGGCCGTGTCCGCGCTGGCCCGCAAGGAGTCCCGCGGCGGTCACTACCGCGAGGACTACCCCAACCGCGACGACGTCAACTTCATGCGGCACACCATGGCGTACCGCGAGGTGGCGGCAGACGGCTCCGAGTCGATCCGCCTCGACTACAAGCCGGTCGTCCAGACCCGCTACCAGCCGATGGAGCGTAAGTACTGATGAGCACCTCCACCCTCGAAAAGCACTCCAAGGCCCTGGACGCGGCCGAGGACGGCGCCTCGCACACCATCACCATCACGCTGCGGATCCGCCGGTTCAACCCGGAGGTCTCCGAGGACGCCACCTGGCAGGACTTCCAGCTGGAGATGGACCCCAAGGAGCGCGTCCTGGACGCCCTCCACAAGGTCAAGTGGGAGCAGGACGGCACGCTGACCTTCCGCCGTTCCTGCGCGCACGGCATCTGCGGCTCCGACGCCATGCGGATCAACGGCAAGAACCGCCTGGCCTGCAAGACGCTGCTGAAGGACATCAACCCGGAGAAGCCCATCACGGTCGAGGCCATCAAGGGCCTGACGGTCCTCAAGGACCTCGTGGTGGACATGGAGCCGTTCTTCCAGGCATACCGGGACGTGATGCCGTTCCTGATCACCACCGGCAACGAGCCGACGCGCGAGCGCCTGCAGACCGCCGAGGACCGCGAGCGCTTCGACGACACCACCAAGTGCATCCTGTGCGCCGCGTGCACCTCCTCGTGCCCGGTGTTCTGGAACGACGGCCAGTACTTCGGCCCGGCGGCGATCGTCAACGCGCACCGCTTCATCTTCGACAGCCGTGACGAGGGCGGCGAGCAGCGGCTCGAAATCCTCAACGACAAGGACGGCGTCTGGCGCTGCCGCACGACCTTCAACTGCACGGACGCCTGCCCGCGCGGTATCGAGGTCACGAAGGCGATCCAGGAGGTCAAGCGGGCGCTGATCACGCGTCGCTTCTGATCACCTTCAGGCAGCACGCCTTCTCAGAACCGGGTTCCGGTCAGCGACCCGAACCCGGTCGGGAAGCCGCGAAGGGCTCCGCTCCCGTACGTACGGAGGCGGAGCCCTTCGGCGTGTTCGGACCCGGCCCGCCCCGCCTGCGTCCCCCGCGCCGGGCGGGCCGCGGGATAGACCAGGACCGGTGGCAGTTCGGTGTCGGCGAAGGTGACCGGGCCGGTGCAGAAGTACGACGGCACGAGCAGCAGGCCCCGCCCCTCCAGGCGCAGGTCCCCGTCGCGCGGATAGCTCACCTCCAGGACGGGCCGCCGCCAGCGCATGGCCGGCCCGAAGGTCCGCAGCATGGCCTCGGCGCCGTCCTGGCGCAGCGCGTGCAGCCGCAGCGTACGGTCGGCCTCGACGCGCTGCCCGATCAGCGGCCAGCCGGGGCCGAGGGCGGTGTGGTGGTACGTGCGCAGGCCGCGGGCGAGGGCGCGCAGCGCGGCCGGTTCGCCGTCGGCGAGGGAGCGCATCCAGGAGTGCGGGGCGGCGTGCTGACCGTGCCCCGGTCTGTGCGCCTGCCCGGCCAGCAGGCCGATCTCGGTGCGCAGCCGGCGCCGGGGCGTCGTCATCACCGCTTCCAGTCCCGGCTCCACGCCGGCCGCACCGGCCGCCGGTGTGAGGAAGTCGGGGAAGTAGCCGCGCGGCGGGACGAGCGGCAGCAGCATCCGCAGGGGTCCGGGTCCGTGCCGCGCGGCGTGCTGCCGCCAGGCGGCCAGGGCCGGATCGGTACGGCTCTCGCGCAGGCGGTGCAGGCTCAGGGCGGTCTCCCACAAGGGGTCGGCCCCCTCGGCGATCCGCGTACGGTTCAGGTCCTCCGCCGTGAAGTGGACACGTAACACAACGATCCCCCGATGCAGTGAGCACACCACTGTTCCCCCGAACAACGGTGCACCCGAGGATCCGACCCGCGGGCCGCATTCCGCAACCCGTACACGCCATCGAACCCCATTTTGTTCAATGAAAAATGAATGAGAGGGCACCTGTGCTGGTCACGGCGGTGCGCTGGGCGCAGTTCAGCGGGTCCCGTCAGGGCGCGGCGCGGCGGGGGACGGGGTCCGCCCCGGCGGTGCGTCGTCAAGCAGAACGCAGCGCCATCGCGGCCAACGCCCGGTCCTGGTCCCGGCGTTGCCGCATGACATGCGCGTACGTCGCCAACGCCTCGCGCTTGCGCGCCAGTTCGGCGATCTCCGCGTCCAGCTGCGCCAGCTGCCGCTCCACCACCCCGCAGGACACCTCGCAGAAGACCAGCCCGGGACCGCCCTGGGCGCAGGGCAGCAGGTCACGGATGGCGTCGGTGCCCAGACCGGTGGCAAGCAGCTCACGGATCCGCCCGACGGTCTCCAGCGCGTCGGGGCCGTAGCGGCGGTAGCCGTTCGCGTCCCGGTCCGCGCGCAGCAGCCCCTGCTGCTCGTAGTAACGCAGCGAACGGGGACTGACCCCCGTACGCCCGGCCAGCTCACCGATGCGCAAGGAACCCTCCGTCCCCGCCCGTACCCCGCGCTCCCCCGCCGACCGTGCCATCGACTGCCTCCCCTGAGTGACCGGACCCTCGAACCGGCGACTTGACCTTCACACCGGTGTCAGGCGTCAACCTGGTGCGCATGACGAAGATTCCCGCGGCCGCACCGCGCCTTCCCGCCCTGTCCACCACCGTCACCCCCGCCGATCCGGGCACCGTCCCCGCCGCCCACGGCATCCTGCTCGCCCACGGCGCGACCGGCAGCATCGACGGCAACTACGCACCGCTCATCCCCGCCCTGGCGGCCACCGGCCACACCGTCGTCGCGCCCGACTACCCCGGCTCCGGCCGCACCCCGCGCGCCGACGGCCCCCTGGAGCTCGACGCCCTCGCCGACGCCGTCGTGGCCGAGGCCGTCACGGCGGGCGTCGAAACGTTCACCCTGATCGGCTTCTCCCTCGGTACGGCGGTGTCCGTACGGGCCGCCGCACGCCACCCGGAGCGCGTACGCGGCCTCGTACTGACCGCCGGCCTCGCCAGGCCCGACCACCGGACGAACATCTGGCTCGACCTGTGGCTGCGCCTGCTGGACCGCGGCGACTACGCGGGCTTCGCCCAGGCCCGCGCACTCGGCGGCCTCTCCCCCGAAGCCCTGAACGCCCTGCCGCCCGCCGAACTGGCCGCCGTCCTGGACGACAGCCCCGACGGCCCGCCCGCCGGCTCGGCGGAGCAGACCGCGCTGGTCAAGGAGGTGGATACCACCGGCGACCTGGCCGGCATCACCGTACCGACCCTGGTCATCGCCACCACCCGGGACCAGCTCATCCACCCCTCCCACTCGCGCTACCTGGCCGAGCACATACCCGGCGCCGAGTACGCGGAGATCGAGACCGGGCACGTGCCGATGGTGGAACGGCCGGAGGAGTGGGAGGGGCTGATCGTGAAGTTCCTGGGGGAGCGGGGGCTGTAGGAAGGCGGGAGGCACAGGGGGCGGGGATGGCGCTGGGGTGGACGCGGGCACGGGTCAGGCGTGGGTCCGGACACGTGCCGCCCCCGCGGGGGTGCGCCCCGGCAGCCGAACCGGACCGCATTAGGGTCGGTGACGTGGACGAAACGGCAAGGGCGGATGCGGACGGGGCGCGGGGCGTGGCGGACGACGGGGCACGGGACGTGCCGGGCGACGGCAAGAGCGGCGACGCGGCCGAGGCCGGCGCGGACCTGAGCACGACCGGCGCCCCTGCCGACCGCGGCACCGCGACCGGCCGCGCGCCGGAGACCCCGCGCGAACGGACCTCGCACGGCTCCCGCACCCGCACCCTCATCCTCGAAACCGCCCTCCGCCTCTTCCAGGAACGTGGTTACGACAAAACCACCATGCGGGCCATCGCCCAGGAGGCCGGCGTCTCGGTCGGCAACGCGTACTACTACTTCGCCTCGAAGGAACACCTGGTCCAGGGCTTCTACGACCGCATCGCCACGGAGCACGCGGCGGCCGTCGCCGACGTCCTGGCGACCGAGCGGGACCTGGCGGGACGGCTGCGCGGCGTACTGCTCACCTGGCTCGACATCGCCGCGCCGTACCACCGGTTCGCCGCCCAGTTCTTCAAGAACGCCGCCGACCCGGACAGCCCGCTCAGCCCCTTCTCGGACGCTTCCGAAGGGCCGCGCGAGGCCGCCATCGCGCTGCACCGGCAGGTACTGGCCGGCGCGGACACCAAGGTCGACCCGGAACTGGCGGGTCGGCTGCCTCAGTTGCTGTGGCTTCAGCAGATGGGCCTGGTCCTGTACTGGGTGTACGACCGCTCGGAGAACTGCGAGCGCAGCCGCCGCCTGGTCGAGCGGACCTCCCCCCTGGTCGCCCGCGCGGTCGCCGCGTCCCGCTTCCGGGTGGTGCGCCCACTGGTCCGTGAAGTCACCGACGTACTCAGCGAGTTCGTCCTCCCGGCAGCAGCAGGCGCCGCGGCCCGCCCCACCTCCCGTACGAACTCGAGGCCCCCGCAGCCCGAACACGACTGACCCCCACCACCTCCGCCGCGACCACCACTGCCCCGGGCACTCCGGATGTCCCGGACCGCCTCCGCCATGGCGGGCGACACCCGGGTACGCGCCGGGGCGAACCTGGACGGCTGGAAGCGCTGGCTCACCGTGACCGGCGCCACCCACTTCGCCTTCACCGACGTCCCGGCCCTCACCCAGCAGGCGAACCTGCCCGCCTTTCCGGGAACGGTCCCGGCCTACGCGGCAGCGACCTCACCCCCACCTACGTGAGCGCCTTCTTCGACCAGCACCTCCGGCATCCCGCAACCCCTGCTGAACGGCCCGGCCCCCACCACCCCGGAAGTCCTCTTCCACCCCCCTGACCGCACGCCCCCGGCTCACCGGGCCGCCCCACCGGCCCGGTACCGCCCCCTGCCTTCCCCTCACTCCCCCTCGAACACCTTCTCCAAGAACGCATCAAGGTTCATCACCATCCGGGCGATACGCTCCTCCACCGGCAAGGTCTCCTCATGCCGCCCGGCAAGCTCGGACTTCTTCTTCCCGCGCACATACAGCGAGCACGCCAGATCCGCGCAGATATACGTCCCGACAGTATTCCCCTGCCGCCCCAGCGGCCCGGCCTTCCGCGCGGCGAGCAGATTCACCCCGGACCCCGGATGCCCGGTCACACACAGCGAACACACGGTCGTCTTGGTGAAACTCCGTCGCACCCCCTGCGGCACCCGCAACGTCACCCCCACGACGCCGTCCCCCCGAGGCGCCACCAGATAACTCCGCTCCGGCGCCCCGGGATCCCGCCACCCGAGAAAGTCCAGATCCCCCCACGCCATCCCGGAAAGCCCCACCGGCATATTGATCCGGCTCGCCTCCCCCTTCGAGCAATTGACGAAGGAGGCGCGTATCTCTTTTTCACCCAACGGATCCATGGTTGGGGAAACTAACAGTCGGGTGTGGGGGGTGTCGCTTGATTTTTCCGGTGGGCTCGGGGGGGGGAGGTGTCAGTGCCAGGACTGCGGACCCGAGTTGCTGCGGCGGCGTACGAGGACGATGACCATCACAACGAGCCCGATCAGCAGGAGCCCGCCCACCGCCATACCTCCGTACTGCAGCATCTTCTTCCCGCCGATCGGCGGGTTCGGGTCCTTGCCCTTCTCGACACCCGCGTACACGGGATCCTTGGACGCCTTGCCCTGCGGCATGGGCAGCGGGCCCTCGGCGGGCCCGGCGGGGATGTCACGGGTCAGCGCCGCCCAGGGCTGGATGAAGCCGTACCCGTAGTGCACGTCGGGCAGCTTGAGGTTCTTCGCCTTCACCGACTTGGCCAGGCCGGCCGTCTTGACCATGCGGTTGGCGATCTGGCCGGGGGTGAGGTCGGGGTACTTCTCGCGCAGCAGGGCTGCGGTGGCGGAGGCGTAGGCGGTGGCCGCCGAGGTGCCGTCGCCAGTGGAGTAGCCCGTGTCGCTCTGGCCATTCGGATACGGAATTTTCACGCCGGGCGCCAGGACGTCGACCGTCTTGTTGTAGTTGCCGCCGTCCCAGGCCTTGCCGAATTCGTCCACCGCACCGACACCGATGGCACCAGGGCAGGCGGCCGGGTACCGGATCTCGGACAGGCCGTCGTTGCCGACACCGGCGAGAACGACGACGCCCTTCTCGACCGCATAGTGGATGGACGCGCACATGTCGGGGGTGTTGTCGTCCCCGACGAACGACAGGTTGATCACCTTGGCGTCGTGCTCCACCGCGTAGCGGATCGCCGCAGGAAAGTTCTTGTCGGCCGTCAGCGGCAGGATCTTCGCGCCCGGCGCCAGCCCCTTGACGCCCTCACTGCCGCCCGGGCCATGGCCGTGCCCCGCGATGAGCGCCGACATGCCGGTGCCGTGGTCGCGGATGTCCGACCCCGATGGCTCGGCCCTCCCCTTGTCGATGGAGGGGTTGGGGAAGTCCTTGCCGGGCAGGAAGGCTCCGGCCAGGTCCTGATGAGTCTTACGGAACCCGGTGTCGATGACGGCGACAGTGACGCCCTTGCCAGTCGCCTGCTTCCAGATGCTCTGTACGTCGAACGCCTGGAACGGCCACAGCGCGCTCCGCGTTTGGTCCGCCGAAGCCGTACCCGTGGCGGTGAGGAGCAGCGCTCCGGTCAGCGCGGCACCGACGGCCGCGCGCAGGGTTCGGGTGACCTTCATGCTCTGATCCTCACTGCTTCCGTTCGGGCGGACAGGGCCGGGCGGTGGCCACTGGGCGGGCGCCCGGTGGAGCGAGCGTCCCGGCTTGCGGAAAGTGCCCCGCACTGCGCGCGCGGGGCACTTCTTCGTACCACTTCATACAGCCGACGCCGACGGCACGTACATCCTTACTCGATCACGCGAGGGGACACGTTGCGCTGCGGCGTCCACGTCTCCTCGTCCTCGACAAGGTAGTCGGGACGCTCCTTCTTGGTCCGCTCCTTGTCCTTGGCACGGCCGTTCGCCGCCGCGCCGCCCGGAGCGCCCATCGCCTGCGTTCCGCCACGGCTGCGGTGCAGTCCGGCACCGCCCTGCTTGGCTCCGGCCCCCGGAGCACCCGGGGCACCGACGACTCCGCCGGGCTTACGGGCCTGGGCGCCACCGCGGCCCGCTGCGCCGCCACGCCCCGCGCCGCTGCCCACGGCACCGGCGCCACCGCCCATGCCGCCAGGCGTTCCAGGCCGTCCGGCACCCGCGCCACCGGCCCGGTTGCCGCCCAGGACGCCACCACGGCCGCCAGGGACCGAACGTCCGCCCCCGCCACCGGTGCCGCCCGTCTTGCCGTACGGCAGGGGTGTGATGAAGCCACCCGTCGGCCCGCTGCTGCCCGGGCCACCGCCAGAACCGCCGGCAGGCGGGTTGACTCCGCCTCCGCCTCCGGTGATGCCGGGGCCCACCGGGGCAACGGTGCCGCCCTGGAGACCGTCCAGACCGGTGCGTACCGGCTCGTGTGACGGCTGGATGTTCACACCGCCACCGAGGCCGTTGTAGCCGCTGCCTCCGTTTGTCCCGTGCGGGGTGACGGAGGTGGGCTTGGGCCGGGTGCCACCGACGACCGGCATGGTCACAGGCGGTACCGGCGGATAGTTGCCCGGCTGGCTCGGCCAGTCGCCTCCGTGGCGGGGCGGCTCCCCGACGTTCATGACCTTCCCGACCTGCTGCCGGTAATGGAAGGCCAGCTCCTCCATGACGATGACCGCCTCGACCTGGCGCTCCTTGCTCAGGGAGAGCTTGTCGCGGTTGGCCTCCAGCGCCATCTTGGCGTCCATCTTCGGGTTCGCCATGTCCTTGTGGAACTGGGAGTCGTCACCCGAGGAGTTGAACGCGCTCTCGACCTTGCCCGGGTCCTCGATCCCGGCCATGGTCTTCTTGGCCTGACGCAGGTTGTGCGCGATACCGGACTCCGGGCCCGTGGACCGGGTGCCGATCAGCATCGACTCGACGTTGCGGGCATGCTTGTACGTCTTGTCGATCTTCTTGAGAACCTCTGCCGCCTCACGCCGGAACGCGTCGGCGGCCTTGCCCTGCCAGTGGTTCGAGGCGTGTTCGACAGCGTCCATGAATGCCTTCCGGATGCCGCCGGCGCCATCCTGGCCGGCCAGCCGGTCGGCGGACGCGCGCCAGTGGTCGCCGGCCGTCTCCATCGCCTCCGGGTTGGCGTTCTCGATCATCGCGCGGAGCGCGTCGATTCCGTGGTGGTGGAAGTCCGAGTCCGAGACCGGCACAGGATCGTAGTTCTTGAACTGCGCGAGGTTCTCTTTGCGGTGCTTCTCGTCGATCGACTTCGCATACGCCTTGTTACCCTCGGTGTCCATCGGGCCACCGGCCATGACCTTCCCCCTCGGTCGTCGTTCTCTTCGTTCTCGTGCGTCCGGAACCTCAGCCGTTCATCGACGAACGGGCGTCCTGCTCCCGGTCCTCGTACGCCCCACGGCTGCGCTCGGCCTTCTCACCGAAGTCCTTGATGAGGTCCTGGAGGGCGTCGATGACCTGCGACATGTATTGCTGCATCCTGTCGTGCGCCGCAGCGACCTTCTCGGCCTCGTTGAAGTTGGATCCGAAGGCGTTCTTAGGAACGTTCGTACCGTATTTGACCTTCTGGCCCGGTTCGTCCATGTCGCCCTGCAGGCCTTTGAGCTTGCGCACGACACTGTCCAGCTCGTGCAGATCGACCCTGTACTGCTCGCCCATCGAAGTCCTTCCCCGTTACTTCGCACCGCCGCCGCACGGGCCCGTCACGGCCGGCATCGCGAGGCGGTCCGACCTGCGCACGCAGGCAACGCAAAGAGTGTAAAAAATAGGGGCTCCAGGGGGCGAACCGCAAGATCAGAAGTCATGATTTGCCCGATTGCGCACCAAAAATCCCCGCACTTTGCAGGTGCGTCGCTGCAACTCCCGCCACCCACCCGCGGCACCCCCCACTCACCTGCATGCCATGCCCGCTTTCGGCCCTCTCGACACCTTGCCCGCGCCAACCGCTACCGGCTCCTGAAGCCCGACGAACCTCCACATTCATGCGGTTCAGGGCGCACCACCCTCGACAGCCGACCGCAATGGGAGCGGGCACAATAGCGGGCACAATTCCGTCCGCAACTCTGACGAGGTGGCACCGTGTCCAGGACCATTTTCCATATCTCGCGGGCGCAGGAATCTCGGCAGTTCGCCGCGCCGCCCGGCTACCAGCCCTGGGGCAGCCTGCTCTCCGGAAAGTTCGCCAACGGGGAAGTGCTGGCGCGTATTCACCGCTCAGACGGAGGAGTGTCCGCGGGTCCGCTGTTCCTGCTCACCTCTCCTTCCGGAACACCCCGGACGATCTGCACGATCAGCCCACCGGCCATCAGCACCGAGCAGCAGAAGGAAAAGGAATACACCGTCCACGGACCCGCCGGTGACTACGCGGGGCGCGTGGTCCACGGGCGTTCGCCGCGAGGGGTTCGCCAGGCATGGCGGATGCACACACCAGCGGGTGCTCAGGCCGTCGCCGGCTACAAGGGCGCACTGCGCGGATGGTTCGCGTATTGGGTGACCGTGCCTCTGTGGCCCCTGTTCGCCGTGGTGGGTCTGCTTCACGACGGCGGAGGCCCCTCGACCTGGAAGTGGAGCAAGCCCGAGCGCATCACTTGGCGCTCCAGGCCGCGAGGGGTGGGCGGTGCCCTCCTGAGGTACACCTCGGGCTACACGTCGTTCGCCTGGGACTCGGAGAGGCTGGATGCGTCACTCACCCACGCACAAGCGGTTCTCTACTTCGCCTCACTGACGGAATACAGCTGACATTTCAAGAGATGGCAAAAACACTGTCGCCCTTCCGTTGACGATCCGAGATAAATGTTGAATTTTCGGGCACGGCGACAGGGCCGTCAAAGGTTACGTTCATGCTTCGCCCTTGACGATGCTCGGCACGTTCAGCAGGGCCGACCAACCGACCATGAACGGGGTGCCGCGAGTTGGGGAACTCGGACTTCCGGATCGATGTGACCCGGATGAAAGACATGCTGCGCAAGCTGGACGAGTGCGACGACCGTATGCGTGGCGCCAGCAAGAAGCTCAAGAAGGTGGGTCCCAAAGGGCTGGGGACCGGCGGACTCGACGATTCCTGCGACGAGTTCCAGTCCCAGTGGGAGGACGGGATCACTCGCATCGCCGATGCCGCGAAGAAGATTCACGAACAACTGTCGTTGACACTTGAGGCCTACACGGCCACCGACGACGACAATGCCAAGGGCTTCAGCCGGAAGTGACGGGGGACCGCCGTGGAGTGGAAAAGCAAATTCATCGCCGATGATTCGGACTGGCCGGGCCTCACCTTCAATCCGGCCAAGGGCGATCTCCACACCATCCAGTCTCTCGCCACGGACGTGAAGACGGTCGGCGACGAGCTCGAGGAGTTGCACCAGCTCCTCAAGAGCGTCGGCAAGACCGACGGCGTGTGGGAGGGCGAGGCCGCCGAGAAGTTCCGTACGAAGCTCGGAGAACTGCCGAAATACCTGCAGCAGGGCACGGAGTCCATGCACGACTGCGCGAAGGCCCTGCGCACGTGGCACTCCCAGCTCGGCCCGATGCAGCAGCGCGCCAAGGGCCTTGAGGCCGACGCGCTCGAAGCGCGCAAGCACGCCGAGGAGAAGCGGAACAGCTACAACGGCCTCATCGACAAGTACGACGGGCTGGCCGGCGTACAGATGGAGCAGTCCGAAGTCGACCGCATCAACAACGAGCTGGACACCGCGAAAGCCGCGGACGAAAAAGCCCGGCACGCGTTGGAAGACATCATGAAGAAGGCGGAGGATCTGCGTTCCCAGTGGGACGACCGTGCGGGAGAGGCCGAGCGGGCGATCCTCAAGGCATCGGAGAACCACCCGCCGGACCTGCACTGGTGGGATCGCGCCCTCGACGGCATGAAGAAGGCGTGGCGCGGTTTCAAGGACTGGCTGGCCGAACACGCCGACCTGCTGTCCAACATCAGCGCCGTGCTGTCGATTCTCTCCCTGGCCACGATGGCCATCCCGCCGGTCGGCGCCATCCTCGGCGGTCTGGCCATCGGGACCAGTGCCCTTGCTCTGGCCGGTTACGGCATCAAAGCCTCCCGAGGAGGCAAGGTCGGGGTCATGGACTGGGTCGGCGCCGGCCTAGGGGTTGTGCCGGGGTGGGGCGCCGTCAAGGGCCTCAAGGCCGCGGGCAAGCTGGGCAAGGGAGGGAAAATCGTGGCCGAAGGCGGGAAGGTCGCAAACACCTTCAAGAACGCTCGGAACCTGACCCGGTCGGAGAACGCCGCACGAGGCATGGCCGACGGCATCATGCACAAGGGGATCCAGAAGGCAGCGAAGGTCTTTCAGAGGGAAGGCGCCGCGCCCCTCGACGTGGCCCACTGGGGTGCCCGCGGTACGCAGATGGGAGTCAAGGGCGTCGGCCTCGGTCATCGCATCGAATCGAACTGGCCTGAGGACAAGCCGCTGGGCAAGGCGTTTTTGAGCGCGGCGGGAGCCTGACACCGGTGAGTACGTATATGGCCGAGGCGACCGGCACGATGGAACCCGAGTTCCCGGTCACCTTCCGTGTCCCGCCCGCGTTCCACGAACTCCCGCTGATCGACGATGTCGACATACTCGTGGAAGAGCTGCGCCTCCTCGCGGTCGAGATCTATCCGGACGGCGGCAACGACCTGTGGTTCGCCTATGTCGCCATGCAGCTCCAGGCGGTCGAGGACATGCTGGCGGCCGGTGTGGGCTATGCCGGTTTCTGTCTCCTGGACATCGAGGGGCAGCGGAGCACCGCCACGGTCACCGCCTCCCTGATCGACGGCGGGCCGCAGGCGAACGCGGTGAACTGCAAGGAGCTCGCCGCCCAGCTCGCGGAGGAGTCGCCGAAGAGCGAGGTGGAAGTGGTCACGCTGGCCGCCGGTGATGCGGCCGTGCGGATCACTCCGGAGGCTGTGGAGCTACCGGCGGACATCACGGACACCGGACGCCCGCAAACCCTGACGATCGGGAAGATCGCGGTCTTCTTCCCGGTTCCCGGACAGCGGCAGGTCTCCCTGTTCGAGCTCAGTACGCCTTGCATGGACGACTGGAACCTGTATTCCGAGTTGTTCTTCAACATCGTGAATACGATCGAGGTGACTGGTGCGCCGGGCGGCGGGCCCGCGGTCGGTGCGGTTCACGGCGGCCACGTACAACCTGCTGTCGCACCGGAGAAGGCCGCTCCTGAGCCTCCCGCCCCGGAACTCACGAAAAAGCTGTACTGGCACTCCAGCAGGCTTCTCGACGCCCTCGCCCTGCGGGGGCGCATGGAGCAGAACGCCCAGCCGTTCACCATCACGTGCGGTGCCTGCACGGTGAAGGGGTTGCATTCTCCGTGCTCGGCGCAGCATGACTGGCGTATCGAAGAGCTCGACCCCGCTTCGCTGCCGGCGGCTCTTCGGCGATTGGGTGCGTACCTGAGCGACGGCGGCTGGTCCGTGGAGGCACTGGATGAGGAGGGGCCCCGGCCCCTCCGGGCCACAGCCGGTGCCGAAGCCTCCGCGGAGGTCACGGGCTATTCGGTCTCCGTGACGGAGGACGTCGCCCAGCGGCGGCTGGAGGTTCGGCTCGCCTCGCCGTGCGTCCGCAGTGCGCCGGCGCCCGAAGGCTCGACATTCGGCTGAGTCGGCCGTGCATACCGGCGGCCTCGCCTGAGCAGTGTGAGATGGCGCACTGGCAACGGGGCGCCGGAGTGCACGACAGCCACCCTCAAGCGCCCGTGTCGGTGAGCTCAGTAGATGACTTGGTGAGGGTGCGGAGGCTTCGGAACCCGATCACTCCGATTGCCGTCCCCAAGAGAAAGGACGTCACCGCGAGCGCGAGGTGGACCCAGAAGTAGGCGGTGGGGTCACCCGCGTCGTCGAAGGCGAGGCCGCTCCCGTCCTTCCAGAGGTTTTTGGCGAAAGTGATCCAGATGAACCAGCTCCATACCCCGAACGCGAGCAGGAACCAGGAGACGGGGCGCGAGAGCTTCATGGAATCCAGTATGGGCAGCGGCTCCATCCGGCGGTCGGCCGGGGCACTCTTCCGTGGGGTGGTGTCCGGGGCGTCCGCGCCGACGGGTACGTTCACCGACGTGCCGACCCTTTCTGCCGTTCATCCGATCACCGCGGCGCCCGTACGGCGCCGTGCGCTCACCCGTACGGGCGCCGCCCTGGCCGGCACCGCCGTACTGCTGCCGCCGCTGCTGCTCGCCGCGCCGGCGTATGCCGACGAGAAGGACGGCAAGGGCGGGCAGCACGCGCCGAAGGCGCCGGTGCCGCCCGCCGAGATGTCGAAGGTCGGGGGCGGGCGGCTGGGTCAGGCCGGTACGCAGGTGCAGCTCAAGCCGGGGGCGCCCAAGCTGCCGGCGGACATCACGGCGCGTTCCTGGATCGTCTCGGACGCCGAGAGCGGCAAGGTGCTGGCCGCGCACAACGCGCACTGGCAGCTGCCGCCGGCCAGCACGCTGAAGATGCTGTTCGCCGACACGGTGCTGCCGAAGTTCCCCAAGAACCAGAAGTACACGGTCAAGGCGGCCGACCTGGCGGGCATGGGTGCCGGCAGCAGCCTGGTGGGGATAAAGGAGAATCTGAGTTACACGGTCCATGATTTGTGGCTCGGAGTGTTCCTGCGGTCCGGCAACGACGCGGTGCACACGCTGTCCGCGATGAACGGCGGTACGGCCAAGACCGTGCAGGAGATGCAGAAGCAGGCGGAGGCGCTGAACGCGACGGACACCCACGTCGTGACGCCGGACGGTTATGACGCTCCGGGGCAGGTCTCCAGCGCGTACGACCTGAGCCTGTTCGCGCGCGCGGGGCTGCAGAACGCGGACTTCCGGGAGTACTGCTCCACGGTGAGCGCGCAGTTCCCGGGCGAGGTCAAGGACGGCAAGCGCGGCACGTTCGGCATCCAGAACACCAACCGGCTGCTCAGCGGCGATTACGACGTCAAGCCGTACCCGGGCATCGCGGGCGTGAAGAACGGGTCCACCACCAACGCCGGCTCGACCTTCACCGGGGTCGCCCAGCGCGGCGAGCGCAAGCTGCTCGTCACGGTCATGAACCCGGAGAAGAAGGAACACAACGAGGCGTACAAGGAGACGGCCAAGCTCTTCGACTGGGGTTTCGCGGCGGCGGACAAGGTCGAGCCGGTGGGCAGGCTGGTCGGCCCCAAGAGCGAGGAGGGCGACGCCCGGACCGGCGGCGCCAAGCTGGACGGCGACAAGGCGAAGGCCGGTCCGGAGGACTCGGCCGGCGGGTCCGGAGGTGTCTGGACCGCTCTGGCGATCACCGGCGGGGCGCTGGTGGTCCTGGGCGCGCTGGCCTTCGCGGTGCACCGCCGCTGGCCGCTCCCGGAGCTGATGCGGCGAGGTGGGGGCCGGCACTGATCCGGCGAGGGGTCAGCGGGTCACGGGCGGGGGTTGCGGGTCGGTGCCTGGCCGGGAGGCCGGTTGTCCGGGGGCCGCGCCGTCCTCCGCTCCCTCCTCGCAGTCCAGTGACTTGCGGGACGACTCCGGACCGCAGCGCTCCGCCGCTGTCCACGCCGCGCAGAAGACCACCAGTTTGGCCGTGAAGTTGATCCACAGGAGCAGGGCGATCGGGGTGCCGAAGGCGCCGTACATGCTCTTGGCGGCGACGCCCTGGAGGTAGCCGCTGAGGAGGAGTTTGAGGAGTTCGAAGCCGATGGCGCCGATGAAGCCGGCGATGACGACGGCGCGGCGGGGCGGGTGGACGCCGGGGAGCCTGGTCAGGACGTAGGCGAACAGCAGGAAGTCGGCGAGTACGGCGATGCAGAAGCCGGCGGCGGAGAGCAGGACGCTGCCGACGCCGCCTTCCGCGAGGCCGAGGGCCTTCGCCGCCTTGCCGACCGCGGAGCTGGCGAAGCCGGAGCAGGCCAGGGAGGCCAGGGCGGTGCCGCCGAGGCCGAGGAGCAGGGCACCGTCCTTGAGTTTGGCGACGAAGACGTTGGTGTCCTCGTCGTCCTTCTCCCAGACGGCGCGCAGGCAGTCGCGCAGGGACTCGACCCAGCCGACGCCGGTGAAGAGCAGGGCTACGGCGGCGATGAGGCCGACGGTGGCGGCGTTGTCGACGAGTGCGCCGAGGTCGAGCTGGCCGGAGATGCCGGGGATCTGTTCGGCGATCTTCGTTTGCAGGTCGTGCAGCTGCCGCTCGTCGAGCAGGGCGGCGCCGAGCGCGGCGGCCACCGTCAGCAGCGGGAAGATCGCCACGAAGCTGGTGAAGGTGATCGCGGCGGCCAGCCGGGTCCAGTGGACGCGTTGCATGCGTGTGTACGCCCGCCAGAGGTGCGTGGTCATCAGCCAGGACACGGCCGGGCCGATGACCGGGAGCTTGCTCAACCATTCCATGGGCCCCGCCTACCCTTCGTCAGTCTTCGACACCATCTGTACAGGTATGTCGCCCGCGTGGCGGAAGACTAGCGTCCGCGTACCCCAGAAACGCAGGCATGTCGCCAGCGCCATGCCGACGCCCGCGCCCGAGACGGTGTCGGCCGTCGCGGAGGTCAGGCCGAGGACGTGGTGCGAGACGCCGAGGCAGGCGAGCTGTACGAGGGCGCCGGCGAGGTTGACGGCGAGGAAGACGGCGTAGCGACGGATGCGTACGGGGGCGGGGGTGCGGGCGGGAGTGGAAGTGCGGGCGCGGTACGTGCCGACGGCGTTCCCGGCGTACGCGACGGTGCAGCCCGCCAGGAAGGACAGGGACTTGGCGGCGTACGGGTCCAGGCCGGCCGGGCCGCGCAGCCAGACGAACAGCGCCAGGTCGGCCGCGTACGCGAAGCCGCCGGCGACGGCGAAGCCGAGGAGTTCGGGGGCGAGGGTCCGGAGGCGGTCGGGGGTGAGGGCGCGGAGGCGGTCGGTGATCCGGGGCATCGGGGCGCCGTCCGCCGGTTCACACGTCCGCTACGGCCATCGCGTACAGCCCGGTCCAGGCCACCCCGATGACGGCCAGCGGGCGGTCCCGCAGGACGACGTCCTCGGGGGCGCCGGCCGTGCCCCGGTCGGCGAAGACCGCGTAGCGCAGTACGGCGAGAATGAACGGGATCATGGAGAGCTGGCGCCACGGCAGGACGCCGGCGGAGGTGCCGCCGCTCTCCAGGGCCCACAGGCAGTACGCGAGGACGGCGCCGCCCGCCGCGAGCTGCCACACGAAGCGCAGGTAGCCGTCGCTGTACTCGCGCAGCAGGGGCCGGGTCGCGCCCTTGTCCGCCCGCTCCTCGCGCGTCGCCCGGAGCGCTTCGGAGTAGCGCTTGGCGGCGACCATGAACAGCGCGCCGAAGCCCGCGGTGATCAGGAACCAGCGGGACAGCGGGATGCCGAGCGCGGGGCCGCCGGTCATGGCGCGCATCAGGAAGCCGGTGGTGACCACGGCGAGGTCGACGACCAGGACGTTCTTCAGGCTGACGCAGTAGGCGAGCTGCATGAGGAGGTAGGCGGTGAGCAGGGCGGCGGTGGCCGGGTTGCACAGCGCGGCGGCGGTGACCGGCGTGAGGACGGCGAGCAGGCCGCCGGCCGCGTAGGCGACGGGTACGGGGACCTCGCCCGCGGCGACCGGGCGGCGGCACTTGTCGGGGTGGGCGCGGTCGGCCGCCGCGTCCCGGGCGTCGTTGACGAGGTAGACGGCGGATGCGGCGGCGGTGAAGAGGAGGAAGAGGAGAGGGAGTTGGAGGAGGACGCGGTGGAGGAAGAGGTCGCCGGCGGCGGCCGGGGCAGCGGCCACGAGGATGTTCTTGGCCCACTGGCGCGGGCGGGCGGTGCGCAGCAGGCCCAGGGGCAGGCTGAGCGCGCGGGCCCGCAGGCCGGGGGGCGCGGCGGGAACCGCTCCGGGGCCGGGTCCGGGCGGTGGATCCTCCAGGACGGCGGTGTGTTCGGTCACGGCCGTCCCCCGCGCGCGGCGTGGTCGTGTCCGCTGCGGCCGCGCGCACCGGAAGCGTGTCTGCTGCGACCGCGCCCACCAGGAACGCGTCCACCAGGACGGCCCCCGCTCCGACCGCGCCCTTCAGGAGCGCACCCGCCTCCCGCGTACGCCGTGAGCGCGCCCAGTGCCGCGCCCGCGGCCACGTCCGACGGGTAGTGCACGCCCGCCACCAGCCGGGACAGACACACCGCCGCCGCCAGGACGGCCAGCGAGGCGCCCACCGGCCGCAGCGCGCCCAGCGCCACGGCGGCGGCGGTGGCGGAGGCGGCGTGGGCGCTGGGGAAGGAGTGGGGACTCGCGGTCCGTACGAGGGGGGCGTGGCCGGGCAGCAGGGGGCGCGGGCGGCGTACGAGGCGCTTGAGGCCGGCGCTCATCAGGTGGGCGCCGCAGCTCAGGGCCGTACCACGGAGCCAGGCGGGGCGCCGGGGCCGGTCGGCCGCGGCGCCCGCCAGCCCGGCGGCGAGCCAGAGCGCTCCGTGCTCGCCGCCGCGCGAGAGGGCGCGGGCCGCGGCGGCCACCCGCGGGTCGGTTCCGCGGGTGCGCAGCGCCACGAGCAGGCGGTGATCCATCTCTTCGGGGGACAGCGGGGTCACCTCGATCCGGTTCGTGCCGGCCCACCGGGCGGACCGCCCGCTTCGTGCGGTCCGCCCGGCGCCTATCCCTCAAGCCCTTGGGGGCTCCGCGAACGACTCTCGGGGGCCCCGCGCGCCGTGTCGCCCTGATTAGCCCATCCACCCCATTAATCACTCTTTTCGTGCGGGGAACGGCCCGGGAGCCCCCTGTCCGGTCATCCGCCGCATTACGGTCGCTGGCATGTCGTCGCCCCCCGGCCCGGCCGGCTCCCGTACCGCCCCCGTCACCGGCAGCACCGGCTTCCGTACCGCCTCCGTCACCGGCTGGGGCCGCACCGCGCCCACCACCGCGCGGCTGGTCCGCCCGGGCTCGTACGACGAGGCCGTGGCGGCGGTAGGGGAGTGCGGGGCGCGCGGCGGCATCGCGCGGGGGCTCGGGCGCGCCTACGGGGACGCGGCGCAGAACGCGGGCGGTGTCATCTGGGACATGACCGGTCTGGACCGGATCCGCCGCATCGACGCCGAGGCGGGCGTCGTGGAGTGCGAGGCGGGGGTCAGCCTGCACCGGCTGATGGAGGTGCTGCTGCCGCTGGGCTGGTTCGTGCCGGTCACGCCGGGCACGCGGTACGTGACGGTCGGCGGTGCGGTCGGCGCGGACATCCACGGCAAGAACCACCATGTCGCGGGCTCCTTCACCCGGCACGTACGGTCCTTCGAACTCCTCACGGCGGACGGTGCGGTGCGGACGGTCCGGCCGGGCGGCGACCTCTTCGACGCGACCGCCGGCGGTATGGGGCTGACCGGGGTGATCCTGGCCGCGACGGTCGGCCTCCTGCCCGTACGGACGTCGCTGATGACGGTGGACACCGAACGCGCGGCGGACCTGGACGACCTGCTGGCGCGGCTGTCCGCCAGCGACCACCGTTACCGTTATTCCGTCGCCTGGATCGACCTGCTCGCGCGCGGCGCGGCGACCGGACGGGCGGTGCTGAGCCGCGGTGACCACGCCCCGCCGGACGCCCTGCCGGCCCGCGCCCGCCGCGCGCCGCTCGCCTTCCGGCCCGGGCGGCTGCCGCCCGCTCCCCGGGGCCTGCCGGACGGGCTGCTCGGGCGCCGTTCCGTGGGCCTGTTCAACGCGCTGTGGTACCGCAAGGCGCCCCGGCGCCGTACCGGTGAGCTCCAGCGGATCTCCGCGTTCTTCCATCCGCTGGACGGGGTGCCGCACTGGAACCGCGTCTACGGGCGCGGCGGTTTCGTGCAGTACCAGTTCGTGGTCGGGAACGGGGCCGAGGAGACGCTGCGGCGGGTCGTGGAGCGGGTCGCGGCACGCGGCTGCCCGTCGTTCCTGGCCGTGCTCAAACGGTTCGGCGCGGGCGGGCCGGGCTGGCTGTCCTTCCCCTTCGAGGGCTGGACGCTGGCCCTGGACATCCCGGCCGGGCTGCCCGGCCTCGGCGCCTTCCTCGACGGGCTGGACGAGGCGGTGGCGGCGGCGGGCGGCCGGGTCTACCTGGCCAAGGACGCCCGGCTGCGGCCCGAGCTGGTCGATGTCATGTATCCCCGCGCGGACACGTTCCGCGACCTGCGCGCCCGCATCGACCCGCGCGGGATCTTCACCTCGGACCTCTCGCGGCGCCTCGCCCTGTGACCCGGACAGGCGTCTCGCCCCACTCCCCCAAGGACTCCCCTATGAAGGACGCCTTCGGCTCCCCCCAGTCCCTGCTGGTCCTCGGCGGCACTTCCGAGATCGCCCTTGCCACCGCCCGCCGCCTGGTCGCCCGCCGGGCCCGCGCGGTCTGGCTGGCGGGCCGCCCGTCCCCCGCGCTGGAGGAGGCGGCCGGGCGGCTGCGGTCGCTGGGCGCCGAGGTGCGTACGGTCCCGTTCGACGCGCTGGACACCGGCGGCCACGAGGAAGCCCTCGGCAAGGTCTTCGCCGAGGGTGACATCGACATGGTGCTGCTGGCCTTCGGGGTGCTGGGCGGCCAGGAGCGCGCGGAGGCCGAGCCGGCCGCCGCGGTGCGGGTCGCGCAGACCAACTACACCGGCGCCGTCTCGGCGGGTCTGGTCTGTGCCCGGTCGCTGCGGGTCCAGGGGCACGGTTCGCTGGTCGTGCTGTCCTCGGTGGCGGGTGAGCGGGCGCGGCGCTCGAACTTCGTGTACGGCTCCAGCAAGGCCGGGCTGGACGCGTTCGCGCAGGGCCTGGGGGACGCGCTGTACGGGACGGGGGTGCATGTGATGGTGGTGCGGCCCGGTTTCGTACGGACCCGGATGACGGCGGGCCTGGAGCCCGCGCCGCTGGCCACGACGCCGGAGGCGGTCGCCGTGGCGATCGAGACGGGGCTGCGGCGGCGGAGCGAGGTGGTGTGGGTGCCGGGGGCGCTGCGGCCGGTGATGGCCGTACTGCGGCATATGCCAAGGGCAGTTTTCCGACGGCTGCCGGTCTGAGGGGCGCCGTTCCCGTACGGAGCCCCTTCAGCGACCTACCGGGTCGGCGTCGGCGGCCGGGACAGGTCCGCCTGGCGCGGCACACCGGAGGCGGGGGCGCCGAACGGGTACTCGCGCTCCAGCCGCCACACACCGTCCCCGCCCTGCTCGTACAGCGCGAACCCGCCGATCGTCCAGGCGGCCTCGAAGTCCTTCAGCGCCACGAACGCCCGGTCCATGGCCTCTTCGGAGATGCCGTGCGCGACGGTCACGTGCGGGTGGTAGGGGAACTGCAGCTCGCGGGCGCAGGGCCCGGACGCGGCGCGTACCCGCTCCTGGAGCGCGGTGCACTCCGCCTCGCCCTCGGCCAGCTTGACGAAAACCACCGGGGACAACGGCCGGAAGGTGTCCGTGCCCTCCAGGCGGAGCCGGAAGGGGCCGAAGCCCGCGGCGACCTCGGCGAGGTGCTCCTCGATGACGGGCAGGTCCTCCGCGCGGGCCTCCGTGGGCGGCAGGAGGGTGATGTGCGTGGGGATGCCGTGTGCGTGAGGGTCGCCGAAGCTCGCGCGCTGCTCCTGGAGGAAGCTGCCGTACGGCTCCGGGACCGCGATCGAAACGCCGAGCGTTACGGTCCCCACTGCGTTCTCCCTCCTGAAGCTGTCGTCGGCCCCGGATGCCAGTGTGCCGGGTGGGCCGTCCCCGCGGCGACCGTCCTTGGTCCCGCCGTGCCCGGGTCCGACGGCCCTGGACGGCGGCGGGCCGGGGCGCGTGGGGCCCCGGCCCGGCCGGTCAGTGCTTGGCGGGCAGGAACCCGATCCGCTCGTACGCCGAGGCCAGCGTCTCGGCGGCGACCGCGCGGGCCTTCTCGGCACCCTTGGCCAGGATCGAGTCCAGCGTCTCGGGGTCGTCGAGATATTCCTGCGTACGGTCCCGGAAGGGTGTGACGAAGTCGACCATGATCTCCGCGAGGTCGGTCTTGAGGGCGCCGTACATCTTGCCCTCGTACTTCTTCTCCAGGTCGGGGATGGTCTCCCCGGTCAGCGTCGAGTAGATCGTCAGCAGGTTGGAGACGCCCGGCTTGGCCTCGGCGTCGTAGCGGATCACCGTGTCGGTGTCCGTGACCGCGCTCTTGATCTTCTTGGCGGAGGACTTGGGCTCGTCCAGCAGGTTGATGATCCCCTTGACCGACGAGGCCGACTTGCTCATCTTGACCGCCGGGTCCTGGAGGTCGTAGACCTTGCCGGTCTCCTTGAGGATGTACGGCGCCGGGACGGTGAAGGTGTCGCCGTAGCGGCCGTTGAAGCGCTCGGCGAGGTCGCGGGTCAGCTCGATGTGCTGGCGCTGGTCCTCGCCCACCGGGACCTGGTGGGCCTGGTAGAGCAGGATGTCGGCGATCTGCAGGATCGGGTACGTGAACAGGCCGACGCTGGTGCGGTCGGCGCCCTGCTTGGCGGACTTGTCCTTGAACTGCGTCATCCGGCTGGCCTCGCCGAAGCCGGTCAGGCAGTTCATGACCCAGGCGAGCTGGGCGTGCTCGGGGACGTGGCTCTGGACGAAGAGGGTGCACCGCTCCGGGTCGAGGCCGGCGGCCAGCAGCTGGGCGGCGGCCAGCCGGGTGTTCGCGCGGAGCGCCACCGGGTCCTGCGGCACGGTGATCGCGTGCAGGTCGACCACCATGTAGAAGGCGTCGTGGGACTCCTGCAGGGCCACCCACTGGCGGACGGCACCGAGGTAGTTGCCCAGGTGGAAAGAGCCGGCGGTGGGCTGGATACCGGAGAGTACACGAGGGTGCTGCATGGCGGAGCCATTCCCCTTGGGGCGGTGGTGGGCGGCGGGCGGGCGGTCGAGAGCCATGGCGCACATTCTCTCAGGTCCAGGGAGGCGGCCGGTGCGCGACCGGGCAGCGGCGGGGGCACGGGGGGTGACGGGCCGGGCGCACGAAGGTGCCGCGAGCGTACGCACCCTGGTCCCGCCGGGCCGGGGCTGGAACGGTGGGGCCATGACCGAAGCCGACGCCTCCTCGTCCGGTGCGGCGGCCGGCGGGGACGGGCCCTCCGGTACGGCACCCGGGCCGGGCCCGGACCCGCCGCCGCCGCGCCCTCCGTGCCCCCTCGACCTCACCGGAGCCGGTCAGCACCAGGCCGGTGAGCGGCTGCGGGCCCGCGGTGCCGCCGCGCCGGTACTGCTGCCCGGCGGGGTCCTCGGTTACGCGGTCGCCCGCCACCACGCCCTGCGTGACTTCCTCACCCACCCGGAAGTGGCCAAGGACGCCTGTCACTTCGCCGCGCTGCGGGACGGCCGCATCCCGCCCGGCTGGCCGCTCGCCACCTTCGCGACGGTGGCCGGGATGACCACGGCCGACGGCGCGGACCACCGGCGGCTGCGGGAGCCGGTCGTCAGGGCGCTCACGCCCCGGCGGGTGGCGGCGCTGCGTCCGCGCGTGGAGCGGCTGACGGCGGACCTGCTCGGCACACTGCCCGCGCTCGCCGCCGGGGGCGGCGGGACAGTCGATCTCCGGCGCGCCTTCGCCTACCCGCTGCCCATGCGGGTGATCTGTGAACTCCTCGGCGTGGACGAGGAGTTCCGGGACCGGCTGCACGAGCTGTCCGGCCGGGTCGTGAGCACCGTCATCGGCCCGGAGGCGGCGCTGGCGGCCAACCGGGAGCTGATCGCGGTCCTCGGGCAGGTGGTGGCGGCCCGCCGCGCGGCCCCGGGCGGCGATCTGACCAGCGCGCTGATCGCGGCGCGGGCGCAGGGGGACGGCCGGCTGAGCGAACGGGAGCTGGTCGGCACCCTGTTGCTGATGATCGTCGCCGGGCACGAGACCACGCTCAACCTGATCACCAACGCGGTACGGGCCCTGTGCGCGCACCGCGCTCAGCTGGACCTGGTCCGCGCCGGGCGGGCGGACTGGGCGGGCGTGGTCGAGGAGACGCTGCGCCACGACAGCCCGGTGGCCAATTTCCCGTTCCGCTATCCGGTCCGGGACCTGGACGTCGGCGGCACGGTCGTCCCCCGGGGGACGCCGGTGCTCGCCTCGTACGCGGCGGCCGGGCGCGACCCGGAGGCGTACGGGCCGGACGCGGACCGCTTCGACGTGACACGGCGGCCCGCCGCCCGGCACCTGTCCTTCGGGCACGGGCCGCACGTCTGCCCGGGTGCGCCGCTGGCCCGCCTGGAGGCGGGCATCGCGCTGCGGGCGCTGTTCGGCCGCTTCCCCGACCTGGCCCTGGCCGTACCGGAGGCGGACCTGCGGCCGCTGCCCACGTTCGTGGGCAACAGCGTCGCGGAGCTTCCGGTACGGCTGGGCCGGGACCTGGGGGCGGCGGACCGGGACGGGCCGGCCGGGCTCGCCCGACCGGCCGCCCCGCCCCGAGCGACCGGTCAGGACGGGTCGGAGACCAGCCCCGGCGCCGGGTAGGCGCTCATCAGCTCGGCCACCTCGGCGCGGATCGTGGTGAGCGCGTCCTCGTCGCCCGCGCCCGCGGCCTCGACGCCCCGGGTGATCCAGTCCGCGATCTGCGGCATGTGCCCGGTGCCCAGGCCGCGCGAGGTCAGTGACGGGGTGCCGATGCGGATGCCGGACGGGTCGAACGGCTTGCGGGGGTCGAACGGGACGGTGTTGTAGTTGACGACGATCCCGGCCCGGTCCAGCGCCTTGGCGGCGATCTTGCCGGGGACCTCCTTGGGGGTGAGGTCCATCAGGATCAGGTGGTTGTCCGTGCCGCCGGAGACCAGGTCGAAGCCGCGGGCCAGCAGTTGTTCGGCGAGGGCCTGGGCGTTGGCGACGACGGCGTGCGCGTAGTCGCGGAAGGACGGCTGCGCGGCCTCGTGGAGGGCGACCGCGACGGCGGCGGTGGTGTGGTTGTGCGGGCCGCCCTGGAGGCCGGGGAAGACGGCCTTGTCGAGGGGCTTGGCGTACTGCTCGCGGGACATCAGCATGGCGCCGCGCGGGCCGCGCAGCGTCTTGTGGGTGGTGGTGGAGATGACGTCGGCGTGCGGTACCGGTGAGGGGTGGGCGCCGCCCGCGACCAGCCCGGCGATGTGCGCGATGTCGGCGACCAGGACGGCGTCCACCTCGCGGGCGATCTCGGCGAAGGCGGCGAAGTCGATGGTGCGCGGCACGGCCGTACCGCCGCAGAAGATCAGCTTGGGGCGCTCCTTGAGGGCGAGGTCGCGCACCTCGTCGAAGTCGATACGGGCGGTGTCGGCCCGTACGCCGTACTGGACGCCGCGGAACCACTTGCCGGTGGCGGAGACGCCCCAGCCGTGCGTGAGGTGGCCGCCCATCGGCAGCGACATGCCCATCACCGTGTCTCCGGGCTCGGCGAAGGCGAGGTAGACGGCGAGGTTGGCGGGCGAGCCGGAGTACGGCTGGACGTTGGCGTGCTCGACGCCGAAGACGGCTTTGGCACGCTCGATGGCCAGCCGCTCGACACGGTCGATGTTCTGCTGGCCTTCGTAGTAGCGACGGCCGGCGTATCCCTCGCTGTACTTGTTCTGCAGGACGGTGCCGGTGGCTTCGAGCACCGCGTCCGAGACGTAGTTCTCGGAGGGGATCAGGCGCAACGTCTCGGCCTGGAGGGTTTCCTCGGCACCGACCAGGGCGGCCAGTTCGGGGTCGGTGGCGAGGAGGGCGGGGTGGGACGGGGGATGGCTCATGCTCGGGTCCTCCGGGGCGATCGGTTCGTGTGCGGTTCCGGTCGTGCTCCCCGGGTGCCCAGGCGGTCGGCACCTCGTGGTGTGGCCGCTCTTGGACGGCCGCGCGCCGCTCCCTCGGGGTCGCTTCCCCGTGCGCCAGTCGCGGTGCGCGAGGCCAGTCTAACGGGGGGTGTGCGGCGCAACCTTTCTTCGCATACCGTCCGCCCAACGGGATTTTCTCGCCCGGGATCGCCCGCATACCGAACGGAGTCAATGGTGACCCCCACGACGTCCACGGAACGCAGCATCGCCGTCGCCGAAGCCCACAGCGCGCACAACTACCACCCGCTTCCCGTCGTCGTGGCCTCCGCCGAGGGGGCCTGGATGACGGACGTGGAGGGCAAGCGCTACCTGGACATGCTCGCCGGGTACTCGGCGCTCAACTTCGGCCACGGCAACCGCCGGCTGATCGAGGCGGCCAAGGCCCAGCTGGAGCGGGTGACGCTGACCTCGCGCGCCTTCCACCACGACCGGTTCGCCGACTTCTGTGCGCAGCTCGCCGAGTTCTGCGGCAAGGAGATGGTGCTGCCGATGAACACCGGCGCGGAGGCCGTCGAGACGGCGGTCAAGACCGCCCGCAAGTGGGGGTACCGGGTCAAGGGCGTCCCGGACGGCCGGGCGAAGATCGTGGTGGCGGACAACAACTTCCACGGCCGTACGACCACCATCGTCTCCTTCTCCACCGACCCGGAGGCCCGTGCGGACTACGGCCCGTACACGCCGGGTTTCGAGATCGTCCCGTACGGCGATCTCGCGGCGCTGGAGGACGCGGTCGACGAGAACACGGTCGCGGTGCTGATCGAGCCGATCCAGGGCGAGGCGGGCGTGCTGATGCCGCCGGCCGGCTACCTGCCGGGCGTGCGGGAGCTGACCCGCGAGCGCGAGGTGCTGTTCATCGCGGACGAGATCCAGTCCGGCCTGGGCCGCACCGGCCGGGACTTCGCCTGTCAGCACGAGGACGTGGTGCCGGACGTGTACGTGCTCGGCAAGGCGCTGGGCGGCGGCATCGTGCCGGTGTCGGCGGTGGTCTCCTCGCGTGAGGTGCTGGGCCTGTTCCGGCCGGGCGAGCACGGTTCGACGTTCGGCGGGAACCCCCTGGCCTGCGCGGTGGCGCTGGAGGTCCTGGCGATGCTGCGGACCGGCGAGTACCAGCAGCGCGCCACGGAGCTGGGCGAGCACCTGCACCACGAGCTGGGGCTGCTGGTGGGCGGCGGCGCGGTGGACGCGGTGCGCGGGCGCGGGCTGTGGGCCGGGATCGACATCAACCCGGAGCTGGGGACGGGCCGCCAGATCTCGGAGCGGCTGATGGAGCTGGGCGTGCTGGTCAAGGACACCCACGGCAGCACGGTCCGGCTGGCGCCCCCGCTGGTCATCAGCAAGGAGGACCTGGACTGGGGGCTGGACCGGCTGCGGGCGGTGCTGGGCGGGTGACCGCTGGGCCGTGTCCCTTCGCGAGGGGGCACGGCCCAGCACGTCTCACAGGATCACGTGCGGCAGGAAGCGGGCGTACTCGTCCGTGACCAGACCCGCCGACTCCCGGATGCCGAGCCCCGCCGCCTCGTCCTCGACGACCCACGCGCCGAGCACCACCCGGTTGCCGTCGAAGTCGGGCAGCGGGGCCAGCGCCTGGTAGCAGCACGGTTCGTCGCGTACGGCGGGGGCCGTGCCCGGCTGGTGGACCGTGACGCCGGCGCCCTCGCGGCCGAGGAGCGGCTTGGCCACGTACCCGGGTCCGTCCGCCAGTTCGCGCGGCCCGTCGAGGTAGGCGGGCAGCAGGTTCGGGTGGTCCGGGTACAGCTCCCAGAGGATGGCGAGGAGCGCCTTGTTGGAGAGGAGCATCTTCCAGGCGGGTTCGATCCACAGGGTGCTGCCGGTGCCGCCGCCGTTGTCGAGGGTGTCCAGGACGTGCGGGCCGAACTCGTCGGTGGCCAGCCATTCCCAGGGGTAGAGCTTGAAGCAGGCCCGGATGAAGCGCAGCCGCTGGTCGACGAAGCGGCCGGCGAGGTGGTCCCAGCCGATTTCCTCGACCGGGATGGCCACGGTCTCCAGTCCGGCCTGGCGTGCCGTCTCCTCCAGGTAGGCGACGGTCATCAGGTCCTCGCCCAGCTCGTCGCCCGCGGAGTGCGCGAAGTGCACCGGCGCGCCCGGGGGCAGCAGTTTCGCCTGTTTGCGCCAGGCTTCGACCAGCCGTTCGTGCAGCGAGTTCCACTGGTCGGCGCCGGGGAACCGTTCCTCCATCCAGAACCACTGCGGGCCCGCCGCCTCGACCAGCGAGGTCGGCGTGTCCGCGTTGTACTCCAGCATCTTGGCGGGTCCGGTGCCGTCGTAGCGCAGGTCGAACCGCCCGTAGAGCGTGGGCAGTTCGGCGCGCCGCCGCCACGACTCGGCGACCAGGCCCGCCAGCCGCGGGTCCTGGATGCCGAGGTCGGCGAAGCGCCGGTGTTCGACGATGTGCGCGGCGGCGGCCAGGCACATGCCGTGCAGTTCCTCGACGGCCTCCTCCAGCGCCTCGACCTCGGGCAGCGAGAAGGAGTAGTACGCGCTCTCGTCCCAGTAGGGGCGCAGCGAGTCGTCCGGGTAGCGGGTGAGCGGGTAGATCAGTCCCTGTGCCTCGACGGTCTGCTGCCAGTCGGGGCGTGGCTGTGCGGTGTGCCGCTTCACGTGCGGTTCCTTGCCTGTCGCACCGCTGTCACCCGCCGCCGGAGCCGGAGCAGCCGAAGCCGCCGCGGTTGACGGCCGTGCTCTTGCTGAAGGTGCCGGAGTCGGCGTACCGGCCGTTGACGTCGGAGCCGTAGTACCACTGGCCGTCGGTCTTCTGGCCGCGCCCGGTGGTGCCCTTGTTCTTGCCGGACGAGGAGCCGGTGCCGCCTGTGCTGCCCGTGCCGCTCGATCCGCTTCCGCTCTTGCAGGACTTGGAGTCGATGACGCGGTAGCCCTTGACCGCGTCGTAGCTGTTCCGGTCGACGCAGCGCTTGTCCGGTTCCGAGCCGCAGGAGGTGAGTGCTGCCGCCAGCGCCCCCATGCTGCCCAGGACCACCGTGCTCGACCGCAGCCGTCGCCGGGCTTTCGTGTGCTCTGCCATCCCTGCCTTCCCCCGTACATCTGTGGCATCTGTTTTCGGCCGGCTCAGCCTAAGGGCCAGGGCCCGGCAGGCGGCAACGGGCCCGTGGGGAGGAGCGGGCCTACAGTCGATGTGTGCTGCTTGGGATGATCTGTGCGCTCGGTTCGGCGGTCTGCTTCGGTACGGCGTCGGTCCTTCAGGCGGTGGCGGCCCGCGCCACCACCGCGCTCGACACCGGCTCCGGCTCCGGGGTGGACCCCAGACTGCTGCTGCGCGTCCTCGGCCAGTGGCGCTATCTGCTCGGTCTCGCCCTGGACGGCTGCGGCTTCCTCCTCGAACTGGTGGCGCTGCGCTCCCTGCCGATCTACGCGGTGGGCGCGGCCCTCGCCGCCAGCCTCGCCGTGACCGCGGTCGTCGCCGTGCCGCTGCTGCACCTGCGGCTCAGCCGGGCCGAATGGGCCGCCGTACTGGTGGTCTGCGGCGGGCTGGCCCTGCTCGGGCTGGCCTCGGGCGCGGAGGGGAAGGGCGTGGGGTCCACCGCGCTGCGCTTCGGGGTGCTGGCCGTCGCGCTGGCGATCCTGGCCTGGGGTGTGCCGGCCGGGCGGCTGCCCGACCGGGCGCGGGCGGCGGCGCTGGGGCTGGGCGCCGGGTTCGGTTTCGGCGTCGTCGAGGTCGCCGTACGGCTGATCCCCGATCTGTCACCGGCGGCGCTGGTGTCCAACCCCGCCGCGTACGCCCTGCTCGTCGGCGGCGGCGCGGCCTTCCTTCTGCTGACGTCGGCCCTTCAGCGCGGCTCGGTGACGGCGGCCACGGCGGGCATGGTGATCGGCGAGACGCTGGGGCCCGCGCTGGTCGGCGTGGTCTGGCTCGGCGACCGGACCCGTGCCGGGCTGGCGCCCCTGGGGTTCGCGGGTTTCGCGCTGGCGGTGCTGGGCGCGCTCGCGCTGGCGCGCTTCGGGGAGGCGCCGGAGGTGCCGGGAGCGGCGGCAGGGCTGCCCGACGGGGCGGCGGAGCCTGTCGGCCCCACCGCGGAGGAACGTGCCGCGAGCGGTCTACGGCGCGGGCGGGAGCACCTGTAGCAGCGCCTCCAGCGCCCCGGAGAAAGCGTGGTCCGGTGGCCTGCCGTACGTCACGACCAGGCCGTCGCGCGGGGCCCCGCCCACGGCATCCCGCTGCCCCGCGCCGTCCGCTTCCGGGACCGCCGGGTGCGCAAAGGTGCTCAGCCCTTCCAGCGCCAGCCCCTGCCACCGGGCCGCCTGGACGACGGACTGCTCGGTGCCCGGCGGCAGTTCGAGGACGACGTGCAGGCCCGCGGCGATGCCGCTGACCCGGATGTGCGGTGCCTGTCCGGCCAGCGCGGTGACGAGCTGGTCGCGGCGGCGCCGGTAGCGCAGCCGCATGCTCCGTACGTGCCGGTCGTACGCGCCGGAGGCGAGGAATTCGGCGAGGGTGAGCTGTTCCAGCGCCGAGGTCTGCCACTCCCCCGTGCTCTTGAGGGCGAGCACGGGGTCGACGAGGTGGTCGGGGAGCACCATCCAGGCGAGCCGCAGCGCGGGGGCGAGGCTCTTGCTCGCGGTGCCGAGGTACGCGACACGGTCGGGGTCCAGTCCTTGCAGGGCGCCCACGGGCTGCCGGTCGTAGCGGAACTCGCCGTCGTAATCGTCCTCCAGCACCAGGCCGCCGCCGGCGCGCGCCCAGTCGATGACGGCGGCGCGGCGGTCCGGGTGCAGCGGTACGCCGGTGGGGAACTGGTGCGCCGGGGTGAGGAGCGCCGCCCGTACGCCGGACCGGTCCGCCAGCCGCCCGGTGTCCGCGCCGTGCGCGTCGACCGGGAGCGGGGTGGCGCGCAGGCCGGCGCGGATCAGTACGTCGCGGTGGAAGTGGAGGCCGTACGCCTCGGTGCCGATCCGGCGGACGCCCGAGTCCCGCAGGACGCGGGCGAGCAGGGCGAGGCCCTGCATGAATCCGGTGCAGACGACGACGTGCTCCGGGTCGGTGCGTACGCCGCGGGCGCGCGCCAGGTAGTCCGCGAGCACGGTGCGCAGTTCCGGGCGGCCGAGGGACGGGCTGTAGCCGAACGCGTCGCTGGGGGCGGCGGTGAGCGCGCGGCGGGCGGCGGCGAGCCAGGCGGCGCGGGGGAAGCCGGAGACGTCCGGGGTTCCGGGCCGCAGGTCGTAGCGCGGGCGGTCGGGCACCGGGGACCGTGCGGAGCGGCGGGCGGGCGGTGCGGAGCGGGACGGTTCGGCGCGCTGGGCCACGCGGGTGCCGGAGCCCTGCCGGGCGCTGAGCCAGCCTTCGGCGACCAGTTCGGCGTAGGCGTCGGCGACGGTGTTACGGGCGATGCCGAGGTCGGCGGCGAGCGTGCGGGAGGACGGCAGGCGGGTGCCGGATGCCAGGCGGCCGGTGCGGACGGCCTCGCGCAGGGCCCGCGTCAGGCAGGCGCGCAGCCCGCCGGGACCGGCGAGGTCCAGGTGCAGGTCGCGGCCGAAAGTGGCCCAGGAATCGTCCATACGAATGGACCATACCCCTGTGCCAATGACGGCATAGTGTCACTGACATGACGACGAACACACAGCCGGCGGGGCACCGGCCCCGTACCGCCATCGCGCGCAATGCGCCCGAGGTCTACCGGGCGATGGTCGCGCTCGACGCGGCGGCCAAGAAGGGCCTGGACCCGGCGCTGGTCCACCTGGTGAAGATCCGCGCCTCGCAGATCAACCACTGCGCCTTCTGCATCGACATGCACATCAAGGAAGCCCGCAAGGAGGGCGAGACCGAGGAGCGCGTCTACCTCCTCAACGCCTGGGAGGAGGCCGGCGCCCACTACACCGGCAAGGAGCGGGCCGCCCTCGCCCTGACCGAGGCCGTCACCGTCCTGACCGACGGCTTCGTGCCGGACGCCGTGTACGAACGGGCCGCCGCCCACTTCGAAGAGGCCGAACTGGCCCAGCTCATCGCCCTGATCACGACCATCAACGCGTGGAACCGCTTCGGCGTGACCACCCGTATGACCCCGGGGCAGGCGTGATGACGACCACCGACTCCGCCCGGCTCGACTTCTACAAGCTCGCCCCAGGGGTCTATCAGCCCCTGCTGAACGCGCACATCGCCGCGAAGAAGGGCCTGGGCGACGACGTCCTGGCCGAACTGGTCCTGATCCGCGCCTCGCAGCTCAACCACTGCGCGTTCTGCCTCGACATGCACATCAAGGACGCGCGGAAGGCCGGGGTGACCGAGGAGCGCATCCACCTCCTCAACGCCTGGGAGGAGGCCGGCGCCCACTACACCGGCAAGGAGCGGGCCGCCCTCGCCCTGACCGAGGCCGTCACCGTCCTGACCGACGGCTTCGTGCCGGACGCCGTGTACGAGCGGGCCGCCGCCCACTTCGAAGAGCGCGAACTCGCCCACCTGATCGCCCTGATCACCACCATCAACATGTGGAACCGCATCAACGTCGCGGTCCGCCAGCCCATCGGAGCCGGGGCGTGACCGCCGCGGCTCTGCGCGCCCTGCACCACGGCCGGGCCGCGGACGACCCGCTCGTGCTGCCCGGTCCCTGGGACGCGGAGAGCGCGCGGATCTTCGCTGCGGCCGGCTTCCCGGCCCTGGCGACGCCGAGCGCGGGGATCGCGGCGTCGCTGGGGTACGAGGACGGGAGCACGCCGCCGGACGAGATGTTCGCGGCGGTGGCCCGGATCGTACGGGCCGTGGACGTGCCGGTGACGGCCGACCTGGAGGCCGGGTACGGGCTGCCCGCGCGGGAGCTGGTGGAACGTGTCGCCGCGACGGGCGCGGTGGGCTGCAACATCGAGGACGGCGACCACCGCACCGGGGTGCTCACCGACGTGGAGCGGCAGGCGGACCGGCTGGCGGAGATCCGGGCCACGGCGGGCGACGACCTGGTGATCAACGCCCGTACCGACGTGTTCCTGAGCGGTACGGGCGGGCCGGGCAGTGCCGGGGCGGTGCTGGCCGCCCGGGTCGAGGAAGCGGTGCGCCGCGGACTGCGGTACGCCGCCGCGGGCGCCGACTGCGTCTACCCGATCCTCGCGCCCCCGAAGGTCCTGCGGGAGCTGGCGGACCGTATCGGGCTGCCCGTCAACGCCCTCGCCCTGCCGGACGGCCTGCCGCCGCGCGAGCTGGGGGCGGCGGGTGCCTCCCGGATCACCTTCGGAGGCGGACTGCACCGGAGGGCGATGGCGGAGGTGCGGGGCCTGGCGGAGGAACTCCGTACGGGGTGAGTTGCCGTACGGGCCGGCCTGCCGTGCGGGGGTGGTGACGGCGTACGCCACCGCCCCCGCGCGGTCACTTCTGCTCCTCCCTCGCCGCGACGATCGCGGCCAGCCTCGCGGTGATGTCGGCCTCGGACGCCTCCTTGGTGATGCCGAGGCCGTTCAGCACGCCCTCGCCGTCCTCCAGTTCCAGCAGCGCGAGCAGGATGTGCTCGGTGCCGACGTAGTTGTGCCCCAGGCGCAGGGCCTCACGGAAGGTGAGTTCCAGTGCCTTCTTGGCCTGCGCGTCGAACGGGATCAGCGCGGGCATCTCCCCGGCCGCGGCCGGCAGCGACTCGGTCACGCGCTGCCGGACGGCGTCCAGGGGCACGCCCTGCGCCACGATCGCCCGCGCCGCGAGGCCGTCCGGCTCGGCCAGCAGGCCGAGGACCAGGTGCGGGGTGCCGATCCGGTCGTTGCCCGCGGCGTGGGCCTCGTTCTGTGAGGTCACCACCACGTTCCGGGCCCGGTCCGTGTACCGGCTGAACCCCTGGCCGGGGTCGAGGTCCGACGCCTCGCCGGGCGTCTTGGGCACGAACCGCTTCTGGGCCGCCTGCTTGGTGACGCCCATGCTCTTGCCGATGTCCGTCCAGGAGGCGCCCGAGCGGCGGGCCTGGTCCACGAAGTGGCCGATCAGGTGATCGGCGACCTCACCGAGGTGCTCGGCGGCGAGCACCGCGTCGGTCAGCTGGTCCAGTGCGTCGGTGTGGACCTTCTTGATGGTCTCGATCAGCTCGTCGAGGCGGATCGGAGGGGTGCTGTGGGTGGGTTCGGTCATACGTCAACCGTAAGTTGACGACATCCGGGCGTCAACCCTCGGTTGACGATCTATCCATTACCAGAGCACCTGCTCTACTATTACGGCGATGCGTACCGTCAACCCCGAAGAGCACGCCCGCAAACGGGCCCACATCCTCGGCGCCGCGGCCCGGGAATTCGCCGCGTACGGCGTCGACGGCACCTCCACCGCGCGCATCTGCCGCGCCGCCGGGATCGGTTCCGGCACGCTCTTCCACTACTTCGCCACCAAGCGCGACATCTTCCACGCACTGTTCGCCGACGACGTGCCCCGCAACGCCGAGGCCTGCGCCCGCGCCACCGCCCAGGACCGGCCCGACGACGGCATCCGCCTCCTCGTGGACCACCTGCTCACCGACCTCGCCGATCCACTGGTACCGGGGCTCGCGGCCGCGGTCGTCTTCCAGGTCAACCGCGACGAGGAGTTCGCCCGGCTGATCATGGCCGACACCGCCCAGGTACGGGCCGCCCTGGAAACCCTGACGACACGGCTCGCCGACGAGGGACGGCCGCTCCCCTTCCCGCCCGGACGGGTCGCCACCTGGATCCAGGGCCTCCTCGACGCCGCCTACCTCTCCGCCGGAGAACCGGACTTCGACCCCGCCGCACACGCGGCCGAACTGCGCCGGATCATCACCTGGCTGACCGGCGCCGACGCGGCCGGTGCTGCCCCCCGCCCGCAGCCCCGCCCGACACCTGATTCCGCCCCGGCCCGCACCTGACCAGAGGGAGAACCACCGATGTCCTCCGAGAACCCGGCCCCCAAGGTCATCACAGCCAAGACCGCACCGACCACCGTCGGCCCGACCACCGGCGAACGCGCCCTGCTGTGGGCCGGTTTCCCCCTCCTGGGAGCGGTGGCACTCTGGCTGATCAGCAGGGCGGCGGGCTGGGTGGCGTCGCTGCCCTGGGCCCCGCTGCAAGGACCGTTCAAACTCGTCGCGTCCGCGCCCGAACCACTGATGTCGATCATCGCCCTGGCCGTCGGCCTCCTCCTCGGCGCGGGCCTCGCGCTCCTCGCCGACCTGGAGTACGTGACCGCCGAGATCGGCCCCGAGCAAGCCGTCCTGACCGTCGACAAGGTGACCCGAACGGCCCCCCGCGCGGCGACCGCCGCCGTCTTCCAGGACGGCAAGAACCTCGTACTGCTCGGCCACGACACCACCGAACTGGCCCGCGTACACGGCGACTTCGACACCGAGCGGTTCGCCGCCGCCTTCGAGCAGCACGGCTACCCGTGGCGCCCGGACGGCGACCCGCACGCCGCCGACTTCCGCCGCTGGGTCACCGGCCAGCCCGACCTGACCAGCGGCGAGCACGCCCTGCTCAAGGCTCGCGCACACGCCCTGAAGAAGGACCAGAAGAAGGACGCCGAGCAGCTCAGGGAGGAACTGGCCAGGCTGGGCGTCGTCGTACGGGACGACAAGAAGAAGGCGCAGCACTGGAGGCGCGTCCGGCCCGCCCAGGACACCCCTGCCGAATGAGAGTGACAAGTTCGGCTTCGCCCGTCACCGCACACAGTCACAGCGCGTAGTCACTGCACCGCCCTGCATCGAACCTCGAAGTGAGTGATTCCCGACACCGGCCTTTTCTGTTATCCCGCAACGTCACTGGTCAGGCGCACAGTTCGCGCCTGGCCGACTTTTTTCGGCACGTCATGACATGTCCAGGGCGTCGTGTAGGGTTTCGATCTCTGTCACCCAGGGTGTTTCTTTGGCCAGCGATCGGACTCCTCCGTCGCACGCCTCGGCACTCCGGTGGGCAGCGCGCAACTCCCGCACAGCGGTGTCCGCGTGGACCGGATCTGGTCGGCCAGATCCTGGCCGTGGGCGCCGCGGAAAGGTTTGCCCATGTCCCGGAAACGGGCCTTGAAGAGACGTGTCCTGCGGCCTGTCCCGCTCGTCGCGCTGGCGGGCGCCGGCGCCTGTCTGGCCGTCGTCGTCGTACCGTCCGCGTTCGGCACGACCGCCCCGGCCGCCCCCGCCGGCCCGGCCGCGAAGAGCGGCACCTGCACGATCCGCTCCACCGGCCGGCACTCCGAAGCTCCCCCCAGCTGCCTCGGCGTCACCGCCTCCCTCGACCACCTGCCCGCCGTCGGCGAACAGGCCACGCTCACCGTGGACGTCAAGGCGCAGGCCGACGTCAAGAACGCCGGGCTGGCCGTACAGCTCCCGCCCTCGCTGCGAATAGCCGGCAAGGACTCCGGTCTCACCGCCCCCACGACGGACGCTTTCGGCCAGCGCACCAGCCAGAAGCTCGCTCTGACCCCGGGCACCCGCTCCGTCGAGATCAAGGTCAAGGCCGTCGCCGCCGGCCCCGCCCAGATCCAGGCGGACATCAGTGACATCGACCGCCCCGACCCGCGCCGCGCCGGGCACGACTCGGTGGAACTCACCGTCGGCACCACCAAGGGCTCCACCGACGAGGGCCTGTCGGTCGTCAAGGGCCGCGCGACCAAGGTCGACGGACCCGGCCCCGGTCAGCGCAAGCCGCGCAAGGTCACGCCCAAGACGCCCGCTCCGGCCCGCGCCTCGGCTGCCGCCGCACCGGCCGCACGCGCCCAGGTCTGCGTCGGCGGCACCTTCCGCAACCGTTTCCAGTCCGCCGAGGGCGGCAACTGGAACGCCAAGGCCAACCGGGACGAGCCGGTCAGCAACGCCAACGTCACCCTGTGGGGCAAGCCGACCGCCAACGGCGCCGTACAGAAGCTCGCCACGGGCATGACCGGCAACGGCAACGGCCAGTTCAACCTCTGCTACACACCGGGCACCGCCGTCACCTCCGCGGCCTGGGTGGAGTTCCAGACGCAGGCCGGCGGCATGTGGTCGGTGGTCGACCGCAACGGCAGCCGCTACGCGACCACCTCGTACGCGCTGAACAACGTCTCGCGCAGCACCAGCCTGGGCAACGTGTATGCCAACCAGGGACAGAGCCGCGCCTGGCACGTCCTGGACACGCTCAACAAGCTCTGGTGGAACCGCGGTTCCACCACCAACTGCTGGACGTCCAGCCAGCAGAGCGGCCGCTGCACCCCGATCACCGTGCAGTGGTACCCCGGCTCCACCGACGGCACGTACTGGATGTCCGGCGAGGACAAGATCCACCTCGCGGACGACGACCCGGACTCCGAGCACACCACCGTGCACGAGGCGGGCCACGCGCTGATGGGCAAGCTCTACCGGGGCTGGTGGCCGCAGGTCACCAACTGCTCGCCCCACTACGTCAGCCGCACCTCCTCCGCCAGTTGCGGCTGGACCGAGGGCTTCGCCGACGCGGTGGCGTTCCACACGTTCAACGACACCACGTACTACTGGGGAAACGGCGCCTCCCAGAACCTCGCCAACGACCGCTCCACCAGGGACATCGACCCGGGGGACGCCTGCGAGGCCCGCGTCGCCACCGCCCTGGTCGACCTGTGGTCCCAGGTCGACGGCGACTGGACGAAGAGCAACACCATGATGGCCCGGGACCCGCAGTCCAGCTTCCGCGAGTACTTCACCACGGACCGGCCTGCGTACGGCCTGGACACCGGTAACACCGCGCGCAACATCATCTGGAAGCACACGATCTGGTACTGACAGGTACTGACGTGAGCTGACACCCATGGGCCGGGCCGACCAACAGTCGGCCCGGCCCATGCGTATGCGTCAGCACCCTCTCAATTCCGCTGCCGCTGCCTCCCGGCGGGCGCGGTGAAGATGCTGACGGCTTCTTCCGTGTGCCGGGTGAAGCGCTTGTGGCCGGTCTCCGCCCCGTGCGCGCGAATCCACGTGTTCGACTGCATGGGATTGTCCCAACAGGCAGAACGCGCACCACACGCTTCCTCGTCGACTTCGGTGACGCACTCGGCGAAGTGGGTTCGGATGCCGGTGATTTGGATTTCGAGGCGGGTTGTTACGGGGGGCGTTGCCGGCGTCGTCATGGCCATGCCTTTCGGCTGAGTGAGGCTGAGGGCGGGGTCACTGTCGCCACAGGTGCGCAGAAACAGCACGCCGTCACTTCCGCGCGAGCGCATGAGCCGGGTGAGGCGCTTCCGGCTGGAAAGCTGGTCAGGTTCACCCTTTCGAGGCAAGGTTCGCTCCTTTCCGTAGCGGTATCACTACTGGAGGGATTTAGCGTGACCCACAGACAGAGCCTGTTCAACTTGCGTCCTCTGAACGGACAGTTGGGTGGTGGCGATTGAACCGCAAAGAGCTGGACCCTGATCATTCGCCTGCGGCGCGCTTCGGCGTCCGTCTGCGTACGCTGCGGGATGAGCGCGGGTGGACCCAGGAAGAGCTGGCGGACCGCTTGGGGTACTCCGGAACGCACATTTCCGCCATCGAAAATGGTCGGCGCCCTCCAACTTCCCGCTTCGCGGCAAGAGCGGACAAGGTGCTGGGGAGCGGCGGCCGCCTCGAACGACAGGGACGGTCCGTGCGTCAGCCTGCGCTGCTGGACGGGTTCCCGGAGTATGTGGGGCACGAGGGGCGGGCAGCAGAAATCCGGCTCTACGAGGTGGGAGTCATACCTGGCCTCCTCCAGACGCCGGAGTACGCGACGGCCCTCGCAGAGAGCCATGTGAAGCGGGGAGCGATCACGGCCGAACAGGCGGAAGAGCGGGTGACGCTCGTGGCACAGCGACAGGCCGCGCAAGTTCGAACACCGTCACCGCAGATCTTTGTAGTGCTGGACGAAAGCTGTATTCGCCGACCTATCGGCGGGCCCAGGGTCATGGACGCACAATGGGATCGCCTAGTCGAGTTTGCTGAGCTGCCGAACACAGTGCTTCAGGTCGCCCCATTCGACATGGGCGAGCGCCGCCCGTTCGACCTGCCGCTCTACATCCTCACGCTGCCCGACCGCAAGCTCGCATCGTACGCAGAGTCCGCCCAACGTGGCCACCTGGAGAGGGACATGACGTCCGTGCTGCCCCTGTTGGCGGCCTACCATCAGCTACAGGCTGAGGCGCTCTCCCAGGCGTCATCCATGGCCATGCTCGAACAGTTACGAAAGGGCACCCCGTGACCACCGACAACCCCCGCTGGTTCAAGTCCTCGTACAGCAACAACGGTGGCGCTTGCATAGAGATCGCCACCAACCTCCTCACCACCCACGGCATCATCCCCGTCCGGGACTCCAAGAACCCCAACGGCCCGCACCTGACGCTCAACGCGGACGCCTGGTCCGGACTGGTCGAGTTCGCCAGGCAAGCCACCATCTGACCTCGACAGAGCAGCCACGCCCCCGCCACTCCCCAACGGAGCGGCGGGGCTTTCGCATGGTCACACGTTTCGCCCAAGCGGACTGTGGCATAAGCCGGTTGACGTGCCAGCCCACGCGCAGCTACGAGAGGGCACCCCATGACCGCCGAATCCCCCCACTGGTTCAAGTCCTCCTACAGCGACCACGGCGGCGCTTGCCTGGAAGCCGCCACCAACCTCGCCTCCACCCACGGCGTGGTCCGCGTCCGCGACTCCAAGGCCCCCGACGGACCGGCCCTGAACCTGCCCCCCGACGCTTGGACCGAACTCATTCAGTTCGCCCGGCGTCCGGCCGACGCGCCTACGCGAACTTCCGGCTGATCCCGTCGAAGACCCGCTTCGCCTCCGCGCCCAAGTGCGGCCCCGCCAGCCAGGTGTGGTTCAGGGAGCCTATGGAGCTGTTGGAGACCAGGTAGGTGCGGCCACCGTAGTTCGTGAACCAGCCGCCGCCGGACGTGCCGCCGGTCATCGTGCAGCCGATGCGGTACATCGTGGGGGTGCCCTGGGCCATCGTGAGGCGGCCGGGGCGGGCGGGGCAGTTCATCATGCGGGCGCCGTCGTACGGGGGCGCGGCCGGGTAGCCGAAGGCCTGGAGACCGCTGACGCGGTCGGCGGAGGGGGCGCCGAACCATACGGGGAGGGCGGCGCCGACGGTCTCCTGGAGGGACTTGCCGCCGCCCCGCTCCGGCTTGACGTGCAGGACGGCGAAGTCGTACGCGCTGCCTGCGTTGCCGGACTTGGTGCTGCCCATGTCGATCCACTCGCCGGACGTGGTGACCCAGTTCGCCCACCACACCCCGTACGGCGCGACCTCCTGCGCCGGGGCCCGGCCGACCTGGCTCATGGACAGGCCCTGGTCGTTGTAGGACGGCACGAAGACGATGTTGCGCATCCAGCCGCCGCTCCTGCCGGTGTGCACGCAGTGGCCGGCGGTCCACACCAGGTTCGACTTGCCGGGGTGCGCCGGGTCCTCCACGACCGTGCCGGAGCAGACCATCGGGCCCTGCGGACTGTCGAACATGATCTTGCCTATGGGGGCCATGTGCTGGTGGTAGGGGCGGGCCACCTGCCGGGCCTGGACGGGGCGCGGTTCCGGGTCGCTGCCGCCCTGGTCGCCGGCGGCCTCGGTGGTGACGTCCGGCGTGTTCCTGGCCTCGGCCATCCGGGACGGGTTCCACAGGTCCTTGATGACGGGGTTGGCGAACTCGGACGCCTTGCGGGCCCACTGGTCCCAGTCCTTCCAGCCGCCCTTCTGCCACTTCTTGACGTCGTCGAGGCTGGTCGGCAGCCCGCTCGGCAGGTCGGCACCGCCCGCGTCCGCGCCCGCCCCGCCGCCGCCCTTGTGGTCCGCGGCCGCCGAACTGCCGGGGGTGGCGGCGGCCTTGTCGTCCTGCGGGCCGCAGGCGGTGGCGGTGGCGAACAGGGCGACCGCCGCGGCGGCGGCCGCGGCGGTACGGCGTATGACAGGCATGGAGCGGTTTCCCCCTGGTACGTACGTCCGGTGAGGCGCCATGGGTCATGGCGTGACATGCCCCCGGCCGGGGGCGCCTCTACTATGCCTGTGCTCCACGCGGGGCCTGGAACGAGGGGTTGCGCTCACCATGGAGATTTTTACCGACCGTGACCTGCGGACGCGTCGGATGCGGCTGCGGTGGCTGACCGAGGACGACGCGCTCCGCCTCGTCGCGCTGCACGGCGATCCGGACGTCATGCGGTTCCTGGGGGACGGAAGGCCCGTACCGCGGTCCGAGGTCCTGGAGCGGACGCTGCCGGCGATGCTGGCCCGGCACGGGAACCTGGGGCTGCTCGGGTACTGGGCGGCCGAGGAGGTGGCCACCGGGAACTTCCTGGGGTGGTTCGAGCTTGTCCCGGCGGGCCGGGGCGACGGTGGTGAAGTGGAGCTGGGGTACCGGCTGTTCCCGTCGGCATGGGGGCGGGGATATGCCTCGGAGGGAGCCCGTGCGCTGATCCGTGCCGCGTTCACGGTGGGTGGGGCGCAGCGCGTCATGGGCACGACCATGGCGGTCAACACCGCGTCGCGTCGGGTGATGGAGAAGGCGGGCCTGCGCTACGTACGGACGTTCCACGAGAAGTGGCCCACTCCCGTGGAGGGGGCGGAGCACGGCGACGTCGAGTACGCCCTCGACCTCGCCGACTGGCGGCCCTGAGACCCGCCGACTGACGGCCCCGGGGCCCGCACAGGTCTCCGCCGTCTCGTCTCAGCCCGCCAGCCCCGCCTGGTGCGCCAGCAGGGCGGCCTGTACGCGGCTCTGGGTGCCGGTCTTGTCGAGGATGCGCCCGACGTGCGTCTTGACCGTGCCCAGACCGATCTCCAGGCGGCTGCCGATGTCCAGGTTCGACAGGCCCTGGCCGAGCATCGCCAGTACCTCCCGCTCCCGGTCGGTCAGCGCGGCGAGCCGCTGGTCGAGGCCGTCCGCGCCGTTGGCGGCGCCGACCCGGCCGCCGCCCTGGAGCATCCGCTTGACGACATGGCCGGTCACGCCGGGCGAGAGCACCGCGTCGCCGGCGGCCGCGGCCCGTACGGCGCTGATCAGCTCCTGCGGCCCCTCGTCCTTGAGCAGGAAGCCGCTGGCTCCGGCCTGGAGGGCGCGGGTGACGTTCTCCTCGTCGCCGAAGGTGGTGAGCATGACGACCTGCGGCTTGGGATCGAGCCGTACCAGCTGCTCGATGGCGGCGAGTCCGTCGAGGACGGGCATCCGGATGTCGACGAGGGCGACGTCGACCGGGGTGCGGGCGGCCAGTTCGACCGCCTCGGCACCGTTGGCGGCCTCCGCGACGACGTCGATGTCCTCGGCGTGCCGCAGGATGAGGCGGACACCGTGCCGGATCATCTCCTCGTCGTCGGCGAGGAGGACTCGTACGGGCTGTGCGGCACGCGCGCCGGGGAGATCGCTCATGGGCCCAGGCTAACGGGGTGCCCGCGCGGGCCGGGCCCCACAAGGCAGGAGCCTCATCGGCCAAGATCCTCGGGGCCAGGCGCCTCATGGGCCGGTGCCCTCACTCCGGGCACTCCGGGCCCATGGACACCCCGAAGCTGCATTCCCCGCCCGGCTCCTCGCGCAGCGATCCGGATACCCCGCCCACTCCGGCCAGCAGCGCCTCGGCCATGCCGCGGGTCAGCCGCGCGTCGGGCCGCGGCGCGGGTCCCGGGGCGGGCGGGTCGTCCTGGGTGGCCCGCCCGCCGCCCCAGGCCGTGAACCGGGGCAGTGCGACGCCACCGGTGCCCGGGCCCATGAAGGCTGCCGTGTCCGCGGCGACGACCACCCGGGCCCACGTCGTGCCGCGCTCGGGGACGTAGTCGCTGAAGACGGTCAGCCGCACCAGGCCGTTGCCGTCGTCCATGCCCCAGGGCAGGGTCCACTCCAGCGCCCCCGGCACCGGGTCCCACCACGTACCGGCGCGCCGTTCGCGCCGGTGCACGTCCCGGCACACCTCCAGCACCGGCTCCAGGTACCGGATCACGTAAGCGTGCCAGGCCTCCACGGCCATGTCGCTCCCCTCGGCGGCCGGCGGTCGTCGGCCTGGCCGAACGGTAGCCGGGGCAGCTCCGCCGCGGCAGTCGGATCGAGGGGTACGGGGGCGAGGGATCGAGGGATCGAGGGATCGAGGATCAACGGGTTCGGGGGCCCGGGGATTCGGAGGCCCGAGGTTCGCGGACCGCCGGCACCCAGAACCTGTCGATGTCGGTCAGCACGTCGGCGCGGAAGCAGTACCGGGTGAGTTGCAGGCGACCGCCGACGGCCTCTTCGCCGGTGTACGGGAAGATGCAGTCGGTGCCGCTGGGCCGGCGCGGTTCGTGGCCCGCGGCGGCGGCGCGGGCGAGGTCGTTGTCGTACAGGTACGCGGACTCGACGTCCTGCCGGCCCATGCCGACGTGGACGCTGTCCGGGGAAAGCGGCTCCTGGACCGGCCGGGAACTCTGCACCATGCCCAGCCCGAACGCCAGCATCGTCCCCACCCCCACGAGTCCGAGGACACCGGTCGCGAGGCCGGGCAGGTGGCGCAGGATGCCGGGCAGGGCGCCGGACTGCTGGTGTTCTTCGGCCGTCAGGAAAGAGGGGGAGGTCTCCGGACGCGCGGTGGTCGCCGCGGGTGAGGCGGGGTGCGCGGGGACCGTCGCCTCGACCAGGAAGCCGCCGACGCCGGTCGGTCCGGTCCGCAGCTCGCCGCCGAGGAGGCCGACCCGCTCGCGCAGGCCGGCCAGTCCGCGGCCGGTGCCGAGCCCGGTGGTGGCTTCGGGGGGCGCCGGGGGCGCGCCGTTGCGGACGGTGACCCGTACGCGGTCGTCGGTGTGCTCCACGGTCAGTTCGACGGGCGCGCCGGCCGCGTAGCGGTGGACGTTGGTCAGTGACTCGCGGACGACGCGGTGCACCGCGCGCCGTACCCGCGGTTCCAGGGCGTCGAGGTCGGGGCCCTGCCAGCGGACGGTGACGGCGATGCCCGCGGCGCGGGACTCCTCGGCCAGCGCGTCGATGTCCGCGCGGGTGCCGGTGGCGTCGGTGAGGGCTTCGGTGCCGGTGTCGCGGCCGAGCGGGCCGAGGACGCCGAGGACCGCGCGCAGTTCGTTCATGGCGTCCCGGGTGGCCGCCCTGACCTGTGCGGCCTCGTCCTTCAGCTCGGGTGCCTTGGTGGCCAGCGCCATTTCCAGGCCGCCGCTGTGCAGGGAGATCAGGCTGAGGCGGTGGCCCACCAGGTCGTGCATCTCGGCCGCTATCCGGGAGCGCTCCTCGACGCGGGACGCGCTGTCGATCAGCCGCCGGGCCTCCTCCGCGGCGGCGGCGCGTTCCCGCAGGGCGACCACCAGGCGGTCCTGCTGCCCGCGTGAGCTGCCGACCAGGCCGGGGACGAGGATGCCGACGCCGCCGACGACGATGCCCTGGGCGAAGCCGTAGCGCCAGCTTCCGTACCCGGTGCCGGCCGTGCCGACGATGGCGGTGAGCACCGGGATCATGGTGGCGGTGAACAGGACGACGGTACGGCGGCGGGGGCCGTCGACGCGGCGGATCGCGTCGTAGGCGACCAGGGCGGTGAGCATGCCGCAGATCGGCAGGGCGCCCGCCAGCGCGGCGAGGATCAGCAGACAGGTGACGGGGAAGCGCCTGCGGAAGGGCAGCAGCGCCGCCGCCCCGGCGCACAGGGCCAGTTTCGCCTCGGTCGGCAGGAGTTCGAAATAGCCCATCGCGTACGGGCCCAGAGCGCCCAGGACGCCCAGGTAGCCGAACGCCGTGCCGGCCTCCAGGAGGACGGCCAGGCGGCGCCGCTTGCGCCGTCGCGGTGGGACGGCCTCGTACGGCCGGGGCGTCGGCGGCGTGAAGGGCATGGTCTCGATTATCCGTACGACGCGGGCGGAATCGCTGGACCCTGAGAAGGAGGCGGGGCCGGGGGGGGGGGGGGGGGGGAAAAAAAAACCCCCCCCCCCACCCCCCCCCCACCCCCCCCCCCCTTCCCCCCCCCCCCCCCCCCCCCCCCCCCCCCCCCCCCCGGCCGGTTGCCCGTGGCTATTTCCCGGGCAGCCGCCCGGCTACTTCTTCGGCAGCCACTTCTTCCAGACCTCCGGGTGCTTCTCCACCCACCGCTTGCCCGCCTCGTCGGCGGACAGGCCGTCGGCGGCGATCATCTCGGAGACCTCGTTCTGGTTTTCCTTGGTCCACTTGAAGTTCTTCAGGAAGGCCGCGGCCTCGGAGCCGCCCTCGGCGAATTCCGTGTTGAAGAACTTCTGGAGCGGTGTCGTCGGATAGGCGCAGTCGATGGACGCGGGGTCCTTCGCGCCCTTCTCCGCGCAGGCGTCGGTGTACTTCGGGAGTTTCACCTCCACCATCGGCACCTGGTTGAACAGCCACTGCGGCTCGTACCAGTACGTCAGGAACGGCTTCTTCTGCTTGGCGAACTGCTGGATCTGGGTGATCTGCGCCGCCTCGGAACCCGCGAAGACGACCTCGTAGTCCAGCTTGAGGTTCTTCACCAGCGCCTTGTCGTTGGTGACGTAGGACGGCGAGCCGTCCATCAGCTGGCCCTTGCTGCCGCTCTCGGAGGTGCGCAGCTGGTCGGCGTACTTGTTGAGGTTCTTCCAGTCGGTCACGTCCGGGTGCTTGTCGGCCCAGTACTTGGGGACCCACCACCCGATGTGGCCGGTGACGCCGTTGCCGCCGCCCGCCGTGATCGTCTTCTTGTCCTTGACGTACCGCTGCTCCTGCTCCGGGTGGCCCCAGTCCTCCAGGATGGCGTCCACCCGGCCCTGGCTGAGCGCGTCCCAGGCGGGGATCTCGTCCACCTGGACCGTGTCGACGTGGTAGTCCAGCTCGTGTTCGAGCAGGTACTTGGCCACCGCGACGTTGGCCTGCGCGCCGACCCAGGTCTGCACGGACAGGGTCACGGACTTGGCGCCGCCGGGCGCCTGGAAGGGCGAGCCCTGCTTGGTCATGTCGGCCTTGCCGCAGCCGGAGAGGGCGAGCAGCGTCGCCCCCGCCAGCGCCGCGGCACCGGCGACACGCGTACGGGTACGCATACGGGTACGGGTCATGGTCAGGCTCCCTTCCCCGCCGTACGGCGCTGCGTCGGCTGGGTGACCCGGTCGAGCATCAGGCCCAGGCAGACGATGGCGACACCGGCGACCAGGCCGAGCGCCAAGTCGCCCTTGGCGAGGCCGGTGACCACGTCGTAACCGAGCGCGCCACCGCCCACCAAGCCGCCGATGATGACGACGGCGAGGACGAGGACGACACCCTGGTTGACGGCGAGCAGCAGTGCGGGCCTGGCCAGCGGGAGCTGCACCTGCCGCAGGATCTGCCAGCGGGTGGCGCCCAGCGAGCGGGCGGACTCCATCGCGGCCGGGTCGACCTGCCGCAGGCCCTGCGTGGTGATGCGGATGACCGCGGGCAGCGCGTACACGACGGCGGCGGCAGCGGCCGGGGCGCGGCCCACGGCGAACAGCGCGACCACCGGGATCAGGTACACGAACTGCGGCATGGTCTGCATGACGTCCAGCACCGGGCGCAGGATCGCCTCCAGGCGCTTGCTGCCCGCGGCGAGGATGCCGATGCCGAAGCCCAGCACCAGGGTCACCGCGAGGGCGGCGAGGACCTGGGAGAGGGTGTTCATGGACGGCTTCCACACGCCGAGGACGCCGATGGCGGCCATCGCGAGGGTCGCGGTCAGCGCGGTGCGCCAGGTGCCGATCAGCCAGGCCAGCGCGGCGACGATCAGCAGTGCGCCCCACCAGGGCAGCGCCGTCAGGCCGTCGCGCAGCGGGTCCAGGACCCAGGAGGTGAAGTGCGCGGCCCAGTCGGCGGTGCCGCCGACGACGGGGACCCCGGAGTAGAGGTGGTCGACCATCCACTCCTTGAAGTCGTTGACCGGGCGGGCGATGGCGACCGTCCAGCCGGCGGGCCAGATCGTCGAGCCGGCCAGCCGGCCGGCCACGGTGGCCAGCACGGTCAGGACGGCGACACCGGCCCAGGCGTACCAGCCGCGCAGCAGCTTCGGGCCGCGGGCGGCCGCGTCGGAGCCCACCCGCTCACCGGCCGCGGCGGTCGTGCGGTCCATGACGATGGCGAGCAGCACGATCGGTACGGCGGCGGCGAGCGCGGCGCCGACGTCCACCGAGGCGAGCGCCTGGTAGACGCGGTCACCGAGACCGGCTGCGCCGATCATGGAGGCGATGACGGCCATGGACAGCGCCATCATGATCGTCTGGTTGAGGCCGAGCAGCAGTTCCTTGCGGGCCAGCGGCAGGCGGGCGGTCAGCAGCCGCTGCCGGCCGGTTGCGCCGAGCGAGGTGACGGCCTCCAGGACGCCGGGGTCGGCGCCGCGCAGGCCGAGCGCGGTCAGCCGGGCCATCGGCGGGGCCGCGTACACGACGGTGGCCAGCAGCGCGGCGGGCACGCCGATGCCGAAGACCAGCACGACGGGCAGCAGGTACGCGAAGGCCGGCAGCACCTGCATGGTGTCCAGCACCGGCCGCAGGATCTTGAACAGCCGCTCGGAGAGTCCGCCCGCCAGTCCCAGCAGCGCGCCCACCACGACCGAGGCGACGACGGCCACGATCATCAGGGCGAGGGTCTGCATGGTCGGCAGCCACATGTCCAGGACACCGCTGACGGCGAAGGAGATCAGCGCGGTCGCGGCGATGCGGACGCCCGCGACGCGCCAGGCGACGAGGGTGACGCCCGCGGTGACGCCGGTCCAGCCGAGCAGCAGCAGGAGCTGGTAGACGGCTCGTACGGAGATGACGACGGCGTTGCTGAGGTGGCCGAGGAAGTACACGAACAGCGGGTGGCTGTCGCGGTTGTCGATGATCCAGTCGCTGGTGCGGCCGAGCGGGCCGGTCAGGTCGACGGTCAGGTCACTCGGCCAGGTGCCGCTGGACCACTTGGCGTGGGCGAGCGGTACGAGGACCGCGGCGGCGACGGCGAGGATGAGGATCTTGCGGAGGCCGCGGCTCTGGAGGGCGGCTTGGAGAGCGCCCTGCTGATCGGTCGCGGCACCGGTGTTCGCGGTGGGGGTGGCGGCCGTCATGCGCGCCCCCGCTTCACCGTGCCGGCCGGCATCTGCATCGCCGCGGCGCGCTGGGCCTCGTGCCAGCGGCGCTGTACGGCGGCGCGGAGCCGGTCCGCCAGGGAGCCGGGTGCGGGGACAGCCCGGGTACCGGTTCGGGTACGGCTCCGGGTCGGCGGATCGAGCGTCCGTACCTGGGCGGGAGCGACCCTCACGGGCCGCCGCGTCGGAGGCCAGCCGGCCGCCGCGAGGGCGGCGTCGGCGGTGCTGGTGTGCGCGGACATCAGGCAGCCACCTCGCCGGCGTCGATCTTGGCGACGACGTTCAGCAGGCAGGTGCTGTCCACGATGCCCAGGCAGCGCTTGCCGTCCATCACGCGGGCCGCGCCGCCGGAGCGGGCGACGGCCTCGATGGCGTCGGCGACCAGGGTGTCGGGCGCCAGCGCGGCCCCCGTGTCCGCCTCGCCGGCCTCGGCCGGACGCATGGCGCGCCGTACGGTCAGCACCTGCTCGCGCGGTACGTCCTGGACGAAGTCGCGGACGTACTCGTCGGCCGGAGAGCCCACGATCTCCTCGGGCGTGCCGAGTTGAACGATCTTTCCGTCGCGCATCAGGGCGATCCGGTCACCGATGCGCAGCGCCTCGGCGAGGTCGTGGGTGATGAAGACCATGGTGCGGCCCTCGTCCTCGTGCAGCCGGACGACCTCTTCCTGCATGTCCCGCCGGATCAGCGGGTCGAGCGCGCTGAACGGCTCGTCGAACAGCAGGACTTCGGGGTCCACGGCGAGCGCGCGGGCGAGCCCGACGCGCTGCTGCTGGCCACCGGAGAGCTGTCCGGGACGGCGGTGCTCCAGCCCCGCGAGGCCGACCTTCTCCACCATCTCGGCGGCGCGTTCGCGGCGTTCGGCGCGCGGCATGCCCTGGATCTCCAGGCCGTACGCGACGTTGTCGATCACCGAGCGGTGCGGCAGCAGGCCGAAGTGCTGGAAGACCATGGCGGCACGGCGGCGGCGCAGTTCGCGCAGCTTGGTCCGGTCCATGGCGCGCACGTCCTCGCCGTCCATGTCCAGGCCGCCGCTGGTCGGCTCGATGAGCCGGGTCAGACAGCGCACCAGGGTGGACTTGCCGGAGCCCGACAGGCCCATGACGACGAAGACCTCACCCTTGTGGACGTCGAAGCTGACGTCGCGCACGGCGGCCGTGCAGCCGGTCCGCTCGCGCAGCTCCTGCGCGGACAGACCGGTCAGCTCGGCGTCCTCCGGGACGCGCTCGGCCCTGGGGCCGAAGACCTTCCACAGGTTGCGGACGGAGAACACGACATCCCGGGGGTCCCGGGGGTCCTGGGGATCCTCGGCCGTCAGGTTGTCGGCGGCCTCGCGGGGCTGGGGTATACCGGCTTCGGGGGCGGCGGCGGCCATCACGCACCACCTCCCTGGGCCGGGGAATCGACCAGCAGCTCGGCTGCCTTCTCCCCCACCATCAGCACGCCGATCATCGGGTTCACGGCGGGCATCGTCGGGAAGACCGACGCGTCGGCGATCCGGATGTTGGACAGGCCGCGGATCTTCAGCTCGGGGTCGACGACCGCGTACTTGTCGTCCTTGGCGCCCATCTTGCAGGTTCCCGCCGGGTGGTAGACCGTGTGCGCGGCCTTGCGGACCAGCTCGCTGATCTCCTCGTCCTCGGTCACCTCCGGGCCGGGGAAGACCTCGCGCTTGAGCCACTTCTTGAACGGCTCGGCCTCGGCGACCTTACGGGCCAGCTTGATGCCGTCCACCAGGGTCCTGCCGTCGTAGTCGTCCTCGTCCATGAAGTACTTGAAGTCGAGCGCGGGCTTGACCTCGGGGTCCTTGGACGTGAGGTAGAGGCGCCCGCGCGACCGCGACTTGGGGATGTTCGGCGTCATCGACACGCCGTGCTCGGGACGCTCGTAGCCCAGCCGCTCGGGATTGTCGGTGAACGGGATCTGGTAGAAGTGGAACATCAGGTCCGGTCCCTTGTGGTCCGGGTCCCGCTTCACGAACAGGCCCGCGTCGGAGTCCATCGCGGAGTTCCCCGGGATCGGCCCGTCCGTCTCCCAGACGATCACCGACTCCGGGTGGTCGATCAGGTTCTCGCCGACGCCCGGCAGATCGGCCTTGCAGTCGATGCCCAGCGCCTCCAGGTCCTTCTTCGGGCCGATGCCCGAGTGCATCAGCAGACGCGGCGTGTCCACCGCGCCGGCGCACACCAGCACCTCGCGGGCGGCCTCGACGTAGACCTCCTCGCCGTCCTTGGTGCGGACGTGCACGCCCTTGGCGGTGGTGCCGTCCAGCTCCAGCTTCGTCGCCCAGGTCTCCAGCATCAGCGTGAGGTTGGGGCGGTCGCCGGCCTCCATGTGCGGATGCAGGTACGCGACCGAGGCGGAGGAACGCTTGTTGTTCTCCGGGTGGTACGACAGGTCGAAGAACCCGACGCCCTCCTCGAACGGCTGGTCGTTGAAGCCGACGACCTCGGGCACGCCCAGCGCGCTCTTGGTGGCCTCGATCCAGTCGGTGGCGATCTGGTTCTGGTCCTTCTTCGCCACCCGCACGATGTTGTTGCGCAGCTTGCCGAAGTACGGGTCCATGTCCTTGGCGCCCCAGCCGGTGGCGCCCGCCGCCTCCCACTCATCCCAGTCGGACGGCAGCGGCTTGAAGGAGATCAGGGTGTTGTGCGACGAGCAGCCGCCCAGCACCTTGGCGCGGCTGTGCAGGATGTTCGAGTTGCCGCGGGGCTGTTCGACGGTGGTGTACTCGTAGTCCAGCTCGCCGCCGAGCAGGCCGAGCCACTTGCGCAGCGTCAGCACGTCCTCGCGGTCGATGTCGGAGGGACCGCCTTCGATGACGGCGACACTCACGTTCGGGTCCTCGGTGAGCCGGGAGGCGATCACCGAGCCGGCGGTGCCACCGCCGACGATCACGTAGTCGTACACGGGCATGAGGTGGTGCTCCTTCTGCAAAGTTCGTGCGTGCGTGGTGCTGTGAACAGACGGGCCCTCAGCCCGCGAACCAGCGGACCGGTTCCGGCCGGAGGTTCTCGTAAACGTGCTTGCTCTCGCGGTACTCGTCCAGACCCGCGGGGCCCAGTTCCCGGCCGATGCCGGACTTGCCGAAGCCGCCCCACTCGGCCTGCGGGAGGTACGGGTGGTAATCGTTGATCCAGATCGTGCCGTGCCGCAGGCGGGCGGCGACCCGCCGCGCGCGGGCGGTGTCGGCCGACCAGACGGCACCGGCCAGGCCGTACTCGGTGTCGTTGGCCAGCGCGACGGCCTCGTCCTCGGTCGTGAACGTCTCCACGGTCAGGATCGGCCCGAAGGTCTCCTCGCGGATCACCTTCATGTCGCGGTGGCAGCCGTCCAGGACGGTCGGGCTGTAGAAGTAACCGGTGGCCGGGCGGACATCGCTGGGCTCGGGGCGGCGTCCGCCGCACCGCAGCTGAGCGCCCTCCTGAAGGGCGGAGGCCACGTACGCCTCCACCTTCTCCAGCTGCTGCTGCGAGACGAGCGGGCCGCACTCGACGCCCTCGGCGGTACCCCGGCCCAGCTTGATCTTCTCGGCGCGGCGGGCCAGTTCGGCGACGAAACGGTCCCGCACCGACTCCTCGATGATCAGACGGGCACCGGCCGAGCAGACCTGGCCGCTGTGCGCGAACGCGGCGTTCAGCGCCTGGTCCACGGCGGTGTCGAAACCCTCGTCGGTGGCACAGGAGTCGGCAAATACGACATTCGGGTTCTTGCCGCCCAGCTCCAGCGCGATCTTCTTCGCACCCGCGACCGCCGCCGAACCGGCCTTCGTACCGCTGGCCAGGCCACCGGTGAAGGAGAACAGGTCGACGTCCGGGTGCTCGGCCAGCCGCTGGCCGACCGGCACGCCCGCGCCGGTGACGATGTTGGCCACCCCGGCCGGCAGTCCGGCCTCGACCAGCAGCTTGATCAGGTGCACGGTCGAGAGCGGGGTGACCTCACTCGGCTTGATGACGAAGGTGTTGCCCGCCGCGAGCGCCGGAGCGATCTTCCAGCTGGCCTGGAGCAGCGGGTAGTTCCAGGGCGTGATCATCGCGCAGACGCCGACCGGCTCGTGCACGACGACGCTGTGCACGTCCGGGCTGCCGGCGTCCACGACCCGCCCGCCGCTCTCGTTGATCACCAGGTCGGCGAAGTACCGGAAGGCGTTGGTGACGTCGTCGACGTCCACCCGGCCCTCTTCGAGGGTCTTGCCGGTGTCCCGGCTCTCTATGAGGGCGATCTCCTCGCGGTCCCGCTGGAGCAGGTCGGCGACCCGCCGCAGCAGCGCGGCCCGCTCCGCGACGAGCGTACGGGGCCACTGGCCCGCCCCGCCGTCGAAGGCCCGGCGAGCGGCCTCGACCGCCGCGTCGGCGTCCTCGGCGCCACCTTCGGCGACGACTTCGAGCGTCTTCGCATCGGCGGGGTCCAGAATCTCCCGCGTGGCGCCGGATACGGCGGGGCGCCACACCCCGTCTACGTGAATCGTCTCGCTTGCCGACACGTCTGATCTGCCTTTCGACTTCCGGTTTGTTGCCACTGGTTCACACCAGCAACGAGGACCCCTCCCCGGAACCCCTTTACCTATGCCGAAACGTTCGAGGAAAGTGACCCGACTCACTCTTTCGGCCCCCGGGACGCAGGTTTGCCGGGGCCGATCCGGGTCACTGGTCAGTCCTTATGGGCCCGTGTCCGGAAGGCAGGGACCGCCGTACGACCGGGCCGTACGGCCCTTCCCGCCACCCCGCCCGGCCGGGGGAGCGCCGTGACCCCGGGCCTGCTCGCAGGCCTCTTCGCTGTCAGGACGGGTCGGGGTCGAAGAACTTCAGCGCCGTCTGCTGGACACGGCTCTGGGCCGGCCAGTCGGCGTCGGGGCCGAGGACCAGGACGGCGAACTGGCGGCCGTCGGGGACGGTGAAGGCGCGGTCGGTGACGCGGGCGCGGACGCCGAGCTTCTCGCTGTCGTAGGCGTAGACGAGTTCGGTGGTGCCCGAGCCGAGGCCGATGTCCTGGGCGGGGCCGAGGCTCATCTCCACGTAGCCGGGCTTGTCGGCGAGGCTGTCGGAGGTGGCCTTCAGGGCCTCGTACGGGGTGATGTCGGGCTCGGTGATCTCGAAGATCTGGAGGAGGTACCGCTCGTCGGGGGCGGTGTAGAAGATGCCGTCCGTGCGCTGGGTGCGCTGCCAGTTCCGCGGTACGGCGATGGAGAAGCCCGCGCTGTCCCGCGCCAGGCGGTAGCCGGACGGGACCGCGCCCGAGGGCGAACCGGACGGGCTGCCGGTCGCCGGGTCGTCCGAGGCGGGGCCGGTCGGCACGTCGGCCGGGGCGGTCGCCCGGTGCGAGCCCGGTGACGAGACCGCCGCCCCGGGACCGGAACGCACCGAGGTGCCGTCGCCGCCCCACAGCAGCCACCCGCCGCCGAACCCCACGGCGACCACGGCGACCGCCGCGCCGACGACGAGCGGTGTCGGCCAGGAGCGCGGGCGGGCGGCGGACAGCCCGGTGCCGGGGGCCGCCGCCGGGTCGTGGCCGGGCGGGCCGGGCGGCGGGTAGGCCGGCAGGCGCGTCCCGTCGGCCGTGGCCTCGGTGAAGAAGTCCGCGCCCTGCGACGGCGCGGGCCCGGGGACGAAGCCGGGCCTGGACGGCGGCGGGCTCGTGTACGGCGCGGGGGCCGGACCGCCGGTGTCCCAGCGCTGCTCCTCGTCGTTCCAGCGCGCCCCGCCCGCGCCGCCCCCCTGCTGCTCGCTCATGCTCAGCCTCCCAGCAGCGCGGCCACGGCCTGACCCACGGCGGCGCCGGACGCCAGCATGCCGGTCACCGCGCCCGCGTCCGCCAGTGCCGTGCGCAGCCGGTCCAGCCGGCCGGGCGCGGTGCGGCCGGTGGTCTCGATCTCTTCCTGGGCGTCGGCCAGTTCGGCGGTCAGCAGCGTGACCTGCGGTGTGCCGATGACCCTGGCCAGGTCTTCGCGCAACTGCCGTACCGCGGTGAGCAGTTCCTCGTGCGCGGGGTCGGGGCCGGGGCGGCCCGCGGTGTTCTCGTGGTGGGTGACCGTGTTGTGGTCGCCGATGGCGAAGGCGCCGTGCACCTCGCCGATGTGGATGCCGTGGTCACGTTCGTCAGCCGTTGCCATGTCTGCCTCCCCGTTCGTCCGCTGTGGTGCCGTGCGCGCCGGCCGTGGTCACGATTGTGCCCCGGCCCCGGCGGGTCCGTACCGGCCGGTCACCGGGCCGTGTCGGCGGCCCTGGCGGGCTTCGCGGCCTTGCCGGCCGGGCCGGAGGCCGCCGCTCCCGCCGCACCGCCCAGCCCGCCGCCGCTGCTGATCGTGTTGTGGTCGCCGATGCCGATGGCACCCTGCGCCGACTCGATGAACACCCCGCCGTCGGTGACGTTGACGACGCGCTGCTCGAACTCGTCGGTCTGCCAGCCCGCTTCGTACAGCGCGCTGCGCACCCCGCTCGCCACCCGGTCCTGGATGCTCTTCAGGTAGCGGGTGACGTCCATCTCCTGGAAGAGCGAGGCGTCCCCGTCGGAGCCCAGTTCGCGGACCGAGAGCGCCGGGCCGTCGGGCAGCGCGCCGCCGTGCCCGCCGGTGAGCAGGCTCCAGGCGGACACGAAGCCGCGCCACAGGCTGGTCACCGCGCGCCCGGCGGAGCGCGGTGTCTGCGCGAGCGCCCACACCGCCTTGCCGAACGGGTTGTTGTGGCGGTAGCGGTGCGCGATCCGGTCGGCTTCGCGGTACAGCGCGCGCACCGGCCACAGCACGTGCGGCGCGACCTCCAGCATGAGCATCCCGCCCTGCGTGTGCACCCGTACGAAGACCGTGGTGACGATGCCCTCGCCCCAGCCGCCGACCCGTACGCGCAGGAAGTGCCGCCGGGTCTCGCCGCCCTCCTCGACCGCGCGGGCCCGGTGCGCGGCGAAGCCGTCGGGGCCGTACGGGGCGGCGGCCCGCGACGGCAGCCCGGCCACCGGCAGGAAGACGCACTCGTCGATCTCCAGCCCGCGCAGCCGGTCCCGCACCGCGGCGGCGGCCTGCGGCGAACCGTGCGCGGAGGGCTCGCGGAGCGCCGCGACCAGGGGGATGATCCGCTGGAGGATCGTGTCGTTGTCCAGCGGCAGCGGCCCGCCGCCGTCACCCTCGGCCGTGACCGGCGCCGCGTCCTTGCGGGGCCGCAGCTCCACCGACAGCGACCAGGTCTCGTACGGGGTGCCCGCGCCGCAGAACGGGTCGGCCGCGCGGTACATGACCAGCGGGCCGTGCTGCTCGGTACGGATGCGGTGGCGCAGCCGCTGGAAACGCCCGCCCTCGGCCCGCTCGGCGGGGTCGCCCGCCGCGTCCGGGAAGCGGTCCCGGGCCAGGTCGGTGGTCAGCACCTTGGCGACCTGGCCGTGCTGCGCGCCGACGGCCCAGGCCAGGACGAAGGGGAGCGCGAGCGCGATCCAGGCGTGCAGCGACCGGGCCGCGGCCATGTTCTGCCCGAACAGGTCGGTGGGCAGGAACAGCAGCAGCGGGTTGTCCGACAGGCCGGAGGAGCTGCCGGAGAAGTCGTACGACGTCCCCGTCGACCCGCCGGAGCCGTCGCCCCCGAACACCATCGCCAGCAGCACCACGGCCACGAGCAGCACGGTGAACCGCCCGTACCAGCGCAGCAGCCAGCCCGCGAACCGCCGGTACCAGGGCGGGTGCGCGGCGCGGCCCCGTACGAAGGGGGCCAGCGAGAGCAGCACGACCGGCAGCAGGTACAGCAGGGTCAGCCCGGAGGAGAGCGGGACGGAGACGGTCCACAGGAGCAGTACGGCGGCGGCCCAGGCCAGTTCGATGCGGCGGGCGCGCAGCGCGTGGGCCAGCACGCGTGCCGCGTCGAAGCCCGGTGACGGGGCCGCGAGGCGCTCTTCGTGGACGTACAGCTCGTCGATGACCGTGTCGCGGTACGCCGGGTCGAGGTAGGTGCCGGCACACAGCAGCCGGGTGGCCTCACTGGCACTGGGCGCGGCCGACGGCTGCGGATGCGCGGTGTGCGGGCCGCCGGCCGGTCCGGGCTGCGGCGGCACGTACGGATGAGTCACCTGATTCCCCCCGGGCGCCAACCGCCCATGGTGACGGGCGGGTTGCGTGTCGTGAACGCCGCAGCATAGATGAAGCAGGTGAGCTGTGTCAGGCGCACGCCCGGAAGATCACACCAAGGTGTGACACAACGACGGAGCCCGTACGGATTCCAGGGATTCCGTACGGGCTCCGGCTGTGCGGGGCGCGTCAGCGGGCGCGCTTCCTCCCGGGCGTCAGAGGAGACCGAGACCGCGCACGGCCTCGCGCTCCTCCGCCAGCTCCTGGACGGACGCGTCGATGCGCTCGCGCGAGAAGTCGTTGATCTCCAGGCCCTGGACGATCTCGTACGAGCCGTCCTTGGTGGTGACCGGGAAGGAGGAGATCAGGCCCTCCGGGACGCCGTAGGAACCGTCCGAGGGGATGCCCATGGAGGTCCAGTCGCCGTCCGCGGTGCCGTTGACCCAGGTGTGCACGTGGTCGATGGCGGCGTTGGCGGCGGAGGCGGCCGAGGAGGCGCCCCGGGCCTCGATGATCGCGGCGCCGCGCTTGGCGACGGTCGGGATGAAGGTGTCGGCCAGCCACGCCTGGTCGCCCACGGCCTCGGCGGCGTTCTTGCCGGCGACCTCGGCGTGGAAGATGTCCGGGTACTGGGTCGCGGAGTGGTTGCCCCAGATCGTCAGCTTCTTGATGTCCGAGACCTGCGCGCCGGTCTTCTGCGCGAGCTGCGAGATGGCGCGGTTGTGGTCCAGGCGGGTCATCGCGGTGAAGCGCTCGGCCGGTACGTCCGGGGCGGCGGCCTGGGCGATCAGGGCGTTGGTGTTGGCGGGGTTGCCGACGACCAGGACCTTGATGTCGTCCGCGGCGTGGTCGTTGATGGCCTTGCCCTGCGGCTTGAAGATGCCGCCGTTGGCCTCCAGCAGGTCGCCGCGCTCCATGCCCTTGGTACGGGGGCGGGCGCCGACGAGCAGGGCCACGTTCGCGCCCTCGAAGGCCACGTTCGGGTCGTCGGAGATGTCGATGCCGCGCAGCAGCGGGAAGGCGCAGTCGTCGAGCTCCATGGCGGTGCCCTCGGCGGCCTTCAGCCCCTGGGGGATCTCCAGGAGGCGCAGCTTGACCGGCACGTCCGCGCCGAGCAGATGACCGGAGGCGATGCGGAAGAGGAGTGCGTAACCGATCTGGCCGGCCGCGCCGGTGACGGTGACATTGACGGGAGTGCGGGTCATGGCGATCTCCTGCGCGCTGTTTTCTGGGGGCGAGCCCCCGTACCGCGTAGGTGGCGGTGGGAACCCCTGCCCATTTACCGAGATCTCTTGGTGTCGAGAGACCCGGCCGTCAGGCTATCGGACCGCCGCACCGCACGGCCCCCGGGCCGGTGTGGAACGCCTCACCGGCCCGCCCACGACGCTCCGGCGGGCCCCCGCGGGTGCGCGGCGGGCGGCCGCCCGCTCAAGGAGGGGGGAGCGCGGACGGCCGCCGGTGGTGCCGCACCCGTGGGGGGTCATCCATGCCCCTGCCCCGGGTCCGCGCGGGCAATCCTCCTGCCGCGTGGGCGGTTCCCTTGCCGTACGACCGTCCCGCAACGGCCGGTATGCGGCGTACGTCCGGGTTGCTCCGGCGGTCGGCGGCACCGTACGGCCGCCCGGATCACCTCACCCGGCGTTCCGTCCCGAGCCGGCCGGTACCGGCTTCGCGCAGCCCTTCACGCCCGCCGCGGTCGTCCCACACGCGGCGACCTTCGCCGGGTCCCCGGGCACCGGCACCATCGCGGTGTACGCGTCACCGTCCTGCCCGGCGGCCGCCTTCTCGGTGCGGCCCCCCGAACTGATCGACGCCTCGTCACCCGGCGCGGCCCCGGTGACCCGGGCCCAAGCGGCCCCGCACACCTTGCTGTAGCGCACCTCTATCAGGGCGCTCCCGGCGAACCCCCGGGACGGGCTGGAGGCGTTCCGGCCGCCGCACCCCATCGCCTCGGGGTCCTTGCCCGCGCAGTCGGCCCCGGAGCACTTCACCCCCGCCGGCAGCACCGGCTTCTTGCTCGGGGACGCCGACGGCACGGGCGCCGCCTGCTTCCCGTCCTTGCCGCCGATGCCGAGCAGCAGCACCGCGGCGGCGATCACCAACAGCGCGCCGACGACGCCCGCCAGGAACATCGTGACGCGACGGCGGCGGAGCTGCCGGTCGGTGTCGTCCGGTCCCGCGGGCGGTACGGGCCGCTCCGGGGGGTGTGCCGCGCCGGAGCCCGCCGCGCGGTTGCCGGCGTCCTGCCGCGGCACGTCGTACGCGGGCGCCTCGTAACGGGGCGGCGGGACCGCGGGCGCGGCGTCCGGGTAGCCCGCCAGGCGGGGCCAGGACGCCTTGCCCGGCCGGCCGGCGTCGCCGCCCCGGTCACCGGCGGCGGGTTTCAGCGGCGTGGTGTCCGGTGACGTGGGCGGTGGTGCCGGGGCCGCCGGCGGCGCGGCGAGGCCGGGGAAGTCCGCGGCGGACGGCAGGTCGTCACCGCGCTGCGGAGCCGCGGGCGCGGGGGCGGCGGCCTGTGCGGGGCCGTCCGGCCCCTCGGTCCGGTCCTTCCGGTCCCCCCGGTCCTTCCGGTCTCCCCCGCCCCCCTTCTCCTCCCGCTCGCCGGCTTCCCCCCTGCCCTTTTCCCTGGGCTTCTCCTTGGGCTTCTCCTTGGTGCGGGACTTCGCCTTGCCCGGCGCCGGGCCGAACTCCCCGAGCGCGGCCCGCGCCTGGGCCACCCGGATCGCCTCCATGGTGACGTCGTGCCGCATCTCCGATCGGCTCCAGGCGCGTTCGGCCAGCTCCCACATCGTGGTGAGGTGTCCGGTGTGCGTACCGGTCGCCTCGGCCAGCGCGATCACGGCGCGCTGCGGCGGCAGCAGCCGCCCGTTGAGGTAGCGCTCCCACGAGGTCTTGCTGTAACCGGTCCGGTCCGCGACGGCGGCGACGCTCAGGCCGCTGCGCTCCACGAGTCTGCGCAGCTGACTGGCGAACTCCTTGACCTGCGGATCGAGTTCTTCCGGTAGCGCCCTCCAGCGAGGCATTGCCTCCCCCTAACCCCCCGTATGCGCCTGGTTGCGCCTGTCGAGTTCTTGCGTTCCGCTCCTTCGCCGGGGCGCGACCCCCGCAGCCCGCCCCGGTGGTTACCCAAAGAGATGCTCAGAGCCAGGATGCCAGTTCCCATCTCCGGGGCGCACGGGAGCGTTCGGGCGACGGACATGCGGGCGTGCGCGCCCGTACACTTCTGCTCTCCCGCGCCGGGCGGGCCGGGAAGGCGGGACCGGGAGCGGGACAAAAAGGGGACGTGGCGGCCGCGTTGGCGGGCGGAGCCTGCCGTCCGGCGGCGATCGCGGGACATCTTCGGGACGTTGCCGTACGGCGCCGCAGGCTTCCGGCCACGGCGGGCGCGATCTCACCCGCCGCGCCCGCCCGGGCCGCTTCAGGCCTCGGCCATCTTCTTCTGCAGCCCGATGTCGAGCGCGTCGAGGAACTCTTCGGTGGTCAGGTACGGCTGGTTCTCCGAGATGAGCCGCGCCAGGTCCTTCGTCATCCGGCCGCCCTCGACCGTCTCCACGCAGACCCGCTCCAGCGTCCGGGCGAACCGGGTGACTTCGGGGGTGCCGTCCAGGTCGCCGCGGTGGGCCAGGCCGCGGGTCCAGGCGTGGACGGAGGCGATCGGGTTGGTGGAGGTGGACTTCCCCTGCTGGTGGTGGCGGTAGTGCCGGGTCACCGTGCCATGCGCGGCCTCGGCCGCGACGGTCCGGCCGTCGGCGGACGTCAGGACCGAGGTCATCAGGCCGAGCGAGCCGAAGCCCTGCGCCACGACGGCGGACTGCACGTCCCCGTCGTGGTTCTTGCAGGCCCAGACGTAGCCGCCCGGCCGCTTGAGTGCCGCGGCGGCCATGTCGTCGATCAGCCGGTGCTCGTAGGCCAGGCCGCGGGCGTCGAAGCCGGCCTTGAACTCGGCGTCGAAGACCTCCTGGAAGAGGTCCTTGAACCGGCCGTCGTACTTCTTGAGGACGGTGTTCTTGGTGGACAGGTACACCGGGTACGAGCGGGCCAGGGCGTAGCGGAAGCAGGCGCGCGCGAAGTCGCGGACCGACGCGTCGTGGTGGTACATGGCGAGCGCGACGCCGGGGCCCGTGAAGTCGTGGACCTCCAGCTCGACCTGGTCGCCGCCGTCCCGGGGCGTGTAGGTCAGGGTGAGGGTGCCGGGGCCAGGGACCTTCAGGTCGGTGGCGCGGTCCTGGTCGCCGAAGGCGGGCCGGCCGACGACGACCGGCTCGGTCCAGCCCGGTACGGGCCGGGGCACGTTCTTCATGATGATCGGCTCGCGGAAGATCGCGCCGCCGAGGATGTCGCGGAGGGTGCCGTCGGGCGAGCGGTACATCGCCTTCAGGCCGAACTCCTCGACCCGTGCCTCGTCCGGGGTGATGGTGGCGCACTTGACGCCCACGCCGTGCTGTCCGATCGCGTGGGCGGCGTCGACGGTGACCTGGTCGCCGGTGGTGTCGCGGTGCTCGATGCCCAGGTCGAAGTGGAGCAAGTCGATGTCGAGGTGGGGAAGGATCAGCTTGTCCCTGATGGAGGACCAGATGATGCGGGCCATCTCGTCGCCGTCGAGTTCGACGACGGGCTGGGCAACCTTGATCTTGGCCATGGGGCGGGGCGTCCCTCTCGCGCTACGACTGGGGCGGCGAGGCCGGCGGCGTCCCGGACACGTCGATGTGCCTCGGCCGCCAAGTTACTCGGCGGCGGGACGCGTCGGCCGCCCCTGAGGGCGCGCGCGGGCGCACATCACGCGAATGGCGTGGAAGAGCTGCGTAGGGCCCCGTACGAACGGGGCGGGGAGGGTCCGGAGCGCGGCGGCCCTCCCCCGTACGGCCCGGGCCCGTACCGCTCGCACGGCCCCGGCCCGTACCTCTTGCGCCCCCAGCCCCTACCTCCCGTACGGGCCGGCCGGTCCGGTCACCAGACCGTGAAGTGCACCAGGTCGTCCAGGAACGGGATCTTCAGCCACGGCTTGGGCTGCGCCATCAGCGCCAGCAGGACGATGGCCAGGCCCAGCCCGCCGTAGGTCGCCATGTCCGTGAAGCGGGACCGTACGGCCAGCATGCCGACCTTCGGCAGCACCCGGCGCAGCACCGCCCCGGCCAACAGGGACAGTCCGATCAGGAGCGTCCCGATCCGGAAGCCGTCCAGGGCGACGATGAACAGCCCGAGGGCCACGCCGCCCATGACGGCCAGCAGCGGCCACTGCCGGGCGGGCGGGGCGGCGCTGCCGGGAGCGGTACGGCCGCCGCCCTCCGGACGCGCGGTGTCGGTGGTGATCCGCGGGAAGCGGCGCGAGGTCCGCTGCGGCTCGGAGGCGCCTTCCGCGTGCGCTTCGGCACTCATGGGTGGCTGTCCCTTTCCGTGTCCGTTCCGGTGCTGCGGGAGGTGCGGGCTCAGCCCGCGGCGCGCTCGGCTGCCTCGACGACGTTGACCAGCAGCTGGGCGCGGGTCATCGGGCCGACGCCGCCCGGGTTCGGGGAGATCCAGCCGGCCACCTCGGCGACGCCGGGGTGCACATCGCCGACGATCTTGCCGTTCTCGTCCCGGCTGACACCGACGTCCAGCACGGCCGCGCCCGGCTTGACGTCCTCGGGCTTGATGATGTGCGGCACACCCGCGGCGGCCACGACGATGTCGGCCTGCTTGAGCTGCGCGGCCAGGTCGCGGGTGCCGGTGTGGCACTGGGTGACGGTGGCGTTCTCCGACTTGCGGGTCAGCAGCAGCGGGATCGAGCGCCCGACGGTGATGCCGCGGCCGACCACGACCACGTGCGCCCCGTTGATCACCACGCCGTGGTGGCGCAGCAGCTGGATGATGCCGTACGGGGTGCAGGGCAGCGGCCCTTCGATGCCCAGCACGAGGCGGCCCAGGCTCACCGGGTGCAGGCCGTCGGCGTCCTTGGCCGGGTCCATCAGCTCCAGGACACGGTGGGTGTCGATGCCCTTGGGGAGCGGCAGTTGGACGATGTAGCCGGTGCAGGCCGGGTCCTCGTTCAGCTCCCGTACGACGGCCTCGATCTCCTCCTGCGTGGCGGTGTCCGGCAGTTCCTTCTGGATGGAGGCGATGCCGACCTGGGCGCAGTCACGGTGCTTGCCGTTGACGTACCAGCGGCTTCCCGGGTCGTCACCGACCAGGAGGGTGCCGAGTCCGGGCGTGACGCCCCGGGCCTTCAGTGCCTCCACGCGGACGGCGAGTTCGGACTTGATCGCGGCGGCGGTGGCCTTGCCATCGAGAATCTGGGCGCTCATACCCCCATCCTCCCGGATGAAGCCACTCCCGTTCCAATCAGGGCGGGCTATCGGGGCGCGCTATGGCCGCCGGCAAGAGCGATGACCGGAGATGACCGAAATGCAATTGCGGAATCGATCATTGCACTTGCACAACACCTGCCCCCCTTGACTGGACAAGAATATTGCGCAACTAGAAAGATTGCCGTTCAGTGCCGCAGGCATCATCGGGGGGCGGGCCACTGTTCCAAGCTTTCCTCCGAGTACGCCCTGTCGTCCCCCACTGAAACAACAACGGAGGAAACCAGCCAATGAGCTTTGGCGACCCGAACAACCCCTACGGCCAGCCTCAGGGGCAGCCCGGCCCGTACGGCCAGCAGCCGCAGGCGCCGTACGGCCAGCCGCCCCAGGCGCCGCAGGCCCAGCCGGGGTACGGCTACCCGCAGCAGGCACAGCCCCAGCCGGGCTACGGCTACCCGCAGCAGGCCCCGCCGCAGCCGCAGGCCCCGTACGGCCAGCCGCCGCAGGTGCCCCAGCAGCAGGCGTACGGCTACCCGCAGCAGGGCGCCCCGTACGGCCAGCAGCCCGGAATGCCGGGCATGGGCGGGCCGGTGGCCTTCGCGAGCTGGGGCGCGCGGGTGGGTGCGGCGCTGCTCGACGGGCTGATCTTCGGCCTGCTCCCGACGATCCTGTACGTCGTCGGAATGATCGTGGCCGCCGCCAATACGAGCGTCTCGATCCCGGACACGTCGTACTGCGGCACCGACTACCAGTGCATCCAGAACGCTTACGACAACGCCAACGACTCGGTCGGCACCCCCGCCTTCGCGATCATCCTCATCGCGCTCGGTGCTCTGTTCGCCCTCGCCGGCTGGATCTTCATGGTCGCCAAGGAAGGCTCCACCGGCCAGACCCCGGGCAAGAAGGCCCTGGGCATCCGCGTCGTGCGCGAGGCGACCGGGCAGCCGCTCGGCTTCGGCCTGGCCTTCGGCCGCAAGATCTGCCACGTGGTGGACGGTCCGCTGTGCGGCCTCGGCTACTGGTGGCCGCTGTGGGACGAGAAGTCCCAGACCTTCGCTGACAAGATCGTCAGCACGGTGGTCATCCGTACTCAGTAGGCCTGCGTACGGCAGCTCATCCGGCCCCGGGCCCCCTCGCGCAAAATGGCGCGAGGGGGCCTTCGCCGCCCCGTAGGCTCTTACCGATCTCTTACATCACCCGGGACCGCCGGAACCGTGCAGCACCGGCTGACACCAGGTCACACCGCTCGAAGGACACCGCTCGTGAGCTACCCGAACCAGCCCAACCCCTACGGGCCGCCGCAGGGCCAGCCCCAGGGCCCGCCGCCGCCCCAGTACGGCTACCCGCAGCAGCAGCCGATGCAGCCGGTACAGCCGCAGCAGTACGCGCCGTTCCCCGCCCAGCCCATGGGCCCCGGCGGGATGCCCGGCATACCCGCGCCGCACCAGATGCCCAGCAGCACCAAGGCCGCCCGGGTCATGCTCTTCATCCTGGCCGCGACGGGCGTCCTCGGCATCATCGGGGTGACCGTGGCCCTGAACCAGGTGAGCAGCGCCTCGGCGAACTACAACGGTCTCGGCGGGGACACCGCGAGCATGTTCGCCGTCGGCAAGGGCGCGCTGATCGTCGTCATGATCCTCCAGGCGGCCTACGCGGCGATCGCGCTGGTGCTGGGACTCCAGTACGCCAAGGGCGGCAACGGCATCCGCGTCGGCAGCATCATCTTCGGGTCCGTATCGGTGCTGTGCAGCATTCCGTTCGCCCTCGGCCTCTACGGCATCCCGAACTTCGTGCTGTCGATCCTCGTCATCGTCTTCGCGGCGAAGCAGGAGAGCCAGGCGTGGTTCATGCGTCCCCGGTACTGAGGGGCCGCATCCGAGGCCCGGCAGTCAGGCACGCGAAAAGGCCCGCCCCCCGCACACGCCGCGGGAGACGGGCCTTTCGGCTGCGTGAGCCCGGACTCAGTGGAAGAAGTGCCGGGTCCCGGTCAGGTACATCGTCACGCCCGCGGCCTTCGCCGCCTCGATCACCTGCTCGTCACGGACCGAACCGCCGGGCTGCGCGACCGCCTTGACGCCCGCCTCCAGCAGCACCTCCAGGCCGTCCGGGAACGGGAAGAACGCGTCGGAGGCCGCGTAGGAGCCGCGCGCCCGCTCCTCGCCGGCCCGCTGCACGGCCAGCTTCGCCGAGTCCACGCGGTTGACCTGTCCCATGCCGACGCCGACCGTGGCGCCGTCCTTGGCGAGCAGGATCGCGTTGGACTTCACGGCGCGCGACGCCCGCCAGGCGAAGGCCAGTTCCGCCAGCTCGGCTTCGCCCAGCGGCTCGCCGGCCGCCAGCGTCCAGTTGGCCGGGTCGTCGCCCTCGGCCTGGAGGACGTCCTTGACCTGGGCCAGGCCGCCGCCGTCGATGGGCTTGAACTCGGCGGGCGGCTGCGGGCCCTCCGGGCAGCGCAGCACCCGGATGTTCTTCTTACGGGCCAGCACGTCGACCGCGCCGTCCTCGTAGTCCGGGGCGACGATGACCTCGGTGAAGATCTCCGCGACCTGCTCGGCCATCGCCACGGACACCGGGCGGTTCACGGCGATGACGCCGCCGAAGGCGGACAGCGAGTCGCAGGCGTGCGCCTTGCGGTGCGCCTCGGCGACGTCCGTACCGACCGCGATGCCGCACGGGTTGGCGTGCTTGATGATGGCCACGCAGGGCTCGGCGTGGTCGTACGCGGCCCGGCGCGCGGCGTCGGTGTCCGTGTAGTTGTTGTACGACATCTCCTTGCCGTGCAGCTGCTCGGCCTCCGCAAGGCCGCCGCAGCCGCCCGTGTAGAGCGCGGCCGCCTGGTGCGGGTTCTCGCCGTAGCGCAGCACGTTCTTGCGCTCGTACGTGACGCCGAGGAAGCCGGGGAACTCGCCGCCGTCACCCGCGTAGTCACCCGCGAACCAGGAGGCCACCGCCACGTCGTACTCGGCGGTGTGCCGGAACGCCTCGGCCGCCAGCCGCCGGCGCTCCTCCAGTCCGAAGCCGCCGTCCGCGACCGCCTTCAGCACGTCCGCGTAGCGGTCCGGGTTGACGACGACGGCGACCGAGGGGTGGTTCTTGGCGGCGGCGCGCACCATCGAGGGACCGCCGATGTCGATCTGCTCCACGCACGCGTCCGGTTCGGCTCCGGAGGCCACCGTCTCGCTGAACGGGTAGAGGTTGACGACCACCAGGTCGAACGGCTCCACACCCAGCTCGTCGAGCTGCCGCCGGTGGTCCGCCAGCCGCAGGTCGGCGAGGATGCCCGCATGCACCTTCGGGTGCAGCGTCTTGACCCGGCCGTCCAGGCACTCCGGGAAGCCGGTCAGCTCCTCGACCTTGGTCACCGGGACGCCCGCCGCCGCGATCTTCGCGGCCGTCGAGCCGGTCGAGACGAGCCGGACGCCCGCCGCGTGCAGCCCCTGGGCCAGTTCTTCGAGGCCCGTCTTGTCATAGACGCTGACCAGCGCCCGGCGTACGGGCCGCTTCGTTGCTTCGGCGGTCACGGGATCAATACCTTTCGTCCCTCAATGCGGTAGCCGTGCCGGGCCAGCAGCCCCACGACCTCGACGAGCAGCTTGCGCTCGACTTCCTTGATGCGCTCGTGCAGCGCGGATTCGTCGTCCTCGTCCCGGATCTCGACCACGCCCTGGGCGATGACCGGGCCTGTGTCGACGCCGTCGTCGACGAAGTGGACGGTGCACCCGGTGACCTTGGCGCCGTACGCGAGGGCCTCGCGTACGCCGTGGGCACCGGGAAAACTCGGCAGCAGGGCCGGATGCGTGTTGATGATCCGGCCGCCGTGGCGGGCGAGGAACTCCGCGCCCAGGATCTTCATGAAACCGGCCGAGACGACGAGGTCCGGCTCGTACGCGGCGACGGCCTCGGCCAGCGCCCGGTCCCAGGCGGCCCGGTCGGCGTGGTCCCTGACCCGGCACACGAAGACCGGCAGCCCGGCCCGCTCGGCGCGCTCCAGTCCGGCGATGCCGTCGCGGTCGGCGCCGACCGCGACCACCTCGGCCCCGTACGCGGCGGCTCCCCCGGCGGCGACGGCGTCGAGGAGCGCCTGCAGGTTCGTACCGGAACCGGAGACGAGCACGACGACGCGGGCCGGGGAAGCGGCGGGAACGGCGGGATCGGCGGGTGAAGAAGAAGCGGAGGCCACGGCGGGGCTCTTTCTCGCGCGGTGCTGCTGTACGGCGGTGTGCGGTGTTGTGCGGTCGTACAAAACCATGGGTAGCCGAAAACCGGGGAACCCTACGAAGGCGCCGACCGTCAGCAACGATACCGGCACACCGCGCGGCCCCCACGGGACGGGGGCGCACGCGAGAGGTAGCGTCGGGCGTGAGAACGCACGCTGTTCGTGGTATCCGCCCGCCCGGCCCACCCGTCGGACGTACGGACGAGACAAGGGGAAGACACACTCCAGATGCCGGACCGACGCCGCCGCGCGGCCCTCCTCCTCCCTCCCGCAGCCACCGCTGGGAGGTGCCCCCAGCCCGCCACCGCGCCCGGGGCGGTGCTGCTGCGCGAGCGCAAGCCGTCCTCCGACTCCACGGGCGCTCCGGATTCGTCGGGCTCGTCCGGCTCCTCCGGTGCGTCGGGGGCGTCCGACGCCCCGGAGCCCTCGGGCTCCTCGGGGGCCGGGGACTCCGGTGGTCCGGCCAGGGAGCGCGCCCATTCCCACCCCTCGGGCCAGGACGGGCGCGAGGGAGGCGGACAGGACGGGCGGGACCGCGACAACCCGTTCGCGCCGCCGCCCGCCGACGCTCCCGACCAGCCCTGGCAGCCCCGCCGGCACGGGCAGGACCAGGGCGGCGACCAGGACGGTTCCGGCGACCGGCAGCAGCCCTCCTGGGGGAACCAGTGGAGCAGCCGCCAGCCGGGCCGCCAGGGCGGCGGCTTCGGTACGCGGCAGGGCGGCCGCGGCGGCCAGCAGGGGCCGGGCGGCCAGGGCGGCCCCGGAGGCCCCGGCGGGCTGCGCTGGGACCCGACCGACCCCGCACAGCGCCGCGCACGCTATGCGCTGCTCGCCGGCATGTGGGGCTTCTTCTTCGTCCTGTTCAACCTGCCGGAGATCGCGCTGCTGCTGGCGGCCCTCGCCCTGTACTGGGGCATCAGCTCCCTGCGCGCCAAGCCCGCGCGTACGGGCAGCGGCACACGGTCCGGCGGCGCGCGCGCCACGGCCGCCGACGTCTCGGGCCAGGCCCCGTCCCGTACGGACTCCGACGCCGCCGCCACGGGCCGCGCTCCGGCTTCCGCCTCCACCCGCCCGCAGACGACCGCCGCGGTGGCCGGCCTGGTCACCGCCTCGCTGGCCCTGGCCATGGTGGCGGCCACCTTCACCATCCAGCTCGTCTACCGCGACTACTTCACGTGCGTGAACGACGCGCTGACCCGGTCCGCCCAGCACTCCTGCGAAAAGCTGCTGCCCGAGCAGCTGCGGCCGCTCCTCAGCGCTCAGCAGGAGTGATCAGGCAACTCGCGAACGCCCTCCGTCTCAGCCGCCGCCCTCAGGGCCGGCGGCTGAGGTGTTTCAGGAGGCCGAGGGACTGCCGGGGGCTTCCTCGTGGGGTGGCGCGGCGGGTTCGAAGTCGGTCATCAGGCCGCCGGAGGAGGCCCGCAGCGCCGACCAGCGGGCCCGTCGGGTGCTGGCGTCGTGCCAGGGGGCAGGCGGGGCTGTGCGGGGCGTGGGCGGAGATGTGTGGGGGCTCGGGGGCGGGCTCGGGGTTGTGTACGGGCCGGCGCGGTGGCGGCCAGGCAGGGCAGGACGCCGGAGGGGTTTCCGGAAGGGGTTCCGGAGGGGACGGGCGGTCGTACGCCGGTGCGATCGCCGTGGGGGACGGGTCGTCGTACGCCGTCGGAACCGGCGTCGGGCACGGCCGGCCGTACGCCGCAGCGCCGTCCAGCAGAAGCGGCACGCGGCCCACGTCCACCGACCAGTGGCACGGAGGACCACCAGGGTGAGCCGTTTCACACCGCGCCACAGCCGCTTGCGGAGCTTCTCGCGCGGCTTCCGCACGGGCTTCGGCGGACGCGGCACACCACGCAGCCACCAGGCGCGCGCTACGAGAGCGCCCGGAACGCCGATGAGCACCGTCCAGGCCAGCGCCGCCAGCCCCGTCTGCCACCAGCTGGGCCCGAAGCCGGCCAGTGCCGCGCTGCCCAGCGCACCACCCGCCAGTCCGGCGAGCAGCGCCGACAGCACCGCGCAGCCGAGCGCCGCGAGCCCGGCGGCCGCGGCCGTCTCGCGCCAGCCGGTCCACTCCGCGCCGGCCGCCGGTGCGGCGTCCGACGGCGGTGCGGCGTCCGACGGCGGTTCGGCGTCCGACGGCGGTGCCGCAGGCGTGGCGTCTGTTCCGGTACCGGGCCCGGCCCCCGACCCGGCCCCGGTCCGGATGCCGGCGCGTGAGGCGGCCGCGTACGCCTTCGCGGGCAGCGCGGCGTACCGGGCCAGCGTCACCCCGACGGCAAGCGGCACGGCGGCGGTCAGCCAGTACAGCGGCCCGGTGCCACCCGCCTCCGGGACCATGCCGAAGAGCGGGAAGGGCGGCAGGTCCGGGTGCCCGGTGGCGGCGAGCGGGCCCACCGTGCTGCCGGCGCCGAGCGTGAAGCCGGGGCCGAGCCCGTATGCCAGGCCCCACACGACGGCGTTCGGCAGCAGTACGAGGCTGAGCAGCAGCACGGTGCACCGGCCCGCCCAGTCGTGGGTGAGGGCGAGGAACTCGGACCTGACCGCGGGCGCGTGCCAGCCGAGCGCGAGGAGCACCAGCAGCGCACCGCACAGCAGCAGCACCAGGACGGCCGCGGCGCCGGCGCGCACAGCGACGGCCGGCCGGCGGCCCTCCAGGGAGGCCCGCAGCCCCTCCGGAAGCCGGTCTAGGGCCCGCTCGACCGGGTCGGGCAGCGGGACGAAGGCGGCCGGGCCGAGACTGCGCCACGCCGCCACGGCCAGGGTGACGACGGCGACCGCCGGTACGTACAGCAGGGCGCTGAGCGGTTCGACGTACAGCGGGCCTCCCGAGGCGTACAGCAGGGCGGCGCCCGCGACGGCCAGGTACCCCGCCAGCAGCCAGCCGAGGAGGAGGCGGGGCGTGGGCTCGGGGTCGATGTCCTCGGGGTGGAGGAGGCTGGGGCTGGCGGGCTTCGGGGGGTGGGCGGGCTGCGGAGGGGATTCGAGGATGTGCCGGCCGGACCGGTACAGCAGCCAGAGGGGCAGGGCCATCAGGAGCAACGGCGTCACGGCTACGGGCGACGCGTCGCCGGAGGCCGCCGCGGCCCGTACGAGGTCACTGCCGTGCGCGAGGAACCACAGGTCGGCGGCGAGGTGCAGGGCACGCGACGGTTCGCTGTCCGGGTACGGGGAGGCCACCCAGAGCAGCAGTACCGCGACGGCGAAGGCCCCGAGCCCGAGCCCCGCCGCCAGCACTCCGCCGAGAAAGGCGGTGCCGAGCGCGGAGGACCGCTGGGTGGAGGCCCGGCCGCGCGACGACAACGTCGGGCCGCGGTCGGTCAATTGGCTCACCCCGCCATGCTGCCAACAACACACGTTTTCACCAGGGAGCAGGCAATTGCCGGACGTGTCGCCCAATATATGTTTATGCACCTTTTCATGTCGCCGAGACGCGCCGGACGCCCGGGCCGCACCGGACGCCCCGGCCGCACCGTGCGCCCAGGCCGGTCCGGAAGCACGGGAAGCACGGGCAAGGCTGCCGATACGACGCCGGCGGCAGCTGCCGACACCTCGTCAGGAGGGGCCACGGGCGCCGAGCCTGACGGCACATCAGTGACCGACGAGCCCCCGCGCCTCACCCCCGCAGCCGCCTTCGACGTCCTGTACGCGCGGCTCGCCCCCGACCTCACCCGCCAGGCGATCGTGCTCACCGGCCTTCCCCACCTCTCCCAGGAAGCCGTCGAACGGTCGTTCCAGGCGGCCTGGCAGCGCTGGCCCGAGGTGGCGGTCGATCCCGACCCGGCAGGCCGGGTGCGGGCCATGGTGCACGAGTACGCGCTGTCGCCCTGGCACCGTATGCGCCCCAACCTGCGGTCCGGGCAGCGGCCGACACCCAAGGTGCCCGCCGCACCGCCCGTCACTCCCCCGCAGCGCGCGCTGCGGGACGCCGTACTCAGCCTGCCTACTGCCTACCGGCGGGCACTGCTCCTGCACGACGGACTCGGCCTGGGCCTGAGCGAGACGGCGGCCGAGGTGGAGGCCAGTACGCCCGCGACGGCCGGGCGGCTGCTGCACGCGCGCCGGGCCATCGCCGAGCGGGTGCCGGCGTTCGGCCTGGCGGCCGAGACGCCGGTACGCCAGAGAGAGATCCTGCGCGAACGGCTGGCCGGGCTGGCCGCCGTGCATCCGGTGGCACCGCCGGCCGCCAAGGCCGTACGTGCGGGCGGCGAGCGGACGGTCAGCCGGATGACGCAGGGCGCGTTCGGGCTCACGGCCGTCATCGCGGCGGCGACGGCCTTCACCCTCGTCAACGAGGCGGGCACCCTGCCCGGCCGCCCCGTGGCCGGCCCCCCGGCCGCGTCCGCGTCCCCGACGCCCGGCGCGAAGGCCCAGGGGCCCCGTACGGAGCGCCAGGGTTCCCGTACGGAGCAGGTGCAGTCCGCCCGCGCCCGGCAGGCCGCAGCCGCCGGTCCGGCGCGCCGGAAGGCGGTACGCCCGGTCCGGCCGGACCGGGCGGGGCTGATCGCCCCGGAGGCGCGGTGACCGGGAGGGGGGACGGCGGCTCGCCCCATGCCCCCAGGCACCGTGCACAGGCGCAGACCCCACTCCCTCGGTCGTACGAAAGGCGCGGGCCCCCAGCCCCGTGGCCGCGCAAAGGCACAGGCCCCGGCCCTCTGGCCGTACAAACGGCGCGGGCCCGCACCCCAGAGGGGTACGGGCCCGCGTCCGACGCGTGGCGCGATCAGCCGACGAGGATCTCGCGCGCCAGGCGCGCGGTCTCCGACGGGGTCTTGCCGACCTTGACGCCGGCGGCCTCCAGGGCCTCCTTCTTCGCCTGAGCGGTGCCGGAGGAGCCGGAGACGATGGCGCCGGCGTGGCCCATGGTCTTGCCCTCGGGCGCGGTGAAGCCCGCGACGTAGCCGACGACCGGCTTGGTGACGTTGGCCTTGATGAAGTCGGCCGCACGCTCCTCGGCGTCGCCGCCGATCTCACCGATCATGACGATCAGCTCGGTCTCCGGGTCGGCCTCGAAGGCCTCCAGGGCGTCGATGTGGGTGGTGCCGATGACCGGGTCGCCACCGATGCCGACGGCCGAGGTGAAGCCGATGTCGCGCAGCTCGTACATCATCTGGTAGGTCAGCGTGCCGGACTTCGACACCAGACCGATCTTGCCGGGCTTGGTGATGTCGCCCGGGATGATGCCGGCGTTGGACTGGCCGGGGGTGATCAGGCCGGGGCAGTTCGGGCCGATGATGCGGGTCTTGTTGCCCTTGCTCGACGCGTACGCCCAGAAGGCGGCCGAGTCGTGCACGGCGATGCCCTCGGTGATCACGACGGCCAGGCCGATCTCGGCGTCGATCGCCTCGACGACGGCGGCCTTGGCGAACTTCGGCGGCACGAAGATGACGGACACATCGGCGCCGGTCTTCTCCATCGCCTCGGCGACCGAGCCGAAGACGGGTACGGAGGTCCCGTCGAAGTCGACCTCGGTGCCCGCCTTGCGCGGGTTCACGCCGCCGACGATGTTGGTGCCGTCGCCCAGCATGAGCTTGGTGTGCTTCATGCCCGTGGCACCGGTCATGCCCTGGACGATGACCTTGCTGTCCTTGGTGAGGAAGATAGCCATGGTGGTCTGAGTCCCTCTATCCCTTACTTCGCAGCCGCGGCGAGCTCGGCGGCCTTGTCGGCCGCGCCGTCCATGGTGTCCACACGCTGGACCAGCGGGTGGTTGGCGTCGCTCAGGATCTTGCGACCCAGCTCCGCGTTGTTGCCGTCCAGGCGGACGACCAGCGGCTTGGTGACGTCCTCACCCTTGGACTTGAGCAGCTCCAGGGCCTGGACGATGCCGTTGGCGACCTCGTCGCAGGCGGTGATGCCACCGAAGACGTTGACGAACACGGACTTGACGTCCGGGTCGCCGAGGATGATCTCCAGGCCGTTCGCCATGACCTCGGCGGAGGCGCCGCCGCCGATGTCGAGGAAGTTGGCGGGCTTGACGTTGTCGTGCTTCTCACCGGCGTACGCGACGACGTCCAGGGTGCTCATGACGAGACCCGCGCCGTTGCCGATGATGCCGACCTCACCGTCGAGCTTGACGTAGTTGAGGTCCTTGGCCTTGGCGGCGGCCTCGAGCGGGTTGGCCGCGGCCTTGTCCTCCAGGGCCTCGTGGTCGGGCTGGCGGAAGGCGGCGTTCTCGTCGAGCGAGACCTTGCCGTCCAGGGCCAGGATGCGGCCGTCCTTGGTCTTCACCAGCGGGTTGACCTCGACGAGGAGCGCGTCCTCGGCGACGAAGGTCTTCCACAGGGTCACCATGGCCTCGGCGACACCCTCGGCCACCTCGGCCGGGAACTTCGCCTGGGCCACGATCTCGCGGGCCTTCTCGATGTCCACGCCTTCGACGGCGTTGACCGGGACCTTCGCGAGGGCCTCGGGGGTCTTCTCCGCGACCTCCTCGATGTCCATGCCGCCCTGCACCGAGGCCATGGCCAGGAAGGTGCGGTTGGTGCGGTCGAGGAGGTACGAGACGTAGTACTCCGCCTCGATCTCCGGGGACAGCTCGGCGATCATCACCTTGTGGACCGTGTGGCCCTTGATGTCCATGCCGAGGATGTCCGTCGCGCGGGCGACGGCCTCGTCCGGCGTCGCCGCCAGCTTCACGCCGCCGGCCTTGCCCCGGCCGCCGACCTTCACCTGCGCCTTGACGACGGACTTGCCGCCGAGGCGCTCGGTCGCCGCGCGTGCCGCTTCAGGCGTGTCGATGACTTCACCGGCCAGCACCGGTACACCGTGCTTGGCGAAGAGGTCCCTCGCCTGGTACTCGAACAGGTCCACGCGCGTCCGTCCCTTGTCTACTCAGAATCGCCGTAGTGATCGCGGTTCGTTGTCTGCATGGGCGTGCCGCGAAGGGCAACGTGACTGCGCTGTCACTGAGGGAGGCGTACACGGTGGCCGGTACGCGGCATGTCCGTCTCGCAGGTTATCCCCGCAGGACCGGCCTCCCTAAATCGCAGATCACACTGCGGCGGTGATAACAGTCACAGAGACAACGGTCACAGACCGCACAGGGCCACAGGGGTGCCGGCGGGTGGCCGTCAGGTGGACGCGGGTCGCCGGTCCATCCGGGCCCGCCGGACCCCGCCGGCCCCCACCGGCCCCGCGCGCAGCGCGCAGCCGGGCGGCTCCCTCCCCAGGGAAGCCACCCGGCTGCTCACTCACTGCCGTTCACGGCCGGCGGTACGGACCTACGGCACACCACCCTGTGCGTACGCCCGGCCGCCCGCCGGTGACGGTCAGACGCCCTGGACCGGGAGGGCCGGGAGGGCCGGGAGGGCCGGGAGGGCCGGGAGGGCCGGGAGGGCCGGGAGGGCCGGCAGGGTCGTGGCGCCCGGGAGGGTCTTCGTGCCCGGGAGGGTCGGCAGCGCCGGGATGTTGGCGGGGTCGGTCAGGTCGGCGGGCACCGCGGGCAGGGCGGGCACGGTGGGCGCGGTCTGGCCGGGGAGCAAGCCCTGCGCGCCCGCGGTGGCGCTGCCGGCGATGCCCGACGCGTCGTTCGTGACGGTGCCGACGAGGCCCTGCGCGAAGGGGGTGGCGTCCGTGGCCACACCCTGCACGAAGGTCTGCGCACCACCGGCGACACCCCGCACGAACGGGGTCGCCTGACCGGTCACGTCACCGGCCAGCTGCCCGACACCGCCGACCGCACCCTGGGCGACCGGCACGGCCTTGCCGACCACACGCTGGGCGACGGGCGGCAGGACATCGGCGGTGGTGTTGTCGACGACGGGACGAGCGGTGGCCAGGACGCCCTGGGCGGCGTCGGTGGGGAGCTGGGCGGTGGGGTTGTCGAGGTCGGTGGCCTTGGCGAGGTCGGTGGCCTTGCCCAGGTCGGCGGTCTTGGGCAGGTCCGTGGCCTTGCCCAGGTCGGTGGCCTTGCCCAGGTCCGTGGCCTTGCCCAGGTCACCGGTCTTGGGCAGGTCGGCGGCCTTGCCCAGGTCGCCGGTCGCGGGCAGCTTCGGGGTGGTGGGCAGGTCCTGGGTGTGGACGTCGCCGCCGGTGAGCCCGGTGACCTGGCCGGCCACGCCGTCGACGGTCTTCTTGGCGGTACCGGCCACGTCACCGGCCGGCAGCTTGTCCTGCACCGTGCCGGTGACCGCGCCGGCGGCGGGCAGGTCGGCGGTGCCGGGCAGGTCGGCCGCGTTGGCGGCGACGGAACCGAGGGCCCACAGGCCGGAAGCGGCGGCGGCTACGACGATGGAACGACGGATGTGCGTACGCATGATGGTGAAACGTCCTTCGAATTCAGGGGTTCGAACGGGCAGACCTGTCCCGCCCCCGCGCGGCAGGTCCGTTGCAGACGCGTCGTCTGCGGACGGTGATCTCAGACGCTGGAGGTCTGAAGGCCTGCCCTAGCCCGGGAATTCGAGGATGTCGGCGGCACGCTGCCGCGTGGGCGGCTCGGCCGCCGCGAGGACGCCTCCGGGCACCAGCCCGAAGTGCGCGGGATGCGCCGGTACGGCGGCGAACTGGTCCCCGCCGCGGGGGCCGTGACCGTCACCGGCGGTGTGCGAAGCCGTCGAGGCGGGCCCCTGCGGGAACGGGCCGGGGAGACCCGGGAGACCGTGGCCCTGGCCCGGCTGCCGCTCCGACGCCGGGTCGGCGTGCTGTGCGGTGCGCGGCGACGCGCCCCGAAGCTCCCCCAGTGCCGAACCGGGCGCGCAGCCGGCCGCGTTGACGCGCGAGGGGTCCCGCTGGTCACCGGCTCCGGCGTGCCGCGGGCCGGTGCCGTGCTGCGGCCCGGTTCCCTGGCCCGGCTGCTCGCCGCGCCCGTCACTCGGCCCGTTGCCCTCGTTGCCGTTGCCGTCAGCGCCGGGGATCCGGCCCGGCAGCTCCACGGGCAGCGAGCCCGCGTCGGCCATCTGACGCACCTCACGCACCACGTCCCGTACGGGCGCGGTGACCGGCTCGGTGACCGGCGCGGCGGCCTGCCCGGCAGCCGGGGCGGTCCGCTCGGCGACGGGCAGCACGGCCTTGCCGGCCGGCGTACCGGCCACCGTGCCCACGGCCGACGCGCCGCCGCGCTTCAGTTCCCGCCCGGCGTCGGCCGCTGATGCCTTCGCTGATGTCTTGACCGGCGTCCGGAAAGCCGTCGAAGCCGCCGGGCCCGTCGAGGGCGCCGGAGCCGTTGCCCCGAGCTGCGGTGCTGCACCAGCTGGGCCGTCCGCCGCGTGCGCGCCGCCGCCGAACGCGAACCCCAGCGCCACGAATCCCGCCAGGAACAGTCCCGCCAGCAGCGCACGGCGCACCACCACGGTGCGCGGGAGGCGCACAGCGGCGGACGGGGCCGGCACAGCGGACACGGGCGGATCCTTCGCGGCGGGTGAAGGGGCGCGGGCCCCGACAGAAGCGGACAGGAGAACGCAGTCGACCGGGAACGGTGACTCGGGCGGGCGCGGAGGCACGGCTCCGGGCGGCCGTCCGGCCTGCGGAACCGGCGTCACGCGCTGAGCGGTGATCGAGCGGTGCCCCGATCCTTGCACGACGGACCAGGGGCCCCGCAAGCCCCTCGGGGCTCTCGTCACCGTTACCCCGCCATGTCCGGTATCGGCAGCGGCCGCTTCTCGATCGCGGCCGCCATCACCTCCGGGAAGAGGTCCGGCGTACAGGCGAACGCCGGTGCGCCCAGGGCCGCGAGAGCCGCGGCGTGGTCCCGGTCGTACGCGGGCGCCCCCTCGTCCGACAGCGCCAGCAGCGTCACGAACTGCACCCCGGACGCCTTCATCGCCGCGACGCGTCTGAGCATCTCGTCGCGTATGCCGCCTTCGTAGAGGTCGCTGATCAGGACGACGACCGTGTCGGCGGGCCGGGTGATCTGCGACTGGCAGTAGGCCAGGGCGCGGTTGATGTCCGTGCCGCCGCCCAGCTGGGTGCCGAAGAGCACGTCCACCGGGTCGTCCAGTTCGTCCGTCAGGTCCACCACCGCGGTGTCGAAGACGATCAGCCGGGTCGTGATGGCCCGCATGGACGCCAGTACCGCGCCGAACACGGAGGCGTGGACGACGGAGGCGGCCATCGACCCGGACTGGTCGATGCAGAGCACCACGTCCTTCTTCACCGACCGCGCGGCCCGCCCGTAGCCGATCAACCGCTCGGGGACGACCGTGCGGTGTTCGGGCAGGTAGTTCTTGAGGTTCGCGCGGATCGTACGGTCCCAGTCGATGTCCCGGTGCCGGGGGCGGCTGACGCGCGCCGACCGGTCCAGGGCGCCGTTGAGCGTGGCGCGGGTGCGGGCCGACAGCCGTTTCTCCAGTTGTCCGACGACCTTGCGGACCACGGCCCGCGCGGTCTCCTTCGTCGTCTCCGGCATGACCTTGTTGAGCGACAGCAGCGTCCCCACCAGGTGCACGTCGGCTTCGACGGCCTCCAGCATCTCCGGTTCCAGCAGCAGCGTGGACAGGCCGAGCCGTTCGATCGCGTCGCGCTGCATGACCTGGACGACAGAGGTGGGGAAGTACGTGCGGATGTCCCCCAGCCAGCGGGCCACGTCGGGCGCCGAGGCGCCGAGGCCCGCCGTGCGCGAGCCCCCGCCGCCCGTACCGTCCGGCCGGCGGCCTCCGTAGAGCGCGCTGAGCGCCCCGTCCATGGCGGCGTCCTGCCCCCGCAGCTCGCAGCCGGTCCCGTCGGCGCCGCCCCCGCCCAGCACCAGCCGCCACCGCCGCAGCCTCTCCTGCGCCTCGCTCATCCGTCCACCCCCGTCATCCGCTCCTCCTCGGAGCCCTCACCGTCTTCTTCCGTAAGGCCCAGCAGGACGCGCAAGGTCGGGAGCACGGCTGCTGCCCGGTCGCGGTCCAGGCCGGGGCCGAAGCCCGGTATCGCCGGTTCCTCGCCGGCCCGCCCGGCGCCGTGCCCGGCTCCGGTGCCTGCGCCGAGGCCGGTACCGAGGCCGCCTGGCCCGGCCGGTCCGCGGCGTATCAACTCGCCGAGTGTGCGGCGCACTCCGGTGTCGTACTCCGCGAACGTCCGGCGCAGCAGTGGCAGTACGTCCGTGAAGGCGCCCGCCGGTACGTGTGTCAGCCAGCCGTCCACCAGGGCGAGCAGCCGTTCGTCGTGGACCAGCAGCAGTCCTCCGGCGTCGCCGCCCGCGAACCCCTCGATCCAGCCCGCCGCCTCGTCCGGCGGGGCGCCGGGCGACAGGGCCAGCCCCATCAGCCGTTCCGCGTCCCCGGAGGTCAGCCGCCCGTCGTCGAGCAGCAGCCGGACCGCGCGCCCCCGCAGGAGACCCGGCACCGTCTCCCGTTCGGCCAGTTTCCGCAGCACCGCCGCCCAGCGGTCCCGTAGGCCCCCACCGGCGACCGCACCGCCGGGTCCGGCCGCGGTGCCGGTACCGCCCTTGCTCCCGTCTCCGGACCCGGCCCCGTCTCCGGACCCGATCCCGGCACCGGCCCCAACCCCGCCACCGACTCCAGCTGTCGAAGCGCCCGCCGAACCCTCGTCCAGCAGCCCCACCGCGTGATGGGTCGCGTCCAGATGCCGGCGCATGTCGGCGGCACCGTCGGCGTCCAGGCCCGTGCAGGCCGGTGGCAGGCCGACGAAGACCCGTTCGGCCAGGCCGGTGGCCACCTCGCCGAGCGCGGCGGCGTCCGTGCCGCGTACGTCGCCGTAGCGGACCGCGCGGACCAGCGCGGGCAGTGCCTGGGCGAGGTGCCCCACGTCCGCGTCGAGCGCGGCCCGGTCCGTGAGGACGCGCATGACCACGGGCAGCGCGTCCGGGAGGGCGGCCAGCAGGCAGCGTTCGGCCAGGGCGGTGACGTCGGCCAGGGCGGTGGTGCCCAGGGCGTCGGACTCCGCCTTGGCGGTCGCGGCGGCTTCCACCGTCGTGCCCCAGATGCCGGCTTCGGCGGCCCGTACGGACAGTTCGGGCTCCCACCGGAGCCGCCAGCTCTCCCGGAACGTGCCGGTGCTCGCGCGGGTCCGTGCGGGCTCGCCCCACGGCACGCCCAGCAGCCGCAGCCGGTGCAGCAGCCGGCTCCGCCCGGCGTCGGTCTCCTTGCGCAGGTCGAGGTCCAGTTCCCGGTCCGCGGCCTCCGGTTTGAGGCGCAGCGACCGCTGGCTGCGGGCGATGTCCCGCTGGAGGGGCACCGCCGGAGCGCTGTCCGGCACCTCTCCCAGTACGTCCCCCACCACCAGGCGGTCGTGAATCAGGGCGGACGGCGCGTCGGCCCCGTCGCCGAGCACCGCGCGCACCGCGTCACCGGTTTCCGCCAGCCCCGCCAGCGGACGGCCGCGCATCGCGGCCAGTGCCTCGGCGAGCCGTACGGCCTCGATGACGTGGGCGGAGGAGACGGCGTAGTCCTCCTCGCGCAGCAGTCCGGCGACCTTGGTCATCCAGCGTTCGACGGGACGGTCGGGTGCGCTGAAGAGGTGGCCGTACCAGCCGGGCGAGGAGATGCCCGCGCCGTACCCGCTGCGGCGGGAGAGCCTGCGGTGGGTCCACGGAACCCACGTCACCTCGGGCTTCACCTTCGCCAGGCTCTTGAGGAGCTGCCGGTCGGCGGTCACGGTCGTGCGCCGGGCCAGCGCCGGGACGTGCCACGCGCCGCACACCACGGCGATGCCGTCCCCGAACTCCCGGCGCGCTTCCCGCAGCCGGAGCCGCATATGGGCTTCGCGCACCAGGTCGCGGTCGTGCCCGCCGGCACCGTACGCCTCGCGCAGCGCCCCCATCGCCTCGGCCAGCGCCTCGAAGGAGGCGAGCGGATCGGTGCCCGCCGCACCCGCGTCCCCACACGCGTCCTCGCCCCGGCTCCCGTCCTCGCCCCCGTCCCGGCTCCCGCCCTCGTCCCTGTGCCCATTTCCGGCCCTGCGCCCGGCGCCGTCCCCGTACCCGGCGCCGTCCCTCGCCCCGTGCCCGTACTCCTGTCCGGACCCGCGCCCGTCCCGGTGGGCGCGGTGCTCGATCACGTCCTCCCACCAGCGCTCCGGATCGTCGTACCCGGCGGTCTCGGCGAGCACCGCCACCGGGTCGATGCGCGCCTCCGCCGCCCGGTCCGCACCCGTCGCCCCGGCAGGGGCCACCGGCCCGTCCTCGCCGTTCTCACCGTCCGAGCCTGCCGCCTCGAAGGCCAGGGAGTGCGCCGCGGGCAGGTCGATGAAGCGCACCGGTACGTCATGGTCCAGGGCCCACCGGATCGCGACCCACTCCGGGGAGAACTCCGCCAGCGGCCAGAACGCCGCCCGCCCCGGATCGGCGGGCACATGGGCCAGCAGCGCGACCGGCGGCCGCATCGCCTCGTCGGCGGCCAGGGCCACCAACGCGTCGGCCTCCGGCGGTCCTTCGACCAGCAGGGCGCGGGGCTCGTGGCACTCCAGGACCGCCCGGACCGCTCGCGCCGAGCCCGGTCCGTGGTGCCGCACCCCCAGCAGGAGCGGCCGGTCCGCCCGGGCGTTCATGCGCCGGCCTCACGGCAGGCGCGGTAGAAGTCCTTCCAGCCGTCGCGCTCGCGCACCACGGTTTCCAGGTACTCCTGCCATACGACCCGGTCGGCCGCCGGATCGCGTATCACGGCGCCGAGGATGCCGGAGGCCACGTCCCCGGAGCGCAGCACGCCGTCGCCGAAGTGCGCGGCCAGGGCCAGGCCGCTGGTCACCACGGAGATGGCCTCGGCCGTGGAGAGCGTGCCCGACGGAGACTTGATCTTGGTGCGTCCGTCGGTGGTGACGCCGTCGCGCAGCTCACGGAAGACCGTGACGACGCGGCGGATCTCGTCCGTCCCCTCGGGGGCGGGCGGCAGGTCCAGCGAGCGGCCGATCTGGTCGACGCGCCGGGAGACGATGCCGACCTCCTCCTCGGGTGTCGCGGGCAGCGGCAGGACCACCGTGTTGAAGCGGCGGCGCAGGGCGCTGGACAGCTCGTTCACCCCGCGGTCGCGGTCGTTGGCCGTGGCGATCAGGTTGAAGCCGCGCACCGCCTGGACCTCCTGGCCCAGCTCCGGGATGGGCAGCGTCTTCTCCGACAGGACCGTGATGAGCGTGTCCTGGACGTCGGCCGGGATGCGGGTCAGCTCCTCCACGCGGGCGGTCATGCCCTGGGCCATCGCCCGCATGACGGGGCTCGGCACCAGCGCGTCCCGGCTCGGGCCGTGGGCGAGCAGCTGCGCGTAGTTCCAGCCGTAGCGGATGGCTTCTTCCGGTGTGCCGGCCGTACCCTGCACGAGCAGCGTCGAGTCGCCGCTGACGGCCGCGGCCAGGTGCTCGGACACCCACGTCTTGGCCGTGCCGGGCACGCCGAGCAGCAGCAGCGCGCGGTCGGTCGCGAGGGTCGTCACCGCGACCTCGACGATGCGCCGCGGGCCCACGTACTTCGGTGTGACGACCGTGCCGTCCGGCAGGCTGCCGCCGAGCAGGTACGTCGCCACCGCCCACGGCGACAGCTTCCAGCGCTCGGGCCGCGGCCGGTCGTCGGCCGCCGCCAGCGCCTTCAGCTCCGCCGCGAACGCGTCCTCCGCGTGGGGCCGCAGCGCCTGCGCGGAGCCGTCGGCTCCGGCGACTCCGGCGACTCCGGCGACTCCGGCGGCTTCTTCGGTGGTGTTCTCAGGCATGGTCTCCCCCTCGTCGCAAGGTCTGCGGCCGGTGCCCCGCCTCCGCCGGCCGCTTGCGTGAACAACCCTGCACCACACCACTGACAATCACCCGAAAACCTGCCCTGACCTGCCACTTCAGCGCGACATCGCCACCCGCCGCGCGCACTCGGGGGCTCTTCCCGCGGTCCGCTTCGCTTCTCCCGTTCCTTCTCGGCGTGTGAAAGTCCGGACGGCCGCGCCGCTCAACCGCGATGCGCGAGTGAAGTCGGCGTCGCGGCAAGGTGATACCTGCTGGTCAGAGCGATTGTCAGTGGGTGCTCGTAGCGTTTGGTGCATGAATCCGCAGGGGGAACGCTGGACGTCGGATCACGTGCTCGCGCTCGCGCCCGACGCGCCGTCAGGCAAGGCGGGCAGCAGGCTCGCGACACCGGACTCGTGGCCGGAGACCGGCACACGGGACGGCGCGGTGTGGGGCCTGTGCAAGGGCAGCGGCAGCAAGCCGTACCGCACCGTCGTCGACACGGCCGGACCGGCCTTCACGTGCAGTTGTCCGAGCCGCAAGTTCCCGTGCAAGCACGCACTGGGCCTGCTGCTCATGTGGGCGGGCGAGGAAGGCGCCGTGACCGACGGCGAGCCTCCCGAGTGGGTGGAGGCGTGGCTCACCGCCCGTCGGCAGCGCGAGCGGAAGCAGGCGTCGGGGCAGGGCAAAAGCGCAACGGCGCAGGGTGGTTCACCGTCTGCCGGGCCCGAGGCCGCCCGGCGCCGGGCGGCGCTGCGCGCCCAGCGGATCAGCGCCGGCGCCACCGAACTGGAACAGCGCCTGGAGGACCTGCTGCGCTCCGGCCTGGCCACCGCCGACCGCGCGGGGTACGGCACCTGGGACGAGACGGCGGCCCGCATGGTCGACGCCCAGGCACCCGGACTGGCCTCGCGGGTACGGGAGTTGGGCCCGGTCGTGGCGTCCGGCGCGGACTGGCCGTCCCGGCTGCTCGCGGAGTGCGCCCTGATCCACCTCCTCGACCAGGCGTTCCTGGGCATCGACCGCCTGCCGCCCGCGCTGGCCTCGACGGTCCGCACCCGGGTCGGGCTCACCACCGACGCGGCGGACGTGCTCGCCGGCCCGGACACCGCGACCGTCCGCGACCGCTGGCTGGTGCTCGCCCAGCAGGACGCCGAAGAGGGCATGCTGACCAGCCGCCGGATATGGCTGCGCGGCGAGCGGACCGGGCGGATGGCGCTCCACCTCTCCTTCGGCGGGCCCGACCGGGCCCTGGACCTCTCCCTGCCGAGGGGCCTGGCTCTGGACGCCGACCTGGCCTACTACCCGGGCGCGCGCCCGCTGCGCGTCGTCCTGGGCGCGCGGCACGCCGATCCGGCACCGGTCGCGGGCCCGCCGCCGGGCGGCGGCACCGATGCCGCACTGACCGCGTACGGCGACGCGCTGCGCGACGACCCGTGGCTGGACACCTGGCCGGTGGTCCTGACCGACGTCGTGCCCATACCGGGGCAGGGCGGTGAGCCGTGGCAACTGGCTGACGCGGACGGCGAGTCGGCGCTTCCGGTGGACCGGCGCTGCGCGGAGCGGCCGGGGCTGTGGCGCCTGGCCGCCATATCCGGCGGCGAACCGGTCACGGTCTTCGGCGAATGCGGGCACCGCGGTTTCGTGCCCCTGACCACCTGGGATCCGGATCCGGTCGCTCTGTGACCCCATGACCCCGTGCTCCTGGCTCCGGCACCGGCCGCCACCCGCCCGACCATCCACTCGCCCGACCAGCCGCCCGACCACCCGGCTGCCCGACCACCACAGTCCAGTGGCCCAGTCGCTCAGTCGCCCAAGATCTGATCACCGCCCGGGGGAAGTCATGACCGAGAGCAGCATCCAGCACAGCGCCCACCGCGTCCCCGCCGTCACACCCGGTCCCTCCTGGGAGGAGCTGGTGAGTTCGGCGCTGCTCGGAACGGAACGCCGTACGCCGCCCGTCGCCGCCCGCGCGGGCCGGAGCTCCGCGGCCGCCCTGCTGGACGCGGCCGCCGTGAGCACGGTCCGGCGCCGGGCCGCCCTGCGCCCCGCGCCCGCCCGCGAACGTCCCGTACCGGCTCCGCCCGATCCGCGCCCGCCGCTGCCGTCGGCCGCGCGGCGCCGGCTCGCGCTGCTGCTCGCCGACCGGAACGGCACCGGAGGCGGCCACCGCCGTGGCACGGCGCCCGACCTGACCGAGCTGCTGCCCCAGTGGCTGGCCGCGGCCGCCCGCCACGGCTACCGCGCCCCTGAGGCGCTGCTGCCCGCGCTGCTCGACGCGGCCCGCGCGCGGACGGACCTGCGCGCGGCGGCGCTCGGCTTCGCCGGGCCGCGGGCGCTGTGGCTGGCGCGGCTCAACGACGAGTGGAAGTTCGCGCTGCGCGGTGTCGGGAGCACGGCCGCGCTGCCCGGCCCCGACGAGCCGGAGGCCGTCCGCACCCTGTGGGAGGAGGGCCTGTTCGCGGAGCGGGTCTCCCTGCTGGCGGCGCTGCGCCGCCGGGAGCCCGCGGCCGGGCTGGCCCTGCTGTCCACCACCTGGCCGAGCGAGCGCGCCGAGGACCGGCTGATGTTCCTCGACTCGCTGCGGGAGGGCCTGTCGATGGCCGACGAGCCGTTCCTGGAGCAGGCCCTGTCCGACCGCAGCCGCAACGTCCGCGGTACGGCCGCCGAGTTGCTGTCGGCCCTGCCCGGCACCGCGCTCGCCGCACGCATGGCGGACCGGGCCCGCGCCTGCGTCTCCCTCGTCCGTACGGAGGGCGGCACGGAGGGCAGCACGGATCTGACCGGCACGGACCTGGTCGGCACGGACCCGTCCGGCACGCCTCCCTCCGCCGCACGACCGTCCGGCGCGCCCCCTTCCGGCACGGCCGCGCCCGGTGCGGACACCTGGGCCCTCGTCGTCGAGGCCCCGCGTGAGTGCGACGCGGCGATGCAGCGCGACGGGGTGGTGCCCAGGCCGCCGACCGGCCGGGGCGAACGGGCCTGGTGGCTGAGCCAGCTGCTGGAGGCCGCGCCGCTGGAGTGCTGGAGCGGCTGGCTGGGCGGCCGGGAGCCGGCCGGGATCGTCGCCCTGCCGGTGGCCGACGGCTGGCGTACCGAGCTGCACGACGCCTGGTGCCGCGCCGCCGTACGCCAGCGCGACGTGGCCTGGACGCGGGCCCTGCTCGGTGTCCCGGCGTCCGCCGCGCAAGGCTCCAGCGCGTACGGCACCGCCCCGGCCACCACGAGCGGCCCCGCCTCCATCCCCGAAGGGGGACCCAGCCCCGACAGCACGGCCGGCTCCTCACGCGACCTGGCGCGGCTGCTGACCGTGCTGCCCGAGGACGAACGGGCACAGTGGGTCGCGGACTTCATAGCGGCCCACGGCCTGTCCGACGCGTTCCGGATGCTCGGGGTGTGCGCGGTGCCGTGGTCCGAACCGCTGGGGCGTGCGGTGGTCGACGCGCTGGACATCGCCCGGGACGCGGGCAGTTACCCGTGGAGCTTCAGCGGCGTGATGGGCCTGGCCGAGCGGTGCCTGGACCCGGACGCGGCGGACCGGCTCGCCATGCTCACGGCGACACCGGACGAGCCGGCGGACGGCTCGCCGGGCGCGGTGGGCTACTGGTCCGAGGCGTTCCAGCGCCTGGTGGGCACGCTACGGCTGCGCGCCACGATGCGCGCGGAGCTGGCCCCGTGAGCCGGCCGGCGGCCGGGCCGGGGCCGCCCCGCCCGGGCGGCGGGGTCTCAGGCCGCGAGCTGGCGGACGTTGGCGCGGACCCACTCCACGATCGCCGTGGTCGTCGCCCCGGGCGTGAAGATCTCCGCGACGCCCAGCTCCTTGAGGGGCGCGATGTCCGCCTCCGGGATGATGCCGCCGCCGAAGACCTTGATGTCCGCCGCGTCCCGCTCCTTGAGCAGTTCTATGACCTTGGCGAACAAGGTGTTGTGCGCACCGGACAGGATGGACAGGCCGATCGCGTCGGCGTCCTCCTGGATCGCGGTGTCCACGACCTGTTCCGGGGTCTGGTGCAGCCCCGTGTAGATGACCTCCATGCCGGCGTCGCGCAGCGCCCGCGCGATGACCTTGGCTCCCCGGTCGTGGCCGTCGAGCCCCGGCTTGGCCACCACCACGCGGATCGGACCCTGCACACCCATCACTGCCTCCCAGCCCTGCACGGCACGTCACGGCTCCTGCACGGGGCAGGGCCGCCGGACCGACATCCGAATGGCGGCCGCGCCGGCCGCCCCAAGCGTGAACGAACGTTATCGCCAGCATCCCGTACCCGGCCGTTTCGTGACACTGGGGGAGGGGGAAATCACACGTTGGGACACGTTCGCTACGCGTTGCGTTCCGCGTCGCTCCATGCGGCGGGACGGACGCTCGGGGAGCCGCAGTGAGGTCGCCGTACCTCCGCGCCGTCAGCCGCGCGGCACGGGGGTCCGGCCGTTGAACGCATCCGTCTTCGTATCCGTACGTCCGGGCAGCAGCTCGTTCACGTACTTGTACGTTGCCGGAAGCGGCTGCCCATGAGGGCACACGGGGGACAGAGTCGTCTCCCGCGTGCCATTCGGGAGGTCGGCCATGAAGGCCCTGCCCTTTCTCTGTTACCTGGCCCGCCCCACCGCGCTGCTGCGTGCGACGGTGATGGAGCTGGCGATCCTCGTCGGGCACCTTCTGCTGTACCCGACCGGCATCCACCAGGAACAGCACAGAGCCCTCCCCGGCACGGACCCGGACCCGGGCACCGGCCCTGGAACCGGCGGACCACGCACCGGACCGGAAACCGGAACACGCACCGGACCTGGAGCCGCATCAGATTCCGGACCACACACCGGACCGGAATCCGTCTGCGGCCCCGTCACCGTCACAGGCGCCGCCCCGGACACCACCGGGCCCCTCTCTCCCACCGGAGGCACCCCCACCCTGCTCCCCACCCAGGGCCGCTGCCACCCGCCGGTGCTCCTGCTGCACGGCTTCATCGACAACCGCTCCGTCTTCGTGCTGCTGCGCCGCTCGCTGCTGCGGCACGGCTGGCGGCACGTGGAGGCGCTCAACTACTCCCCGCTCACCTGTGACCTGCGCAAGGCGGCCGAACTGCTCGGCCACCACGTCGAGCAGATCTGCGAGCGCACCGGCCACGGCAGGGTCGACCTGGTGGGGCACAGCCTCGGCGGTCTGATCGCCCGCTACTACGCCCAGCGCCTCGGCGGCGACCTGCGCGTACGCACCCTGGTCACGCTCGGCACCCCGCACGGCGGTACCCGGGTCGCGCCGTTGATGTCGGCCCATCCGCTCGTACGGCAGATGCGCCCGCATTCCGACGTGATCGTGGAGTTGGCGCGGCCCGCCCCGAATTGCCGTACGCATTTCGTCTGCTTCTGGAGCGACTTGGACCAGCTGATGGTCCCGGTCGAGACCGCGCGTATCGATCACCGGGATTTGATCACCCGCAACGTGCGGGTATCCGGTGTCGGGCATCTCGCGCTCCCGGTCAACGGCGCGGTGGCGGCCGGAATACGGGAGGCGCTCAGCGCGGAGGAGGAGGCGCGGGGCAGCGCGAGAACCACGTCGGTGGCCTGACCTCCCCCTGCCTCCGGCCCTGGCCCGACCTGACCCGGTCCTGACCTCCGGGGCTCCCGGCCCCGGCCCGCGGCCGCCTCGGCCGGTCTTCGCCGTGGGCACTTTCCAAGGTCGCGCCCGCCTATTCGATCTTCGGCCGCGCACTTCCTGCCCCCGTACCGCCTCGAACGCGCATCGAACGCGGCGCCAAGAACGCGCATACTGTCCGCCGAAAGGCGGCCAAATGCCCGTTGTCGAGAAGCCCGAAACCTGCCGAAGATTGTCGCCGTCACGTACTGCCGGGTACAGTCGCCGCTAATTCTCCTGCTGCCGAGGCGAAAGAGAAGTGGTGGTGAACGACCGTCACTCACCGGAGTCCCCCGCTCCGGCTGTCCCCTCTCCCGACGCCTCGTATGCGCACTACCCGGCCTACGGGTCCTACGGACACCAGGACACCCAGGTCGGCCATGCCGCATACGGCGGTGGCGACCCGTACTTCGGCGCGCTCCCGGGCCACCAGGCCACCGGCGCGCACGACGCCGCGCCGTACGACACCACCGCGTACGGCACCGACGCGTACGCGGCGTACACCGCCGGTGCTCAGGACGGCGGCTACGACCCGGGTACCCAATCCGCGGGCGCCTATGACACCGGAATGTTCAACTCCGGCGCGCAGGACACCGGCACCCCGCCGGACGCGGTCTACGACCCGTACTCCCACACCGCGTACGACACCGGCGGCTACGAGGCCGAGGCCGCGGCCGGTCCGGACGCCTACGAGGCCACCGCGGTCTGGGGCGCCGTCGGGCAGGGCCTGGTCCCCGGCATCCCCGCGCAGGCGGGTCCTCCGGAGGCGGGCCCTCCATACGGCGCCGACGCCAGCTCCCAGTGGGAGACCATGACTTGGGCCGGGCCGGGCATTCCGGGCCTGGGGCAGTACGGGAACGGCACGCACGACACCGGGCAGCCTTTCGATTCCGACCCGTATCCGACCGCAATCGATCAGTACGGGTCCGCTTACGGCGGATATGAGGCGTTCTCGGACCAGGACGCGGCGGACAACCGATTCGCCGAGGCCCTCACCCAGACCACCCCGGCCATCGGCCCCGACTTCGACGTCGCCGGCGCCACCGACGGCTTCCCCGGCCACGACGGGCTCGACGGACTCGACGGCCTGCACGATCACCACGGCCACCAGGGCCGGCACGATTTCGACGCCCACGACGACAACTCCGCGGACGTCGCCGACATCACGCCCGGTGGAAGCGCCGCCGCCGCTTCCGCGCCCGGCGCACGCGCCTCCCGCTCGCGCCGGGCCGCGCAGGGCGGCGGTTCGTCCGGCCGCGGCCGCCGCCGTACCGCGAAGCGCTCCGCGCTGCTGACCGTCGCGGTGCCCTCGGTCGCCGCGATGGGCGTGTGCGCCGTGGCCGCCGCCTCCGTCACCAGCGGTGCCGAGAAGGGCAGCAAGGACGGTACGACCACCCAGGCCGCCGGGGACCCCGGAGCCGTGCAGCCGGCCGTCGCCAACAACAAGCTCGACACCCAGCTCGCCAGCCTGAGCGCGGGCGCCGACGACTTCGCCGACCGGGCCAGCCGTACGCAGGAGCGCATCGACCTCAAGGCCAGGCAGGCCGCCGAGAAGAAGCGCAGGGCCGATGAGGCGGCGCGCAAGGAGGCCATGCGCCCCAAGTTCATGCTGCCCGTCGCGCAGCACGGCCTCAGCGCGCTGTACGGGCAGGCGGGCGTCAACTGGATGTCCGTACACACCGGCATCGACTTCCCGGTCGGTTACGGCACGCCCGTCATGGCCGCCACCGACGGCACCGTACGCACCCAGTACAACTCCGCGTACGGCAACATGGCGATCGTGACCGCCCCCGACGGCACCGAGACCTGGTACTGCCACCTGAGCAGCACCAAGATCCGGTCAGGAACGGTCAAGGCCGGTGACCAGATCGCCTACTCGGGCAGTTCCGGAAACTCCACCGGACCGCATCTCCACTTCGAGGTGCGCCCGGGCGGCGGCTCGGCCGTCGACCCGCTGCCGTGGCTGCGCAGCCACGGCCTCGACCCGAGCTGACCGGAACGGGCCGACCTGCCCGGACCGCCCTGACCGGCCTGGCCCGCAAGCAGCCGTCCCGGAACCGGCCAGCCCGCGGGCAGCCGTCCCGCAGGCCGTCCGGCGCCCCACCCGTGGGACGCCGGACACTCCGCCTCCGCCACCGTCAGGACTTGGCCACCGTCAGAGCTTCTCCACCGGCGCGTACCGCAGCAGCAGCCGCTTCGGCTTCTCCCCGCCGAAGTCGATCGTCGCCTCCGCGTTGTCCCCGCTGCCCTTGACCGCGACGACCGAGCCCAGTCCGAAGCTGTCGTGCGTGACGCGGTCGCCGACCTCCAGCGAGACCACCTCGCGGTCCTTGGCGCGCCGGGTCGCGAAGCCGCTCGGCCCGGCCTTCGTACGCGACGAGGACAGCCCGGAGCCGAAGCCGCCGCCGCCCGTGCCCGACAGCGCGCCCATCGAGGCGGAGGGCGTCGCGGGGCCGGTGCGCCGCCAGGTCACGTACTGCTCCGGGATCTCCTCCAGGAAGCGGGACGGCGGGTTGTACGACGGCTGGCCCCAGGCGCTGCGCATGGTCGAGCGGGTGACGTAGAGCCGTTCGCGGGCGCGGGTGATGCCGACGTACGCCAGGCGCCGTTCCTCCTCCAACTCCTTGGTCTGGCCGAGCGCGCGCTGGTGCGGGAAGACGCCGTCCTCCATGCCGGTCAGGAAGACGGTGGGGAACTCCAGTCCCTTGGCGGTGTGCAGCGTCATGAGGGTGATGACGCCGGAGCCTTCCTCGTCCTCGTCCGGGATCTGGTCGGAGTCGGCGACCAGCGCGACCTGCTCCAGGAAGTCGGCGAGGGTGCCCGGATCCTCCTCGCCGCGGTCCTGCTCGAATTCCAGGGCGACGGCGGCCAGTTCCTGGAGGTTCTCGATGCGGGTCTCGTCCTGCGGGTCGGTGGAGGCCTGCAGCTCGGCGAGGTAGCCCGTGCGCTCCAGGACCGCTTCCAGGACGGTGGCGGGGCCCGCGCCGGACTCCACGACGGTCCGCAGCTCCTCCATGAGCGTATTGAAGCGCTTGACGGCGTTGGCGGAGCGGGCGGCCATGCCGTACGCCTCGTCGACCCGGCGCAGCGCCTGCGGGAAGGTGATCTTCTCGCGGGCGGACAGCGCGTCGATCATGGCTTCGGCGCGCTCGCCGATGCCGCGCTTGGGCACGTTCAGGATGCGGCGCAGCGGAACGGTGTCCTCCGGGTTGGCGAGGACGCGCAGGTACGCGAGGACGTCGCGGACCTCCTTGCGCTCGTAGAAGCGCACGCCGCCGACGACCTTGTAGGCCAGGCCGACCCGGATGAAGATCTCTTCGAAGACACGGGACTGGGCGTTGGTGCGGTAGAAGACCGCGACGTCGCCCGCCTTGGCGTCGCCCGCGTCGGTCAGCCGGTCGATCTCGTCGGCGACGAACTGCGCCTCGTCGTGCTCGGTGTCGGCGACGTACCCGGTGATGCGGGGGCCTTCGCCGGCGTCCGTCCACAGGTTCTTGGGGCGGCGGTTCTCGTTGCGCTCGATTACGGCGTTGGCGGCGCTGAGGATCGTCTGGGAGGAGCGGTAGTTCTGCTCCAGCATGATCGTCGTGGCGTCCGGATAGTCCTCCTCGAACTGGAGGATGTTGCGGATCGTGGCGCCCCGGAAGGCGTAGATCGACTGGTCGGCGTCACCGACCACGCACAGCTCACCGGCGGTCTCGGCCGGCCCCACCAGCTCCCGTACGAGCGTGTACTGGGCGTGGTTGGTGTCCTGGTACTCGTCCACGAGGACATGCCGAAAGCGGCGGCGGTAGTGGTCGGCGACATCCGGGAACGCCTGGAGCAGGTTGACCGTGGTCATGATGATGTCGTCGAAGTCCAGGGCATTGGCCTCGCGCAGCCGGGCCTGGTACATCGTGTATGCCTCGGCCACCGACTTCTCGAATCCGTCGGCGGCCTGCTGGGCGAAGGTCTCCTCGTCGATGAGCTCGTTCTTGAGGTTGGAGACCTTGGCGCTGAAGGACTTCGGCGGGAACCGCTTGGGGTCGAGGTCCAGGTCGCGGCAGACCAGGGCCATCAGGCGCTTGGAGTCGGCCGCGTCGTAGATCGAGAAGGACGAGGTGAAGCCCAGCTTCTTGGACTCGCGGCGCAGGATGCGCACGCACGCGCTGTGGAAGGTGGAGACCCACATCGCGTTCGCCCGGGGGCCCACCAGTTCCTCGACGCGCTCCTTCATCTCGCCCGCGGCCTTGTTGGTGAAGGTGATCGCGAGGATCTCACCCGGATGCACCCGGCGCGCGCCGAGCAGATGCGCGATGCGGTGCGTCAGGACGCGGGTCTTGCCGGAACCGGCGCCGGCGACGATGAGCAGCGGGCCGCCGGTGTGCACCACGGCGGCCTTCTGCTGGTCGTTGAGCCCCTCCAGGAGGGCGGCCGGATCCACCGCGGGACGCGGGGCGCCGTCGCGGTAGTAAGGGTCACGGCCCGGGCCCACGGCGTGCGGGATGCCGCCGGGCACGTCGAAGCGCCCGCCGAACAGGTCGGCCGGGATCTCCTCCTGTGCCGGACCGTCCTCGTCCTCGGGAGGGGGCGGGGGCCCCTCGCCGGTGGGTTCGAGGTCCGCCAGGAAGCTGTCGTCAAAGAGGCTGCTCATCGCCCACCGAGTCTAGGCCGCCGCACTGACAGCCCGGCGCGTACCGGAAAATCCGCTGTGTGAGTTAGGACGCCAGGCGCCCGCCGTCCGGTCCGTAGGACGGGACACGCCCCCGTGTGGTCACAAGTGACCCAGGACACACCCAGGACGCGACAACATAACGAAAAGGTATCGGGCATATCGAACATCAGCCTTCACAGGAGCCACGCGGGTTGGCTACCGTGCTCGCTCGGGCAGCCCGCGTCCCCGCGGTCGACAGCGTCCGCACGGGCCGCCCCCGCCGAGTCCGGCCCTGCCGCCAGGCACCCGGAGCCGGGGACCCACACGTACCACCGAGGTGAATCGGCCGGTACGGCACACGACGAGAGGCGCCTCACAAGCACCGCCCGGAGCACCCGCTCGGGGCACCGCCCCTGGAACGTCTCCCGCAGCCGTACGGGCCGTAGGGCACCCTTCCGTACGCCCGAACCTGACAGCTAACCCGGTAGGCGGTCCACGGAAGGAGTCGCCGGCCTTGGCGTCGCACCGCAAGCCGCGCACCCGCATACTCACCTCCCCCGGAAGCCGCCGTACGGCCGCCGGGCTCACCACCGCCGCCCTCGCCTCCGTCACCCTGCTCTCCCAGACCGCCGAGGCCGCGCCGCGCCAGCCCCGGCAGAGCATCGAAGAGGTCAAGCAGAAGGTCGACGGCCTCTACCGCCAGGCCGAGGTGGCGACCCAGAAGTACAACGCCGCCAAGGAGCAGGCCGACGAGCAGCGCAGCACCGTCGACCGCCTCCTGGACGACACCGCCCGGCGCACCCAGAAGATGAACGACGCCCGGCGCCAGCTGGGCATCTACGCGTCGGCCCAGTACCGGAGCGGCGGCATCAGCCCGACCGCGCAGCTGCTGCTGGCCCAGGACCCGCAGCAGTTCGTCGACCGCAGCCACCTCATGGACCGGCTGTCCGGGCGGCAGAAGCAGGCCGTCACCGACTATCAGGAGCAGCAGGCCGAGGCCGTACGGCAGCGCGCCGAGGCGTCGCGGAGCCTGGAGCGGCTCACCGAGACGCAGGCGGCCCTGAAGGAGTCCAAGAAGTCCGTCCAGGACAAGCTGGCCGAGGCCCGGCAGCTGCTGTCGCGGCTGACTGCCCAGGAGAAGGCCCGGCTGGCGGAACTGGAGCGCAAGAAGGAGGCCGAGGCCAAGCGCAAGGCCGAGGAGCTGGCGCGCAAGCAGGCCGAGCAGGAGCGCAAGGAGCGCGAGGACCGCAAGCAGCACGACGGCCCCGGTCAGGGCACCGGCACCGGGTCACCGGGCGGCGGGGCCGGCGGGGGTTCCGGCGGCGGGCCGGCCGACGACGGCTCGTACGCGACGAAGGCCTCCAAGGCCCTCGCGTTCGCCCGCGCGCAGATGGGCAAGCCGTACGTGTGGGGCGCGACCGGCCCGAACTCCTACGACTGCTCCGGCCTGACGCAGGCGGCCTGGAAGGCGGCGGGCGTCTCCCTGCCCCGCACCACATGGGACCAGGTCAAGGCCGGGGACCGGGTGGCGACCAAGGACCTCAAACCCGGTGACCTGGTGTTCTTCTACAACGACATCAGCCACGTCGGCATGTACATCGGCGACGGCAAGATGATCCACGCGCCGAAGCCGGGCGCGAGCGTGCGGGTCGAGTCGATCTACTACATGCCGATCTACGGGAGTGTCCGGCCCGCGTAGGCACACGGAACGTCCGGCCCGCGCAGGCCTACGGGAACGTCCGCGGCCCGCGCAGACGTCCGGCGCGCAGCCGGTACGAGAGGCCGCGGGGCAGGTGCCCCGCGGCCTCTCGTACCGAGGACCCGCCGCTCACGTCCACAGCAGGGCGATGAAGATGTTGACCATCGTCAGCACCCCCACGGCCAGGAAGAGCGGCTTCTCCACCTTCTCCTCGTCGCGCTTCACGTAGACCAGGCCCAGGATCACGACCAGTACGGCGAGCTTGACGCCGAGCTTGACGTTGTCGAGCGAGTGGTCCTGGGCCTGGTTGAGGCCGACCAGGGCGATGCCGGTCACCAGCATCGTCAGCGCGCCGTGCAGCATGGCCGGCGTGAAGCGCGCGGTGCCCGCGCTCATCGGCTTCATCTGGGTCAGGAAGCCACCGAGCAGCGAGGCGATGCCGATGATGTGCAGACCCACGAAGACCTTGGTTACTACGTCCATAGTGGTGGATCGTAGCCCTCACACATCGCCGCTCCGCACTCAGGTATGCCTGTGCCGGCCCTCACGACGCCTGCCGTCGGCCGCCTTCGATCTCTCTGGCGAAACGTGACCACCGCTCGGCGCAGCTCCGCGCGGCCCGGGCCACCGCTTCGGCGCGATGCTCCGGCACCCCGGCAGCCAACTGCCGCCACTTGCCACCGTCCTCGACGGCGTGCATGCGCAGGAGATGCAGCAGCGCCCGCCCGGCGTCCGTACGCATCGCGGGATCTTTCACCAATGCGTTCACCGCGGCCTCCACTTCCGTCACAGCATTGCGTGGCAGTGAGCCGCCACAAAGCCCGGACGCCGTCACCACTCCCTTTTCGGCTCTCGCCCGGCTGCGCCGGTTCTCGGCATGACGCAGCCTCGGCGGCAACGGGTCCCGCCCGGAACGCACCCGGTCCCGTACGTCTTTCGCCGTGGCAATGCTGATACCGGCCCCTTCAGCCAGCTCGGCGAGGGTGCTGCCGGGTTTGACGGCAAGAAGCCGGCTGGCCCGCATACGACCGGCGGCCGGATCGAGGGAACGGAATCGTCCGTCCCGCACCACACTCTTCTTCATTCACCAACCCATTCGATCGAGGGGGCGCGCGTGACTGCGGCAACCGGCCGGTCCGGCCGCAGCGCCGCGCCCGGAAAAGGGGCGTTCGCCTGACGGCGCGTCACCCGCGTCCGCATCATCATGGCCAGTTCTCAGGTAACCGCCAGAAAGGGGAAACGAGGTTTCCCCTCGGGCTGCGCTTCCCCTTGGACGATGCCCCCTTTGGGGCGGTATGCCGCGTATGCCAAGTTGAGGTGGCCCTCAGCCCCCGCCTCGACGTCCGCGCGTAACGATCACCGGTGGCGAGAACCCGATCTCCTCGTTGACAGCCCCCCTCCGCGCCGGGGCAACCTGGCCCTTTGCCCTCATGGACACGGACTGGCAGGAGCCCTCATGACCGACGCCGGCAGCCGCCTGCCGCCTCCCGCCGGGCAAGCGCATGACGGGGTGGCCGCTCTGCAGCACGCCGGGGCCACGGTTCCCGACGATGCCGGGCGGGACCGCGACCAGAGGGTCAGGCAGCTGCTGGAGGAAGCCCGGGAAGCGCTCGGCGTCACCCGCAAAAGCCTGGCCGAGAAATTGGGGAGAACTCCCCGCACACTGCGCAACTGGCTGCTTCATCCCGCGCAGTTGAACGCACAGCAGGTGGAACAGCTGGGCAGCGCTCTGGAAATGAGCGCGGAGAGTCTGGCGGTTCTCTACGTCCTGACAGGGCAGCTACCGCCCTCCACCGTCACCCGCGGACAGCAGCACACGCCCATGATGGTGCTGTACCAGCAGATGATCGACGGGCTGGCCCACCCGTCCGTCGTCTACGACCTCGCCTGGAACGTCGTCCTCACGAACCCTCCCTTCCGGGCCGTCTTCGGGGGTGTCCGACGCCACCTCACGGCACACCCCACCCGGAACACACAGAGGTACATACTGTTCCACCCCGACGCGCCCCGAATTCTGGGCGGGAACGACCTCGAAGCGTTCCACGAATTCTGGCTGATGCCGTCGCTCGCGGTAGTCTCCGCGACTCTTCAGCGGCACCCCACGGACCGACAGGTACGGGCGATCGAGCGTGACATCCAACGCCACCCCCGAACCCGTCGCGCCTATCGTGAAACGCCGCGCTGGATCGCCCAGAACGGCGACATCGCCATCAGCCCCATCCCGCGACCGCTCTGGGATCCCCGCAGCGGGAAAATGATCCGCGCCCATGTCATCACAGAAGCCCATGGCGGACTCCCCGGTGCGACACTCCAGCGGGCGACCTTCATCTGCGAGGAACCGCCCCACGAGGAGCCTGCCTGCCATGAGACCCGGCCGCCCGGTTGATGCCCACCGGGCGGCCGGGGCGGCCACCGGATATCAGGCAACGTTCGGAAAGCGTTGCCTACCCCCGTTACCGGCGCCCCCTCGCACCCATCCCCCGAATTCGCATCCCCCTGAGGCATTACTCGGAACACGCACTGCGCTGATCGGGCAACGCAGAGGAAATTACTTGGCCGCGCGAGCCGGTCACAACATTTTCAGGTTGTGACCGGCACCACGTTGAACATGCGCTCGTTCTGCCGCATAGCGCCGCAAATCCGGCAAAGGCCGCTCCCCCAGCGCCCCGGTCAAAGCCCGTCGCCAGTGCGCCCCCGAAGGCGTACGGCGTGGGCATCCGCATCCATCACTGGACCAAACCCGAGCAATACCTGTCCTCCGGCCGCCTTTCCGCGCTGTTGAGGTTTAGCGTCCTCAAACAGGCGGCCGACTCCCCACCGCCGCCGGATTCCGCCCCGGCGGTCGTCGGCCGTCCCCGCCGAGAGGAAGGGCGGCGGCCCGCTCCCCCTGTTACGGGCCGCCGCCTGACCCAGCCGGGACGCGCACGTACGGACCTGGAGGGGCCTGCACAGCGCCCCCAGGCCCGCACAGCAACCCATCGGCCCCGTACGGCGTCCCGTTCTAAGATCGACCGCATGAACCTCCCTATAGACAACCCCCCTATAGACACGGCCGGTTCGCCCCTCCCTCCCCACTCCTCCCCCTCGCCCCTCCCGCCGGGCCTCATCCGGAACTGGGTGCACGGCTGGTCGCGCTGCCGCGGCGCCGCCGCCCCCGTCCCCGTACACGGCGGTTTCCACATCGAGACCGGGCTCCCGGACCAGCCGGGCCGCTACGTCTTCCCCACCGCCGACCCGGATGTTCTGCGCGATCTCGCCGCCTCGATCACCACCCCCAACCTGTGGATCAAGGTCTGCGCCCCACGCGCGGTGGTCGCCCCCGCCCTGCCCCCCGGCTGGGAGTTCGACGAGCCGCAGTTCCTGATGTCGACCGCGCTGGCCGCAGCGTCCGAGTACGCGGACCGGCACCTCCGGGCCCCAGCCGGCTACACGGTCCGGACGGTGGACAAGGACGGCAACGGCATCATCGACTGCCGCGTCCTGGACGCCGCGACCGGCGACCTCGCCGCCCGGGGCCGGGCCGCGGTCACCGACGCCTCCACGCCGCCCTCGGCGGTCTACGACATGATCAGCACGAGCGCGGGCCACCGCCGCCGCGGCCTGGGCAGCCTCGTCGTGAACGCGCTCTCCGCGCACGCCGCCGAACTGGGCGCCACCCACGGCATCCTGGTGGCCAGCCCCGCGGGCCGGGCCCTCTACCACTCACTGGGCTGGCGGCTGCACGCGCCGGTCACGGCCGCCCGCATCCCCGCACCACCGAAGCCGGGACCGGAGGCGGGGGCGGCGCCCAGGACCGGGACCGGAACCCCGTCCGGTACCGGGGCCGGGCCTGCCACCCCACCCCCGCCCGGCCACCATCAGGCCCCGCGGTCCCTCAGGACGTGACCACACCACTCAGCCACCGGAAGACCTCCGGAATCTGGTTCTTCCACACGGCCGTGCCGTGGCCGCCCGCGCCCGGCGGGATCAGCTTCACCTTGACCGTGGTCGGGTTCTTGGCGAGCTGCTTGAGGGCGAGCCCGGCCTCGTAGCCGTCCCCGGACGCGCCGGAGACGTAGAGCGCGGTACGCGGCGGCTTGCCCGCCTTGTTGGCCGACTTCAGGATGTTGACCGGGTTGCTCTCGACGCGGAGCTTGGGGTCCTTGCCGGCGAGCGAGGCGGGCTCCAGCTTCGGGTCGTTGAAGCCGGAGAGGCTGATGGCGGCGCGGTAGCGGTCCGGGTGGGCCAGCGCGAGCTTGGCGGCGCAGTGCGCGCCCGCCGAGTAGCCCGCCAGCGCCCAGGACCCGGCCTTGTCCTCGGCCCGGAAATTGTCGATCACCATCTGGCGTACGTCGACGCTCAGCCAGCTGTCGGCGTTCGCCTTGCCGGGAATGTTGACGCAGCCGGTGTCCACGCTGCCCAGGAGGGTGGTGCGCGGCGCGACGAGGATGAAGGGCTTGACCTTGCCCCGCTCCATCAGCGACTTCAGCTGCTCGGGCGCCTTCAGCGTGCCCATCCAGGACTTGGCGGAGCCGGGGAAGCCGGGCAGCATCTGCACGACCGGGAACTTCTTGTCCTGATACGCCGGGTCGTCGTACTGCGGCGGCAGCCATACGTACACCTCGCCGCTCACGCCCGAGATCCGGCCCTTGAACTCGCCCTCCTGGACGCCGGGCCCGACCACCGAGTCCTTCGGCGGCCCGAACTTCACCAGTTGCCTGGGCTCGTCCTTCAGCTTCAGCCCGCCCAGGCCGTCCGGCCCGAGGTCCTTGGCGGCTTCGACGTGGTCGGACGTGCCGAGCAGGTCGTCCCAGTTGTCGTAGAGGCTGTTGGTGTTGTTGACGACCACGAACACCAGAGTGATCGCGGTGGCCTGCGCGAACAGCAGCATGCCCAGGCGCGCCAGCGCCCGCAGGATCTGCGGGCCGCGGAGGCGGCTCCACAGCGCGAACGGCAGCACGACCGCGACGATCAGCAGCGCGATCGCAGTGAGGAAGAAGGGGGTACCCGTCAGGCTCATCGGGGATCTCGCTTCCAGGGCATGGTGCGGCGTGGGCATGGTTCTGGCCCTGCCGTCGGCAGCGAGCCTCTCCGCAAGATTAGATGGTCATCCGACAGGCTGCGGTTGCCCCCCTGCGCACCTTCTTTGAGCGGAAACTTCGTCGCGTACGGGCATGGTGGACCGGGTCACAGCGGGCCGGCGGAGGGGCAGGCGGCCGACCGGCGAGGGTCGCGTCACATAAACCTGACAAGCGTCATCCGAACGTGTGCGCGAAGCCCTACCACAGGCTGATGCCGGGAGCCGAAGCGCTCAGCAGAATCACAGGCGAGCGAAGAGATCACCCGGACCACCGACCGGATCTTCGACCGGCACCGGCTCGCAGGAGCCACCGCCCCGACCCGACGGAGCCGCACCATGCCACTGCCACCACTGTCCCCCCTGCCACCCTCGCCACCTCTGGCGCCCCTGTCGCCCTTGCCACCCCTGCCCGCTCGGAACCGCCGCCGATTAAGACAGGCCGCCACCACCGCTGCCGTCGCGCTGGCCCTGCTGGCCCCGGCCCTACCGGCCTCGGCCGCCGAGCCGGTCACCCCGCCCGCCCCGCCCGCGGTGACGGGCCCGGCGCACCACATGGGCCCGGACCATGCCGGCTCGGACCACCCAGGCCCGGACCACTCAGGCTCGAACCGTGCCCGCCTGGACCGCACCGGCCTGGACCGCGCCGCGCTGGACAAGACGCTGCGAGAAGTGCACGACGCAGGCATGTACGGCGCCTACTCCGCCGTACGGGACGGCGCCGCATCCTGGGAGGGCGCCTCCGGCGTCGCCGACGTGCGGACCGGCCGCCCCACGACGCCGCGGCTCCAGCACCGCATAGGCAGCATCACCAAGACGTTCACCGCCACCGCCGTGCTCCAGCAGGTCGGCAAGGGCCGCATCGGTCTGGAAGCGCCGATCGGCCGCTATCTGCCCGACCTGGTCCCCGGCGAGCGCGGCCGGGCGATATCGGTGCGGATGCTGCTCGACCACACCAGCGGAATCGCCGATTACGCCTCGGCGATCTGGCAGAAGCCCGAAGACCTGGAGACCCGGCGCTACCACCGGTGGGACCCGCGCGAGCTGGCCAGGCTGGGCCTGGCAGCGCCCCCGACGGGCAGGCCCGGCGCGGCGCACCACTACGCCAACACCAATTACGTACTAGCCGGGTTGCTGCTCCGCGAGGTCACCGGCCAGGCGCCGGAGAAGTACATCACCGACCACGTCATACGCAAGGCCGGGCTGCGGCACACGTACTTCCCGCGCTCGGCCCGGCTGACCGGCCCGCATGCGAAAATGTACGAGGGCCTGCACGGGGAATTCGACCCGCCGCGCGACTTCAGCGTCTACGACATGTCCTGGGCCGGGACGGCCGGTTCGCTGGTCTCGACGATGGATGACCTCAACCGCTTCTTCCGGGCCCTGCTGACCGGCAAGCTGACCGGCCGGGCCGAGCTGCGCGAGATGAAGACCACGGTGCCGACGGCGAGCCCTCGGCTGCGGTACGGCCTGGGGCTGATGTCGCTGGATTCGCAGTGCGGCCGGGTCTGGGGGCACGACGGGCTGGTCGCGGGCGCCGAGACCATGTCCCTCTCCAGTCCGGACGGCCGGCGACAGCTGTCCCTCGGCACGAACCTGGTGCGCTACTACGGCCTGGAGGCGGACGGCACGACCCCGAAGCTGGGCCCGATCGACTACGCCAAGGCCGCGCACCTCGGCCAGGCCCTGTGCGGAACTCCCGTCGGCGTGCGGTGACATGAGCCGACGGGAGGCCGATCAGGCAGCTCAGGAACGGCGGTCCCGGCTCAGCCACAGCCCGGCGCCGGCGGCGAGCACGCCGGCGCCGCACGCGACACTCAGCAGAATCTGTTGCGCACCTTCCTCGACCATCACGTTGACGTACACGTTGGCCAGCAGGCAGACGACAAGGAGCAGCCACAGCGCAGCCTTCATGGGTCCTCCGGGGCGGGGCGGGTGATATCGCGTCGACTCTTCCCTAGCGAGGCTGTGACGACGATGGGGCCAACCCCCCGGCCGGGGTGCGGCCAGCACCCCCAGGGGACGGGGCGGCCGGCACCTCGGCGCCTGGGGTGCGGGGCCCGGAAAGCGGAGAGTCCGGCTCCCGGGGCGCCGAGCTGGTGGTTCTCGGCCTTGCTGATGCCGTCCGCCGAGGGTGGACGGGGGTCGGCTGCTCTTTCCGGGTGTTCAGGCGGTGTTCGTCTGCCGCTTCCTGCCGTTGCCTACGCCTGTGCGCCGGCCTGGGCCGGGCCTGGGCGGGTGAAGGGGCGGCAGAGGCACGCGAAGTGACGGGTGCGTTCGGCGAGGAGGTGTTCGGCGGTCGGGTCGGGGGGTGGGGTGGCGCCTCGGCAGGGGCGGCAGAGGCCGCCGGGGAGGGCTTCGGGGCGGCCGGGGGCGCCGCATCCCGTGCACTCCAGGATGCGGGTGGCAGGGCCGGTTTGCGGCTGCGGGGGCGGGGCCGGCGGGAGTTTGGCGGTGAGGCGGGTGCGGGCGATGGCTCCTGGGGAGTGGACCTCGGGTGGCAGGCCGGCGGTGAGGGCGGTGATGAGGTGCGCGCTGGTCACGCCTCGGGCCAGCCATGCGGCGGCGAGGTCTTCGAGTGCGGCGCACTCGGCGGCGGAAAGGAGCATGCGGGGGTCGGCGGTGCCGAGGGCGGCGAGGGTCGCGTACGCCTGGGAGTGGGCCGGTGGGGCCGGGTGGGGGTCGGCGAGGGCCACCGAGCGGGGAGTGGGTGGGGTTTCAGGAGCCGGCGGTCGCTCGTCCGGTTGAATCTGCGGGGACAGCGGGGCCGGCTGCGGGGGCGCGCCGCCGTCGCCGGTCAGGAAGCGGTGCCACCAGGTGTCGTCGCGGGCCGTACGGGTGAAGTAGGTGCGGTAGACCCACTGGGAGCGGCCGTTGCCGACGGTCTCCTGGACGCGGCGCAGGTGCCCGGCCGCGGAGAGCTGGGTGAGCGCGGAGCGTACGGCTTGCTGGCCGTAGCGGGGCTGGGCGGCGGCGAGCGTTTTGACGTCCATCGCGGCGCCGTTCGGGAGCCGGTCGATGAAAGCTCCGATGTACGCCTCGCGTTCGGGCAGGTGGGCGAAGTCGTCCGGTCGGGAACGTGCCTGGTCCGGGGCGCTTCGCTTGCCGTAGCCGGGGGCGGCGCTGAGGTGTGGGGGTACGGGCGCGCAGGGTGCCGTAGTAAGTTTGGCGTCAGCCACGGGATCGCCTCGGGTTCGATCTTGGAGGTCAGACCCCGGTTCGGTGTTGGTGCACCGGCCGGGGTTGTTTATTGCTCGCAACGCGCAACCGTTACTCGCTGTGGCGACGGTAGAGCCTGACGACGCTCGGTCGCAGGCTGGTCACATGAAGTCATCTGCGCGGGTGGGCGCGGGCTGGGAGGGCGGGTGGGTTGTCCCAACCCACCCGTTCCTCAAAGAAGGGGCTCGACGCTCGCCCCCCGGAGCTCGGGGCTCAAGTACCGGCGAGGGCGGGGAAAGTGAGCTGTGGCCCGGGCACGTCAAGCTCCGTCACCGTGCTCGAAGAAGTCGGCGCAGGCGGAGGCCGGTGAGTCCGCAGGAGTGGGCGGGTGTGCTGAGGGGCCGTCACATGGCCGGGTCCGTCAGGGGTGGAGTGCCTCGCGCAGGGCGCGTACCTGGTCGGTGAGGCTGCGTTCGCTGATGCGGGCCTGGGGGAAGAGCAGGTCGAAGCCGTGGACGGCGCCGGGGACTTGCACGAGTTCGGTGGTGACGCCGGCGGCGGACAGGCGTGCGGCGTAGTCGCGGCCCTCGTCGCGGAGCGGATCGATCTCCGCCACGACGATGTAGGCGGGCGGCAGTCCGCCGAGGTCGGTGGCGCGGATCGGGGAGGCGTACGGGGCGGTGTGGCTGTCCTTCGCGTAGTACCGCACGGCCAGTTCCAGCGCGCCGCGGTTGAGGACCGGGGTGTCGGTGAACTCCCGTGCCGAGGCGGTGGTCAGGCTGCCGTCCACACCCGGGTAGGTCAGCGACTGGAAGAGCACGCGCGGGCCCTTCTGGTCGCGGGCGCGCAGCACGGTGGAGGCGGCGATGTTCCCGCCGGCGCTGCCGCCGGCCACCGCGATGCGTGCGGGGTCGCCGCCGAGTCCGGCAGGGTTGGCGGCGATCCACGTCAGGGCGGCGTAGGCGTCGTCGGCCGCGGCCGGGTAGGGGTGTTCGGGGGCCAGGCGGTAGTCGACGGAGACGACGACGGCCCGGGCATCGCGGGCGTAGCGCAGGGAACGTCCCTCTTCGGCCTCGGGGGATCCGTAGGTGTAGGCGCCGCCGTGCACATAGAGGATCATCGGCAGGTCTTCCGGGGTGTCGGGCCGGTACACGCGCAGCCGCAGTTGTCCTCCGGGGCCGGGTATGTGCAGGTCCCGCACTGTGACCTGGTCGTCGACGGGGGTGTCGGGGTGTGCGCGCAGGAGGGCGTAGCGCTGGGGGTCGGCGAGGACCGCGTCCAGGCCGTAGACGGGGAAGACGCCGGTGTCGGCGGTGTCGAGCAGGGTCTGGATCTCGGGATCGACAGCGGGGACGGACATGGCTGGTGGCCACCTTCCGGGTGCGGACCGGGTGTTGCCCGGTGCTGATGTGCGGAACCGCCCTCAGTCTCTGCCGATCATGAGCGGCACAGAAGTGGCCCGAGGGCCACGGTCTGCAACTATTGGGCCATGACCGTCGCGACACCTCACCATGTGGCCGTTCTCGCCCTCGCCCCGGTGGTGGCCTTCGACCTCAGCATCCCGGCCCAGATGCTGGCCGCGGTCGAGACCCGCGCCGGGACCGCGGCCTACGAGGTGCGCACCCTCACCCCGGATGGCTCCCCGGTGCCGACGGTGAACGGGTACGGCATCACGCCCCAGGGCGACCTGACCCTGCTGGAACACGCCGACACCGTGATCGTCGCCGGCACCCGCTGCCCGGACGTGGTCGAGGACGGCGCGGTGGACCCCCGGGTCACGGAGGCGTTGCGTGCGGCCCGGCAGCGCGCCCGGCTGGTGTCCCTGTGCACCGGCTCGTTCGTCCTCGCGGCCGCAGGCCTGCTGGAGGGCGGCCGCGCCGCGACCCACTGGCGCTACGCGCAGCAGTTCAGGCGGCTCTTCCCCACGGTCGACCTCGACACCAACCCGCTGTACGTCGCCGATCGCGGAATCCTGACCTCGGCCGGCGGCGCGGCGGCCATCGACCTGTGCCTGCACCTGGTCCGGGAGGACCACGGCAGCTCCGTGGCGAACCGCGTGGCCCGCTACAACGTCGTCGCGCCCCTGCGGGACGGCGGGCAGGCACAGTACGTCGAGCACCCGGTCCGGGAGGACGCGGGGACCTCGACGGCCGGAGCGCGGACGCTGATGACGGAGCACCTGGACCGGCGGCTGTCCCTCAAGGACCTCGCGGCGCACTGCCACATGAGCGTACGGACGTTCACCCGGCGGTTCCGGCAGGAGACCGGGCTCTCCCCCGCCGCGTGGCTCACCTCAGCGCGTCTGGAGCACGCCCGCCACCTGCTGGAGTCGACCGAACTGCCCGTGGACGACATCGCCGCCAAGGCCGGCCTGGGAAGCGGGACCAACCTGCGCCAGCACATGCGGGACGCCCTGGACACCACACCCTCCGCCTACCGGCGGGCATTCCGCTCCTCCCCCGCCGCGCACACGTCGTAGACCCGGACCTCGCCGGCCCGATGTCCGCCTCCCCGTACGGCACTTGCCGACGCACGAGCCGGCAAGAGAGGACAGATGGAGCGGAACCGTACCTGGCGCCCGGGCCGGCGGCGCTCGGGGGCGGCTCCCTCGGACCGGAGCTCGGGTGACGGAAGCGGCGTACGGGGCGGGCAGGCCGTACGGGGCGTACCGGCCGCGGCGTCGCGGGCGGGGCCGGTGCTGCTACGAGCGCACCGGCCCCCGAAGCCGTCCGCGTCAGACCAACCGCCGGGCCGTAGCCCACCGGGTCAGCTCGTGCCGGTTGGAGAGCTGGAGCTTGCGCAGCACCGCCGAGACGTGCGACTCGACCGTCTTGACGGAGATGAACAGCTGCTTGGCGATCTCCTTGTACGCATAGCCGCGGGCGATCAGGCGCAGCACCTCGCGTTCGCGCTGGGTGAGGCGGTCCAGGTCCTCGTCCACCGGCGGGGCGTCCGTGGAGGCGAAGGCGTCCAGCACGAAGCCGGCCAGACGCGGTGAGAAGACCGCGTCGCCGTCGGAGACGCGGAAGATCGCGTCGACCAGGTCCGCGCCGGTGATCGTCTTGGTGACATAACCACGGGCGCCGCCGCGGATGACGCCGATGACGTCCTCGGCGGCGTCGGACACGGACAGCGCGAGGAAGCGCACCGGACGTTCGGGGTCGGCCATCATCGCGGCGGAGCGGCGCAGCACCTCGACGCCGCCGCCGCCCGGCAGGTGCACGTCCAGCAGGACGACCTCGGGGCGGGTGGCGGTGATGACCGTGACGGCCTGGTCGACGTCGGCGGCCTCGCCGACGACCTCCACGCCCGTCTCGTCGGTGCGGCCGATCTCGGCCTGGACGCCCGTACGGAACATCCGGTGGTCGTCGACCAGGACGACCCGTACCGTACGGGCCGGGCCGCCGGTCTGGTCATCCTGTGCGGCGTCGCTGCTCATGTCGTCCGTCCGTCCCTCGTTGGCGTTGGCTCAGGCGCTGGCTCAGGCGTGGGCCCTGGCGTCGTCCTCATCATCCGTCATCCGGCAGGCGCTCCGCCTCCAGCTCGACCACCGTCCCGCCGTCGGGCGCGGAGCGCAGCCGGGCCGTGCCGCCGTTGCGCTGCATGCGGCCGATGATGGACTCCCGTACGCCCATCCGGTCGCCGGGGACCGCGTCCAGATCGAAGCCGGGGCCCCGGTCGCGTACGGAGACGAAGACCGTACGGCCCTCCACCTCGGCGTACACCTGCACGGCACCGCCCGCACCACCGTACTTGGCGGCATTGACCATCGCCTCGCGCGCGGCCTGCAGCTGCGCGCTCAGCCGCTCGTCCAGCGGGCAGTCACCGACCACCACCACCTCGATCGGCACGCCGTGGTGGTCCTCGACCTCGGCCGCCGACTTGCGCACCGCCTCGGCGAGGGTGTCCGGTTCCTGCTCCTCGTCCTTGCCGCGGCCCTCCGGTTTGTAGAGCCAGACGCGCAGTTCGCGCTCCTGGGCGCGGGCGAGGCGGGCCACCTCACGCGCGTCCTCCGCGTTGCGCTGGATCAGGGTGAGCGTGTGCAGGACGGAGTCGTGGACGTGCGCGGCGACTTCGGCGCGTTCCTGGGCGCGGATACGCATCAGGCGCTCCTCGGAAAGGTCCTGCGTCATCCGTACGAGATAGGGGCCCGCGAGCAGCGCGATACCGACCAGGACGGCGAGGGCGGCCTGGAGCACCGAGCCCAGATTGCGGACCGAGCCCTGCAGGACGACGATGCCCGTCACGCCGAAGCCGACCAGGACCACACCGGCCGCACCGCGCACGACCGGCAGCAGGCCCTTGCGACGGCCCATCTCCAGCCACTGCGCGCGTCGCGCGTTGTCCGCCTGCCGCCAGACCAGCGCGACACCCGCGCCTATCAGCAGGACCGGCCACAGGTAGGCGTCGGCCCGGCCCAGCTCGAACCGCGACGCGACGACGGCCGCGCCGGCGAGCAGTGTGAGCAGCGCGAATATCTGCCCCTTGTCGGCCCTTCGGCCGCCGGCCGCACGTCCCTTGCGGACCCACCGCAGGCGTCCGGGAGCGGTGGTGGCCGCGTCGACGCGCGTCACGTTCGCCCGCGCCGCGTCCACGCCGCCGACGCCCAGCGGCACGATGAACCAGAACGCCGCGTACAGCAGCGCGCCCATGCCCTCGGCCATGAACAGCGCGACGAACACCACCCGCACCCAGGAAACCGGCAGCCCCAGATGCCCGGCCAGCCCGCGCGCGACGCCGCCGAGCATCCGCCCGTCCGCGCTGCGGTACAGCTTGCGCAGGGGCGGGTCGTCGGGGTCGGACGCCGGGGCGTAGCTCGCCTCGGGCCGGGTCGGCGTGGTGGTCATGACACCGATCGTCACACGTCGGACGCACGCGGGACATCAGGGTCGACCCTGAGGGCACCCCTAACCGGCCGTAACTTTCGATACGGGGCGCTGCGGGGCGATGCGGGGAGCGGCGGGGGTGAGCACGGGCGGGGGCGTCCTGGGGCAGTACTGGGGGGCGGTACTGGGGCCGGTACACAGGCCGGTGCGGGACCGGTACGCGGACCGGCAACAGGGCGTCCCCCTCGGCCCGTCGCCCCGTCACTCCGTCGGCCCGTCACTCCGACGATCCGCTACCGCTTACGGTCCTCGGGCAGCACGAGGCCGGTCAGGACGTCGTCGAAGACCTTCTTGTACTGGTCCCACTCGGCGTACGGCGCGGACAGGTAGACCGCGTACTCCTTCTCGCCGGGCCGGCCGAACCCCAGGTCGATGGCGCGGAAGTCGCGTCTGCTCCCCGACCACTTCCACTCCCACAGCGCCGCGGGCCGACCACGGAAGACCGTGCCCTGCATCCGCAGCTGCTGGTATCCGGGGAACTTGCCCTCGCTGATGGCGTTGCGCTCGTTGTCCTTCCAGTGCCGCAACGGGTCCACGCTCGCGAAGTCGAGCACCTCGATCCGCAGGCCGACGAGCTGGTTCGGGCTGAGGTAGGTGGAGCCGTTGCCGTTCGCCTGCTTCTGGCGGGTCCAGCCGTCCGGCAGCGGGAAGGAGACGTCGGCCGCCGGGTCCGTGACGCGGTGGTACCCGGCGGGGACCGGCCGCGGAGTGGGCTTGGCGCTGGGCTTCGGGGCGGAGGGCGACGGCCCCTCGGTCTGCGGGGTGCCGCCGTCGGACGCCTGCGCGTTCCCCCCGCCGGGGACGATCCCGAGGGCGTACAGGGTGCCGCCCGCGATCCCCAGTACAGCGACCATGGCGACAGCGCTCAACACGAGCGTCCGGCCGCGCTTGCCGCGCTTCTTCCCTGAGGCGGAGGCGGGGGCGGAGACGGCCGCGCCGCCCACGGTCGCCATGCTGCCGGTGACGGCCGTGCCGTCGGCGGGACCGGCCCCCGGGGTGGCCATGCTGCCCGTAGGTGCCGTGCCGTCCGTGGCCGGAGGCGCCAAGTGGTACGGGCCGGAGGGCGGGGACGGAGCGGGGGGCGCGGCCGGAGGCGGGTTCGGGCCCGCGCCCGGGGCCGGGTTCACAGCCGACGGGCCCGTAGCCGTACGGGGATCACGGACCGGTGACGTCATGCCCCCCGTCGTCGCGGTGCCGCCGTCCCCGGCGGTGTCCCGCTCGCCTGCCGTACCCGGTGCGCCCTGAGGGCCCGCTGCTCCCGGATGGCCGTAAGCGCCCGGCGCCCCCGGTGTGCTCAGCCACGTGGTGTCCGTGTACGCGGCCGGGGTGCGCAGCGCCTTCTCCACGGCATCGGCCGTGGGACGGTCCGCGGGCTCCTTCGCGAGGAGGGCCTCGATCAGCCCGGTCAGCGGACCGGCGTTGCGCGGCGGATCCAGCGGATCCACGGCGATGGAGTACGCCGTCTCGACCGCCGTGAGCTTGCGGAACGGGGGCCGCCCCTCCATCGCCTGGTAGAGCGTGGCGCCCAGCGCCCACAGATCGGCGGCCGGTCCCGGCGTACCGCCACGGACCCGTTCGGGGGCGAGGTAGTCGATGGAGCCGACCAGCTCGCCGGTCTTGGTCAGGGTGGACGTGCCGGTGGCGACCGCGATGCCGAAGTCCGTCAGGACGACCCGGCCGTCCTCGCCGAGCAGGACGTTGCCGGGCTTCACGTCGCGGTGCAGGACACCGGCGGAGTGCGCGGCCCGCAGCGCGGTGATCATGCCCCGGCCGATCCGGGCCGCCTCGCCCGGCGGCACCGAGCTGTTCGAGAGCGTCGCCTCCTTGATGACGTCGCCGAGCGTCACCGAAGGCACGTACTCCATGACGATGCAGGGCAGACCGGCGTCGTCGACGACATCATGGACACTGACCACATTGGGGTGGTTGATCCGGGCGGCGGCCTGCGCCTCGCGGCGGGTGCGCTCGTTGCGGCGGGCCAGTTCGTCGGCGTCCAGTTCCGGGGAGACGTGCAGCCGCTTGACCGCCACCTGCCGGCCGAGCAGTTCGTCATGGGCCCGCCAGACGGTCCCCATACCGCCCCGGCCTATCTCCTCCACCAGGCGGTACCGCCCGGCGACCAGCCGCCCGTCGTCCACCGCCGCCTCCGTCACCGCGCCGCGCCCCTTCGGTTCCCCCCGTACACGTGTCCGGCGCAACGATAGTCGTCCGACGGCTCCCGGCAGAGGGGCGGGGCGCAGCCATCGGACACGTGTGCGGAATCCGTCACGCGGCCACGGCGCCCGCCGCTCAGCCGGAAGACGAGTCGATCTTCGCGCGCCGGCTCTCCCCGTCGGAGAGGAACGCCGCCAGCGCCTCCCCCTCCCCGGTCACGGCCGTGCGCTCGGCCCGGGAGAAACGGCGCAGCGGCGAGACCGTCACGGCGCCGTCCTCGGTGGTCCAGGTCGCGGCGACCCGGCCGTCCACCAGGACGACGCGTTCACCGGCGACGGACAGGCCACGGTGGGCGTCGTCGATGATCCGGCCGCGGTCGTGGTAACCGAGGATCGCGTTGTCGAACGCGGGAAGAAATCGCACCGGGGCCGGCGTGTCAGGGTCGGGGCGCGGCGCGCCGGGCAGATCCAGGAGCTCCCGGCCGCGCTCGTCCCGGAAGGTGACCAGCTCCTCGCGTATGGCGGCGACCGCGCGCGGCAGCCCGGCAAGGCCGCACCAGGCGCGCAGGTCGGCGGAGGCGGCGGGGCCGAAGGCGGTCAGATAGCGGCGGACCAGGGATCGGCCTACGGGGTCGGGGCCGTCCACGCCGGGGCTCCCCTTTCCGGAGCCGTTCGGCGTCGGTGGGGCGATCTCGCGGCCCAGCCAGGAGGCGAGCGGGACATTCCGTACGCCTGCCTTCGTACGCCACAGGCCGCGCGGTGGCAGTTGCACCATCGGGATGAGCGCGGCGACCAGCATCTCCCCCAGCGGCCGCGTTCCCACCCCGGGCCAGCGTTCGGCGACGGCCCTGGCCAGCTCGGACATCGAACGGGGCGCGCCGTCGGCCATGACCGCGCGGCCCGCGGCGGCGAGCGCGTCGAGGTCCACGTCCTGGAGTTCGCGGCGGTAGGTCCCGAGGACGCGCTGCCGCAGCATCGCGTCGTGGCGGCCGCGCCAGGCCAGCACGTCGGCGGCGGTGACGAGGTGGACGGTACGGCGCATGAGGTGGGTGCGCACGACGTGCCGTCCGGTCAGCAGGTCCGAGAGCTGTGCGGGGGCGAACGCGTGCAGCCGTGACCAGAGGCCGACGAACGGTTCCTGCGGCTCCTGCGCCTGGAGGCCGCACAGATGCGCCACCGCGTCCAGGGCGGGCAGGTCCGCGCGGTCGAGGAGCAACTGCCGGGCGAGGGTGGCGCGGTTGAGCGCCCGGGTGTCGAGAACGGTCATCTGCGTCCTTGCCGTATCGGCCCTGTGGTCTTGTCGGGCTTGTTGTCCTGTCGGGCTTGCCTGCCCCCCACACTGCCGGAGGTAGCGGACAGGTTGTGTCCTCTACGCACGGCAGGATGGGAGACATGCAGAAGACATCGGCGCGCCTGCTGTCCTTGCTCTCGCTGCTCCAGGCACGCCGCGACTGGCCGGGGGCGCTGCTGGCCGAACGGCTGGACGTCAGCCCGCGCACCGTACGCCGCGACGTCGACCGCCTGCGCCAACTCGGCTACCCGATCGCCTCGGCCAAGGGGCCCGACGGCGGATACCGGCTCGACGCCGGGTCGGAGCTGCCCCCGCTGCTGTTCGACGACGAACAGGCCGTCGCCCTCGCGGTCGCGCTCCGCGTCGCCACCGCCAACGGCGCCGGTGTGGAGGAAGCCGCGGCGCGGGCCCTGCACACCGTCCGGCAGGTGATGCCCGCACGGCTGCGGCGCCGGATCGACTCCCTTCAGGTCACCGCCGTCGAACGGCCGGCCGCCCGGCCGCACCCGCAGGTCGACAGCGGTGTGCTCATGGCGCTCGGCGCGGCCGTCCACGCCCGCGAGGTGCTGCGTTTCGACTACGTACCGGTGTCGCCACCGGACGGCCCGGGGACCGCGCCGCAAAAGTGCGGGCCCGTACCGCCGCGCCGGGTGGAGCCGCACCACCTCGTCACCTGGGCAGGCCGCTGGTACCTCGTCGCCTGGGACCTCGACCGCGAGGACTGGCGTACCTTCCGGGCGGACCGGATCGCGCCGCGTACCCCTGCCGGCCCCCGCTTCACCCCGCGCGACCTGCCCGGTGGAGATGTCGGCGCCTTCATATCGAGCAAGTTCCAGGGCTCCGACGGGGCGGGCGGGTGGCCCTGTCAGGGGGAGGCGATCCTCGCGATGCCCGCGGCCGCCGTGTCCCGGTACGCCGGTGACGGCGTCGTCGAGGAGATCGGCCCGGACCGCTGCCGCCTCGTGCTGGGGTCCTGGTCGTGGCCTGCCCTGGCCGCCGCGCTCGGCAGATTCGACGCGGACATGGAGATCGTGGGGCCGGATCAGCTCAAGGACGCCTGCGCGCGTCTGGCCCGTCGGTACGCCGACGCCGCGACCCGGCACGCCCGGCCCTCGGACGTGACGTGAGCCGAGGCGCCCGCCCGTAGGGACGCGTGCCCGCCCGTAGAGACGCGGTACCGGAGGCGGTCTTCCGGGGTGCCGGGGCGATCTCAGGGACCAACCAGGGTTCCCACGGATGCCGCCCGCCGGTCCCGCTTGCCACCATGGGCGCATGAACGATGCTGCGCCCGCCGAGGAGACGACGGGCCCCACCGGAGCCGCGTCCGGCCCTGCCGGAGCCACCAGTGGTCCCACCGGCACCCCGCCGTCCGCCGACGCGCCGGGCCGCCCGGCTCCCCAGGCCCCCCTGCGCCGCAGCCGGCGGCACAAGGTGATCGCCGGGGTGTGCGGGGGCCTGGGCCGGCACTGGGGCCTGGACCCGGTGATCTTCCGGATCGTGCTGGCCGTACTGGCGGCCTCCGGCGGCATCGGCCTCATCGCGTACGGCTTCGCCTGGCTGCTGGTCCCGCAGGACGGCGACGACGAGAACGAGGGCCGCAAGCTGCTCTCCGGCCGGGTCGAGGGCACGGCGCTGACCGCGCTGCTGTTCGCGCTGGTCGGCTGCGGCTTCTTCCTGACCTCCCTCGCCAACCGCGGCCTGCTGACCTTCACCGTCATGCTCGCGCTGGCGGTGGGCGGTTCGGCGTACTGGTCACGGCAGCGCCGCGCGGCGGTGACGGACGGGCCGGGCGCCACCGACCCGGCCACCGCGCAGGCCGTGGTGGACGCCGCGCCGCCCGAGACGATGGCGCCGCCCACCCGGAACAGCCCGTCCTGGTGGCGGGACCCGCTCTCCAAGGACTCCAAGGAAGGGGCGGCCGGCGCGGGTTACCTCTGGGGACCGAGCGACACTCCGTACGGGCACGAGCAGGCGTACGCGGCACACGGGACGGCCGGGGCGGCGGGCTGGAACTCCGGCGCGACCGCGTGGGCCGGGGCGCCCGGAGCGCCACGGACCGGCGCACCGGTCCGGCGCCGCCGGGCGGGCCGGCCGATCGGCGGCTGGACGTTCCTGCTGGCGCTCGTCGCGGGCCTGGGGGCGGGCGCGGCCGCCGGGGCGGAACACCCGCTGAACACCGCGCTGGTCGCCGGGCTGTCCGCCGCGCTCGTCGTGTTCGGCCTCGGCCTGGTCCTCAGCGCCTGGTTCGGGCGGACCGGCGGCGGCACGGTCTTCATGGTCATCCTGACGTCCCTGCTGCTGGCGGGCGCCGCGGTACTGCCGGACGACATCAGCGCGGACTGGCGCAACCGCGTCTGGCTCCCGATGGACACCGCCTCCGTACAGCCGCTGTACGAACTCGGGGCGGGGCGCGGTGAGCTGGACCTGAGCAACGTACCGTTCAAGAACGGGCAGACCGTACGGACCAGGGCCACGGTCGGCGCCGGACAGCTCAGCGTGACCGTGCCCGACGGCGTCACCGCGCGGCTGCACATCGACGTGGGCCTCGGCGACGTCCGGCTGCCGGGCGAGACGCCGGAGGACTTCCACCTCGCGGCCGACCAGGACCAGACCGTCACCCTGCCCGCGACGGGCCTGAAGAAGGGCGAGAAGCCGCACGGCACGCTGGACCTCGACCTGAAGGTGGGCGCGGGGCAGGTGGAAGTGGAGCGGGCCGCTCCGCAGACGGGAGGACAGCAGTGAAGCGCCACGCCTTCGAGCCCGCCCGGCTCCTCACCGGCCTGACCGCGCTGGGTGTGGGCGGCGCCTACGCGGGCGAGGCGGCCGGGGCCTGGGACCTGCCGGGGGCGCTGCCGGTACTGGCCGTACCGGCGGGACTGTGCCTGTCCGGGATCACGGCGGCCGTGTGGGCCGGCGTGCGACGCCATCGTTCGCCGGAAGGACGGTGACGCGGGGACGCGGGGACGGGTCAGGGTTTCCACGGGAGCCGGAGGGCTTCGAGGTCCGGGTCGCCGAGGAGGGCCTCGATCAGCGGGGTGGGGCCTGCGACCTTGGTGCCGTGCAGGTCATAGTCGGTGTAGGTGATCCACGACCGGTCCACGGGCCAGATGTTGGAGGGGCTGCAGGCCCTCAGGTCGGGGTGATGGTGCAGGCGGCGGGCGTCGCCGAGGCGGCCGGTGAGCACCGTCGGGACGTGGTGGTGGAACATGTTCGGACAGAAATGGACCAGGACGCGGGTGTCCGGGCCGTCCGGGCTGTACTCGATGAGCAGGCCGATCAGGTGGTGCCAGGTTTCCCGGTCGAGGCTGCCCTCTCGCCGCCGTTCTCGTACACCTCGTACATGGCGTGCCGGAGCCCTGCCCCCCTTGGAACGCCCCTGCCGCAACCGGTAACCGCTCACCCGAACAACTGCCGCCCCTGCCTGCTGCGGCGCGCCGCCAGGGTCGTGTCCAGGGACAGTATCGGGGCTCCGGCCAGCACCAGAGGCAGCCACGCCATCAGGTACGCCAGGTCGTTGCCGTAGTAATACGGCTCGGCCGACCAGCTCACGGTGAGCCACAGGCTCAGCGAGATCAGCGCGCCGCCGAGCGCCGCGACCCGTGTGAACAGGCCGGTGAGCGTGCCGATGCCGACGGCCAGCTCCCCCGCGGCGATGGCGTAACCGAAGCCCGCCGGGTTCTTCAGGGCCAGGTCCACCAGCGCGGGCACGGCCGAGGCGTCCCGTACCTGCCGCATCAGTTCGCCGACCGAGCCGGTGCCGCCGGAGGCGAGGAAGGCCGGGTCGGTCAGCTTGTCCAGGCCCGCGTAGACGAAGGTCGCGCCGAGGAAGATCCGCAGCGGCAGCAGCGCGTACCGCGCCATCGTCGCGCGCGGCCCGCCTCCCCTGCCCGCTCCGGCCCCGCCGAGGCCGCTGCCGGCCGCACGATCCGCGTGAGACATGACGTCCCGCCTCTCCGTCGCCACCGGACGCGGACGATGGTGTGCCCGCGGCCGGGTGTTTCCCAAGGGGTACGGACGGCTGCGCGTACCCGGCGTTCAGCGCGATGCGCCGGTGCGCCGTCAGTCCTGTACGTCGATCGTGTGAGCGTTGGTCTCCACGCCCGCCGCCGTGACGACCCTGACCTCCACCCGGCCCGGCTCGACGTCCGCCGGGACGGGCACGGTCAGCACGCCGTCCGTCGGGTTGCCGAATCCGCCGGCGACCGGCACCAGCGGTACGTGCACGTGGACCGCCCCGATCCGTACGACGGTACGGGCCAGCGCGTCCGCGCCCTGCGCGCCCGGCGGCACGAAGCCGGTGCCGCGGATCTCGATGTCGTCGCCGGTACGGATGGGCGCGGCCAGATCGCCCGGTTCGCGGGCCCGTACGACCGACAGGACGACCGGACGGCCGCCTTCCGCGTACTTGCCCGCCAGGTACATGACCGAGCCGACGACCACGACGGCGGCGAACGCCCACGGGAGGTCCGGCAGCCGGGAAGGGTCGCGGGCCAGCCGGACCACGGCGAAGGACACCGCGGCCACGTTCAGCAGCAGGAACTGGGTGTCGGTGAGGCTGCCGCGCCCCGCGTCGTCCGTCAGCAGGTCGGCGGCGCGCGGCCGTTCCGCGCGCACCTTCTGCAGGCGGCGCCCCTGGATGCGCACGGCGACGACCCGACGGACCAGGACGGCGACCGCGCAGGTGGTCGCCAGGACGGTGAGCAGCCCGGCGCCGCGCGGCAGTTCGAGGCCGTCCACGAGCACCCGGCGGGCGTCCGCGTCCGTCACCACGGCCAGGTGGACGGCCTGCACGAGGACGGCGTATGCCACCAGCAGCAACCAGCCCGCCGCCACCGTGCGCGAGGTCGAGAGCCGGTTGTCCTCACCGATCAGCGGCGCCAGCAGGCCGCCGCGCGCCCGGTGGCGCCACCCCGCGCCGGTCAGGGCGAGCGCCATGGCCACCGCCGCCACCAGCCCCGCCGTACGCGACACCGTCCAGCCCGTACCGATCGCGGTGAGCGCCTGTACGAGCACCAGCACGCCGATCCCGGCCCACAGCACCAGCAGCGTGCGCCGCCACACCGCGTCCAGCCAGGCCGTACCCTCGGCGGCGGCACGCTCGGCGACCGTACGGGCCGACAGCGCCAGTTCGTCGGAGACCCACTGCCGCGCCGCGCCCGCCGAGTGGGCCAGCGCGGCCGGTACGCCACGGCCCGCGGCGTACTCCTCGCGCAGCGCCACGAACGCGGCAACCGCCCTGCGATGCCCCTCGCGGGCGCCACGCGGGCACTTTCCGCAGGTGCAGTCACCGTTGTCACCGCCGCCGTCACCGCCGTCACGGTTGTGCCCGCCGTAATCGCCGTACCCGCCGGGATCGCCGTATCCACCGCGATCGCCCGCTCCGGACCCCGGCCCGCCGGCCGCCCCCGGCGCCGGGAACCCCTCTGTCCCTCCGGGCGATCCGGACGCCCCCGTCGTCCCGCCCGTCGTCTCCACCGACACGTCCGCTCCGCCCCAGCCACCAGTCGTTGCCAACTTCACCGTACTGAGAGGGAATTGTGCCGTAAGCGGGGAGGTCGAAAAGCCGGACGGGCAGCTTTACGGGCGGTGACGGGGGATGTGGAGCGGTGACGGGCGCCCCGGCTTGTTGACGCCGGGCCGTACGCGGCACGGACCGTACGCGGACGGCACGGACCGTACGGGTTCAGCCCAGCAGGTCCGGCTCACTGCGCGTGATCTGCTGATACAGCGGCTGGTAGTTGATCCACGCCACCAGGTCGTTGCCGAGCTGCTCCCGCGTGTGCACGGCGTTCTCGTGGTCGATCAGTACGGGTTTGCCGGCGGCCCGCGCGGTGAGCTGCACCTGGCAGGAACGTTCCATCGTGATGAACCACCAGGCCGCCGCGTCCACCGAATCACCCACCGTCAACAGGCCGTGGTTACGCAGGATCACAGCCTTGTGCGGCCCGAGCGCGACCGCGATCCGCCGCCCCTCCTCCTCGTCCACCACGACACCCGTGTAATCGTCGAACAGAGCATGATCCTCGTAGAACGCGCACACGTCCTGGGTGATCGGGTCCAGCAGCTCGCCGAGGGTGGACAGGGCACGGCCGTACACCGAGTGGCTGTGCGCGGCGGCGACGACGTCCGGGCGGGCCCGGTGGACCTGCGCGTGGATCGCGAACGCCGCCTGGTTGACGTGATGGCGGCCCTCGACGACCTTGCCCTCGTGGTTGACGAGGATCAGGTCGCCGACCGTGATGTGTTTGAACGACATGCCGAACGGATTCACCCAGAAGCAGTCGGTGAACTCCGGGTCCCGGGCGGTGATGTGGCCCGCCACCCCCTCCTCGAACCCGAAGCGCCCGAAGAGCCGCAGCGCCGCAGCGAGGCGTTCCTTACGGTGGCGGCGCTCGTCCTCGACGGTCGCGTGCTGCGGCGGCATGGCGAAGTGCAGCTGGTCGGCGGGGACCGGGGCCGGCGGGGTGTTCGGCGTGGGCAGGGTGGGCGGGGTGTTCGGCGTGGGGTCGGGCATGGCGGCTTCCTCCTTACGCACGTACGGCTCGAAGCGGAAGCTACCTGCCGGTAGCGGGGGTGAACAGAGGTGCGGCACCATTCCCCGCCGACACACCCCGGCCACGCCGGGAGCGGGGCCCGGCCGCGGCGGAGGCAGGGCCCCGCCCGCCGCCGAAATTCACTACGGAAGCGGCGGCCGGGCCATTACCGTGCCCCCATGGCTGCCACGACCGGTACTCCCCTGAGTTACGACCGCTACTGCGCCGAAATCGTCCACCAGGCCGACCTGCTGCGGGACACCGTCAAGGGCGCGGACCCGGCCGCCACGGTGCCGTCCTGCCCCGGCTGGAACCTCGGCCAGCTCATCCGGCACGTCAACGGCGCACACCGCTGGGTCGAGACGATCGTCGGCACCCGCTCGACGGAGCCCGTCTCCGACGAACTGGTCAACGACATGCCGAAACTCACCGGCGAGGACCCGTCCGCCCTGGACGCCCTGCTCGCCGAGGGCGCCACCCGGCTGTCGGACACCCTGCGGGCCGCCGGACCCGACGTACCCGTATGGACCGTCGCCCCCGGGGGAACGCCCGTCTTCTGGGCCCGCCGGATGACACACGAAACCGCCCTGCACCGGGCCGACGCCGCGCTGGCGGCCGGCCGGGAGTACGTCCTGGACGCGGACGTGGCGCGCGACGCACTCGACGAGTGGATGGGCTTCCACGCGGTCGAGGAGATCGCCGAGGAGCAGCCCGGCGCACCCACCCTGCTCGGCCCCGGCCGCACCCTGCACTTCCACGCCACGGACACGGAAGCCGAGTGGTTCGTGGACCTCACCGGCACGGCCCCCGTCTGGCGGCCCGCCCACGAGAAGGCCGCGGTCGCCGTCCGCGGCACCATCACCGACCTGGTGCTCTTCCTCTACGGCCGGCCCGCCGTCGCCGGCGGCGTGGAGACCGTCGGGGACCGGCAGTTGCTCGACGTGTGGCTGGAGCGGACACGGTTCTGGCTCCAGTGAGCTGAGCGGAAGCCGCTCCTCCGGACAGAGCCGTCCATGGCCGGTGCCGGACGCCGCGCGTTACGCTGACGCCGACGTAACCGGAACGGCGTTCCATGGGCGGAGGAGGACCGTGAGCAAGGGCACGCAGCAGCAGGAGACCGGCGCGGGCACGGCGGACACCGCGGACGCACGCCCCGCCAAGCGCGTGCGCGCCGACGCGCAGCGCAGCACCGACGCCCTGCTCACCGCCGCCGCGGAAGTCTTCGCCACCTCCGGAGTCGACGCCCCCGTACGGCAGATCACCGCCAAGGCGGGCGTGGGCGCCGGCACCCTCTACCGCCACTTCCCGCAGCGCGCGGACCTGATCGCCGCGGTCTTCCGCCACGAGGTCGACGCCTGCGCCGACGCCGCGCCCGCCCTCATGGACCGGTACGAACCGGTCGACGCGCTCGCCCGCTGGCTCCAGCGCTTCGCGGGCTTCATCGCCACGAAGCGCGGCCTCAGCAGCGCGCTGCACTCGGGCGACCCGGCCTTCGACAGCCTGCCCGGCTACTTCCAGCAGCGCTTCGTGCCCGTCCTCAGCGCCCTCCTCGACACCGCGGCGAGCGCCGGCCACATCCGCTCCGACCTGGACCTGGCCCCCGAAGACCTGCTCCGCGCCGTGGCCGACCTGACGCTGCCCGCCGACGAGGACGGCAGCAGCCCCACACAGAGCATGGTCGCGCTCCTCGTCGACGGGCTCCGCTACAGGGCGGAGGGACGATAGCCCATTCCTCCGGCCGTTCCCGCTCCTGGAGCCACAGCCGGCCCATGACTCGCCGCCGCAACCCCGGCCCACGGACCTCACCGGCGCACGTCGACGCTCACAGGGTGTCGATCGCGGTGAGGTCGATGTCGATGTCGAAGGGCGCGCCGAGCTTCACCTGCTCCCGGAAGATGTCGACGGGACGGTAGGTACGCGTCTCCAGGTCCAGTTCGAAGGCGTGCACCACCGGCTGATCATCAACGCCGGCCATCTCGACCCGCCAGAAATACGGGATGCCCGCGTTGGCGTACTTGTGCGGCTTGGTGTCGCGGTCCCGGGCCTCGGACTCCGGGGACACCACCTCGACGGCGAGGAGCACGTCCCGCACCTGGAAATACGACTGCATCCGGCTGCGCGCCGCCGCGGCCCGCACCACCGTGATGTCCGGCTCCGGGCCGTTGCGCTGGTCGATCACTACGGTCATCTCGCGTCGCACCTTCAGCTCAGGCGGTGAAGTGCGGCGCAGTCCGCTCACCAGCAAATCGATCACCGTGCTGTGGAAATCACGCTGTGGGCTCACAAAAACCAAGCTCCCGTCGAGCAACTCCGTATGCGGCGGGAGGTCGGGCAGGGTCAGCAGGTCGTCCACGGTGTAACCGTCCGGCGGGGGCACGGGCCAGTGGTGCGCAGTCTCGGCGGTCATGAGTCCTCCCCTGGACGGGATTCTGGGCCGTACGGCCAGCGTACCCACCAAGAACGCCGCAGCCGCCGCTCAAACTGATGAGCGACGGCTGCGGTGTTGACCTGAAGTGAGGACCTACGAGGGGGTCACTCCCACTCGATGGTGCCCGGGGGCTTGCTCGTGACGTCGAGAACAACGCGGTTGACGTCGGCCACCTCGTTGGTGATGCGGGTGGAGATGCGGGCCAGGACGTCGTACGGCATGCGGGTCCAGTCCGCGGTCATCGCGTCCTCGGAGGAGACCGGGCGCAGCACGATGGGGTGGCCGTAGGAACGGCCGTCGCCCTGGACGCCGACGGAGCGCACGTCCGCGAGCAGGACCACCGGGCACTGCCAGATCTCGCGGTCCAGGCCGGCCGCGGTCAGTTCCTCGCGGGCGATGGCGTCGGCCTCGCGCAGGAGGTCGAGGCGCTCGCGCGTGACCTCGCCGACGATGCGGATGCCGAGGCCCGGGCCGGGGAAGGGCTGGCGCTGGACGATCTCGTCCGGCAGGCCCAGCTCGGCGCCGACCGCGCGGACCTCGTCCTTGAAGAGCTGGCGGAGCGGCTCGATGAGCTCGAACTCCAGGTCCTCGGGGAGGCCGCCGACGTTGTGGTGGGACTTGATGTTCGCGGTGCCGGTGCCGCCGCCGGACTCCACGATGTCCGGGTAGAGCGTGCCCTGGACCAGGAACTTCACGGGCTCGCCGGCCGCGCCGGACTCGGCGACGATCTCCGCCTGGGCCTGCTCGAAGACCCGGATGAACTCACGGCCGATGATCTTCCGCTTCTGCTCCGGGTCCGAGACGCCGGCCAGCGCCTTCAGGAAGCGCTCGGAGGCGTCGACGACCTTGAGCTGGACGCCGGTGGCGGCCACGAAGTCCTTCTCGACCTGCTCGGTCTCGCCCTTGCGCATCAGGCCGTGGTCGACGTACACGCAGGTGAGCTGGTCGCCGATGGCCTTCTGGACGAGGGCGGCGGCCACCGCGGAGTCCACGCCGCCGGACAGGCCGCAGATCGCCCGCGCGCTGCCGACCTGCTCGCGGATGGCCGCGACCTGCTCCTCGACGACGTTGGTGGTCGTCCACACCGGCTCGATGCCCGCGCCCCGGTAGAGGAAGTGCTCCAGGACCTGCTGGCCGTGCGTGGAGTGCATCACCTCGGGGTGGTACTGCACGCCGTACAGCTTCTTCTCGTCGTTCTCGAAGGCGGCGACCGGGACCATGTCGGTGGACGCGGTGACGGTGAAGCCGTCGGGCGCGGCGGAGCAGGCGTCGCCGTGCGACATCCACACGGGCTGCTCGGCCGGGGTGCCCTCGAAGAGGGTCGAGGCGTTCTTGGAGACGTGCAGGTCGGTACGGCCGTACTCGCGGGCGCCGGTGTTGTCGACCGTGCCGCCGAGGGTGGTGGCCATGAGCTGGAAGCCGTAGCACATGCCGAAGACCGGGACGCCGGCCTCGAACAGGGAGCGGTCCAGGCTGGGCGCGTCCTCGGCGTAGACCGACGAGGGGCCGCCGGAAAGGATGATCGCCTTGGGGTTCTTGGCGAGCATCTCGGCCACCGGCATGGTGGACGGCACGATCTCGCTGTAGACCCGAGCTTCGCGTACGCGGCGGGCGATGAGCTGGGCGTACTGCGCGCCGAAGTCGACTACCAGGACGACGTCGGGGGCGGCAGCAGGTGTCGCTGATGGCACTTCGGCGGCCTTCCGGCGGTGGTGGTGCAAGGGGTTGGACTTTCGATTCTAACGGGCTCATACTGAGCGCCATGTACAAGCAGCTGACCTTCGTCTTTACCTATGGCACCGGCCCGTCCGGCTGCCATGGTCGTGCTGCTTGATCAACTGACGAGCGACTTCCCAGGCGCCCCGGGCCGGTACAGGCCCGGGGCGCTCGGTTTTTCTGCGGGTGGCGGGGCCGTAGGCGGTACGGACGGCGGCTGCGGGGTCATGATCCGTAGGAGTGACGGACATGAGCGGTATCCAGGCGGTCACGGACCCGGCGACGATTCCTGTGGCCAAGGCCACGGGCAGGGCCACGGTGAAGCCCGACACGGGCGCCCGCACCGAGGCGGCGGCCGGTGTGATCGCGGACGCCCGCGGGCGGATCGACGATCTCGACGGCCGGATCATCGGCCTCGTACAGGAACGCATGGCCGTCTCGGCCGTCATCCAGCGCGAGCGCATCGGCTCCGGCGGGCGCCGGGTGAACCTGTCCCGCGAGATGGAGGTGCTGGAGCACTACCGGGGGCAGCTCGGCCGGCCCGGCACCGCCCTCGCGATGACGCTGCTGGAGCTGTGCCGGGGGCGGATCTGAGGCGACGGCGGATCCGAGGCGGGAGCCGGGCCCAGGGGGCAGGCGGGGGACGCGGGTACGGGAGTCCGCCGCCGACTCACCCGTACGGCGCCGTGACCGGCCCCCGCCGGGCTTCGTTGTTCCGGGTGCCACGCCAGCCAGGTGCGGTCTGCAGGACTACGCGTAGACGCCGCCCGTGGGCGGATCCGCCGGAGCGATGAGACGCCGACCGACTTGGAGCGGTCCGCGTCGTGGGACCTCGCTGCGGTGTTGTGACCGGTCAGCAGGGGACAGCAGCCCGGTCACATCCGATGGGGCGGTCGGTTTCGGGGACGCCTGGGACCGACCGCATCCGGTCGAAACGGTTGCGCCCGGTGTGGCGCGTCCAGCACGATGCACAGAAGCGGCACACCGTGCCCGAAGCGCGGCCGGACTTGCGGCACGCCGTGCCACGAGCGGGCGACGGCGACCGTCGGCGGTCCGGACCGCCGCACGGCGTACGAGCGCCGGAGCCACCGGCGCCGGTACGACGGATGCCGCGCCCGCGGGGGTGCCCGCCCCCGGACAACTTGAGAGCCCGCGGCGCCCTCCCCCCGGCGTCGCCCCCTCGGCGCCGACGCTGCCCTGACGCCGGCGCCGAAAGCCAAGGGCCCCGCGGCCGCCCGCACCCCCCTCGTGGGCGGCGTCCCGGGGCCCTTCGCTATGGGCGTGAGGGGGCTTTCGCCATAGGCGGGCAGGAGCCTTCGCTCCGGCCGTGCAACCTTTTCCGGTCACAGCCGGTCAGTATCTGCAATCGCATCGGCCACACCGCGCCCCACCGCGACGGCCTGTCCCGAACTGGTGCCGTGGTCACGGCACTTCGGCCCCGAGAGGTCTTCACGATGAAGCTCCGCCGCGCCCTGGCCGCCGTCACCACGACGGCCGCCATAGCCCCCGCCGCCCTGCTGGCGGCACCTGCCGCGTACGCCGCCGAGACGCCCGGGAGGACCCCGGCCGTCACCGCGACGCCCACCACCACGCCGACCAGCACACCGACCGCGACTCCGACCACGACACCCGGCGCGAGCAGCAGGCCGCCGCAGGGCGGCGACCACACGAAGACCGCTGCGCCTGCCCCGCCCAAGGCGACGCTCCCCGCCAAGAAGGCCGAGCCGGGCACGCCCGCCGCGACACCGACGAGCACGCCCACCGACGGCCCGGAGTGCGAGGACTGGTCCAGCGAGCGGTCGGTCAAGGCCGAACTCCGCGGTCTGCCGGGCAAGATCGTGGCCGGGTCCGGCTGGGTGGGCTTCACCTACCGCGCCACCAACGTCTCCGACGGGCACATCCTGTCCGTGGAGGCGTACGCGCAGGTCTTCGCCCTCTCCGAGAAGACCGGCGACGACGTCTCCGGACATCTGACCCTCGAATGGTTCGACGCGGCGGCCGGCCGGTGGAAGCCGGTCGCGGGCTCCGAGGAGGGCGACGGCTACTTCGCCTCGATCGCCGGTGCCGACGGTCTGCGGCCCGGGGAGTACGCGGAGGCCAGGCTACGGCTGAAGGCCGACGCGAAGACTCCCGCCAGTCGCGGCGGAGCGGTCAGCGTGGGCTGGTACCTGAACGCGGACCGGAAGTGCGGCTTCTCGGACGCCGCGGACTATCCGCTCGACATCCTGCCGGCCGGCAGCAGCAAGCCCGGCCATGTGCCGGACCCCCAGGGACGGCCCGGCACGCGCCCCAACCGCCCGGCGTCACACGGCGGTACGAAGCAGCAGGCGCAGCTGCCGGTCACCGGGAAGCTGGCCGAGACCGGCGCGGCCTCCGGGCTGCCGGTCATCGCGCTGTCGGGTGCGGCGGCGGTCGCCCTCGGCGCGGGCGCGGTGTTCACCGTACGCCGCCGCAAGGGCGCCGACGCGGCCTGAGCCGAGGGTGTGGGCGCAGGGGGGTGGGGGGGGGGGGGGGGGGGGGGGGGGGGGGGGGGGGGGGGGGGGGGGGGGGGGGGGGGGGGGGGGGGGGGGGGGGGGGGGGGGGGGGG
>NZ_JBVIBD010000018.1:0-210760 GCF_055573595.1 Streptomyces sp. NPDC030165 | reverse complement strand
GAGCACATCACCCTCGTCGACGGCCCCGAGGACGTGGACAACGTCGAGGTCCGCGACCCGGACAAGGTCGTCTGGCTCTCCCAGACCACCCTGTCGGTCGACGAGACCATGGAGACGGTCGACGCCCTCAAGGGCCGCTTCCCCAACCTCCTGTCGCCGCCCAGCGACGACATCTGCTACGCCACGCAGAACCGCCAGATCGCCGTCAAGCAGATGGGTGCCGAGGCCGACCTCGTCATCGTCGTCGGCTCCAAGAACTCCTCGAACTCGGTCCGCCTCGTCGAGGTCGCCCTCGGCGCCGGCGCCGGTGCCGCCCACCTGGTCGACGGCGCGGAGGAGATCGACGAGAGCTGGCTGGAGGGCGTGACCACCGTCGGCCTCACCTCCGGCGCCTCCGTTCCCGAGGTCCTGGTGCACGGCGTACTGGACTGGCTCGCCCAGCGCGGCTACGAGGACGTGGAGACGGTCAAGGCCGCCGAGGAGTCCATCACCTTCTCCCTGCCCAAGGAGCTCCGCCGCGACCTGCGCTCCGAGGCGAAGGCCGCCACCGAGGGCTGAGACCGGGCCGACGGAGCCGACGGCCGGACCCGGCGGACGACGTCGAGGACAGAACCCGACAGACGACACCGACGGCCGAACCCGTAAGTCGAGGGGTGAACCGGCCCGTCCGCGCCTAGCCTCTAGGCATGAAGGTCTTTGGTGTGGACATCGGCGGGTCGGGCATCAAGGGCGCCCCGGTGGACCTGGAGCGCGGTGACCTGGCGGACGAGCGGTTCAAGGTGCTGACCCCGCATCCGTCGACCCCGGACGCGGTCGCGGACTGCGTCCGGCAGGTCGTGGATCATTTCGGCTGGTCAGGGCCGGTCGGCGCGACGTTCCCCGGCGTGGTGACGGACGGCGTCACCCGTACGGCGGCCAATGTCGACAAGGCGTGGGTCGACCGGAACGCCGCCGCGCTGCTGGCCGGCCGGCTCGGCGACGGGACCGGCGGCTGTCCGGTGACGGTTCTCAACGACGCGGACGCGGCGGGCCTGGCCGAGATGCACTTCGGCGCGGGCCGGGGCCGCAGGGGCACGGTCATCGTGCTCACCTTCGGCACCGGCATCGGCAGCGCCGTCTTCACCGACGGCAAGCTCGTGCCCAACACCGAGCTGGGCCATCTGGAGCTGCACGGCCACGACGCGGAGAAGCGGGCGTCCACCAAGATCAAGGACGACGAGGACCTGAGCTGGCAGCAGTGGGCACACCGCGTGCAGAAGTACCTCGCCCACGTGGAGATGCTCTTCACGCCCCGGCTGTTCGTGATCGGCGGCGGTGTCAGCCGCAAGGCGGCGAAGTTCCTGCCGCTGATCGAGGGGATCCGGGCCGAGATCGTGCCCGCCCAGCTGCAGAACAACGCGGGCATCGTGGGCGCCGCGATGGCCGCGCAGGCCGCGTCCCGGGACGGTGCGGCGGCCCCCGCCGGCGCGGGCGCGTCGGCGGGCCCGGTGGCCACCGCCCCCGACGCCGCGGACGCGGCTACGTCGCAGGTCGGCTGGCCGGCCGATCCCTGACCTGGCCCGCCCGCTGGCCGGCGGCCTGTCCGGGCGTACGGCTGGGGCGGCGCGCTCCCTGGGCCAGTCCCGGGCGCTGCCCCGGCCCCGGACCGGGCCCCTGCTCCACCCGCCGGCGCCCGCCCTCCGGCACGGGGCCCGCCGACTTTCCCGCGGCCTGCCCCCGGCCCGGAGCCCGTCCCGCCGCACGCTCCGCGTGCCGCTCGGCCTGTCGCTCCGCGTGCCGCTCGGCCTGCCGCCGCGCCAGGGCCGCCGCCTTGCGCACCAAGACGATCAGCGCACAGGCCAGCGTCCCCGCGTACAGCCAGCCCGCCTGCGTCGCCAGCACCGTGAAGACGCCCATCAGCAGCCCGCCGAACCCGCCCGTGTCGTGACTGATCGGTACGGCCCCCACGGCGTACGCGATGGGCAGCGCGACCGGCGCCGTGATCAGGTCGTACGGCCGTACCCACAACCCGGCGCACACGCTCACCAGGACGAAGAAGACCCCGTAGGCCATGGGCGCGCTGCCGAACAGCAGCCGGTCGAAGAAGGCGAAGACGAACAGGACGAGGGTGCCGAGCAGGCCGCAGCCCAGGCCTGTGAGCCGGGGCGCGGGCAGCCGGTCGACCGCCGCCCCCAGCGGAGCCAGCGGCCCGCGCCGGCGCGCGCGGACACGGTAGACGGTCGCACTCTCCTCGCCGAACCCGCCCGCTCCCGGCCCACGCGGGGCACCTGGGGCGCCCGGGGCCCGTGGGGCTCCCGGGGTGCCCGCCGCGTTCAGGGCGTCCCGGGCACCCGGAGCGTTCGGCGGCACGGCGTCCGCGGGGCGGGGGAGCCGTGCGTCCTGGCCCGCTGCCGGACGGCCGGTCCGGGGCGGACTGTGCTGAGGGCTGCGCGCTCTGTGTTGCTCCACCCGGCAACGGTAGGCCGCCAAGTGCGATCAACCGGTTACAGGACACGCGTTTTGACTGACCTGACCGGACCATTCGGCGTACAAATCACCCCACGGCCGTAACGCAGCGTACGGACACCCGCCCCCGCCCGGCCCCCACCTGTGCCCCGTAGACTGGACGACCGGTCCTCACGGACCGTACGGCGCCTACGGCCGCCCCGGTCCCGCAGCGGGCCGTACGTACCGTCGCCCAGTCCACTCGCATCCTCTCCGGGAAGTCGCCACCGTGTCGCTCACGATCGGAATCGTCGGTCTGCCGAATGTCGGCAAGTCGACCATGTTCAACGCCCTGACCAAGAACGACGTGCTGGCGGCCAACTACCCGTTCGCCACCATCGAGCCCAACGTCGGCGTCGTCGGCGTCCCCGACCCCCGCCTCGCCAAGCTGGCCGAGATCTTCGACTCCCAGAAGATCCTCCCCGCCACCGTCGACTTCGTCGACATCGCGGGCATCGTCCGCGGCGCCTCCGAGGGCGAGGGCCTGGGCAACAAGTTCCTCGCGAACATCCGCGAGTCCGACGCGATCTGCCAGGTCATCCGCGCCTTCAAGGACGAGAACGTCGTCCACGTCGACGGCAAGGTCTCGCCCAAGGACGACATCGAGACCATCAACACCGAGCTGATCCTCGCCGACCTCCAGACCATCGAGAAGGTCCTGCCGCGCCTCCAGAAGGAGTCGCGCATCAAGAAGGACGTCGCACCGAAGGTCAAGGCCGTCGAGGAGGCCAAGGCCATCCTGGAGAAGGGTGACACGCTCTTCTCGCAGGGCATCGTCCAGGGCTCCGAGCGCTCGGAACTCCTCCACGACCTCCACCTCCTCACCACCAAGCCCTTCCTCTACGTCTTCAACGTCGACGAGGACGAGCTGACCGACGAGGACTTCAAGGCCGAACAGCGCGCCCTGGTGGCCCCGGCCGAAGCCATCTTCCTCAACGCCAAGCTCGAAGCCGACCTCGCCGAACTCGACGAGGACGAGGCCCTCGAACTCCTCCAGTCCGTAGGCCAGCAAGAACCCGGCCTCGCCACCCTCGCCCACGTCGGCTTCAACACCCTCGGCCTCCAGACCTACCTCACCGCCGGCCCCAAGGAAACCCGCGCCTGGACCATCAACAAGGGCGCCACGGCCCCCGAAGCAGCCGGCGTCATCCACACCGACTTCCAGAAGGGCTTCATCAAGGCCGAGGTCATCTCCTTCGAGGACCTGGTGGAAACGGGATCGGTGGCGGAGGCCCGGGCGGCGGGGAAGGCGCGTATGGAGGGGAAGGATTATGTGATGCGGGATGGGGATGTGGTGGAGTTTCGGTTCAATGTTTAGCGGAACTGTCGCTTAGCGTGCTTCGGCTGCCGGACGCGTAGCCCGGAAGGGGCCTGGTCCTTCGGGTCCGGGCCGGGCCCCTTGCTTTTTCCGTGCTGGGATCGTGCTGGGATGTGGGTGGGCTCCTGTGCTGGGGCTGAACCCGGCGTATAGCTCGGCTCGTCTGCTTTTTCGGCCCTGACCTGGGGCTTATCCGGGCGGGGCTGTTTGCCGTGGTGGAGGGTGTGCCCGGCTGGTCCGGGGTGTTCTCGGGGTTCCCGCGTGTTTGTGCAACGGGGGCGCTGCCTATGGTGGGGTGTGCTGGGAGGGTGGGAGCCGGCCCGGGCGCCTGGTCCTTCAGCGGACCGAGCAGTTGGGGCGCTACGAGTCACGCGACGGATGTGAAATACGGGATTGGTCGGCGGGACTACGCCGCTGCCGTGAAACCTGCCCTAGGCGGGCGCTTCTCCTGAGACTCCGGGATGCCGATCACTTCCACAGCGATACCGGCCTGTTCCAGGGTCCGCGCGGTCTGGGCGAGGGTGACCTGGGAGAAGGGGAACAGGGTCTCCGGGGTCAGCGTGGACCCGTTGCCCAGCTTGATGGCGAAGACGACGCGGTGCGGCATGAAGTCAGCAGGCAAGAGGATGCCGCCCTTGCTCTCTGCAGCGACGCGCTCGGTGAACTGGCGGCGCACCTCCGCGTTCTGCAGCAGCTGCACAGCAACGATGCTCTGGCTGAACAGGTGGCTGAGCGGGCCGGAGCCGCCGTGGGCGGGCTTGACCATGATCAGAGTGCCGTCCTCGGTGAGCAGGTCGCAGACCTCGAATCGGCTCTGGCTGGGGCCGAGCGGGTTGTGGGCGTTCTTGCGGTCCATGCAGAGCAGATGCGGGTGGGTATCGGGGACGCTCTCGTTGTACTGACGCTCGGTCTGGCCCTTGTACCAAGTAGGCAATTCCATTGACGGCGAGGGCTGGAAAAGCCTGGCGATGGTTGCGCGGACCTGATCCACGAAGCGTGCGCCGAGCTCGTACCACTCGCCGTCGGTCAGGCAGAACCGTCGCGATCCGAGGGAAATCTGGGCCTCGATCCAGCGCAGGGCGGAGGTGGTGAACAGCTGCTCCTGGCCACCCCGCTGGGGGTAGCGGTACCCCGTCACCGTCCCTGCGCGCAGCGCACCCAGGCGCATTCCCTGACGCTGCACCCGAGCACGGCTGAGGAGATAGGGCAGGTCGAAGTCGTCACGGTGACCAGGCTCGCTGCTCTTGACCCTGATATGAAACATGCTGGCCATCTGGTACAGCTGCCAGATCTCTGCGGGAACGGCGGAGACGATCCGGTCGCCGGCAGGCTCACCGAGGGCCGTGTCCAGGGCGGTGTCGAGGAGTTCGAGGGTCGCAGCATCCTTGACGGGCGTGATGTGTTCGGCGAACTCCAGCTCCGGCTGCGGCTTTTCGTCCCGCAGCACGCGACCGATCTCACGGAGGTCCGCGATCAGGTCCTCGCGCTCGACCCCGAGGGGGATGCGCAACCCCGCGCCGCCGTCCGCGCTGAACTGTTCCACGCGCCCGAGCCGCGACCGGGTGAGCTTGAGGTTCTTGAGGTAGGCACCGAGCCGGTCGACGTGCTGGGCGTACTCGCGGATGGCCAGGCTGAGCGCCGGCTTTCCTGCGGGCGTCAGCGCGATGTCGGTACGTGCCTCGCCGATCGACCGGGCCACGAATCCCCGCAGCTGGTTCGGGTCCCCGGCACGCATCACGAACGCGAGTCCGAACCGCTTGTTGACGTGTGACTGCTCCAGCATCCGATAGCCCATGTCGGAGCCCAGGGCGTACACCATGCCGTCGACGGCGAGCAGGTGGAGGGCGGCAGGCCGCCGCGAGGGGATGGTGAAGGAGGCTCCGTAGCCGATGGAGAACACCTCGCCCCACCCCACCTGCTCCCTGTCGTTGGGGACGATGACGGCGATCTGCTGAACCGGATCCTCCCGTGCGGAAACCTCCAGGACGGTGCCCGGAGTGTGCAGGCACTTCTGGTCGACGGTCTCCAACATCGCTTCGACGGTCGGGGCGACGCCGGGAAGCTGGTAGACGGTGCGGGCGTGGGTGCGAACGGTCATACAAACCTCCAGGCGGTTGGCGCGCGAGATGCGATAACACGGGTGTGCCGTACGGGTATCGGGATGAGGTCTGGCGGGGGAGGGACGCGGTGGTCAGACCGCAGAGAGTGGGGTTCGCGACCCGGAGGCGAGGCAGCTCTGGTCGGTGAGTTAGCGGACAGCGTGTGCGCCCTGGCTGGCCGTCCAGGAGGGAGCCCCGGCCAGTTCACTCCAGGTGGGGCCCTGGCTGTGCTCCACCCGGTGGTCGGCCACGCAGCGCGAGACCTGGCGTTCGCGGATACGCACGAGGTTGCGAGCCCGTATCGCAGGCTCGGTGACCGGGTCACATGCGGGCCAAAGCACCTTCGGGGGCAGATGCCACCCAGAGCAAACTGGGCAGTCGTACGTGCCCTCAGGGTCGGCGTGCTTCGACACCCGCCGCCGTAACGGATGCCCGCGGTGGCGAGCTCCGCACTGAGTCAGTCCTGGAAGTAGCGCTTTCCACAGGTGCGGCGCCCCGGTTGCTTCGACGACCTGACACGGAGGAGTGGACATGACGGAACCTTGCCTTCTGGGATGGATCTGCATGGCACTGGCGGCTACGACGGCCACCGCTAGTGAAAGCACTACCAGAGAAGCAAAGAGTGAAAGCCCTGTCAAACAATTGATGTGGATCGTCGAGCTGTGTACAGTGGAGGCAGTGAAGGAGTCCCCTTTTCCAGCCGCTGACAGGACGTTCCGATGCCCCAGCAATCCGATCCGCCGACATTGGTGACCGCCGCAGACATCTCACGTCTCGCTGATGTCACGCGGGCCACGGTCAGCAACTGGCGCCGTCGGCACGCCGACTTTCCCGCTCCGGTGGGAGGGACGGAGGCGAGCCCCGCCTACGACGTGCGCGAGGTGGAGGCCTGGCTGGCGGCACGCGGGCAGCTACCGGCTGCATCGCCTCTGGACGCGTTCAAGGCGGAGCTGCGCAGGCGTGCGACCGGGGATGAGCTGGCGGGACGCCTGAATTTCGCGGTCCTCGCCGCGGTACGGATCGGGGTGGCCGGCCAGGACAAGATGCTTGCGCTCTCGGACCAAGCCCTGGTGCAGGGAGTCGAGAAAGCGGTACGGACCCATGCCGGAGGGCGAAGCGCGCCCGAGTTCAACTCGGACGACGCGGCTGTCCTGCGAACTCTGGTGCGGTGTGTACGGGAGGCTGGCGGCCCTGCCGCGCTCGACGTACTGGCTGAACGGGCCCCTGCCGACACAGGGGCGCGCGGGATCTACGCCACTCCCGGCGTGCTCGGCGACCTCATGGCGAACCTGGTGGTCGGCGGCGAGGGCGGCACATACCCGAAGAGCGTTTTCGACCCGGCGTGCGGTTCAGGCGGGCTTCTCGCCGCTGCGGCCGAACGAGGAGCGGAGGAGCTGTACGGGCAGGACGTGGTCCTGGCACAGGCGCGGCAGGGCGTGGCGCGTCTAGGCATCCTCGCCTCGCCGACCGCTATGGCGGTGCGGGTCGAGGTTGGCGACAGTCTGCGGCAGGACGCTTTTCCGGATCTCGAAGCCGAGGCCGTGCTGTGCAATCCGCCGTACGGCGACCGCGACTGGGGGCACGACGAGCTCGCGTACGACGCACGCTGGGCTTACGGCGTACCCGCGAAGGGTGAGCCTGAGCTCGCCTGGGTACAGCACTGTCTCGCGCACCTGGCGCCGGGCGGTTACGCCGTTCTCGCCCTGCCGCCGGGGATCGCGGAGCGCGCATCGGGGCGTCGGATCCGCGCGGAGCTGGTGCGCCGTGGAGCGGTGCGGGCCGTCGTGGCGCTGCCCGCGGGGCTTGCACCACCGCTGCATGTCGGACTGCACATCTGGGTATTGCGGCGTCCTGAGCACGACGGGCCGGAGACTTCGACAGTGTTGTTCGTGGACGCGGCCGCGACGGGCTCAACGGCGGGAAACTCTGCGTCCGGCGGCAGCGCGGTCGGGGCCGCGGACTCCAGGAAGCCTGGCGGGGACGGGCTCCGCAAGACCGTCGAACGGTACTGGCGCGCCTTCGCCGCCGATCCGGAGCACTTCGACTCCGAGCCGGGCGTCGCCCACGCGGTGGGCATCGTCGACCTCCTCGACGACGTCACGGACCTGACTCCTGCCCGCCACACACGGACCGCCGCCGTCGTCGTCAGTCCACCGCACTTCGCTGAACGCGTACGCCGGTCGGTGACCGAACTGGACCGGGCTGTCACCACGCTGGTCGACCTGAGCGGCAGAGAGGCCTGGTCACCCGCCGGCGAGGCGCCCCGTACCTGGCGTACCGCGACCGTGGCCGACTTGACCCGGGGAGCGGCGCTGACCGTGCATCACACGCCCGGTTCCGGACGCGCCACCCGCGCGACGGGCACACGCGGCGCCCCGCCCCTGCCCCCCGAGGACGCCACGGGGCGTCGCGTTCTCATGGCCCGTGACGTCGCCTCAGGGCTTCCCGCGTCCGGAAGCACCGATGACGCTCCCCGTGCCGGTGCGCCCGAGATCCGGCAAGGGGACGTACTAGTGCCGGAGTTGCTGCACGGGCACGGTTCGGGCGGCGAATTCCGAGTCGCGGACGACCGGGACGCGGGCAGCTTGCTCGGTCCGAACCTGTGGCTGTTTCGGCCCGACCCCGAGCGCCTGGACCCATGGTTTCTCGCGGGCTTCCTCGCGGCCGAGGAGAACGTCCACAGTGTCGCCACGGGCAGCACTATCATGCGCGTCGACGCCCGCCGCCTGCGCGTCCCGCTGCTTCCGCTGGTGGAACAACGCCAGTATGGCGATGCCTTCCGGCACCTCCATCAGCTTCGGGCGACCGCGACCCGTACAGCACAACTGGCCACTGACACCACTCGAGCACTCAGATCGGGGCTGACCGGCGGGGCGCTGCTGCCGGCGACCATGGACATTTCTTCAACCCCCTGACCTGACAAGCGCTCTTAGCGCATCCTCGCACTCGGACAACTTCACCAACCGCCTTCTGAATCACCCGGCGGGCCCAGCGGAAGGAACCTCTTGAACAACAGCAAGCACACGGCACTGGCGGGCCGCATCTGGTCCGTCGCCGACAAGCTGCGCGGTGACTACAAGCAGTCGGAGTACGGCAAGGTCATCCTGCCGTTCACCGTGCTCCGCCGCCTGGAATGCGTTCTGGAGCCCACCAAGGACACGGTGATCGCGAAGTACGAGGAACTGAAAGACAACGAGGACATCGACGCCAGCCGCTGGCTCCGACGAGCCTCCGGCCAGAGCTTCTACAACACCAGCACGTACACGCTGAAGAAGATTGCGAGCGACGCCGGGCACGCCGCCGAACACCTGATTGAGTACATCGGCTCGTTCTCGCTGAACGCCCAGGAAGTCTTGGAGCAGTATGAGTTCCCCCGCCAGATCAAGAAGCTCGACAACGCGAACCTGCTGTACGAGGTGATGGGCCTCTTCGCGGACCTGGACCTGCGCCCGGTCGAGCTCGACGAGGAGGGCAAGCCTGTCCTGGACGAGAAGGGCAGGCCCAAGGTGGTGATCTCCAACCACCAGATGGGTTACATCTTTGAGGAGCTCATCCGCCGCTTCGCGGAGCAGTCCAACGAGACCGCCGGTGAACACTTCACACCACGCGAGGTCATCGAGCTGATGGTGAACCTCCTCATTGCCCCGGACGACGACGCGCTCACCCTCCCTGGCACCGTACGCACGGTCCTCGACCCGGCCTGCGGAACCGGCGGCATGCTCACTGCCGCCGAGGAGCACATCCGGGAGCTCAACAAGGACGCGACCGTGAAGGTGTTCGGGCAGGAGCTCAACGCCGAGTCCTGGGCGATCTGCCGGTCCGACCTGATGATCAAGGGGCAGGATCCTGAGAACATCAAATTCGGCAACTCCTTCAGCGACGACGGCCACAAGGGTGCGAAGTTCGACTATGTCCTCGCCAACCCGCCGTTCGGTGTGGAGTGGAAGAAGGTCAAGGACGAGGTCGAGGCCGAGCACGAGACGGGACGTGGCGACAACCGTTTCGAGGCCGGCCTGCCGCGCATCAATGACGGCTCGCTGCTCTTCCTGCAACACATGCTCTCCAAAATGCGGCCGGCCGAATGGGTGCCGGGCGACGCCGCCTCGGGCGAACCTGGCCGCTTCAAGGGCGGCGGCCGGGTCGCGGTCGTCTTCAATGGTTCCCCGTTGTTCACAGGCGCTGCGGAGTCCGGCGAGTCCAAGATCCGCCAGTGGATCCTGGAGAACGACTGGCTGGAGGGCATCGTCGCTCTGCCCGACCAGATCTTCTACAACACCGGCATCTCGACGTACTTCTGGATCCTGACCAACCGGAAGTCCAAGGGCCACCAGGGCAAGGTCGTGCTCCTCGACGCGCGCCAGCATTTCGCGAAGATGCGCAAGTCCCTCGGCGACAAGCGGAAGTACATCACCGAGGCCCAGATCAAGGAACTGACCGGCCTGTACGCCGAGGCCCTCGATGCTGCCGCGAACGCTGAGCACCCGCTGCACAGCAAGGTCAAAGTCTTCAAGAACGCAGACTTCGGCTACCACCGGATCACGGTGGAGCGCCCGCTGAAGCTGCGCTTTGAAGTGACGGAGGAGGCGCTGACGGCGCTCGGTGCGTCGAAGCCGGTCCAGAAGTTGACCTACGGTTCCGAGTTCATCGAGGCGCTGCGGGTGCTGATCGGACAGCAGTGGGTGACCAAGAGCGAGGCCTGGGTCGCACTGAAGGCCGCCGTTGTCGAGGCAGGGCTGACCTGGCCGACGGGGACGCCGTTCAACAAGGCGCTGCGGGACGCGGTGGGTGTCCGGGACCCGGAGGGCGAGGTGCAGAATTTGAAGGGCGGCGCGATCGAGCCAGACCCGGAGCTGCGGGACTACGAGAACGTGCCGCTGGAGGAGAACGTCGAGGAGTACCTCAAGTGCGAGGTGCTGCCGCATGTGCCGGACGCGTGGATCGACCATGAGAAAACGAAGGTGGGGTACGAGATCCCGTTCACGCGGCACTTCTATGTGTACGAGCCGCCGCGGCCGTTGGCTGAAATCGACGCGGAACTTAAGTCGCTGGAGGCAGAGATTCAGGAGCTGCTGGGCGAGGTGACCGAATGAGCAAGGTTCGGGTGAAATCTGTCGTCCAGAACTCAGTTGAGAAGTCGGACGGTTCACTTCGCCCTTTCATCGGATTGGAAGATATCGAGGGTGGCACGGGAAAGCTCGCTGTAAGTGAGATTCCGCTAAAGGCGGCGCATGATAGCGTGACCCACCATGCTGGGGATGTGCTGTTTAGTAAGCTCCGGCCCTACTTGGCCAAGTCGTACCTTCCTCGGAGTTCAGCAACTGCAACGGGTGAGTTGCTAGTCCTGAGACCAAACAAGCAGGTTGACCCGCGTTTCCTGAGCTACGTCACCCTTTCTCATCCATGGCTGGAATGGGCTAACACTACGGCATACGGCAGCAAGATGCCTCGCACTTCATGGGAACTCCTCTCCGAGTACCGTATGTGGTTGCCGTCGCCTGAGGAGCAGCGCCGCATCGCCGAATTCCTCGACGCTGAAACCTCGGAGATTGACCACCTAGTACGACTTCGCCAAAGGCAGCGCACTCTACTTAACGAGCGATTTGACGCCGTCGTTCGCAAACTGGTGACTGGTGACGTCACCGAGCACGCCGACCGGAAGATGATCGATTGGCTGGGGTACGTCCCCAGCCGCTGGGAGTCGCCGATCATCAATAGAGTTGCAAGATTCACCATGGGGACAACTTTCCCGCACGAATATCAGGGCAGCGAATCCGGCGACTTCCCATTCATTAAAGTTGGTGACTTTTCGAAGGCGGACGAGATTGGGAACCTCGGCAAGGCGGAAAACTGGGTCACTCGTACGGTAGCCAGAGATCTAGGAGCGCGAATCGTCCCCCCGGGGGCCATTCTTTATGCCCGTGTGGGTGCCGCACTTCTGCTGAATCGGAGAACTGTCACGACACGCAACTGTGTTATTGATGATAATGTTCGCGCGATCTCGTTCTCCTGTGGCGACTACAGGTATTGGGGGTACCTCCTCAAACTCCTCGACTTGGCCCAGTTGATGAATCCTGGACCGGTTCCGTCGATTAGCGAGGGCCAGGTTGCATCAGTGAGAGTTCCGAACCCTCCCGCCGCTGAACAGGCTTCTATTGCCGACGAAATTGAGCGCAATCAAATCGCTTCACATCGATGTGGGCGTAAATTGGATAGGCAATTGTCTCTCTTGGTCGAACGTCGCCAGGCTCTCATCACTGCCGCCGTAACCGGACAGTTCGACGTCTCCACCGCCAGCGGACGTAACGTAACGGACGGAGTGAAGCAATGAGCCCCATCCACCACGAATCCGTGTTCGGTGACGCCATTGTCTCCGCCATGCTCGAGCGTGGCTGGGCAGAGACGAGCCCCGCCGACTACCGCCCCGAGCTCGGATTCGACACCAACCAGCTCTTCACCTTCATCGGTGCCACCCAGGCCAGCGAATGGGAAGAGGTCGTCGCGTACTACGGCGGTGACCGGAACGCCGCCCAGCGTGGCTTCGCCAAGCGCCTCGACCAGGCCATCGCCACCGACGGGCTAGTCGACGTCCTTCGCAACGGCGTGAAGGATAAGGGCGTCCGGATCCGGGTGGCGTACTTCAAGCCGTCCCTGGTCGAGTCCGAGTCGATCCTGCGCAACTACAACAGCAACCGTCTCACCCTCGTTCGAGAGCTGGAGTACGCCACCAAGCAGGCCGACCGCGGCAACCGTCTCGATCTGACGCTGTTCCTCAACGGAATCCCCGTTGCCACCGCCGAGTTGAAGAACCCGCTCACCAGGCAGGGTGTGGAGCAGGCCAAGGAGCAGTACCGCCGCTTCCGCGATGCCAGCGAGCCGATCTTCAGTCGGCGAGTCGTTGCCAACTTCGCGGTCGACCCGGACCTGGTGTCCGTCACGACCGAACTGTGCGGTGAGCGCACCCGGTTTCTGCCGTTCAATACTGGTTCCGATGGGCCGGGTCGGCCAGGCGGCGCCGGCAACCCCTCCTCCCAGGCCGCTCCGGGGTCGTACGCCGCCTCATACCTCTGGGAGACCGTCTGGCAGCGGGACAACTGGCTCGACCTGCTCGAACGGTTCGTGCACGTCCACAAGGAGAGGACGAGCGACGGCCGGACCAAGAAGTCGGTCATCTTCCCGCGCTTCCACCAGTGGCACGCCGTCCGCGAACTCACCGCCTCCGTCGCCTCGTACGGCGCGGGCCGTGACTACCTAGTGATGCACTCCGCCGGCTCGGGCAAGTCGAACACTCTCGCCTGGCTCGCGCACCGGCTCACCTCGCTGCACACCCACACCGACCCTGCCGTCCTCGACCCCGAGGCCGTCGAGAAGAACGGTCTGCAGCCCGGAAAGCCGGTCTACGACAAGGTCATCATCATCACCGACCGCACCGTTCTGGACCGCCAGCTCCAGGAAACGGTCGGCAGCTTCGAGCAGACCGCCGGGCTCGTCGTGAAGATCGGCCGGGAGGGCGGCTCGAAATCCGAGCAGCTCGCCAAGGCGCTGTCGCGGGAGACCGGGAAGATCGTCATCGTGACGCTCCAGACGTTCCCCGCGCTGCTGGACTACCTGCGGCGCGAGTCCACCGAGATCCGCGGCGGCAAGTTCGCGATCATCATCGACGAGGCGCACTCCTCGCAGTCCGGCGACGCCGCCAAGGACGTACGGAAGGCCCTGCGCGACCTGGGCCTCGACGCTGACGACGAGGACGAGGGCACCAGCGAGGTCGAGGCGGACCTCGACACCGACGCCAAGCTCAAGAAGGCCGCCGAGGACCGCGGCCGCAGCGCCAACCTCTCTTACTTCGCCTTCACCGCGACCCCGAAGTCGAAGACGCTGGAACTGTTCGGCACGCTCACGGAGTCGGGCGACCGGACCGTGTACCGGCCCTTCCACACGTACTCGATGCGGCAGGCCATCGAGGAGGGGTTCATCCTCGACCCGCTGAAGAACTATGTCATCTACGACACCTACTGGAAGCTGGTCAACAAGAACCCGGACGACCGCGAGGTCCCCCCTTCGAAGACGAATGGTCTGCTCGCCCGGTACGCGCTCACGCACGAGTGGACCGTCGCCCAGCAGGCGCAGGTCGTCGTCGAGCACTTCAAGACCCACACCGAGCCCAAGCTCGGCCACCGGGCCAAGGCCATGGTCGTGACCGCTTCCCGGTACAGCGCCGTGCAGATGGCCCGTGCGCTCAAGAAGTACATCGGTGACCGTGGCTCGGGCTACGAGGACATCGGCGTGCTCGTCGCCTTCTCCGGTTCGCTGTCGTACGACGGTGAGGAGACCACCGAGACGCAGGAGAACGGTGGTCTGTCGGAGGGCGCGCTGCCCAAGGCGTTCGCGTACACCCGGGCCGACGACAAGAGCGCGCGGCGCGGTGTGACGGGGGCCAAGAAGGAGTACCGCATCCTGGTCGTTGCTGAGAAGTACCAGACCGGCTTCGACCAGCCTCTCCTGACGACGATGTACGTCAACAAGAAGCTGGGCGGCATCTCGGCAGTGCAGACGCTCTCACGGCTCAACCGCACCTGCGAGCGCAAGTCCCAGGCGGACCTGGCGGTCCTCGACTTTGTCAACGACGCCGAGGAGATCCGGGAGTCCTTCGTCCCGTACTTCGAGGACGCCGAGACGCTGCCGAGCGACCCGAACATGCTGTACACGGTGCAGGGCAAGGTCATGCGCGCCGCGATTCTCGTCGAGGCCGAGATGCGGGCTTTCGCTAAGGCGTATCTGGCGGCGCAGGAGCAGTCGGCCGGCAGCGCGGCCAAGTGGGAACGGCTGCACGCCGAGCTGTACCGGCACACGGATCCGGCCTGCGAGCGTTTCACCCAGCTTCTCGACAGCGAGGACGAGGACCAGCAGGAGGAGGCGGAGGATTTTCGGGCCAATCTCTCGGACTTCATCCGCAAGTACGGCTTCATGGCCCAGATCATGGGGTTCCCCGACGCGGATCTGGAACTGCTGCACCTTTTCGGCCGGCACCTGCTCAACCGTCTGCCGCGCCGCCAGGACGGCGGCGTGGACATAGGCGAGGTCGACCTGACCCACATGCGGGTACAGAAGACCGGTGAACACGACATCAGCCTGACCTCCGAGGGGACGGCGACGCTGAGGGGACTCGGCGACGGATCGGGGGCCGCGAAGGAGCAGGACAGGTCGCTGCTCTCTGAGCTGATCGACAAGTTTAACGACAAGTTCGGCACCGAATTCACCGAGCAGGACGTGCTGCCCGCCTACCAGAAGACGGTCGAGGACAGGCGAGTACGCCAGGCCGCCGTGGGCAACGACACCGAGGAGGCTTTCGGCCATGTCTTCAATGAGGTCTTCGAGGACAACATGATGGATCACGTCACGGTGACCGCGGACCTCGGGAAGCGGTACTTCGGATCCGCCGATCCGGATTTCCGCAGCTCGCTCAACCGCAGCGCGCGTCGGGCCGCCTGGCGGATGATCCGTCGGGAGGAAGGCGTGGAGGAATAGGCAGGTGGCTGTCGACGCGGAGTTGTGGCCAGGTTGATGAGATTCGGCCACAACGCCGCTGGGCGCCGGCCTCAGGCTGGACGGGTGATCGCCATGGCAGCCACACTGAGCTCTCGCGTGCGCGCACGCGCTCAACCGTCACGTATAGCTGAAGCAACGGGGGCACGGTGCCGCCTCGGGTGATTTCCGACCGTTACGAACTCATTGAGCAGTTCGGTCACGGTGGCATGGGCAATGTATGGCGGGGCTTCGACCGGGTTCTCGACCGGGCCGTCGCCGTCAAGGTGGTGCGCGATGACGCCGTCACCTCACTCGAAGCGGCTGAGGAGTTCGCCAAGAGGTTCCGTCGCGAGGCCAGGATCACGGCACGTATCCAGCATCCCGGGGTGCCTCAGGTCTTCGACGCTGTGCTGGATCCCGACGGCTCTTACGACCAGCTGTATCTGGTGATGGAGCTGATTGATGGGATTCCGCTCAGCACCTACATCCACCCCGGACATCCGCTGCCGGTCTCCTGGGCCGTCGCAGTGGCTGCACAGGTGAGCACCGTGCTGTCACACGCGCACGACGTGCCTGTCGTCCACCGCGACCTGAAGCCGAGCAATATCCTCGTAGCCCAGGACGGCACCGTGAAGGTCCTTGACTTCGGCATCGCCTCGATCATGCGGACTGACGTCACGAAGCTGACTGCGACCGGCAGGCCGATCGGCACCTGCTTCTTCATGTCGCCCGAGCAGGTGCAGGGCGGGAGGATCACTCCACAGAGCGACCTGTACTCGCTCGGCTGTGTGCTGTATGAGCTACTGTCCGGCCAGCCTATCTTCACCGGCAGTGACTTCCAGGTGATGCGGCAGCAGGTGGAAGCCGCGCCCACTCCACTGCGGCAGCTGCGTGCCGATGTACCGGCGGAGATCGAAGAGCTCGTACTGCACCTGCTGCTCAAGCGGCCCGATCGACGGCCTGCGGACTCCCAGGCCGTCTACGAAAGGCTGCTGCCCTTCCTGCCTCCGCCCGGGCAGGCGCCGACCGCCGGGGAAACCGGACCAGCCGGCGTACCCGACCCGACCGGGGTATTCCGCCACCCGTTCGCCCCCCGTCCCCGCCGTACTACTCCGGCCGCCGTGCCGACACCCACCGTCATCGATCCGAATCAGTACCAGTCACCCATTGCGGTATCCGAGCAGCTCCAGGAGGAGATCAAGGAAGCGTACGTCCACTCGAACGCACTCCTTGAGGAGGAGCGCTTCGCCCAGGCTGCCGAGGTACTCAACGAGATCATCGCTCCTGCGGCCCAGGCCCTGGGCACCGACAACACAGAGGTCCTCAAACTGCGGCAGCAACGCGCCGCGATCTGGTTCCTCGGAGGCGACTACCGTCAGGCACTGCCCGAGTTCGACGCCCTGGCCACGTCATACGCCCGCACTGCCGGGGCGACGAGCGAAGACGCACGACTGTGCCGCACCCAGGCCGCGCACTGCCGAGCCGAACTCGGCCAGGTCACCGTCGCCCTTCAGCAATTCATGACCATCCTCGGTCAGGTCCGCAGCATCGAGAGCGACGCCAGCGACGAGGCGATCGACCTGCGCCGCAGCATCGGCTTCCTGCTGATCGCCGAGAGCCGGCTCGCCGAGGCCCAGTCCATGCTCGAACCGCTCCACGCCGATATGTGCGTCGTCTACGGTCCGGACGACGCCGAAACCAAGGAGATCGCCGAGGCGCTGGACCGTATCAGATATGGCCTGTCTGAGGAATGAGAGTTGCGGGAGGCCTCGGGATGTTCGGCTCGTCGAACCTAGCGCCCTGGCGCGCGGGGAAGCGTGCCGGGGTGCCTGAGCTCGACGCCTTGGCCGACGCCTGTGCCCAGGCCCCAGGCCACGCGAGCGAGGACGCTCGCTCCTGCTGCGCCCAGGCTGCCCGCTGCCGTGAGCAGGCCATACGAACCACTCTTGCCCGCGCCACAGCCCTTCGGAGACGTTCACCATGCCGCACCTTGCCTTCGACATCGGCTTCTGCCAGCAGCTCGGGAAGCTTCAAGGCAGCGCAAAAAAAGGCGTGTTCGAAACCTGGGAGAAGTTCGAGCGGCTCACCCTCGACCAGCTGTTCAAGGACCCCGGTCTGAAACTGGAGACCCTCAAGTCGGCCAAGGACCGGCGGCACATCCGTACGATCCGCATCGACCAGGGCCACCGCGGTGTCGTCCTCGCGCCCGACAGCGGCGACACCTTCGTGCTGCTGCGCGTCATGCCACACGACGAAGCGATCGCCTGGGCATGCAAACAGAAGGCCAGCATCAACACTGTCACGCGCGCCGTGGAGATCCGAGACCTCACTACCCTCGAAGAACTCACCCCTGCCTACGAGCAGATCGCACCGGAACCGGACCGGCGCCTGTTCGCCAAGTACTCCGACTCCGACCTGCTCGCTCTCGGCGTTGACGGCACCACCCTGCGGCAGGCCCGCGTACTGACGAACCTGGAGCAGTTCGAGGTCTTCGCCCCGCACTTTCCGCAGGACCAGCGGGAGGTCCTGGAATACCTCGCCATGGAGTTCACCGTGGAGGAAGTGTGGCGTGACGTCGTGGCTCCACGCCTGGCCGAAGCCGCCACCGAACTGCAGCCAGTGGACACCGAGGACTTCGCCACCGCCATCCGCCGCACCGGAACCCGCATCGCCCTCGTTACCGGCTCGGAGGAACTCACCGATGTTCTCAACAAGCCGTTCGCGGCGTGGCGGGTCTTCCTTCACCCCTCCCAGCACAAGGTCGCCTACCGGGCCTCCTACTCCGGCCCCGCTCAGGTCACCGGCGGCCCGGGGACCGGAAAGACGGTCGTCGCCCTGCATCGCGTACGTCACCTGCTGCGTTACCTCCGCGACGGCGACAGCATCCTGCTCACGACCTACACCAACGCCCTCGTCTCTTCGCTGCGCCAAGGTCTCGCGGCACTCGTCGACGACGAGGCATTGCGCGAACGAGTCGACATCATGACCGTCGACTCCTTCGCCAACCGCGTTACCTCCACCTCCAGGCGAGCCCTCAAGGCCAGAGAGGAGGCCGAACGTTGGCAGATAGCGGCGAAAACGACCGGCTACAGCGGCAACCCGCAGTTCCTCGCCCAGGAGTACAAGCATGTCATCCTCGCCCAGGACCTGCGCACCCTTGAAGCGTACGAAGGATGCGACCGCGTCGGTCGCGGCAGCGGCCTGCCCACCGCTGCCCGCCCCGTGGTCTGGCGTGCCGTGGAGGAATTCATCCGCCGCCTCGCCGCCGACAACCTGCGCACCTACCTCAGCACCTGCTCCGAAGCCACTGACAAACTCACCGAGCAGGGGCCGCGCTACCGCCACATCGTCGTAGACGAGGCACAGGACCTGCACCCCGCCCAATGGCGCCTACTGCGTGCCGCGGCACCCGATCGCCCTGATGACCTGTTCATCGCCGGCGACCCTCACCAACGGATCTACGACACCAAAGTGTCCCTGCGTGCACTCGGCATAAAGGTCGCCGGCCGTTCCACCAAGCTGCGCAAGAACTACCGCTCCACACACGAAATCCTTAGCTGGTCAACCGGGCTCCTGGTGGGACGTTCCTTCGAAGAACTCGCCGACGACAGCCGCAACGACACCCTCCTCGGCTATCGCTCCGCTCTGCACGGCAACCGCCCCGAACTCCGCGCCTTCGACACCGAAACAGCTGAACTGGATGCCCTCGTCACGCACATCCGCGGTTGGCTCGATCAGGGCATCGACGCCCGGGACATCGGTGTGAGCGCCCGCTTCAACAAGACCTGCGATAATGCAGTGCGGGTCCTCATCGCAGCGGGCATCTCGGCCGTTCGCCTGCACGGCGACGCGCCTGCCGACATTGACGCCGTACAGGTTGGCACCATGCACTCGTTCAAGGGGCTCGAGTACCGTTGCGTCGCCGTCAGCGGCGTCAAAGACGGTGTCTTGCCGTACCCTCGGGCGCTCACCCCGGCCGACGTCGACCCGAAGCAGTACGCGGCGGACTTGCTGGCCGAGCGGTGTCTGCTGTTCGTGGCGTGTACACGGGCGCGGGACGGGCTGTATGTCTCGTGGGCGGGGCAGCCCAGCAGCTTTCTCATAGAGGCCGGTACATCCTCTAAGCCCGGAGCTGAAGCTGGCGCGCTACCATTCCCCTGAGCTTGGCTCAGTGTGGTGGCAGGTGATTTGGGGGAGTAGATGACATTCGCACAATCAAGACGGGGAGATCTCCCGTCTCCCACGCGGTCGCCGCGGTTGGCAATTCTGCGCCCCGACAACGACTTACTTCGTCTGCTCGATGCCGACCACGCCAAGGAAAGGTCCTACTCCCAACCCTGCCGTGACTGGCCTGAGGTCAAGCCACATCTCGCAATTCTGCTCGCTTCTGCCGACCAGCAGGGTGACGAAGCTGGCGAGGAGCAATTCAGGCGGGTCTGGGGGCTGGGAATCGTGCGACCTGCTCATGAGACCGACCGTGACCGGAAGGTCGTCGTCGCCCATGCGCGAAGCCTTCGAGGCCTGGTGCCTGTCTCAGGGCTCTGGGGCGGCGGCGAGCAAGGCGCCGCACTCTCCAAGTCGTTACCGGAAAGCGGCCCCGTCACAGTCGGCGTAGGTACCGTGTTCGCCAACCTCCGGCGGATTTCCTCCGATGTCGAGACCGAAGTCCAGAGGCTGATGCCTCTGCTCGACGACGCTGAAGGGTGGAGCGAAGGGGAACTCCGCTGGCGTGATGAACGCGACGCTCTTCTGCTCTTCGCCAAGATTGCCGGGTTGCCCCCGAAGGACTTCTCGGAGGTACGTCTTTGGAACAAGACGGCCGCCAACGCAGCCTTTATCAGTGGGCTTACCGGGACCGTGGTTCAGCCGACGCTCGACGACAACCGCGGGTGGGCAGCGACGAGGTTCAGTGGCATCGGTGAGACCGTCGTTCAGACGTTTGCAAGTCGCGTAGGTAGCCGAAGTTATGACTTTGAAGTCACGTCGATAACCGATCGCCGGGTGATGGCTGGCGGGGAAGGCTCCCTCGACGCCTACTATTATCATGTCGACACTCAGACGTTCGTCATGCTGCGCTATGTGCGTCCCGACCCGAACGGGCTATTTTCGTCTGGTGCCTGGCACAGGCTGGATGATTTCCACAGCCGTGTTCACCGCCTTCCGAGACGCGCCCGGCAGAGCGCCGACGATTACAGCTTGCTGGGCGACCCTCTCTTTCTCCGGGTTCATGAGCCGGTGCCCTTCACCGCCGCTCTGCACCGGACGAGCTCCGGTGCGATTTACCCCTACGGCCAAGTCGCCGCAGCGGTCTCGGCCGCCGTGGAGATCGGTCTCTCAGGCCCTTCCGTGGGCGCGCTCACCCGGCACCTGGTACCGACCGACTTCGCCCGGCTGGTGCGCGACGGTTGGTTTGGCGCGAGCGGTGTGTCCTTCGAGGTTGCCTTGGACTGGGTGGACGCCACGATCGACACAGCTGGTATTGCATTGATGGTCGTGGACTTCAGCCTCCGGCAACGCGGCAACGGCTCAGGGATCAAGACGCGGGCCTAGGCCAGCAACAAGACACCACCAGTGGAAAGGCAGCCGACCATGGCCATCTCGGGGGCGGACACACCTCGCCAGGTCACGCAGGTGCGCGAGCAACTTCACGAGACATTCGACGGGGTGATAGATGACAGCGACATCGCCCACTTCCGCGGGGGGAACTACGAACAGCGCTTCCTCTCCCGCGCCCTTGCAGCCCTCGCGGTACGACGCGTGGCCAAGTGCAGCGTGGCCGAGGCGGCCCGGTTCGTCACGGACGGCATCGCGGACCAGGGGTTGGACGCCATCGCCCCACTGCCGGAGAGCAAGCAGGCCCTTCTTGTCCAGGCGAAGTGGAGCGACAAGGGCACGGCGACCTTCGATGTGGACGCAGCCAAGGCGATGGTGGACGGTCTGAACCGGATCGAGAACGAGCTGTACGACCAGTTCAACCAGCGTGCCGGCGCCCTTGCCCTGGAGTCCAGGCCGTTCATCGTCAACGAAAGAGCCACCCTGGTCATCGCGCTGATGGGAACAGTGGAGCCCTCTCCGCCTGCACGCGAGGTTCTCGACAACGCTCTATACGAGTTCAACAAGCACGGCGCTCGATTGAGTGTGGAGGTGCTGTACGCCGCAGACTTCCATGACCAGGTCCATGCGGATCTCCGGCCCGAGCCGATCTGTCTGGAGGTACGCCTTGACGACTGGTACCAGCAGAAGGGACCGCTCGAGGCCTATCAGGGCACGGTTTCCGCCGAGAGCGTCGCCGAGTGGTACGAGGCGAACGGCACCGATTTGTTCGAGCAGAATCTCCGGGCTCCGCTCGGGACCACCGTCACCAATGCGGAGATCGGTCAGACCCTTACGTCCGATCCCACTAAATTCTGGCACCTGAACAACGGCATTACCATGATTTGCGACTCGCTCACGGCGAAGCACGACAGTGCCAAGGCACCGCAGAGCAGGCCGACCACTCTAGCCGTGACCGGGGCGAGCATCGTCAACGGCGCTCAGACGGTACGGGCTGTCGCCAGAGCCATGCACGATGACGGCGAGGCCGCCGCCCATGCCACTCTGAGCATCAAGGTCATCAATACTTACGAGGACCGGAAATTTGGCGTGCAGGTCTCGCAGGCAGCGAACCGGCAGAACGCCATTGAGCAGCGCGATCACGTCGCGCTCGAACCTGTGCACCAGGCGATCAAAGCCAACCTGCGTGCCGAACTGCGCAAGCAGTACGTGATCAAACGGGGTGAGCCGGTCGCTGCGCCCGAGACCGGTTGCTCACTGGACGAACTCGCCCTTGCCCTCGCCTGCCTGCACCCGGATGCAGAACAGGCCGCCCGGGCTGCCAGTTCCACCGAGAATCTTTGGGAGCAGGGGCCCAAGGGCAGCCACACCGTGCTATTCCATCGCGAACCCTCTCCGCAGAAGGTGTGGCGTTCCGTGCTCACGTTGCGCGCGGCACGGAGTGCGGTCTACGAACTGGGCAGTGGCCAGAACAGTCGCGAGGCGGCGACCGCGGAGCACGGCGGATTTCTCGTCACCCACCTGCTCTTTCAGCATCTTGGTGCCACAAGCATCGATGACCCTGACTTCGACTGGGACAGCGAGGTCCTGGAGAAAATCCCCGCTCTCGTACCCGATCTGGTGCGTCGGCTGACGCATCAGATCGTGACTCGTCACGGACCGCGTCCGCAGATCAGGTCGGCTTTCCAGACCGCGGAGACATGTCGAGAGCTGGCGAAGCATGTCCTCGGTGACCTGGCCGATGGTGTCGCCGTTCCCGCGCCGCCTGCGAAGGAGCGCAAGCCGCGTCGTCCGAACACCGTGCCGCTCCTGGTCGACCGGCGTGTCATCAAGGGCGGAGCACCCCTCCGGTACGTAGCCCTGAACGAACCCGAGCGTGAAGCCATGGAAGAGTGGCTTGTCGAAGACGAAAGGCGACGCCAGGCGACCTGGGTCAATCACCGGACCAAGCCGATCCTTTGGGCGTACGACGAGCAGCAGTACTCGCCGTCCGGGCTGGTTTCGAAGATGTGGGCGGATGCCGACTGGGACGAGCGCCCCGTGGCCAATCAGGGAACGGCTCGCTGGTTTCAGTCGGATGGCTTGAGTCTGTGGGACCTGGCCCAGCGCATCCACAGCGGAGAGGCCGAGGACGAGGCCTGATCGCGTGCGCACTGCGACAGCAGGACGTCAGTAAGAGGAGACCCCTCCGGGCCGCGCAGCCGGGTTTGGAGGTTGCCTGGCACTTCCCCGGGGAGTGACGTCAGGGCGGGGACCACAGTAGAACGGCCGGGGGCGCCTGGGCGTACAGGGCGGCACGGCCTCGCCGGTACGTGGGCCATCCGGAGCGGGGTCCGGGACGGATAAGACCGCTCCGGACCCCGCTCCGGATGGCCATGGTCGTCTCCGCGCTCGCCAACGCCGGCACGCTCATACAGCCGAGTCCGCGGGTGCTCGGTGATGCCGGCGCCGATGAGCGGACCGGTGCCGGAGCAATCGGCGGAATGGGCCCGATCGAGGAACGGCCGTAAGGCGTCATCGCGTCGTGAATTGCCGAACCACTCGTCGGCATCCGCGCTTGTTTCCACCGAGTGGGCGGGTTCGGCAAGTGGGGTAAGTCCATTATGGGCCGGGCGGGGCGGGGAAATCTACGTCCTAGCGGATGATCTTGAGTCGGATTCGGCGGTCTAGCGTGCTGGCATGACGTCTGCGCATGGCACCGAGGACCTGTTCGTTTCCGCTCCCGACGGAGTCGAGCTCGCCGTACGGGATCACGGTGGTGACGGCCTGCCCCTGCTGCTCCTGCACGGGGCCGGGCGGACGCTGCTGGACTGGGAGGCCGTGGCCCCGCTGCTCGTCGGACGGCACCGGGTGCTGGCGATGGATGTGCGGGCGCACGGGAAATCCGGGGGCGGGGACCGCGAGTGGACGTTCGCGGGGGCGGTCGCGGACGTGGCCGCCGTATTGACGGCATGCGGAATTCCGGACGCCGTTCCGGTGGGGCATTCGCTGGGCGGGATGGTCGCGGCGTGCTGTCTGGAGGAGCTGGAGGGGACGCCGGGAGCGGTCAATCTGGACGGGCACGGAATGGGGCGGCCCGAGCAGTATGTGGGACTGGACCGGGAGTACGTGGTGCAACGTCTGGCGGAGGCCAGGGAATTCGCCGACGCGGCGATGGGGCGGCCATTGCCGGGCGGCGGCTTGGACGGCGGTTTGGGCGGAGTACTGGCCTATCACGCAGACATGGCCGGGAAATTGGGAATTCCCGCGGGGCTGTGGGAGGCGGGTGTACGGCGCGGAGCGGCACGGAACGCGGACGGGGAGGTCTATCTGCGGCCCGAGCGGGTGGCGGGGCTCGGTATGCAGCAGGCCATGGCGGAGATCGACCTGTTCGGGCTCTACCGGCGGCTGCGGCGGCCGTTGCTGATCGCGCGGGCGCTGCGTCCGAATCCCTCGACGCCCGGTATGCCGTGGCTGGACGAGTTGATGGCCGCGTACGTGAAGGGGCTGCACGCCGACCTGGATGAGCTGGCGCGTACGCAGCCCTGGGTCGAGGTGGCGGGCGTGAACGCGACGCACGCGATGTTGATGGAGCGGCCGCAGGAGGTCGCCGCCTTGGTCGCGGACTTCGTGGCCCGCGTGCACGTGGGCGCGTGGGGCCGCCGGGGCGGGCAGGGATAGCACAGGAATGGCGCGGGAATAGCGCTCTCAGCGCGCACAGAGCTGGAAGCTCAGCACGGAGAGAGCTGGCGGCTCAGCGCGGGTAGAGCTGGAACAGGGTGGCGGGGGTGCCGCGGTACCGGTCGCCCGCTGTGCGGAGCATGGGTTCGAGGAAGTCGCGGGCGTAGGCGACCGGGTCCTGGCCCGCGCCTTCCAGGCCGGTGATGTACGCGTGGTGCTCGGCCAGAGAGGCGACGGCCCGCTCGATGCCGGGGCCGACCTCCTTCGCGTGCGTGGGGTACGGGGAGCCGGCCACCGCCACCCACCGGACGCCGTTCCAGGGTTCGAGACCGAGTTCGGTGGTCAGGTCGGGGAAGATCCAGCGGTTGCCCGCGTCGCCCGCGGCGTCGAGGGTGGCGCGGCCCACGACGCGGTGGTCCGGGGTGTTCCAGGCGACCCCGCTCCAGGTGTCGTGGTGGTTGAGGGTGATCAGCAGCTCCGGGCGGTGCCGGCGGACGGCGGCCGAGAGGTCGCGGCGCAGCGTCAGTCCGGTCTCGATGACGCCGTCGCGGTGGCCGTCCAGAAACTCGACCGTCCGTACGCCGACGGCGGCGGCGCTCGCCCGCTGCTCCGCCTCGCGGACCGTGGCGCACTCCTCGGGGCCGAGCCCGTCGATACCGGCCTCACCCCGTGTGACCAGGAGGTACGTCACTTCGCGCCCGGTGGCGGTCCACTCGGCGACGGCGGCAGCGGCGCCGTATTCGAGGTCGTCCGGGTGGGCGACGACGGCCAGGGCGCGCTGCCAGTCCTCCGGCATGGGGGAGAGGGCGGAGGCGGAGGCAGGGGAGGGGGACGGGGACGGAGCGGGGGCGGCGGGGGCGGTGCTGCTGCCGGTGGGGGTGTCGGGCACGGTGGGCTCCTTCCCGTACCGCTCGGGCGCCGGTCGCGCGTGCGGTGTGTCGTACCGACTCTCGCACGCGCGGCGCGGCCGCGCCGCGCAGCCGGGAACGTGTGTCCGCAGACGACCAACTTCCATGATCAGGACGCCGGTTGAGCTGGGCTTCATCACATCGAGTGAATTACTGGCCCAGGCTTGCGGTCAACAACACGCGGTTGCCACGCTGTTGCTGACTGTCAAGCTGTTGGGAGGGGCATGTGCCTTTCGGTGAGCAGCCCGCGTACCTCCGCGTCGCCGGCGACCTGCGCCAGAAGATCGTCGAAGGTGTGCTGCCCCCGCACACCCGCCTCCCCTCCCAGGCCCGCATCCGCGAGGAGTACGGCGTCTCCGACACGGTCGCCCTGGAGGCGCGCAAGGTCCTGATGGCCGAGGGCCTGGTCGAGGGCCGCTCCGGCTCCGGGACGTACGTGCGCGAGCAGCCCGTCCCGCGCCGGATCGCCCGTGCCGGCTACCGCACCGGCATCGGCGCCACGCCCTTCCGGCAGGAGCAGGCCGACGAGCGGGTCAAGGGCACCTGGGAGTCCAGCAGTGAGCGGGAGGAGGCCGCCGCCTCCGTCGCGTCCCGGCTGCGCATCCAGGTGGGTGACCGGGTGATGCGTACGCGCTATCTCTTCCGGGCCGAGGGCGAGCCGGCGATGCTCTCGACCTCCTGGGAGCCGCTCGACATCACGGGTCGTACGCCGGTGATGCTGCCCGAGGAGGGCCCGCTGGCCGGGCGCGGGGTGGTCGAGCGGATGGCGGCCATCGACGTGATCGTGGACAACGTGGTCGAGGAGGTCGGCGCGCGCCCCGGGCTGGCGGAGGAGGTGATGGCGCTGGGTGGGGTGCCCGGCCATGCGGTGCTGGTCATCTCCCGTACGTACTTCGCGGGGGGGCGCCCCGTGGAGACGGCCGACGTCGTCACGCTCGCCGACCGCCACCGGGTGGCGTATCACCTGCCGGTGCATTAGGCGGCGGGGCGGTGACGGCCGGTGGGCCAGGTGTCCGCACCGAGGCGAAGAGACGCACACATCGGGGCGCCACGTCGAGGCGACAGGTCGGACCAGGATGCCGAGTCATCTCTCCGGCCGACTCGCCCCCTTTCCCCTCTCTCTTCTGTCCGAAACCCGTTCCCACCTAGCAATTTCAGCGCCTCCAGAGCCAAGATCACACGTTGTGTACTGACGCGTAACCCGCCAGTAGCCACCCCCTAAGTCCCTGTATGTCGGGATTTGGGAGGCCAATTGGTGTGTTGGAAACCTCACACACCTTCAGCCAGACCCGAGTTTTGACCCTGCTTGGGAATCCGATCTTCCAATTCGCTCTTACGATGGCGAAGTTTGTGCACGGCACGGGGGAAGATCAGGAGACCAAGCACGTTGAGCACGACGCAGACCCAGAGCGCGGAGCAGGGCTCCCACTCGAATTACCGACGGTCCCTCGGGACCATTGCCCTGACCGCCACGGGTCTTGGGTCGATCATCGGTTCCGGCTGGCTCTTCGGGGCCGAGCGGGCCGCCGCCATCGCCGGTCCCGCCGCCATCCTCGCCTGGGTCATCGGCGCGGTCGTCGCGCTCACGATCGCCCTCACCTACACCGAGCTGGGCTCGATGTTCCCCAAGGCGGGCGGCATGGTCCGCTACGGCCAGTACTCGCACGGCTCGCTCGCCGGCTACCTCGCCGCCTGGGCGAACTGGATCGCGATCGTCTCCGTCATACCCGGGGAGGCCACGGCCTCCGTCCAGTACATGAGCTCCTGGGACTTCGGGTGGGCGCAGGCCCTCTACGACGGCAAGGAGCTGACCGGCAGCGGTGTCGCGGTCGCCAGCGTCCTGCTGATCTTCTACTTCTTCCTGAACTGGTTCGCGATATCCCTCTTCGCGAAGACCAACACCGCGATCACGATCTTCAAGGTCGTCGTCCCGATCCTGACCGCGAGCGCCCTGATGCTGGCGCACTTCGACACCAGCAACATCAAGGACCACGGCGGCTTCACGCCCAACGGCTGGAGCGCGGTCTTCTCCGCCGTCGCCCTCTCCGGCATCGTCTGGGCCTACAACGGCTTCCAGTCGCCGCTGAACATGGCCGGCGAGGCCCGTAACCCGGGCAAGTCGCTGCCCAAGGCCGTCGTCTACTCGATCGTGATCGCGCTGGTCATCTACGTCGCGCTCCAGGTCGCCTTCCTGATGGCCGTACCCGGCGGCAAGCTGGAGTCCGCCGGCGGCTGGGCCCACCTCGGCTACAACTCGCCGCTGGCCGACCTCGCCGTCGCCTGGGGCCTGAACTGGCTGGCGCTGCTGCTGTACGCGGACGCCTTCGTCTCCCCGTCCGGCACCGGCATGATCTACGCCGCGACCACCTCGCGCATGATCCACGGTGTGCAGGAGAACGGCCACCTGCCGAAGATCTTCGGCAAGGTCGACAAGAAGACCGGTGTGCCGCGCCCGGCGCTGGTCCTCAACCTCTTCATCGCCTTCCTCTTCCTCGCGGTCTTCCGCGGCTGGGGCTCGCTGGCCGAGATCGTCTCGGTGGCCACCGTGATCTCGTACATCACCGGCCCGGTCGCGGTGATGTCGCTGCGCCGCCTCGCGCCCGACCTGAAGCGGCCGGTGAAGCTGCGCGTGATGCCGTACATCGCGCCCGTCGCGATGGTCTTCGGCTCGCTCGTCCTGTACTGGGGCCGCTGGCCGCTCACCGGCAAGGTCATCCTGATCATGGCCGTCGGGCTGCCGGTGTGGGCCTGGTACGAGCTGCGCAAGCCGTGGGCCGAGCTGAAGCCGCACCTGAAGGCGGGCGCCTGGATGGTGGCGTACCTGCTGGTCATGGCGTGCGTGTCGTACATGGGCGGCACGGAGTTCGGCGGCAAGGGCTACCTGGCGCCGGGCTGGGACATCGTCGTGGTCGCGGTGATCGCCCTGGTCTTCTACTGGTGGGGTGTTCGCAGCTCCTGGCGCAACCCGACGCTGGTGGCGGCCGAGGCGGAGTCGCTGGCCGAGGCCGAGGCCGAGGCGGCCGAGGAGGCCGCGGCCGGCGGGAAGTCCGGTGCCGCGTCCGATGCCAAGTGCGAGGCGGGCAAGGCGTAACGCCTTCACGCGAAAAGATCCGGCGGGCGTCGTCGGCGGCAGGAGCCGCCGGCGGCGCCCGTTCGCGTCCGCTCCCGGGGCGCCCGCAGGGGTGCCCGCACGCCGTTCGCGCGCGGTTCGATGGCCGGTTCGGTACCTCTTTGTGCAAAGCCGTATCCGGTGCGTAAAGGTCGGGCGTAGGCTCGGGCATATGCGGAATGCGGTTTCGGCACCAGTACAGGAGGGGCGCGCGACGGCGCGCCGGTCGGCGGACGGAGGGGCGCGATGACCGACAGTGGCGCGGTGCTGCCCTGGCTCGTCATTCGCCAGGACGAGGGCGGCAACCGCTATCGCGTCGGCCGCTACGCCACCCGCGCGGAAGCGGAGCAGGTGGCCGACCGGCTCGACACCCGCAGGAACGGGCGGCTCTACGTCGTGGAGCGGGTGGGGCACGCCGCCACGTGAGGCGAAGAGGTCGGCAGCACCTGAGGTGAAGGGGGCGGCACCTGAGGTGAAGGGGCGGCGGTACCTGGGGCACGAGGGGTGGCGGCGGGGGGCGTAGGCTGCCGCGCATGACGGACGTGCGTGTGGTGGTGGGCGGAGCGGTGCTCGACGGGGGAAGACTGCTGGCCGCGCGGCGCAGTGCGCCCGCCGCGCTGGCCGGCCGCTGGGAGCTGCCCGGTGGCAAGGTCGAGCCCGGTGAGACGCCCGAGGAGGCGCTGACGCGCGAACTGCGCGAGGAGCTGGGGATCGAGGCCGAGCCGCTGGAGCGGATCCCGGGGGAGTGGGCGCCGCGTCCCGGTCTCGTCCTCCAGGTGTGGACGGCCCGGCTGGTGTCCGGCGAGCCCCGGCCCCTCCAGGAGCATGACGCGCTGCGCTGGCTGGCGCCGGGCCAGGAGGACGAGGTCGACTGGCTGGACCTGGACCGCCCGGCGGTCGCCGAGGCGATGCGCCGCCTCGGGCCCACGTACGTGTCCGGGGTCTGAGGGCGCCTGTGTACGGGGCCGCTGCCCGAGCCGTGCCGCCCGGGCGGCAGGAATGGGCGGGCGCCCCGTACGGGCACTCCTCCCGCCCGGTCATCTCGTCACCTCACCATTCCCCCGTACGGGCCGATCATCGGATCGGGCGGGTCCCTCGTACGGGGCTGCCGCGGTGGTGCCGGCGCACCGGGGTCCGCCGTCGCGTACGCGGCGTACGCGTCCGGGCCCCGTCCGCCTCAGTACGCCGTTTGTGCCACAGTGCGCCATTGAGGGCGATATTGATGCGCTGATACCGGGTATGTGCTGTTTACCCCCTCAACACGGACAATCCGGAGGGTGTTCGCATCGGGCTGGGAAGTGATCGGCGTGAGCGACAGCGCAGCGGCAGGTGCCCCCGAATCCGCGCCCTACGCGCCCCGACGCGGCATGATCTCCGGTTCCCCGCTCGCCGAATGGAGCCTTCCGGCCGAGCCCGGGTCCGCCCGCACCGCCCGCGCCGCGGTCCGCGAGACACTTCAGGACTGGGGCCTGGACACCGTCGCCGACCTGGCCGTCCTGCTCGTCAGCGAGCTGGTGACCAACTCCCTGCGCTACGCCAGCGGCCCCATCGGTGTGCGTATCGTCCTCAAGAGCGGGGGTGGCCTGCTCGTCGAGGTGTCCGACCCGCTGCCCGACCCGCCCCGGGAGCGCGCCGCGACCCCCGAGGACGAGGGCGGCCGGGGACTGCAACTGGTGGCGTGCACGTCGCGGAGTTGGGGCACCCGACATGGCAGGACGGGGAAAACAGTGTGGTTCGAGCTGTCTGTGGCGGGTTAGGAGTCTGGTGGCGGCCTGATCGTTGCCGTTTCATTGACATTCTGTGGGCGGCCTGCGATCGAGACTGTGCTGTGATCGTGAAGACCGTGTTCCGGACAGCCGCGGTGCTGGATACTCGGCTCGTCCGGTCCGGGCACGATGAGCTGGAGGGGACGGGGCTCGTGAGCGAGAAGTCATCTGGCGGGGCAGGACCCGCGCAGCCGGCCGGGCCGGGCGGTACGGACGGCCCGGCGCGGCCGTCGGGCCGGCCGGGTCCGGACGGCCCGGAAGGCCCGCCGATATGGCAGAGCAGCCCGCCCGGCTCCATCTACGACTACATCCGCGTCGCGTCCTTCTCCCTCGGCCCCGACGGACGTATCGACCGGTGGAGCGAGCGCGCCGCCGAGATGCTCGGCATCCCCGCGGCGGACGCCGTCGGCAAGGACCCCGTGGCCGCCTTCGTCCCGCACGAGCTGCAGGAACAGGCCCGCCGCACGGTCGCGCAGATCCTGGACGGCCGGGAGTGGACCGGCCTGGTCCCGTACCGCCCGCGCGGCGCCGGCCGGGACGGCACGCCGGACACCGGGGACGGCAGACTCGCGGAGATCTACGTGATGCCGTCCGAGACGGCGGACGGCGAGCGGGCCGCGGTCTGTCTCGTCGTCGACGTCCGCGCGCTGCGCGGCATCGAGACCGACCTCGCCGCCTCCCAAGCCGTTTTCGGCCAATCTCCGATGGGCTTCCTGCTCTTCGACACGGACCTGCGGATCCGCCGCGTCAACGAGCGCTTCGCGACCGTCTTCGGCGGCCCGCCGGCCAAGTACCGCGGCGGCGGGCCGCACGACTTCCTGCCCCGCTCCGAGGCCGAGCGGCTGCAGGCGGCGCTGCGGCGGGTGCTGGAGACGGGCGAGCCGGTCGGTGAGATGCAGCTCGTCGGTACGGTCCCGGTGCCGGCCGCCGCGCCGGAGCCCGCAACCGGCGCCACGCGGCCCGCCCCCACCATCCCCGCCCCCACCGCACCCGAGTCCTCCGCCCCCCGCGGTGCGGCGTCCCCCACCGCGCCGTCCGGAGAGGCCGACCGCCGCCGCTGGTCCGTCTCCCTGTACCGCCTGCACGGTGCCAGCGGCCGCCCCATCGGCGTCGCCGCGCTCGCCGCCGACGTCACCGGCCGCCGCCGGGCCGAACGCGAAGCCGCCAGCGCCCGCCGCAACCTGGCGCTGCTCAACGAAGCCGGTGCCCGCATCGGCAACTCCCTCGACCTGGAGACCACCGCCCGCACCCTGCTCGACGTGGCCGTGCCGCAGTTCTGCGACCTGGCCTCCGTCGACCTCTACCAGGGCCTGCTGACGGGCGACGAGGCCCCGCCGGGGATGGCCGACGGCAGCGCCGAGCTGCGCCGGGTTGCCTTCTCCAGCGCCGTCTCGGACGCGCCGCTGGCCACCACGACCTGCGGCGTGCCCGAGGGCGACACCGGGCCGGTCGCGGTCGGCGCCGTCCACCGCTACCCGTTCAACTCCCCGTGCGCGGGCGCGCTGCGTACGGCGCAGGCGCAGATCATCCCGGGCCGCGAGTGCGAGGAGCGGGCCGAGCTGGGCGCTGTGGTCCACTCGACGCTCGCCGTGCCGATGGTCGCCCGGGACACGGTGGTCGGGCTGGTGCAGTTCTCCCGTACGAAGGGCAGCGAGCCGTTCGGTGAACGGGACACCGCCCTCGCCGTCGACCTGGCCGCGCGCGCCGCGGTCTGCATCGACAACGCCCGGCTCTACCGCCGGGAGCACGAACGCGCCCTGATCCTGCAACGCAGCCTGCTGCCGCCGGGCGACCCCGAGGCGGCCGGCCTGGACATCGCCTGCCGCTATCTGCCGGGTACCACCGCCACCGAGGTCGGCGGCGACTGGTTCGACGTCATCGAGCTGCCCGGCCACCGCACCGCGCTCGTCGTCGGCGACGTGATGGGGCGCGGGCTGCGCGCCGCCGTCGCGATGGGCGAACTGCGTACGGCCGTACGCACGCTGGCCCTGCTCGACATGGAACCGGCCGAGGTGCTCTCCGCGCTCGACGAGATCGCGCGCGGGCTCGGCGCGGCCGGCGGCGGCGCCCGTACGACAGCGCGCGCCCCGCGCAGCCGGTCCGCCGGCCCCGCCGGCGCGCGTCCTGCGGCGGAAGCGTCGCGCGGCGGCTCCGGTGCCGCGGACTTGTCCGAGGTCTACCTCGCCACCTGCGTCTACGCCGTGTACGACCCGGTCACCCGGCGCTGCACCTTCGCCAACGCCGGGCACCTGCCGCCCGTCATGGTCGAGGAGGGCGAGGACGCCCTGCTGCTGGACGTGCCGCCCGGCATGCCGCTGGGGGTCGGCGGCGAGCCGTTCGAGGAGACCGAGGTCGAGCTGCCCGACGGCGCGCTGCTCGCCCTCTACACCGACGGTCTGGTCGAATCCCGCGACCACCCGCTGGACGAGGGCCTGCGCGCCTTCCAGACGGCCCTGTCGGAGGCCGGGCGCCCGCTGGAGGACGTCTGCGACCACGTACTGAACGCGCTGGACACCCGGCACGGCGAGGACGACATCGCCCTGCTGATGGCCCGCGTGCACGGCCTGCCCAAGGACTCCGTCGGTGACTGGAACCTGGCCCCCGAGGCCCGCTCGGTCTCCCGCGCCCGTGAGCTGGCGCGCGACCAGCTCACGGACTGGGGCCTGGAGGCTCTCGTCGACACCACGGAACTGCTCGTCAGTGAACTGGTCACCAACGCGCTGCGGCACGGCCACGGCGAGATCCGGCTGCGCCTGCTGCTGGACCGGACCCTGGTGTGCGAGGTGTGGGACGCGGATCTGGCGCAGCCCCGCCGCCGGCGGGCCCGCGACACCGACGAGGGCGGCCGCGGCCTCCAGCTCGTCGGCCTCCTCAGCGCCGGCTGGGGCAGCCGCCGGACCCCTCGCGGCAAGACCGTCTGGTTCGAACTGCCGCTGCCGGACGGCGACACCACCCTGCCCGATCCGGCGGACGCCCTGCTGAGCCTGTTCTGACCGGTACGGCCCAGGTGCGGTCCCGGCGCACCGGCCGTCCTCGGTCCGGTGGCATGGCGGATCTCGACGAGCCCATCCACGTCGTGGCCCACGATCCGGCCTGGGCGCAGCGGGTCCGGGCGCTCGTCCGTGACCTTTCGCGCCGACTGGCGTGGGCCGCCGCCGTCGAGGCCGTCCAGAACATGGGATTCGAGCATCTCGGTACTGCCGGTGTCCCCGGTCGCGAGTACCTCAGCACGGTCGCCCGGATCATGGCGGCGGCCCGTGCCCGTCCCGATGGGTGGTCAGCCGGCGGCGGCCACGGTCCCGCCGCCTTCCCCTCGTACCCGCTCGTACCCCCTCGTACCGCCCCTCAGTTCACTCCTTCCGCCGCCTGATCTTGCTCCCCAGCCACACCAGCGGGTCGTATTTGCGGTCGGCCGAGCGTTCCTTCAGGGGGATCAGGGCGTTGTCCGTGATGCGGATGTGCTCGGGGCAGACTTCGGTGCAGCACTTGGTGATGTTGCAGTGGCCGAGGCCGTGGCTCTCCTGGGCGGTGCGTCTGCGGTCGAGGCCGGACTCCGGCGCGGCGTCCAGGGGGTGCATGTCGAGTTCGGCGATGCGCATGAGGAAGCGGGGGCCGGCGAAGGCGGTCTTGTTCTCCTCGTGGTCGCGGACGACGTGGCAGGTGTCCTGGCACAGGAAGCACTCGATGCACTTGCGGAACTCCTGGGAGCGGCCGACGTCCTCCTGCCCCATGCGGTACTCGCCCGGCCCGAGGTCCGGCGGTGGTACGAAGCTGGGGATCTCGCGGGCCTTGGTGTAGTTGAAGGAGACGTCCGTGACCAGGTCGCGGACGACCGGGAAGGCCCGCATCGGGGTGACGGTGACCGTTTCGTCGGGTGCGAAGACCGACATGCGGGTCATGCACATCAGGCGGGGCCGGCCGTTGATCTCCGCGCTGCACGAGCCGCACTTGCCCGCTTTGCAGTTCCAGCGGACGGCGAGGTCGGGGGCCTGGGTGGCCTGGAGGCGGTGGATGATGTCGAGGACCACCTCGCCGTCGTTGACCTCGACGCGGAAGTCCGCCAGGCCGCCGCCGTCCGCGTCGCCCCGCCAGATCCTGAAGTGCGCCTTGTAGGCGTCGGACTGCGCGCTCACCGGTTCGTCTCCTCGTCGTCCGCCGGTCCGGCGGCCGGTGCCGCCGTTCCGTTCGCACCCGCCGCGCCCGGCGCCGCGGCCGTGCTCGCCGTCAGTTCCCCGTCCGTCAGGTACTTCGCCAGTTCGTCCCGTTCGAAGAGGTCCAGGAGGTCGGGCCGGATCGGCGGGTTCTCCCGGCGGGACAGGCGGATCTGGCCGGCCTCCGGGTCGCGCGGTGGGAGGTCGGCGCCGTCCTCGGCCAGTTCGCAGACCAGGTTGACCCGGCGCCAGCGCCGGTCCATCTCCGGGTAGTCGTCGCGGGTGTGCCCGCCGCGGGACTCCGTGCGTTCCAGCGCGGCACGGGCCACGCACTCGCTGACCAGCAGCATGTTGCGCAGGTCGATGGCCAGGTGCCAGCCGGGGTTGTACTGCCGGTGGCCCTCGACCCCGGCCCGGCGGGCCCGTATGCGCAGGTCGGCGAGGCGTTCCAGGGCCTCTTCCATCTCACCCTGCCGGCGGATGATGCCGACCAGGTCGTTCATCGCCTGCTGGAGCTCCTGGTGGAGGGTGTACGGATTCTCTGCGGGGCGCCCCGCGTGGTGCGTGTCGGGCCCCTCGGCGCTGAACGGGCGCAGCGCCTCCGCCTCCGCGGCGTCGAGCTGGAGCGGGTCGGCGGCGGGCCGTACGGAGCGGGCCCGCGCGTACTCGGCCGCGTACAGGCCCGCGCGGCGGCCGAAGACCAGCAGGTCGGACAGTGAGTTGCCGCCGAGCCGGTTGGAGCCGTGCATACCGCCCGCGACCTCGCCGGCGGCGAACAGGCCGGGGACGCCGACGGCGGCCGCGGTGTCCGGGTCGACGTCCACGCCGCCCATCACGTAGTGGCAGGTCGGCCCGACCTCCATCGCCTCGGCGGTGATGTCGACGTCCGCCAGCTCCTTGAACTGGTGGTGCATGGAGGGCAGCCGCCGCCGGATCACCTCGGCGGGCATCCGGGTGGAGACGTCGAGGAAGACGCCGCCGTGCGGGGAGCCGCGTCCCGCCTTGACCTCGGCGTTGATGGCGCGGGCGACCTCGTCGCGGGGCAGCAGTTCGGGCGGGCGGCGGTTGTGGTCGGGGTCCTCGTACCAGCGGTCGGCCTCGGTCTCGGACTGGGCGTACTTCTCCTTGAAGACGTCCGGGACGTAGCCGAACATGAAGCGCTCGCCCTCGCTGTTGCGCAGCACACCGCCGTCGCCGCGGACGGATTCGGTGACGAGGATGCCTTTGACGGAGGGTGGCCAGACCATGCCGGTCGGGTGGAACTGGACGAACTCCATGTTGATCAGGGGGGCCCCGGCGAGCAGCGCGAGCGCGTGCCCGTCGCCGGTGTACTCCCAGGAGTTGGACGTCACCTTGAAGGACTTGCCGATGCCGCCGGTCGCGAGGACCACGGACGGCGCCTGGAGGACGAAGAAGCGGCCGGATTCGCGTTCGTAGCAGAAGGCGCCGGCCACCCGGTCCTCGTCCTTGAGGATGCGGGTGACGGTGCACTCCTGGAAGACCTTCAAGCGCGCGTCGTACGAGCCGAGTTGCCGCTCGTCCTCCTGCTGGAGCGAGACGATCTTCTGCTGGAGGGTGCGGATCAGCTCCAGGCCCGTACGGTCGCCGACGTGCGCCAGGCGCGGGTACTCGTGGCCGCCGAAGTTGCGCTGGGAAATCCGGCCGTCCGGGGTGCGGTCGAAGAGCGCGCCCCAGGTCTCCAGCTCCCAGACCCGCTGCGGCGCCTCGCGGGCGTGCAGTTCGGCCATCCGCCAGTGGTTGAGGAACTTGCCGCCGCGCATCGTGTCGCGGAAGTGCACCTGCCAGCTGTCGCCCTCGTTGACGTTGCCCATGCTGGCCGCGATGCCTCCCTCGGCCATGACCGTGTGGGCCTTGCCGAACAGCGACTTGCAGATCACGGCCGTACGCATGCCCTGCTCGCGGGCTTCGATGGCGGCGCGCAGTCCGGCGCCGCCCGCGCCCACCACGACGACGTCCCACTCCTGCCGGTCCAGCTGCGTCATCACAAGGCACCCTTCCTAGAAGAAGCGCGGGTCGTCGAAGGCCCCGGTGGCGAGGAGGAAGACGTAGAAGTCGGCGGCGGCCACGCTGATCAGCGAGGCCCAGGCGAGGGCCGCGTGCCGGGCGTTGAGCTTGCTCACCCACCCCCACATCCGGTAGCGCACCGGGTGCTTGGAGAAGTGCCGCAGCCGGCCGCCGACGATGTGCCGGCAGGAGTGGCAGGAGAGGGTGTACGCCCAGATCAGGACGATGTTGACGAGGAAGACGAGGGTGCCGAGGCCCATGTGGCCCCACGCGTAGTGCGCGTCGCGGAAGGTGAGAACGGTGTCGTAGGTGAGGATGCCCGCGACGACGACCGCGAAGTAGAAGAAGTAGCGGTGGATGTTCTGGAGGATCAGCGGGAAGCGGGTCTCGCCGGTGTACTTCTTGTGCGGCTCGGCGACGGCGCAGGCCGGGGGCGAGGCCCAGAAACCGCGGTAGTACGCCTTGCGGTAGTAGTAGCAGGTCAGCCGGAAGCCCAGCGGGAAGATCAGGATCAGCAGGGCGGGGGACAGGCCCCACCAACTGCCGAAGACGTCCCAGTTGGGGCCGCCGCGCATCGGGTGGCAGTTCTCCGCCAGGCACGGCGAGTAGAACGGCGAGACGTACGGCGCGGCGTAGTAGTCCGCGTTCGCGAACGCCCGCCACGTCGAGTACACGACGAAGGCGAGCAGGCCCGCCGCGGTCGTGGCCGGGTACAGCCACCAGCGGTCGGTGCGCAGGTGGCGAGCGGGTATCGCGGCGCGCGAAGGGGCGTGGACGCCGGTGCCGGGCGGTCCGGCCGCGCCCTTCGCGCCGCTTGCCTCGGTATGCGGTTGGGGTTCGGTGCCAGTGGCCAACGTCGGTCTCCGTAGACGGCTGTCCGGTGGTGGGACGGGTGGCGCTCAGCGGCGGTACGGGGGTGGCCTACGGCGCCCGGCGGTCTCGTGCGCCGAGGCCCTCGTCCTCCGCGTCGGTCCACAGGGCGCTGTCGTACGGCGCGTCCGGGATGGTCACCATCTCGGGTGCGGGCACCGGCGGGCGGCCGGAGCGCGCGCCCGTGCCGTACGCGGGCCGCCCGCCGGGCGCGTCCGCGGCGCCGTCCCGCAGCAGTTGCAGGCTCTCGCGCAGGCGGTCCGTGTCGCTGCGTACGCGCCGGATGTCCAGGCCGCCGCCGACCTGTGCCTCCAGTCGCCCGACCGACCGTTCCAGGTCGTCCAGGCTGCGCTGAGCTGCCGTCAGATCGTCCAGCAAGGACATGACTTGCCTCACCTCCGCGGGTGTGGTCGGCGCGCCCTGGCCGCCCGCCCGGACCCGTCCGGGCACAGCGGCGTGCGCCTGCGAGTGTCGCGCGTCACAGTCGCGATTGGGAAGGGATCTGCCGCGATTGCGGAACCGGACCGGCGTGTTTCGGCGGGTGTGCGCCGTCGGGCCGTGCCGGCGGACGTGCTTTTGTACGGCGGCGCGTACGCCCGCGGGCGCGGGATCCGTACGCCCTCCCGCTGTCCGCCGACGGGGCGGCCAGGGGAATCCGCGCTGCCTGCCGTACGGGGCCGCGCGCGCGGAAACGGTTGGGCCGGGCGGGTGGCCTTCGCGGCGGCGGCCGACGTGTCGCCCGCCCCCGCGGCGGCCGGTCCCCTTCAGTGGTGGAGCCATAGATGTGATGAGCCGCAAAGTCGGCCGAACGTGATCCGTGGCCCCGCGGCCCGCCGCGGGGCGCGGCGCGGGCGAGCCCCGGAGGTAACCGTGATGACCCACCCCGTCAGCTCAGGCGGCGCGGCCTGCCGCAGGCGCCGCTGTGCCGCGCTCCTCGCTGCCGGAGTGCTGCTGCCGCTGCCGGTCCTGACCGGTTGCGGCGGAGGTGACGACGCCGAGGAGGCCGGTCCCGGCGCTCAGGACATCTCCGTCACCGCCCGCGAACGGGTGCGCCAGGGCGGCACGCTGCGCTGGGCCGTGGACGCCGTACCCGGCACGCTGAACGCCTTCCAGGCGCGCGCGGACGCGGCCACGCGGCGCGTCACCGACGCCGTACTGCCCCGGCTGTTCACCCTGGACGAGCGCGGCCGGCCGCAGCGCAACCCGGACTACCTGGACGCCGCCGACGTCACCGACCGCGAGCCGCGGCAGACCGTCGTGTACAAGCTCGACCCGAAGGCGCGGTGGAGCGACGGGCGGGCCCTCGGGGCGGAGGACTTCGCCGCGCAGTGGAAGGCGCTGAACGGCAAGGACAACGCGTACTGGAGCGCGCGCAACGCCGGGTACGACCGCATCGAGAAGGTCGAGCGGGGCGGCGGCGCGCACGAGGTCAAGGTCACCTTCACCAAGCCGTACGCCGACTGGGAGTCGCTGTTCACGCCGCTGTACCCGAAGAGCGTGACGGGCGACGCGCGCGCTTTCAACGACGGCGCCCGCGAACAGCTCGGAGAGGTGGCCGGGCCGTTCACGGTGCAGGAGCGGGACGGGCAGGCCGGCACGCTCACCCTCGTACGCAACCCGAAGTGGTGGGGAGCGCCCGCCAAGCTGGACCGGATCGTGCTGACCGCGCTGCCCCGGGACAAGCGGGCCGCGGCACTGACCGAGGGGACGATCGACCTGGCCGAGGTGGACCCCGCCGACGCCCGGCGGATCACCGCGGCGCGCAAGCCCCCGGCGTCGCGGTCGGCGAGCCCCGGATCGCCGGGCGCGAAGTCGCCCGACGCCGGATCCCCGGATGCCGGATCCCCGAGCGCCGGGGCGCCGGACGGCGCGTCGGAGGCCGGACGCGTCGAGGACGCCGACGCCGGCCGCTCCCCGGCCCCGCGCGGCGACGACGCGCCGCCCCGCCGCGTGTCCGCCGCCGAGCGGGACGCCCTGCGCCGCTACACCGTCCGCAAGGCCCTGGAGCCCGCCTACACGCAGCTCGCCCTCAACGGCAGCGTCAGCCCGCTCGACGACGACCGGGTGCGCCGCGCGGTGGCCCGCGCCGTCGACCGGCAGAAGCTGGCCGACTCCGTGCTCAAGCCGCTCGGCCTCCCGAACCGGCCTCTCGGCAGCCACCTGCTGATGGCGGCCCAGCCCGGGTACGCGGACCACAGCGGCGCCCTCGGCGGGCCGGACACCACGGCCGCGCGGGCGATGCTGGCGGACGCCGGGTGGCGGGCACCGGGCGGGGGCTCGGCGCAGCCGCAGAAGCCGGAGAGGAAGGCGGACGCCGACCGGGGCGGCTCCGACGGCAAGGCGGGCGACGTGGAGCGCGTGGCCGCCGTACCGACGACGCCGCTGTCCTCGGCCGGAGTACGGGCCGCCGACCTCCAGCGGGCCACCCTGCTGCGGCAGAGCGGCTTCTTCTACAAGGACGTGGCCGCGCAACGGCGTACGCAGGCCGAGGGTGACACCACCGTCGCCGCGTACGCGGACTACCGGCGCTACGAGATGCTGGCGGCCGGCGCGCTGAGCGCGGCCGAGATGATCGAGGTGGCCCCGGCGCCCGGCGGCCCGGGCATCGGCGCCCGGCCGGCGGACCGCGGCCGGGTGACCGACGGCAAGCCGGTCGAGGGCGGCCTGGCCGCCCCGGCGGACGTCTTCCGGGCCGACCCCGCGGCCCACGGCCCGGTCCCGGCCCTGAAGAAGGACGGCAAGCCGCTCGTCCTGCGCTTCGTGCTCCCCGACGGCCCGGGCTCCGAGCGGCTGCGGACGGTGGCCGACCGGATCTCCGCCATGCTCGCCCGGATCGGGGTACAGACCGCCGTACAGAAGGTGCCGGACAAGAGCTACTTCGAGGACCACATCGCGGCCGGCGACTTCGACCTGGCGCTCTACACCTGGCCCGCCTCCGCCTACCCGGCCACCGACGGCCGTCCGATCTACGCCAAGCCGCAGCCCGCCGCCGACGGCAGCCTCGCCGTCGAGCAGAACTACACCCGGGTCGGCACCGACCACATCGACCAGCTCTTCGACCAGGCCGCCGCCGAGCTGGACGAGGACGCCTCCCGCGAGCTGGTGGACCGCGCCGACGCGCGGATCTGGGCGGCGGCCGGGTCCGTACCGCTCTACCAGCGGCCGGAGGTCGTCGCGGCGAAGGAGAACCTGGTCAACGCGGGCGCCTTCGGCTTCTCGACGCCGCGCTTCCAGGACATCGGCTACCGGAAGTGACCGGCTACGAGGAGTGACGACCGGACGCGACGGGCCGGACGTGGCGGGCCGGGGCAGGACGGACCGGGCCGGTGGCCGGCCGGAGCGGGAGACCGCCCGGCCGGCCACCGCTCGTCTCCCCGCCCGCCGCCGCGCCCCGCGCGTACGGTTACGGACGGGTGGCACCCGGGCGAAGCGGACGTGGGTGCCCGGCGTACAGTGGCCGTTCGATTATGTATCACCGCAGGTCAGAAGCGGTTCCGGCGCCCGGGGGCGGCCGATGCCGCGGCAGCCCCGTACCATGGGGTGAGGCCGTGGCGTCTTCATGCCCGGCAGGCACACGTACCGGACCGTACGTGCCGCCATCCACGATCCGGGAGAAGCGCCGCAGTATGCCCACGCGCCACGACATTCGTAACGTCGCCATCGTCGCCCACGTCGACCACGGCAAGACCACGCTGGTCGACGCCATGCTCAAGCAGGCCGGCTCCTTCGCCGCGCACGCAGCCGAGTCCCTCGACGACCGCATGATGGACTCGAACGACCTGGAGCGTGAGAAGGGCATCACGATCCTGGCCAAGAACACGGCGGTGAAGTACCACCCCAAGGATGGCGGCGACGTCATCACCATCAACATCATCGACACCCCCGGCCACGCCGACTTCGGTGGCGAGGTCGAGCGCGGCCTGTCGATGGTGGACGCGGTCGTGCTGCTGGTGGACGCCTCCGAGGGCCCGCTGCCGCAGACCCGCTTCGTGCTGCGCAAGGCGCTGGACGCGAAGATGCCGGTCATCCTGTGCATCAACAAGACCGACCGCCCGGACTCCCGGATCGCCGAGGTCATCGACGAGACCTACGACCTGTTCCTGGACCTGGACGCGGACGAGGACCAGATCGAGTTCCCGATCGTCTACGCCTGCGCCCGTGACGGCGTCGCCTCGCTGACCAAGCCGGAGGACGGCACGGTCCCGCAGGACAGCACCAACCTGGAGCCGTTCTTCAGCACGCTGCTGGAGACCGTCCCGGCCCCCGAGTACGACGAGTCGGCGCCCCTCCAGGCCCACGTCACCAACCTCGACGCCGACAACTTCCTCGGCCGTATCGCGCTGCTCCGCGTCGAGCAGGGCGAGCTGCGCAAGGGCCAGACCGTCGCGTGGATGAAGCGCGACGGTTCGGTCCAGAGCGTGCGCATCACCGAGCTGATGATGACCGAGGCGCTCACCCGCAAGCCCGCCGAGGTCGCTGGCCCCGGTGACATCTGCGCCGTCGCCGGCATCCCCGACATCATGATCGGCGAGACGCTGGCCGACCCGGAGAACCCGGTCGCGCTGCCGCTGATCACGGTCGACGAGCCCGCCATCTCGATGACCATCGGCACCAACACCTCGCCGCTGGTCGGCCGCGGCGGCACCGGCAAGGGCGCGGACGCCAAGGCCGCGACCAAGGACCGCAAGGTCACCGCCCGCCAGGTCAAGGACCGTCTGGACCGCGAGCTGATCGGTAACGTCTCGCTGCGCGTGCTGGACACCGAGCGCCCCGATGCCTGGGAGGTGCAGGGCCGCGGTGAGCTGGCGCTGGCCATCCTGGTCGAGCAGATGCGCCGCGAGGGCTTCGAGATGACCATCGGCAAGCCGCAGGTGGTCACCAAGGAGGTCGACGGCAAGACCTACGAGCCCGTCGAGCGCATGACGATCGACGTGCCCGAGGAGCACATGGGCGCCGTCACGCAGCTCATGGGTGTCCGCAAGGGCCGGATGGACAACATGTCCAACCACGGCTCGGGCTGGGTCCGCATGGAGTTCGTCGTGCCGTCCCGCGGCCTGATCGGCTTCCGTACGGAGTTCCTGACCAACACCCGCGGCACCGGCATCGCGCACTCCATCCACGAGGGCCACGAGCCCTGGTTCGGCACGCTGACGACCCGTAACAACGGTTCGCTGGTCGCCGACCGGGCCGGCGCGGTCACCGCCTTCGCGATGACCAACCTCCAGGAGCGCGGTGTGCTCTTCACCGAGCCGGGCACCGAGGTGTACGAGGGCATGATCGTCGGTGAGAACTCGCGCTCCGACGACATGGACGTGAACATCACCAAGGAGAAGAAGCTCACCAACATGCGCTCCTCCTCGGCCGACTCCTTCGAGGCGATCGTGCCGCCGCGCAAGCTCTCCCTGGAGCAGTCGCTGGAGTTCTGCCGCGACGACGAGTGCGTCGAGGTGACTCCGGAGGCGGTCCGTATCCGCAAGGTCGTCCTGGACCAGAAGGAGCGCGGCCGCACCGCTTCGCGCGCGAAGCGCTGACGCCCGCCGCGCGGCCGGGCCGTCACGCCGGGTAATTCCCGGCGCCGGCCCGCTGATTACGCTCCGAGAGCGCCCCACCGGATTTCCGATCCGGTGGGGCGCTTTCCGTTTGCCGGTACGGCGTACCGGTTAGCGCATTCATGATCACTGTGTCAACGGGATTCCGGTTGCGATCCGGCCATGGCGAGTCCGAATTGCGGACGAAGATCATCATGTGTGGTGCCGACGGTCCGTTTCGTTACCGTCTGGATGGTTTGGTTTGTCCGGATTCCGAACTCTGGGAAAACGGATGTGACCAAACCGAGACCCCTTACACGTGGTTTATGGGGCGAACGTGACTGAGACTGGGGTGCATTGAGCTCGGGTCAATGGGTCACGCGCTGTGGGGAGCGCCGACTCACGAGCAGCAGGGGCTGGTCGCTGGCTGTCAGGGGTGTCAGCTGCGGGCAGCTCCTTTCCATGAAGTGAATGGACTCATGAGGAGGCAGTCCCATGCGCGGTGCCAAGAGCGCCACCTGGGTCGCAGGTGCGATAGTCGTGGCGATGACCGCCACGGCGTGCGGCGGCGGCAGTGGTAGTGGCAACAAAGCGGCCGTTGACCCCAACGGCACGTACACCTACTACAACACCGAGCCGCAGCACGAGCTGATCCCGACCAACAGCAACGAGGTCGGCGGCGGCTACATCATCAAGAACCTCTTCCGCGGTCTGGTCGACTTCGACGCCAAGGGCAAGCTGCGTTACCAGAACGCCGAGAGCGTCGAGTCCACCGACAACCAGCACTTCACGGTGAAGCTGAAGAAGGGCTGGAAGTTCCACAACGGCGAGCCGGTCACCGCCTCGTCCTTCGTGGACGCCTGGAACTGGGGCGCCAACGCCAAGAACGCCCAGCTCAACTCCTCCTGGTTCGAGTTCATCAAGGGTTACGAGGACGTCCACCCGAAGGAGGGCGACCCGAAGACCGACAAGATGTCGGGCCTGAAGGTCGTCAACGACAACGAGTTCACCATCGAGCTGTCGAAGCCGGTCTCCACCTTCAAGGAGCGGCTCTTCTACGACGCCTTCTTCCCGCTGCCCAAGGCGTTCTTCAAGGACCCCAAGGCCTTCGGTGAGCACCCCATCGGCAACGGCCCGTACCAGCAGGACGGGAACTGGGAGCACAAGGTCCAGTTCAAGACGAAGAAGTTCGCCGACTACAAGGGCGAGGACAAGCCCAAGAACGGCGGCGTGATCTTCAAGTTCTACAACACGGACGACAGCGCCTACAACGACCTGGTCTCCGACAAGGTCGACATCATGTACAAGGTCCCGAACTCGGCGACCAGCAAGTTCAAGGCCGACCTCGGTGACCGCGCCGTCAACGAGCCGTACGGCGGCCAGACCACCATCGCCTTCCCCATGTACGACAAGGAGTGGGGCAAGCCCGAGAAGGCCAAGGTCCGCCAGGGCCTGTCCATGGCCATCGACCGCGACACCATCGTCAAGACCGTCCTGAAGGACGCCTACGACGCGGCCGACGGCTGGGTGCCCACCGTCGTCGAGGGTTACCAGAAGGACGTCTGCGGCGAGTTCTGCAAGTTCAACCCGACCAAGGCCAAGCAGCTGATCAAGGAAGGCGGTGGCGTCCCCGGCAACAAGATGACCATCACCTTCAACAACGACGGCGGCCACCGGGACTGGGCCGAGGCGGTCTGCAACGACATCAAGCAGAACACCGGCGTGAACTGCGCCGCCCAGCCGCGCCCGACCTTCCAGCAGGTCCGTAACGAGATCACCGGCAAGAAGATGGACAGCGCCTTCCGCATGGCGTGGGTCCAGGACTTCCCGAACATCGCCAACTTCATCTCCGAGCAGTACCGCACCGGTGCCGGCGCGAACGACATGGGCTTCTCCGACCCCGAGCTGGACAAGCTGATGGACCAGGCCAACGCGGCCAAGACCATCGAGGAGTCCAACAAGCTCTACCTCCAGGCCGAGAAGAAGCTGACGGAGACGATGCCCTCCATCCCGCTGTTCTTCGACCACACCCTCGGCGGCTACTCGAACAACGTGCAGAACGTGAAGTTCGACACCTACCGCCAGGCGATCTGGACCGACGTCGAGGTCAAGAAGAAGTAACCGGGACGCTGCATGTGACGCAGGCCCAGTAGCCGCCCGCCCCTACCACCCCAGGGGCGCGGCGGCCGCTGGGCCCGTCAGCGACAGGAGGAACCATGGGGCGTTATGTCGCGAGGCGACTGCTCCAGATGATCCCGGTCTTCATCGGGACCACTCTGCTCATTTTCCTGATGGTGTATTCGCTGCCGGGCGACCCCATCAAGGCGCTTTTCGGTGACAAGGCCGCCGACCCGGCCACCGTCGCCAGACTTCGGCACCAGTTCGGGCTGGACCAGCCCATGCTGACCCAGTACTGGAACTACCTGACCGGCCTGTTCAAGGGCGACTTCGGGCAGAGCTTCACCGGCCGCCCGGTCGCCGACCTGATCGGCGAGGCCTTCCCGGTCACCATCCGGCTGGCGCTCTACGCCTTCGCCATCGAGGTCGTCATCGGTGTCGCGCTCGGCATGCTCACCGGCCTCAAGCGCGGCAAGTTCATCGACCAGCTGGTCCTGGTGCTCACCCTGATCGTGATCTCGGTCCCGGTGTTCGTGCTCGGCTTCCTCGCCCAGTTCTTCCTGGGCCTGAAATGGCAGCTGATCACACCTACGGTGCAGGACTCCATGAACCTGGGGCAGCTGACCGTACCGGCGATCGTGCTCGGCGCCCTGTCGCTGGCGTACGTCACCCGGCTCACCCGTACCACCGTCGCGGAGAACCTGCGCGCCGACTACATGCGCACCGCGCTCGCCAAGGGCCTGCCCAAGAGCCGGCGCCTGGGCGTGCACCTGATGCGCAACTCCCTGATCCCCGTGGTCACCTTCCTCGGCACCGACCTCGGCATGCTGATGGGCGGCGCCATCGTCACCGAGGGCATCTTCAACGTCCAGGGCATCGGCAACACGCTCTACCGGGCGATCCAGACCAGTGAAGGCCCCACCGTGGTCGGCATCGTGACGGTGCTCGTCCTGATCTACCTCGTGAGCAGCCTGGTCGTGGACCTGCTGTACGCCGTTCTGGACCCGAGGATCCGCTATGCCTGAGAAGACAACAGTGAACCCCGGCAGCGTCGCGGGCCCGGGCACCACCGGCGACACCGTGGACCTCGCGGCTCCCGGCGTCGGCGCCGCCGCGGCCGATGCCGCCGGCGGACCCGCCAACAAGCCCCGCAGCCTCGGCCAGGACGCATGGCGCGAACTGCGCGTCCGGCCGATGTTCTGGATCGCCGGCGTGCTGCTCGTCCTGCTGGTCGTCATGGCGATCGTGCCGTCGCTCTTCACCGGCGCCGACCCCGACCACGCCGACCTGCGCAACCACTACCTGGGCGAGCCCCAGTGGTCCCACCTGTTCCAGGTGGACTGGTTCGGCTACAACAAGCAGGGCCAGAGCGTGTGGGCCCGTACGGTCTACGGCGCCCGCGCCTCGATCATCGTCGGCGTCTGCGTGACCGCCGCGGTCACCGTCTTCGGCGGCCTGCTCGGCATGCTCGCGGGTTACTTCGGCGGCTGGGCCGACGCCCTCCTGTCGCGCATCACCGACGTGTTCTTCGGCATCCCGCTGCTGCTCGGCGCGCTCGTACTCCTCCAGGCGTTCACCAACCGCACCGTGTGGACCGTGACCCTGGGCCTGTCCGTCTTCGGCTGGATGCAGCTCGCCCGCGTCATGCGCGGCGCGGTGATCACCCAGAAGCAGTCGGACTTCGTGACGGCCGCCAGGGCGCTCGGCGCCGGCAACGGCCGCATCCTGTTCAAGCACATCCTTCCGAACGCCATCGGACCGGTCATCGTCGTGGCCACCATCGCGCTGGCCGGCTACATCTCCGCCGAGGCCACCCTGTCCTACCTGGGCATCGGGCTCCAGCCGCCGGCCATCTCCTGGGGCGTGGACATCTCCGCGGCCAAGGACGTGCTGCGCGACGCGCCGCACGTGCTGCTCATCCCGTCGGCGTTCCTGAGCATCACGGTGCTGGCGTTCATCCTCCTCGGCGACGCGGTGCGCGACGCCCTCGACCCCAAGCTGCGCTGAGGGAGGCGTACGTGACCACCATCTCCAAGACCGCGGACGTTCCCAAGCCGGGGACGGACGGCGAGGCCAGCGGTCCGCTGCTCGACGTCCGTGACCTGCACGTCGAATTCCACACCCGGGACGGCGTCGTCAAGGCCGTCAACGGCGTCAACTACAACGTCAGCGCCGGTGAGACGCTCGCCGTGCTCGGCGAGTCCGGTTCCGGCAAGTCCGTCACCGCGCAGGCCGTGATGGGCATCCTGGACATGCCGCCGGCGAAGATCCCGCAGGGCGAGATCCTCTTCCGCGGCCAGGACATGCTGAAGATGTCCCCCGAGGAGCGCCGCCGGACCCGTGGCGCGAAGATCGCCATGATCTTCCAGGACGCGCTGTCGTCGCTGAACCCGGTGCTCACCGTCGGCTACCAGCTCGGCGAGATGTTCCGCGTCCACCAGGGCATGTCCAAGAAGGACGCCAAGGCCAAGGCCATCGAGCTGATGGACCGGGTGAAGATCCCGGCCGCGGCGGCCCGGGTCTCGGACTACCCGCACCAGTTCTCGGGCGGTATGCGCCAGCGCATCATGATCGCGATGGCGCTGGCCCTGGAGCCGGACCTGATCATCGCGGACGAGCCGACCACCGCGCTCGACGTGACCGTCCAGGCCCAGGTCATGGACCTGCTCGCGGACCTCCAGCGCGAATACAACATGGGCCTGATCCTGATCACCCACGACCTGGGCGTGGTCGCCGACGTCGCCGACAAGATCGCGGTGATGTACGCGGGCCGGATCGTCGAGCACGCACCCGTGCACGAGCTGTACAAGAACCCCGCGCACCCGTACACGCGCGGCCTGCTCGACTCCATCCCGCGCCTGGACCAGAAGGGCCAGGAGCTGTACGCGATCAAGGGCCTGCCGCCCAACCTGCTGAACATCCCGCCGGGTTGCGCGTTCAACCCGCGCTGCCCGAAGGCGCAGGACGTCTGCCGCACGGAGGTGCCGCCGCTGCACACCGTCGCCGACGGCCGCGGCAGCGCGTGCCACTTCTGGGAGGAGACGATCAATGGCTGACCCGAAGAAGGACGCGCGGCGCGAGCCCATCCTCGAAGTCCGCAACCTGGTCAAGCATTTCCCGCTCACCCAGGGCATCCTGTTCAAGAAGCAGGTCGGCGCGGTCAAGGCCGTCGACGGCATCTCCTTCTCGCTGTACGAGGGCGAGACCCTCGGCATCGTCGGCGAGTCCGGCTGCGGCAAGTCCACCGTCGCCAAGCTGCTGATGAACCTGGAGCGGGCGACGTCCGGCGAGGTCTTCTACAAGGGCGAGGACATCTCCCGGCTGTCGGGGCGTGCGCTGAAGGCCGTACGGCGCAACATCCAGATGGTGTTCCAGGACCCGTACACCTCGCTCAATCCGCGGATGACGGTCGGCGACATCATCGGCGAGCCCTTCGACATCCACCCGGAGGTGGCCCCGAAGGGCGACCGGCGCAAGAAGGTCCGGGACCTGCTGGACGTCGTCGGCCTGAACCCCGAGTACATCAACCGCTATCCGCACCAGTTCTCGGGCGGCCAGCGCCAGCGCATCGGCATCGCCCGCGGCCTCGCGCTCAACCCCGAGATCATCATCTGCGACGAGCCGGTCTCGGCGCTGGACGTGTCCGTCCAGGCGCAGGTCATCAACCTGATGGAGAAGCTCCAGGACGAGTTCAACCTCTCCTACCTCTTCATCGCCCACGACCTGTCCATCGTCCGGCACATCTCCGACCGGGTCGGGGTCATGTACCTCGGCAAGATGGCGGAGATCGGCACCGACGAGCAGATCTACGACCACCCCACCCACCCGTACACCCAGGCGCTGCTCTCCGCCGTCCCCGTACCGGACCCGGAGGCCCGCACCGGCCGCGAGCGGATCATCCTCTCCGGCGACGTGCCGTCCCCGGCCAACCCGCCGTCGGGCTGCCGCTTCCGCACCCGCTGCTGGAAGGCGCAGGACAAGTGCGCCGAGGAGGTGCCGCTGCTCGCCGTCCCGGAGCGCTTCGCCGCCACCGACAGCCTGGCGGCGCACGACTCGGCCTGCCACTTCGCTGAGGAGAAGGACGTGATCGGCGCGGCCTGAGCCGGCCCGCACGCGCGTACGCGGGGGCGCCCGGAGCTTCGGCTCCGTGCGCCCCCGTACGCGTACGACCGGGCCTTACGCCCCAGCCCCCTTGGGCACCACGGTGAACCACACCGCCTTCCCGTTCGGATAGTCCCGCACCCCCCAGCTGTCGGCGCAGGCCTCCACGATCCCGAGCCCGCGGCCGTACTCCTCATCGGTCCCGGCCTTCTGCCGCTCCGGCGCGCCCGGCCCGGTGTCCCACACGGCGATCGTGAGATCGAACGGCGAGCGGTCCACACTCACGTAGGCATCGGTCTTCGCGTACTGGTACGAGTTGGTCACCAGCTCCGACACCATCAGCTCCGCCGTCTCCGTCAGACAGGTCAGCCCGGCCCCGTCCAGGATGTGCCGCAACGCCGCTCTGACGACACCGACCGCCCGGGGGTCATGCGGAATGAACAGGCCGTAGGACCAGGTCTCGCTGGGCGTGCTCATGAGACAGCCTCCAGGTGAGTGCAGTCTGTGACTGGTGCCGCACTCAAGGTAGCGATGGGTGGCGTATACGTGCAACCAACTCACGGAATTGGCCAGTTGGGCCATACTGCGAGAGGAGAACCAGGGAGGGATTGATGGGCCTGAGGGCGAATCCCACGTACCGGCAGCGACGTTTCGGCGCTGAAGTTCGCAGGCTACGGGAGCAGGCGGGCTGGACCGTCAGCGAGGCCGCAGACGTGATGGGTATGCGGCAGTCGCACGTCAGCAACGTCGAAGCGGGCCGGACTCCGCTGGCGCCGGAGCGGCTGCGCGCACTGGCTCAGACCATAAGGGGTACACGTTCTACCTACCTCGAAGCGTTGATCGAGATGGGCGAGGCCCGGGGCAAGGGCTGGTGGAGCACCTACAGAAGCGCGGTGCGGCCGTCGCTTCTCGACCTCGCGGAACTGGAATCCGGAGCCGAACGCCTGCTCTGCTACGAACCGATGTTCATCCCGGGGCTGTTGCAGACCCGTGAGTACGCCGCGGCCATCCACCACGAGGGGTACACCCGGGAGACCAGGAGGGAACGGAACCTCGCGATCGACTTCCGGCTCAGGCGTCAGCAGGTGCTGAACGGCAACGAGGCGCCGCGCACCCACCTGGTCGTCCACGAAGCGGCACTGCACGTGTCGCTGGGCAAACGCGGCGTCATGCGCGATCAGTTGATCCGGCTGATCGAGATGTCGCGGCTCCCCCACGTCACCGTGCAAGTGCTGCCCTTCGCCGGGCCCGTGCCCTTCGGCACGTCCTTCACGGTGGTGGTGCCGAAGGCCGAGGAACTGAGCACCGTCGTCGTATCGCATGTCGAGAACTCCCTGTACCTCGGCGACTCGGACGCTCTTGCGAGGTACCACGCCACGTTCGCTAGGCTCAGCGAAGTGGCCTTGCCTCCGGTTGACGCCGCAGTCCTGCCCGAGGCGCACGCGGTCAAGGATTCGCTGGGGCTCATCCAGCGTCTTCTGTACCCCCTGCTTTAGGAAGGCCCGGATGACCCAGCTCGCGTGGCAGAAGTCCAGCTTCAGTGAAGGCGGCGCCGACACATGCGTCGAGGTGGCCGCAGGGCCCGGCGCGCGCCGGCGCGTGCGGGAGAGCGCCGGGCCCGAGACGGTACTCGGGGTCTCCGTGGACGCGCTGGCCGGACTGGTGCGGACGCTGAAGACGGGAGCGTTCGACCCCGCGTCCGGATGATCCACGGGCGGGCCCGGGACGGGCGGCGCAGACTGGAGGCGTAGGCACGTCCCACCGGGTGGGGTGAGTGCGATGCGCCGCCACGGCATCACGACGTCAGCCGCCGTCCTCGCGGCGGCCGCGGCCGCGTCGGCGGGCTGCGGGTCCTCCGGTGAGGGCCGGCCGGACCGTACGGAGACCACGGTCACCAGCACGCGTACGGTCACCGGGGAGCCCACGCCCTCCGGCAGCGGGACGGGCGGGACCAGCGCGTCACCGGAGACCGGGCCGACGGCCACCGCGTGGGACGCCGCCTCCGTCGTCCAGGACTATTACGCGGCCGTCAACGCCCGCGACTTCCGGCGCGCCTGGGACCTCGGCGGCAAGAACCTCGGGGGCTCCTACGACGCCTTCGTGGCGGGCTTCGCGGACACCGCGCGCGACACCGTGCACGTCGTCGGGGTGAGCGGCGACGTGGTGACGATGACGCTCGACGCCGAGCAGCGGGACGGGTCCGTCCGGGCCTTCGCCGGGACGTACACGGTCCGGGACGGGGTCATCGTCGCCGCCGACATCGGGGCGGTGGCGGGGCCGACGCCGAGTGGCGGGGACGGAGGTTCCCCTCGTCCCGGCCCGTCGACGGGTGGGCCCGACATCGACTGCTCCGATCTCGACGGCCCGACCGCTGTGGGGCCCGGCGACCCGCACCGCCTGGACCGGGACGGTGACGGCATCGGCTGCGAGCCCCACGGGGAGTGACGAAGATCGCTCGTATGGGGGGTTCTGTCCCGTGTTGCGCCCGGGTAGCGGGTGTCGGGGCGTGTGAGGTGTCAGGTTGGGGCCGGTAGGCCGGGTGGGTGCCCGGGGGCGCAGCTCTGAGGAGGCAGGTCGTTGCGGGGAGCCTGGCGCGTCGGTTCGGCGTTCTTCGCGGCCGCCGTGGTCGTCCTGGCGGCCGCCGGGTGCGGTGGGGGCGGGCAGGACCCCACGGTCGTCCGGGCGTCCTGGGGTGATCCGCAGAACCCGGTGGAGCCGGCCAACACCACCGACGTGCAGGGCGGCAAGGTGCTCGACCTCGCTTTCCGGGGGCTGAAGCGGTACAACCCGCGGACCGCCGTGGCGGAGAACATGGTCGCGGAGTCGGTCGAGTCGCCGGACGCGCGGAATTTCACGGTGAAGGTCAAGCCGGGGTGGACGTTCAGTAATGGCGAGAAGGTGACGGCCCGTTCCTTCGTGGACGCCTGGAATTACGGAGCGCTGGTCACCAACCGGCAGCAGGGTGCGCCGTTCTTCAGTTATGTGGAGGGGTATGAGGAGGTGCATCCCGAGGAGGCGGGGGCGAAGCCGGCCGCGAAGACGATGCGCGGCCTGCGGGTGCAGGACGAGCTGACCTTCACGGTGCGGCTGAACCAGAAGTTCGGGCTGTGGCCGGACATGCTCGGCTACAACGCTTTTCTGCCGCTGCCCCGGATGTTCTTCACCGATCACGACGCGTGGCTGGCGAAGCCGGTCGGCAACGGGCCGTACGCCGTGCAGTCGTACGCCAAGGGCGGGATCATGCGGCTGCGGAAGTGGGAGAACTATCCGGGGCCGGATGAGGCGAAGAACGGCGGGGTGGACCTTCAGGTCTACACGGACAATGACACGGCCTACACCGATTTGATGGCGGGGAACCTGGATCTCGTCGACGACGTGCCGGCTCCGCAGTTGAAGCATGTGGAGAAGGATTTGGGCGGGCGGTACATCAACCAGCCCGCCGGGATCATTCAGACGCTGTCGTTCCCGATGTACGACGGGAAGTGGTCGAAGGCCGGCGTGGAGAAGGTCCGGCGGGGGATTTCCATGGCCATCAACCGGCCGGCGATCACCCGGCAGATCTTCCGGGGGACGCGTACGCCCGCCACCGACTGGACCGCGATGGCCCTGGGGGAGCAGGGCGGCTACCGGGCAGGGCTGTGCGGTGCGGCGTGCACGTACGACCCGGCCGCGGCCCGGAAGCTGGTGGCCGAAGGGGGCGGGATTCCCGGCGGCACGATGAAGGTGACGTACAACGCGGACACCGGTTCTCACAAGTTGTGGGTGGACGCCCTGTGCAACAGCGTCAACAAGGCGCTGGGCCGCCATGTGTGCGACGGGGCGCCGATGGGGACCTTCGCCGATTACCGCACCAAGGTCACTCAGAAGAAGATGAGCGGCCCGTACCGCGCCGGCTGGCAGATGGACTATCCGCTGATCCAGACCTTCCTGCAGAGCCAGTACTTCACCGGCGCGTCGTCCAACGACTCGGGCTGGAGCGACAAGGAATTCGACCGGCTGGTGAGCCGGGCCAACGCGGAGAGCGAGCAGCGGCAGGTGAACGCCACCTACCACCAGGCCGAGCGGATCCTGGCCCGGGAGATGCCCGCGATTCCGCTCTGGTACCAGAACGGCAGTGGTGGTTACGCGGACCGGGTCGAGCATGTGGCCCTCAATCCCTTCAGTGTCCCGGTGTACGGCGATATCACGATCAAGGACTGAGGGGCGGGCGGACGGCCATGGTGCGTTATGTGATCCGGCGGCTGCTGCAGATGGTGCCGGTCTTCATCGGTGCCACGTTTCTCATCTTCGTGATGGTGTACGCGCTCGGCGACCCGGTCGCCGCGCTGTCCGGCGACCGCGCGCCCGACCCTGCGACGGCCGCGCAGATCCGGCGCGAGCTTCATTTGGACCAGCCGCTCTGGCAGCAGTACCTGCATTACATGGGGCAGATTTTCAGCGGAGATTTCGGCACCACGTTCGACGGGCAGCCGGTCCTGGACAAGATGGGCACCGCCTTTCCCGTCACCCTGCGGCTGACCGCCGTCGCCATCGTCGCGGAGGTGGTGATCGGAGTGACGCTCGGTGTGCTCAGCGGGCTGCGGCGGGGGCGGCTGCTGGACTCCGGGGTGCTGGTGCTGACGCTGATCGTGGTGTCCGTGCCGACGTTCGTCAGCGGATATGTGCTCCAGTACCTGCTGGGCGTGAAGTGGGCGTGGGTGAGCCCGGCCGTCGCGCTGGGCGCGCCCCTGGACGAGCTGCTGCTGCCGGGCTGTGTGCTGGCGCTGGTGTCCCTGGCGTACGTCACCCGGCTCACCCGGACCTCGCTCGCGGAGAACGCCCGCGCCGATTATGTCCGTACGGCCGTCGCCAAGGGCCTGCCCCGGCGCCGGATCGTCGTACGGCACCTGCTGCGCAACTCGCTGATCCCGGTGGTCACCTTCATCGGCGCGGACGTCGGCACACTGATGGGCGGGGCGGTGGTCACCGAGCGGATCTTCAACGTGCACGGCGTCGGCTACGAGCTGTACCAGGGCATCGTCCGCCAGAACTCCCCGACCGTCGTCGGCTTCGTGACCGTGCTGGTCATCGTCTTCCTGCTGGCCAACCTGATCGTCGACCTCCTGTACGCCGTGCTCGACCCGAGGATCCGCTATGCCTGAGTCCGTGCCCGAGCGCCCGGAGCCGTTCCAGCCGTCGGGGGCCGGGACACCGCTGCCCGCCGTCGAGGCGGAGACCGTGGGCGGGCCGGGCGGAACACCCGAGGTGCCCGGCGCCCCGGGGGCGCCGCAGGGGACCGGTGTGCAGCCGGCCGGCGGCCGGACACGCAGCCTGTGGTCGGACGCCTGGCACGACCTGCGCCGCAACCCGGTCTTCATCGTCTCCGGCCTGCTGATCCTCTTCTTCCTGCTGATCGCGGCCTGGCCGTCGCTGCTGACCGGCACCGACCCGCTGGACTGCGACATCACCCTGTCGCAGGAGGGTGCGCGCGCCGGCCACCCCTTCGGCTTCGACACCCAGGGCTGCGACGTCTTCGCGCGGACGGTGCATGGGGCCCGCGCCTCCGTGACGGTCGGCGTGTGCGCCACGGCGGGGGCCGCCCTCCTCGGTGGTGTGCTGGGCGGTCTGGCCGGGTTCTTCGGCGGCTGGTGGGACGCGCTGCTCTCGCGGATCGCGGACATGTTCTTCGCCATCCCGATGCTGCTGGGCGGCCTGGTCTTCCTGTCCGTCGTGCCGTCCGGGTCGGTGTGGCCGGTGGTCGGGTTCATCGTGCTGCTGGGCTGGCCGCAGCTCGCGCGGATCGCCCGGGGTTCCGTACTGACCGTCAAGCAGGCCGACTTCGTGCAGGCCGCGCGGGCGCTGGGGGCCGGGAACACCCGGCTGCTGCTGCGGCACCTGGCGCCGAACGCGGTCGCGCCGGTGATCGTCGTGGCGACCATCGCCCTCGGTACGTACATCGCGCTGGAGGCGACGCTGTCCTACCTGGGCGTGGGGCTGAAGCCGCCGACCGTCTCCTGGGGCATCGACATCTCCGAGGCGTCCAAACAGATCCGCAACGCGCCGCACATGCTGCTGTGGCCGGCGGGCGCGCTCAGCCTGACGGTACTGGCGTTCATCATGCTCGGCGACGCGGTGCGCGACGCCCTCGACCCCAAGTTGCGCTGAGGAGACGGTGGATGACGGTGGACGGGACGGGGCAGGCCGCCGGGGCGGGTGGCGGCACCCTGCTGGACGTACGCGACCTGAAGGTGGAGTTCCGTACGCGGGACGGGGTGGCGCACGCGGTCAACGGGGTCAGCTACCGGGTGGGCGAGGGCGAGACGCTGGCCGTGCTGGGCGAGTCGGGCTCGGGCAAGTCGGTGACCGCGCAGGCCGTCCTGGGCATCCTGGACACCCCGCCCGGTTACGTGACGGGCGGCGAGGTCCTCTTCCACGGACGGGACCTGCTGCGGATGGGCGCCGAGGAGCGGCGCCGGACCCGGGGCACCGAACTGGCGATGATCTTCCAGGACGCGCTGTCGGCACTCAACCCGGTGCTGAGCGTGGGGGCGCAGCTCGGGGAGATGTTCGAGGTGCACCGGGGCATGTCCCGCAAGGAGGCGCGGACCTGCGCGGCCGAGCTGATGGACCGGGTGCGCATCCCGGCCGCGCGGAGCCGGGTGGGCGATTACCCGCACCAGTTCAGCGGCGGTATGCGCCAGCGCATCATGATCGCGATGGCGCTGGCCCTCGGACCCGACCTGATCATCGCGGACGAGCCGACGACGGCGCTCGACGTGACGGTGCAGGCCCAGGTCATGGACCTGCTCGCGGAGTTGCAGCGGGAGTACGCCATGGGTCTGGTGCTGATCACGCACGACCTGGGCGTGGTCGCGGACGTGGCCGACCGGATCGCGGTGATGTACGCGGGCCGGATCGTGGAGACCGCCCCCGTCCACGACCTCTACCGGGCGCCCGCGCACCCGTACACCCGCGGCCTGCTCGACTCCATCCCGCGCCTGGACCGCAAGGGCCGCGAACTGTACGCGATCAAGGGCCTGCCGCCCAGCCTGACCGCCATCCCGCCGGGCTGCCCCTTCCACCCGCGCTGCCCCAAGGCGCAGGACGTCTGCCGTACGGACCGGCCGCCGCTCTACGACGTGGCGCCGGGCCGGGCCAGCGCCTGCCACTTCTGGGAGGAGACCGTCAGTGAGCGAGGAGAGCGCCCGTGAGCGCTGAGGCGGAGGGGCACACAGGGGAGACGGTCCTGGACGTCCGGGACCTGGCCAAGCACTACCCGCTGACGCGCGGCGTCGTGCTGCGCAAGCAGACCGGCTCGGTCAAGGCCGTGGACACCGTCTCCTTCGCCCTGCGCAAAGGGGAGACGCTGGGCATCGTCGGGGAGTCCGGCTGCGGCAAGTCGACGGTCGCCAAGCTGCTGGTCGGGCTGGAGCGGCCGACGGGCGGCCGGATCCTGTACCGGGGGGAGGACATCACCCGGCTGTCGGGGCGTGCACTGAAGGCCGTACGGCGCAACATCCAGATGGTGTTCCAGGACCCGTACACCTCGCTCAATCCGCGGATGACGGTCGGCGACATCATCGGCGAGCCCTACGAGATCCACCCGGAGGCGGCCCCGAAGGGCGACCGGCGCAAGGCGGTGCGGGAGCTGCTGGACGTGGTCGGGCTCAACCCCGAGTACATCAACCGCTATCCGCACCAGTTCTCGGGCGGCCAGCGCCAGCGCATCGGCATCGCGCGCGGCCTGGCGCTGCGCCCGGAGGTGATCGTGGCGGACGAGCCGGTGTCGGCGCTGGACGTGTCCGTCCAGGCGCAGGTCGTCAACCTGCTGGAACGCCTCCAGGACGAATTCGACCTGTCGTACGTCTTCATCGCGCACGACCTGTCGGTGGTCCGGCACATCTCCGACCGGGTCGCGGTGATGTACCTCGGCCGCTTCGTCGAAGTCGGTACGGAGGACGAGATCTACGGCCACCCGACGCACCCGTACACGCAGGCCCTGCTCTCCGCCGTCCCCGTACCGGACCCGGAGGCGCGCGCCCGGCGCGACCGCATCCTGCTGAGCGGTGACGTCCCCTCACCGGCCGACCCGCCGTCCGGCTGCCGCTTCCGCACCCGCTGCTGGAAGGCGCGGGAGCGCTGCGCGCTGGAGACGCCGGCGCTGGCCGTGCCGGAGGGGTTCGACGAGGTGACGGGCCCGGCCCGGCACGCCTCGGCGTGCCACTTCGCGGAGGAACGTCAGGTCGTGCCGGGCGGGTGACGGTCGCGCTGTTCGCAGTGCCGGTGTCAGCTGCCGAACGGCACGTCGCTGTTGGTGGCCATGCGCCGCTCGGCCGGGTGTCCGGCGACGTAACCGGTGACGGCGGACAGTGCTTCCTGCGCGGAGGACTCGTCGGTGCCGCAGCCGCCGCGCCACTTGGACGTGCCGTCCGGGTAGCAGGCGGCCCGCAGGCCGTAGATGAGGCCGTCGGTGTCGGCTCCGCCGGATGCGTACGGTGCCAGCAGCTCGGCGGCGTTCTTCGCGTCGCCCGTACCGACCGTCCAGCCGGCCGTCGAGCCGAGTTCCCCGCGGTCCCGGGCCCGCGAACCGGCCCGGAGTTCGGAAGCGATCTTGCGGGCGTCGAGCGAGATGCTGAAGAGACCCTTGTCCATCACGCGCTGGTTCACGGGAATGTGCGCGCCGTACGCCGAGAAGGTCTTCGCCACGTCCTTCGCGTTCCCGCTGAGCCCGACCCCTTCGACCGGCCGCAGGCTACCGGACGCGACGTCCTTCCAGCCGGTGCCGCCCTCGGTGCCGTAGAACCCGTAGAGCACCCGGACGCCCTGCTTCTCGACGGTGCGGCGGGCCATGTCGCGCAGCGCCGCGACCGAACAGTGCCGCCACTTCGCGTCGTCGCTGCGGCAGTGGTCCGGGTTCTTGATGTCCAGCCACACGAAAGTGACGTTCCGGCCTTCGGCGCGCCGCTGGGCGATGCGCTGGAGCATGGTCTCCATCGGGTCACCGGCGCTGGTGGGGGTGCCGTCGTGATCCGCCCACCAGCCCTTCTTCCAGGCGGTGGCGTCGATCTCGACGGCGTTGGCGCCGTGCCGCAGCGCCGTGTCCACGCCGTCGGCGGTCAGCACCCGGTGGGCTATGGCGTAGGTGGGGCGCGGTGCGGCCTGGTGCGGGGTGGTGGCGGCGGTGGCGGCCGGGGTGCCCGCGCAGAGGAGCGTCAGGGCTCCGGTGGCGGCCAGGAGGGGGACGCGGGTGCGGGTCCGGGCCGGAAAGCGGTGAGCCATATGTGTCATCTGTCCTTATGTGGATCCAGTGCCTCCTCGGCTTCGCCCGCCCGGAGAACGGGGCATGGAGATGCCGTCGCGCCATCCGCGTACGGGAAAAGCCGGAAGCGGGCGCCGCGGCCCGGCGGTGGGCCCGGCGCCTGCTCCGGTCCGGCACCTGCCCCGGACGCCTGATCCGACACCAAGAGACGCGGGGCCGCCGGGAATCCGGCCGTTCAGGACGTCCCCTTGCCCGCCTCAGGCCCGGGCAGCGCGTCCTCGATCGCCACCAGTGCCGGGTCCAGCACGATGTCCTCGTCCCGTGCCGCCGTGGTGGGCTCCTCCGGGAAGTGGCAGGCCGTCAGGTGGCCGCTCATGTTGCCGGCGATCTGCACCAGCGGCGGTTCCTCGGCGGCGCACTTGTCGCGCGCCTTCCAGCAGCGGGTACGGAACCGGCAGCCGGACGGCGGGTTGATCGGCGAGGGCACGTCGCCGGCCAGCCGGATGCGCTCGCGGTCGTCGGCCTCCTCCTGCGCGTCCAGCAGCCGGGCCTCGGGGACGGCGGAGAGCAGGGCGTGGGTGTACGGGTGCCGGGGGCGCCGGTAGATCGAGTCCCGGTCGCCGACCTCGACGATCTTGCCCAGGTACATCACCGCGACCCGCTGGCTGAAGTGCCGCACGATCGCCAGGTCGTGCGCGATGAACAGGAACGCGATGTTCAGCTCCCGCTGCAACTCCTGGAGCAGGTTGACCACTTGGGCCTGGATGGAGACGTCCAGCGCGGAGACCGGCTCGTCCGCGACGATCAGCTTCGGCTCCAGGGCGAGCGCGCGGGCGACGCCGATGCGCTGGCGCTGACCGCCGGAGAACTCGTGCGGGAAGCGGTTGTAGTGCTCCGGGTTGAGGCCGACGGTCTCCAGGAGTTCGCGTACCCGCCGCTCCCGGCCGCCCTCCGGGGCGATCCCGTTGATCTCCATCGGGCCGCCGATGATGGTGCCGACGGTCTGCCGCGGGTTCAGCGACGAGTACGGATCCTGGAAGATCATCTGGATCTCGGAGCGGACCGGGGCCAGCTCCTTGCGCCCGGCGTGGGTGATGTCCCGGTCCCGGTAGGTGATCGAACCGGCGGTCGGCTCCAGCAGCCGGGTCAGCAGCCGTCCGGTGGTGGACTTGCCGCAGCCCGACTCGCCGACCAGGCCGAACGTCTCGCCGCTGTACACGGTCAGGTCGATGCCGTCGACCGCCTGCACCGCGCCGACCCGGCGTTTGAACGGGAACCCGGCCATGATCGGGAAGTGCTTGGTCAGGCCCTTCGCCGTCAGCAGCACCTCGCCGGACTCGGCGGCGGCCGGACGGGGAGCGGGCACGATGACGTCTTCGGGTGCGCTCATGGTCGTCGCTTCGCTTCCTAGCCCAGCCGGGGCTTGATCTGCTCGGTGAACAGGGTGTGTTTCTGCTCGGGGCTCAGGTGGCAGGCCGCCGCCCGGCCGGGGGCCAGCGGCGGTCGCTCGTCCTGGCAGCGGGTGCCGCCGACTTCGGAGACGAAGCCGCAGCGCGGGTGGAACGGGCAGCCCGACGGCGGGTCGAGCAGGCTCGGCGGCGTGCCGGGGATCGGCGTCAGCGGCTCCGCCACGCTCGCCGACAGCCGCGGCATCGAGCCCAGCAGGCCCCAGGTGTACGGGTGCCGCGGCTCGCTGAGGACCTCCTTGACGGTGCCGCGCTCGACGGCCCGTCCGGCGTACATCACCAGCAGTTCGTCGGCGGTGTTGGCGACCACGCCCAGGTCGTGGGTGATCAGGATGATCGCCGAGCCGAACTCCTGCTGGAGGTCCTTGAGCAGGTCCAGGATCTGCGCCTGTACGGTCACGTCCAGCGCGGTCGTCGGCTCGTCGGCGATCAGCAGCGACGGGTTGCACACCAGCGCCATGGCGATCATGGCGCGCTGCCGCATCCCGCCGGAGAACTGGTGCGGGTAATCGTTCACCCGCAGCGTCGGCTGCGGGATGCCCACCTTCTCCAGCATCTCGATCGCGCGCTGCCGGCCCTCGCGCTTGCTCGCGCCGGTGTGCTTGACGAACGGCTCGGCGATCTGGCGGCCCACCGTGTAGTACGGCGACAGCGCGGTCAGCGGGTCCTGGAAGATCATCGCCATCTTGTTCCCGCGCAGCTTCTCCAGGTCCTTCTCCCGGGCGCCGGTCAGCTCGTCGCCGTCCAGCAGGATCTCGCCGGTGATCGTCGTGTAGTTGGGGCTGTGCAGGCCCAGGATGGCGAGGTTGGTGACGGACTTGCCGGAGCCGGACTCGCCGACGATTCCGAGGGTGCGGCCGCGCTCCAGGTCGAAGGAGAGGTCGTCGACCGCCTTGACGACGCCGTCCTCGGTGGCGAACCGCACGTACAGGTCGCGTACGGACAAGAACGGGCCTGAGGTGGCCGGGACCGGCGCGCCCGCGGGCTGGGTGAGTGTGGACACGGGGCCTCTCCTAGGACAGCCGCACGCGCGGGTCGATGAACGCGTAGCAGGCGTCCACCACGATGTTGAACAGGATGATGAACGTCGCGGCGAACAGCATCACGCCCATGGTCATGGGCAGGTCGGTGTTCTGCACCGATTTCACGGCGAGGGTGCCCAGGCCCGGCAGCGCGAAGGTGTATTCGGTGATCATCGCGCCGCCGAAGAGGGAGCCCAGGTCGATGCCGAAAATGGTGACGATGGGAATGAGGGAGCCGCGCCAGGCGTAGCGGAAGAAGACCGTACGGGACGTCATTCCCTTGGCCCTGGCGGTCCGTACGTGGTCCTCCTGGAGCTGTTCGATCATCGATGAGCGGGCCATCCGCGTGTACTGCGCGGTGAAGATGACGGACAGCACGCACCACGGAATGATCAGACCCAGGAACCACCCCAGGGGGTCGTCCGTGATCGGCACGTATTTCGGCTGGCCGAACCAGCCGAGGTTGTAGACCAGCAGGGCGAGCACGATCGGCCCGATGAAATAGATCTGCATCGAGGAGAGCACCAGCGAGGACGAGCTGAAGACCTTGTCGATGAGCCGGCCCTGCTTCCGGGCGGCGAGCATTCCGGTACCGACACCGACACCCAGGAACACCGCGGCGGCGCCGATGGTCAGCGAGATGGTGGTGGGGAACCGGTCCACGATCGTGGCCCAGACGGGATCATTGCTGGCGAACGAATAGCCGAAGCAGGGCGCCGGGCAGGGCCCCTGGGCGAAATCCCGGCCGGTGACGATGCCGGACATGAATTCCCAGTACTGAACCGGTACGGGCTTGTCGAGCCCGAGATTCTTGTGGATCACTGCGATGGCGTCGGGCGTGCAGTTCTTTCCGCAGGCCAGCAGCGCGGGATCCCGGGGGGCGGCGAAGAAGAGGAAGAACGTGAACGCGCTGATGATCAGCAGGATCACGATCGCGCCGAGGGACCGGCGGAAGAGAAAACGCAGCATGGCAGTCGCAGCTCTCTTGGGCAGCCAGAGGGTCGGGAGTGCGCCGGGCCGGTGTGCCCGCCCGGGACGGCGGGCACACCGGGCGCGGACGGCGCACGGCGCGCAATCGGCGCCGGGGCGCCGGCTGTGCTACTTCTTCACGAACATCTTGGTCGGGTCGACGGAGCTGATGATGTCGTTGTTGACGACCCCGCCGACCTTGGACCCGTGGAGCTGGACCTGCTTGTAGTAGAAGGTCGGCAGCTGCGGCAGGTCCTCCTTGAGGATCTTCTCGCCGAGCGCGAACCAGTCGTGGGCCGCCTGCTTCTGGTCGGTCAGCTGGGAGATCCGGTCGATCTCCTTGTTGACCGCCGGGTTGTCGTAGTGCGAGTAGTTCGGCGCGTTGTCCTGGATCTGCCGGCCGTCGTACACCGGCGGGATCACGGTCAGCGAGCTGGGCCAGTCGGCCCCCCACGCGGACGGGTAGATGTCGAACTGGTTGTTGACCTTGCCGATGATGTCGTAGTACGTGTCCGACGGCAGGTCCTTGTTCTGCACGTCGAACCCGGCCTTGCGCAGGTTGTCGGCGACCGCGACGGAGTACTTCTGCGGCTCCGGCGCGTTGGTGTACGCGAAGGTCAGCTTCATGCCGACCTTGCCGGCCTCCTTGAGCAGCTGCTTGGCCTTCTCCACGTCGCCCATCGGCTTCTTGAGCTTGCCGTACGGGTCGATGTCCTTGTGGCCGGTGAGCGTCGGGCTGATGTAGCTGCCCGCCAGCTCGCCGCCGCCCGGTGTGCCGTACGCGTCCAGGATGGCCTGGATGGGGATCGCGTGGGCGATGGCCTCGCGGACCTTCTTGTCCTTCAGGCGCTTCATGTTGAAGTTGATGGCGCCGACGTAGGGCTGGTAGCCGGAGGTGGAGCGCTTCTTGATGTCCGGGGAGCCGGCCACCCGCTGGAGGCTGGCGGCGTCGACCTGGTTGTTGAAGCTGACGGCCGTCTGGTTGTCGGCGCTGTCGGACATCAGCCGCTGCGTCGAGTCGGGGTAGGAGACGCCGAACTGGATGTCGAACTTGTCGACGTACTGGTGCCGGGTGATGTCCGTGTCCGGGTCCCAATTGGGGTTCTTGACCAGGGACATGCCCTTGCCGGACTTGAACGACCCCGGCGCGATCTTGTACGGCCCGGAGGAGACCGGCGCCTTGTCGTAGCGCTCCTTGGTGTCGCCCTTCTCCGGCACGACGGCGTATCCGGCCATGGCCAGTGCGTACGGGAGGTCACCGACCGGCTTCTTGAAGTGGAACCGGATGGTGCTCTCGTCCGGGGTCTCCAGCACGCTGTCGGGCAGGTGCTTGCCGCCGTACGGGCCGCCCGGCAGCAGCTTGCGGTACTCGTTGCCCTCCGCGTCGGCCAGCCAGCGCTGCACGTACGTCGGGCCGTTGGAGATGAAGTTCGCGAACTGCCGCTCGAAGGTGTGCCGGATGTCCTTCGACGTGATCGGCGTGCCGTCCTCGAACTTCACGCCCTTCTTCAGGGTGTACGTCCAGGTCCGGCCGCCGTCGGTGGACTTGCCGCTGTCCGTCGCCAGGTCGCCGACGACCGTGTACTTCCCCTTGTTGTCCAGGTGGTAGGAGGTCAGCCGGCGGAAGATCAGCGTCGAGAGGGTGCCCTCGTCGCTGACGTAGATCTGCGCCGGGTCCAGGTGGTCGTAGGTGTCGCGCTGGTAGACCTTGATGGTGCCGCCGGGGGTCGCGCCGGGCACCGGCTCGGCCCGCCCGGCGGACGCCTTGGCGTCGCCGAAGGCGATCTGGGCGCGCTGGCTCTCGGCCTTCTTGCGGCCCTGGTCGTCCTCCGCCCCCTGGCCGGCGCCGCTGCTGCAGGCGGTCAGGACCAGTGCCCCCGCGGACAGCGCCACGACCGTGGCGCGCGCTCTGTGCGTACGGACTGTCTTCATGGTGGTGGATGCACCTGCCTGTCGTAGTTCCGTGGCCGCTGCCTGACGTGTGCGGTGCTGGGGTGGCAGCACCCCCCGTGGAACACGGTTCACCGGGCGCGTTTCGGGTCGAAGGCGTCCCGGACGGAATCCCCGAGGAGGTTGAACGCGACGATGAAGAGCACCATCGCGATGCCGGGGAAGAACAAGTACGTGATGTCGTTGCGGTAGTACTCGGCCGCGTTGGCGAACATCCGGCCCCAGTCGGGGGTGGGTTCGACCAGGCCGACGCCGAGGAAGGACAGGCCCGCGATCGAGGTGACGAAGTTGGGCAGCATGTAGGTCGTCTGGACCAGGATCGGAGTCATGACGTTCGGCAGCAGCTCACGCCGGATGATGCGGGCCGGGGAGGCCCCGCTGACCTTGGCGGCGTCGACGAACTCGCGCTCGCGCAGCGACAGGACGGTGCCGCGCAGCAGCCGGGCCAGGCTCATCCACCCCAGGAACCACAGCACCAGGATCAGGATGAGACAGCGCATCCAGGTCGCCATCGCGTCCTCGGGGGCCACGAAGATCGCGCCGACCACGGGGACGAACGCGACGAAGAAGAGCTGGTTGGGAAAGGCCATCAGCAGGTCGATGATCCGGCCGATGAAGTAGTCGATCCGGCCGCCGAAGTATCCCGCGGCCACTCCCATGACGATGGCCGTGAGCACCGATACGAGAGTGATGGCCACCGAGAGGTAAAGGGTGGTCCGGATGCCGTAGACGAGTTGCATGAACACGTCACGACCGAGGGTCGGTTCGATTCCGAACCAGAATTCCGCGGAGATGCCTCCGTTGGGCTGTGCCGGATATCCGTTGACCAGCAGGCCGGGGGTGATCTGCCCGTACCGGGTGTACGGATCCTTGCCGTACAGCTTGGAGATCAGCGGCGCGAGCAGACCGATCAAGAAGAACGCGATAACCACGCATCCGCTGATCACTCCGGTCCGGTCGCGCTTGAACCTGATCCACATCAATTGCCCGGGGGAACGGCCGACCAGTTCCCCGCCCTTGCGGTCCTTGACTTTCCGCAGCCCTTCGGGTCCGAGTCCGGAGGGATCGGTCTGCGTTACCGCGGTCTGGGACGGACTGGTCATCGCGAAGTTCCCCCGCACCGAGTTCACTTGCAACAGGAAGCGGAGCTGATTCGCACCGCTGGTTGAGCGGACTTTGGCAAGTGATTTATAGCCCAGTCAAGAGGACGGTGAACGCTCGCTCGCGCGCTGTCCGCTTCTTGAGCGAAGATTGCGCAGATTGACGCCACGGCGTGCTTGACAGCGGTACGCGGCGTACGGCACGGGCGACATATCGTGCCCAACGGCCGTAACAGCGAGGCAACTTGACTGTCGTCACGCCGATATACGGACGCGCCATACTCGACAGCGTACGGCCGTGCGGGTGCCGTGTACCGGCCGGGGTGGTCCTGTGATCACCCCGGCCGGCCGCCGCCGGGGCCGCCGCCCGCCGTCTGCTTCCGCACGGTTGTCCCGGTGCGGTGAGTGGAGTAGACCTGTCCGTGCGGGGGCAGGGGGTGGGCCACGTCATGGGGCGGAGAAGGGCTCGCGCGCGCGGTGTCGGCGGGTTCGGCGCGCTGTTGTGCCTGCTGCTCGCGCTGCTGAGCGCCGGATGGATCACCTGCGACCTTCTCGTCGCCCCACGCCCCTGGGACGTCTGGCGATGGTGGACGGGGCACGCGGTACAGCCGCAGGACGCCGTGGCCCGGGCGACCTCGCTGCTCGATCCGGTGCTGGGGCTCGGCTGCCTCGTCGCGGCGGTGGCGGTGCTGCGGCGCTCGCCGTCCGCTCCGTACGGGCTGAGCGCGGTGGCCGGCGCGACACTGCTGTTCCGGGCGCCGCCGCTGTGGAACCTCGGTGCCGACGGGCTGCCCGGGGCGGGGTCCGGGGTACGGGAGTGGGCGCTGATCTCGGCCGGTGTCGCCCTTGTGGTGAGCGTGCTCCTGCTGATCGCCGCCTCGGCCGGGCGCAGTGGCGCGGACCGCCGCGCGAGCCGCCTGCGCCGCACGCCCGCGGTGGTGGCCGCGCTGCTGCTGGGAGGCGCCGCGCTGGTGCTGGTGGCCTGGCAGGTCCAATCCGTACGGGAGGCGGGGTGGAGCGCGTACTGGGACAGCGTCGTCGGTGACGGTGACGCGCGCCGGGCGCTCTTGCAGCCTCCGGTCAACTGGTTCCTGCTGTCCCTCGCGCTGCTGGCCCTGGTGCCGGCCATCGGGGCGGCCCGGCGCGCACCGTCCGTACGGCCACTGGGGCTGCTGGCCGCGTCACTGCTGCTGGTGCACGGCGCCGCGGCACTGGCCGCCGAGCAGCGCGCGGGACTGCTCGGCCACTTCCGTGCACTGGCCCCGCGTACCCAACTGGACGTCGCCACCGCCGCGTTCACCGCCTTGGCCGGACTCCTGGTGCTGCTGGCGCTGGTCCGCCCGGCGGCGGGGGAGGGCAAGCCGCGCGGGCCCGTGGGCGGGCAGCTGCCCCCGGGCTACACGCCCCCGCCCCCGCCCTCGAACCTCCCGCCGAACTGGTGAACCCGGCCCGGCAGGCTCAGCCCACCCCCAAGGTCCGCTTCAGGAAGTCGACTTGCAGCAGGAGGAGATTTTCGGCCACCTGCTCCTGCGGCGTCATGTGCGTGACGCCCGACAGCGGCAGCACCTCGTGCGGCCGGCCCGCCGCCAGCAGCGCGGAGGACAGCCGCAGGCTGTGCGCCACGACCACGTTGTCGTCCGCCAGGCCGTGCACGATCATCATCGGCCGGTGCTGCTCCGCGGCACCCACCAGGCCCTCGTCGCCCACCAGGGAGTTCGCGGTGTAGAGCGCCGGGTCCCCGCCCGGGTCGCCCAGGTACCGCTCCGTGTAATGGGTGTCGTACAGCCGCTGGTCGGTGACCGGGGCGCCCACGACCGCCGCGTGGAAGACGTCGGGGCGGCGCAGCACCGCCAGCCCGGCCAGGTAGCCGCCGAAGGACCAGCCCCGGATCGCGACCCGGCCCAGGTCCAGCGGGAAGCGGTCCGCGAGCCCGTGCAGCGCGTCGACCTGGTCCTGGAGGACCACCGCTGCCAGGTCCCGGTGGATGGCCTTCTCCCATTCGGGGGAGCGGCCCGGGGTGCCCCGCCCGTCCGCGACGACCACCGCGAACCCCTGGTCGGCGAACCACTGCGACGTCAGGTGCGCGTTGTGCGCGGCCACCACCCGCTGCCCGTGCGGACCGCCGTACGGGTCCATGAGGACCGGCAGCGGCCCGTCGCCCTCCTGGTAGCCGGTCGGCAGCAGCACCGCGCAGGGGATCCGCCGCTCACCGGACAGGACGAGCCGCGGGCTGGTGGCGAGCACCGGCACCTCCGCGTACGAGCCGACCGCGGCCAGCCACGTCTCGCCGCCGTCCGCCTCCAGGCGCACCACCTCCGTCTGCGCCCCCGGCCGCTCCAGACAGGCGTGCGAGAGCACCGTCACGGCGCCGCCGCGCACCGCGGAGGACACCGACGGGTACGGGCGCCGCCCGACCCGCTCCCAGCCGTCCTGGTCACCGCCGCCCCGGTACCGGGCGCGGTAGACACCGATGTCGTGCAGGTCCTCGCCGCTCGCCGAGAACAGCACGTCGTCCTCGCCGATGTCCAGGACCGCCCGTACGTGCAGAGGCGCCGCCGTCAGCGCCCGGTCGCCGACGAAGAGCCGGCGTGCCCCGCCCTCGTCCGCGACGCGCACCAGGCGCCCGTCCGGCGTCCAGGCGGGCGCCCCGGTGGCCAGCTCCACCCACCGGGGGTCCTCGTCGGCGTGCAGGGTGCTGGTGGCGCCGGTCTTGGTGTCGACCGTCAGGCAGCGCTGGGCGCGCTGGTCGCGGCTCTGTACGAGGAGGAGGGGCGGGCCCGCCGCCGACCAGTGCACGCGCGCCAGGTACGGGTAGCGCTCGTGGTCCCACGTCACGTTCGTACGGGAGCCGTCCAGGCCGAGCAGGGCCAGGCCCACGGAGGCGTTGGGGGTGCCGGCCGCCGGATACGCGACCTCGGCCGGCTCGCGGTCCGGGTGCGCGGGGTCGGCGATCCACCACCGCCGTACGGGGGAGTCGTCGACGCGCGCGGCCAGGACGCGGTCGCTGTCCGGGGACCACCAGAAACCGCGGTAGCGGCCCATCTCCTCGGCCGCGATGAACTCCGCGAGACCCCACGTGACACCCGGCCCGTCCGGTTCGGCGAGGGAACGGTCGCCCGGCGCGGCGCCGGCGTCCCCCTGCCCGGCGTCGGCCGGGACGACCCGCAGCCGGCCCTGGGAGACGTACGCGACATGCCGCCCGTCGGGTGACGGGCGGGGGTCCACCACCGGGCCCGGTACGGACAGTTCACGGGCGGTCCCGGCGCGCAGCTCGGCGGTGAACAGGCGGCCCGAGAGGGTGAAGGCGGCGAGTTCCACCGCGGCGTCCACGGCGTAGCCCACAACCCCGGACGACCCTTCGCGCGTACGTTCCCGGCGGGCCCGTTCCTCGGGCGACAGTTCCTCGTCCGCGCCGGCGAGCAGCACCGCCGGGTCGGCGGCGGCGTACTCCCGCCCCTCATCAAGATCCAATACCCACAGCAGATTCGCTCGATCGGTGCCCGTACGGGAGCGGAGGAAGGCAACACGCGAGCCGTCCGGCGCCACCGCGAAGCCGCGCGGCGCGCCCAGCGAGAAGCGCTGGGTACGGGCGTGTTGCCGGGGGAAGGAGAGCTGTCCGGTCATGCGGACGAGCCTACGGGGCCGCGTCCCGGCAGGGGCCGCACCCGCGATGATCGCGTGCGCCCCCGTTCTGCTCCCGTGCACCGACATATGCGCGAGCGTGGAAAGTTATGATCCCCTCCGCGGAGTGGGTATGGGAGTGGAGCGTGACCACCCCGTGCCCGCGGGGCCGTCACCCGTCGGCCCCGCGTCGTCCCAACGCTGTCCGGACCGTGCGTACTTGGAGGTGAGCCGCCGTGGCACTGACGATTTCGGCGGTGGTGCTGCTGGCGATCATCGTCTTCCTGCTCGTCAAGAAGTCCGGGCTGAAGCTGGGGCATGCGCTGGTGTGCATGCTGCTCGGCTTCTATCTGGCCAGTTCGTCGATCGCCCCGACCATCAAGCAGCTGACGACGAATGTCGCCGGGATGCTGGGGGGCATCAAGTTCTAGCCCGCTCACCGCCCGGTGCGGGCGCCCGCCCACGCGCGGGCCCCGAACGCATCCGCCGGCCAGGGGGAGCCGGGCGGGCCGGATCGGGATGCAGGGTCCCGGCCGCCCGGCTCGTACGCTGTCCCCATGACCGACCTTCCCGCCCGCCGGCTGCTGCTCGTGCACGCGCACCCGGACGACGAGTCCATCAACAATGGCGCCACGATGGCCAAGTACGCGGGCGAAGGAGCCCTGGTCACGCTCGTGACCTGCACTCGCGGCGAAGAGGGCGAGGTCATCCCGCCGGACCTGGCCCACCTCGCCCCCGACCGGGACGACACCCTGGGCCCGTACCGCGTCGACGAGCTGGCCGCCGCCATGACGGCGCTCGGGGTCACCGACCACCGCTTCCTGGGCGGCGCGGGCCGCTACCGCGACTCCGGGATGATGGGCGCCCCCCAGAACGAGCGGCCGGGCGCCTTCTGGCAGGCCGGCCTGGACGAGGCCGCCGGCCACCTGGTCGCCGTCGTCCGCGAGGTACGGCCGCAGGTGCTGGTCACCTACGACGACAACGGCGGATACGGCCACCCCGACCACATCAAGGCGCACCGCGTCGCCATGCGCGCCGCCGACCTCGCCGCCGACCCGGACTTCCGCCCCGAGCTGGGCGCGCCGCACCGGATCAGCAAGATCTACTGGAACCGCAACCCGCGCCCGGTGGTCGAGGAGGGCTTCGCGCGGCTGCGCGCCGCGGGCCCGTCCTTCCCCGGCGTCGGCGCGGCGGAGGACGTACCGGGGGTGGTGGACGACGCCGTGGTGACCACCGTGATCGAGGGCGGCGAGCGGTACGGGGCCGCGAAGGCGGCGGCGATGCGGGCGCACGCCACGCAGATCGCCGTCGAGGGCCCCTTCTTCGCGCTCTCCAACGGCCTCGGGCAGCCCCTGTTCGCGACCGAGTACTACCAGCTCGTACGGGGCAGATCCGGCGCCGCGGAAGGGGAGCGCGAGAACGACCTCTTCGCGGGCGTGGCGGACGACGAGGGGGACGGGGAGCGTACCGAGGACGAGAAGGAGAACGCGGTATGAGCGGCGCGAAGAAGCGCACCAGGGCCACGGCGGGCGGCACGGCGCCGAAGGCGGGCGCGTCGGCGGCTCCCAAGGGCGGGCAGGGCGCGGCGGCCAAGGAGGGCGCCGGGGCGGCGGGTGCCGGGAAGCCGGGTGGTGCCGGGAGTTCGGGCGCCGGGAAGCCGGGCGCCGGTGGCGGGGCGGCTGCGAGCGGCCTCGCCGCGCCGCTGAGCCCCGGCCGGGTGGCCGCGTACATCCTGCTGTTCGTCCTCGGCGCGATCGTGGCGACCGCGGGCGGGCTCGTCCAGGCGGCGTGGTTCCCCGGCGGACTGCTGCTGGCGCTGGCGGCGGCCGGCGGCCTCTTCTACGGGGGCGCACTGGCGCTCGGCCGGACGGGTGGCGTGCTGGCGCCGGGCGCGGGCTGGCTGGTGACCGTGATCCTGCTGAGCGACGCCCGCCCCGAAGGTGACTTCCTCTTCGGCGCCGGCCTGGGCACGTACGTCTTCCTCGTCGGCGGCATCGTGCTGGCTGTGATCTGTGCCACCGGGACGCAGATGCGGGCCAACGGTGCGCAAGCGGCCCGACTTGGCAAGTAAGTACCGGCCCCAGTGATCATTTTCAGAACCGCGCGGTGGTCCGGGAGCGGGGCGTTGTCCTGCTCCCGGAGTGTCCGCCGACGGCGGCCAGTATGGTGGTGCGCGCCGCCGAGCCGCCCAAGCACCGTACTGACGAGCGGCGGAGCCAACCGGGAGAACCTGCTTTGAGTCGTGAATCTGACAGTTCGTCCTCCGGCGCCCAGGGGCGCGGCGGTGCCGCGTACCCGTCGGGGACGCCGCCGTACGGAACGCCTCGGTCCGAGGCGGACGAAGCGGTGCCGGCCGACGCCGCGGCAAAGCCGGAGGAGCCGAAGACCGAGACCACGCTGACCACGCGGATCAAGATCAACATTCCGGGGTCCCGTCCCATCCCGCCGGTCGTCGTGCGCAAGCCCGTCGGTGAGGAGAACGGGACGGGCGGAGCCGCCGGCAACGGACGGACCGGTACGACCGGTGCAACCGGTGTGCCTGGTGCGTCCGGTGTGTCCGGCCGGGGCGCGTCCGACGCGGGGGCGGCAGGGGCCGCCGGGTCCGCGGGGTCCGCGAGGTCCGCCGGGGGTGCCGGGTCCGAGCGCACGGGCAGTACGCGCAGGCCCGACGCGGCGGGCGGCGACGGCGCCAAGAGCGCTCCGGGCGAGAAGACCAGCGACTGGTTCTCGCCCCGCAAGCCGTCGGCGGCCTCCGCCGGCTCCCCGTCCGCCCCGTCCCCCGCGCCGAAGGCGTCGCCGGACAGCCCGGCCCCCGCCGCGCCGCAGGACCCGGCCGGCGGCTCGCAGCAGCGCCCGGACCTTCCGTACTTCTCCGACGCGCCCGCACAGGGCGGCGGCTCGCCGTTCGACGCGGCCCCGTCGCCGTTCGACGCGCCCGCCGGTCCGTACGACGCGCCCACGGGGCAGGGCGGTGCGAGCCCGTTCGACACGCCCGGCGGCTCCGGCTCCGGCCCCGGCCGGGACGCCGACCGCGGCGGCCCGAGCGGCCCGACGACCGGCCCGGCCACCGGCGACTCGGCCTTCGACCTGCCCGCCGGCTTCCACACCCCGGGCACGCCGGGCGCGGACGGCGGCCCCGGTATGACCGACGACACGGCGGTACTCACCCCGCAGCCCCCCGCCCCGTCCGCCGGACCCGGCAGTGGCATCGGCGTCACGGGCGGCGTGACGGGTGGCATCGCGGGCGGCGTGCCGGCCGGCGGCAACGGCGGCGCGCCCGGCGCCACGGGCGGCAGCGGCGGCGGCTTCCCCGGCGGCGCGCCCACCGGCTCCGGCCGACCCGGCAGCGGCGACCAGATTTCCAGCGACACCCTGGTCAGCGGCGTCCCGACGGTCCCCGCCGACGCCGCCCCGGCGCCCGGCGGAGGCTTCCCGCCCGGACCGGGCGCGGGCCAGGACACCCCGGCCCCGCCGCGCGCCAAGATCCCCGAGCCGATAAACCCGAAGAAGAAGGGCCGCAACAAGATCGTCCTGCTGGGCGTCGCGGTCGTCGTGCTGGCGGGCGTCGCGTACGGCGCCGGGCTGCTGCTCGACCACGCTGACGTGCCCAACGGCACCACCGCGCTCGGCGTGGACATCGGCGGCGCCACCAAGGAAGAGGCCGTCAAGAAGCTCGACGCGGCCGTCCGCAAAACGCGCAACGAACCGCTGAAGCTCACCGTGGACGGCAAGGAGCAGACGCTCGTGCCGGCCAAGGCCGGACTGAACATCGACACCCAGGCCACCGTCCGGGACGCCTCCGGGCGCGACTACAACCCGGTCTCCGTCATCAGCTCACTGTTCGGCGGCACGCGGACGGCTCAGCCCGCGATGGTCACCGACGACGAGAAGCTGGACATCGCGCTCAAGGCGGTGGCCGGGTCGGCGGGCGCCGCCAAGGACGGCAGCATCACCTTCGAGAACGGCAAGGCCGTCCCGCACTACGGCGCTCCCTACAAGGCGGTCGACGTCAAGGCGTCCAAGAGCAAGATCGAGAAGGCGTACCTGGACCGGGCCGCCACCGGCAAGAACACCCCGGTGGTGCTGGCCGCCGTCGAGCAGCAGCCGAAGGCGGGCAAGGCGGAGGTCGACCGGGCCATGAAGGAAATGGCCGAACCGGCCGTCTCCGGATGGGTCTACCTGTCGGCGGCCGGCGTCGAGGTGCCGTTCAGCCAGCGCTCCATCGGTGAGCTGCTGACCTTCACCGCCGCTCCCGACGGCAGCCTGCAGCCGGTCATAGACCTGGCCAAGCTGGAGGAGAAGTACGGCCACGCCTTCGACAACGTCATGATCGACGGCGGCGCCGGCAAGGTGAAGATGACCCCGCAGCACGCCGCGCACGCGATGCAGCAGGCCCTCAGGAAGCCCGCGCCCCCCGCACCGCAGAAGCGGATCGCCAAGGTCGAGGGCGCGACGACAGGCTGACCCGCCGCCGGGCCCGCCACCCGGAACGACGTCGAGCCGGCCCCGTACGACGGTACGGGGGCGGCTCGACGCGTTGGGTGCGTCGCGACGGTACGGGTTCGTCCCGACGTGGCCGACGCGACGGTACGGGTTCGTCGTGGTGGGTGCGGTGTGACGCTTCGGGTTCGTCGCGACGTGCCGGGTGCGGTGCGACGGTACAGGTCCGTCCCGACGCGCCGGGCTCGAAGCGACGCTACAGTTGCGTCCCGACGTGCCGGCTCGGGAGCGGCGATCCGTCACCGTTCCGACGCGCCAGTCCCGTAACGACGCTACGGGGCCGATCCGACGTGCTGGCCCGATGTGCCCGGCCCGATGTGCCGCCTCGACGTGCCGCCCCGATGTTCGCCCCTCCCGGTCTCGGCTCCGTACCTGCCGGGACCCTCGCCAAGGCAAGGGAAGACCCCTGACTTTCGTCGATCGTGATCCCTTGCTTTCGTCGGTACTGCGCCGCCCCCGGCACGCCATAGCGTCCCGGTCATGATCTCCGTAACCGACCGGCGGGGCGGCGCCACCGCGTCCGCCGCCGCCCTCCGCACCCGTACGTCCCGTTCGGCCACCACTCGTGCCACGGCACTGGCTCTGGCCGTGACGGCCGTCCTCGCCACCGGACCGGCTGCCGACGCCGCGACACCCCCGCACCACCCGGACCCCCACCAGGCGACCCGGCAGGCGCTGCGGGACGTGGTGGAGAAGGGCGGCCTTCCCGGGGTCGCGGCCGAGGGCAGGGACGGGCGCGGCCGGTGGTTCGGCTCGGCCGGGTATGCCGACACGGCCACGCAGCGCGAGCGGACCCGCGCCGACCACTTCCGCGCCGCCAGCATCACGAAGGTCTTCCTCGCCACCGTCCTCCTGCAACTGGCGGAGGAGGGCGCGCTCGACCTGGACGACACCGTCGAGAAGTGGCTGCCGGGACTCGTAAGCGGCAACGGCAACGACGGCCGCTCCATCCGGCTGCGCCAGTTGCTCAACCACACCAGTGGTCTCAACAACTACACCGACGACCCCGAGTTCGCCCACCGCGCCTCCGGGCCCGGCTTCCCGCACCACCGCTACGACACTCACCGGCCCGCGGACCTGGTGGCCCTCGCGATGAAGCGGCCCCCGCACAGCGCATCGGGCAAGGCCCTGTACAGCAACACCAACTACATACTCGTCGGGATGGTCGTCGAGAAGGCGACCGGCCACACGTACGCCCACGAGGTACAGCGGCGCATCCTGACCCCGCTGAAGCTGCGTCAGACCTCTTTCCCCGGCCTGGATCCCCGGATGCCGCTGCCCCACCCCACCGCCTACTCGCGGCTGCGGCAGAAGGAACCCGGCGCGCCGGTCGTGGACGCCACCGAGCAGAACATGTCGTGGCTCGGCGCGGCGGGCGAGGTCATCTCCACCACCGGCGATCTGAACACCTTCTTCCGGGCCCTGTCCCGGGGACGGCTGCTGGGCCCGGCCGTGACCCGCGCCATGTTCACCACCGTGCCCTCGGAGGCGGGGGGCTACCGCTACGGGCTCGGCATCGAGTCCGTCACCCTCTCGTGCGGGGTGACCGTGGTGGGCAAGACGGGCCGCGCCAACGGCTCCGTCTCCGGGGTCGTCGGCACCCGGGACGGCAGCCACCAGCTGACGTTCAACATCAACGGTGACTGGATGGGCGACGGTGCCGCGTATGTGGCGGTCGTCGAGGCGGAGTTCTGCGGCACGCGGAACGGGCGGAAGGGCTAGCGGCGGACCCGGACCCGGGACCGGACCCGGCCCCGGCCCGGCCCAGGCCTGGCCCCGGACCCGACTCCGGCCCGGTCCCGTGCCGCCCCCGGTCCCGTACCGACCGCGGCCCCGCACCGGTTCCGGCCCCGTACCGACCGCGTCCCCATACCGCCCCCGGCCACCTCCGTACGCCGCAGGTCCCCGCTCACGCGCACATCCCCCCGTCAACCCGAAGAACCGTACCGGTGACGTACGAGGCGCGGTCGCTGAGCAGCCAGGCGGCGGCCTGGGCGATCTCCTCCGGGGCGGCGGCGCGGCCCAGCGGGGTCCGGGCGTTGAGCTGCTCGATGGTGCCGGGGGACTTCGCGTCCCACTCGTGCAGCATCTCGGTGAGCGTGGTGCCGGGTGCGACGGCGTTGACGCGGATGCCCTCCGGCCCGTACGTGACGGCAGCCGACTCGGTGAGGCTGTTGACCGCGCGCTTCGCCGCGCCGTAGACCGGCAGCTGGGGGTTGCCCGCCAGGCTGCCGACACTGGAGGTGTTGACGATCGCCCCGCGTCCGGCGCTGGCCCGGATGGCGGCGACCTCGGCGGTCATGGCCAGCCAGAGGCCCTTGAAGTCGACGGCGCTGACGACGTCGAATTCGGTCTCCGGCAGCTGGTCCATCGGGCCGGGCGGCTGCCCGGTCGCGCCGTTGTTGAAGGCCACGTCGAGCCGGCCGTACAGCTCCACGGCCCGGCCGACGGCGGCGCGGACGCTCGCCGCGTCGGCCAGGTCGCAGACCACGTGGTCCGCGGTCCCGCCGGCTGCCCGGATCTCCTCGGCCACCGTTTTGAGCTGGGCCTCCGTACGTGCCGCGAGGAGCACCCTGGCGCCTTCCCGGGCGAACAGCCGCGCCGCGGCGGCGCCGATGCCGCGGCCGGCCCCGGTGATGAAGGCGACCTTGCCGGTGAGCAGGCCCGAGGTCGTGGTGGTCAGGGTCGGTGTGTTGTCCATGCCGACGAGCCTGGGCCCGGCCGCCCCGCTCAGCCAGGCACCGGCAGTACCTGGCTGGGCCGCCGGCGCCCGCGCACACTGGGGGCGTGGACCGACGCGTACGACGAGAACTCGGCGACTTCCTGCGCACCAGGCGCGAGCGCATCACCCCTGCCGACGTGGGACTGCCCGCAGGGACGCGCCGCCGTACCCCGGGGCTGCGCCGCGAGGAGGTGGCGCAGCTGGCGTTCATCTCGTCCGAGTACTACACGCGGCTGGAGCAGGCCCGCGGCCCGCAGCCTTCCCGCGAGGTGCTGGCCCAGCTCGCCCGGGCCCTGCGTCTGTCGGACGCCGAGCGCGACCACCTCCACCACCTCGCCGGCACCCCGCCAGGGCCTCCGCCGGGGCCGTCGCGCGAGGTGCGGCAGAGCATCATCGACCTGCTGCGGCGGCTGCCGGAGGCCGCGGCGATCGTCATCTCGGCGACGTACGAGGTCATCGCCTGGAACGACCTGGCCGCCGCCCTGATGGAGGACTTCTCCGCCCTCTCGCGCCGGGACCGCAACCTCGTCCGGCGGGCCTTCCTCGGTCCGCACCCGTACGGCCGGCGGCTGTACGGCGTCTCGGACGCGGACGCGTTCGCCCGGACCTCGGCGCAGCAACTGCGCGCCGCCGCGGCCCGTTACCCCGCCGACCCGGAGGTGACCGGCCTGGTCGAGGAGCTGCTCGCCGGCAGTGAGGAGTTCGCCCGGCTCTGGGCCGCCCACGACGTGACCGCCCGGCCCACCCTCTGCAAGACGTTCGAGCACCCTCTCGTCGGCCCGCTCAGCGTCAGCTGTGACGTCCTGGACATCGCCGACCGGGACCAGCGGGTCGTCATCTACACGGCCGCGCCCGGCTCGCCGTCGGCAGAGGCGCTGCGGCTGCTGTCGGTCGTCGGTACGCAGCGGATGAGTGTTCCCGGCTGACCTCCCCGCCGTCGTAGCAGGAGCGACGACGGGCGCACCCTAGGGGACGCCCCTCACCCACCCCCCCCATGACATCTGTCATCCCGTAGTTGCGACAGCCGACACTGCCGCAGGTCACCGTCCTGCTGTGAAGCTGGGACACATGACGAGCACAGCCACCATCACAGACCGGGCCGCCGGGCGACGGGCCGGCCCGGCGCCCGTGGTCAGCTTCCGGGGAGTCAGCAAGAACTACGGCGCCGTACGGGCGGTGGCCGGCCTGGACCTGGAACTGCACCCGGGCGAGACCGTCGCCCTCCTCGGCCCCAACGGCGCCGGCAAGTCCTCCACCCTCGACCTGCTCCTGGGCCTGCGCAACGCCGACACCGGGACCGTGTCGCTCTTCGGCACGAGCCCGCAGCACGCCATCGAGCAGGGGAAGGTCGGCGCCATGCTGCAGAGCGGCGGCCTGATGACCGGCGTGAAGGTTCGTGAGCTGGTCAAGCTCGCCAGTGACCTGCACCCGGGCGGCTATCCGGTCGAGCAGATCATGGACGCCGCCGGGATCACCGAGATCGCCGACCGGATGGTCGACAAGCTCTCCGGCGGCCAGGAGCAGCGGGTGCGCTTCGCGCTCGCCACCGCCGGCGCCAGTGACCTGATCGTGCTGGACGAGCCGACCACCGGCATGGACGTCACCTCCCGGCAGACGTTCTGGGGCACCATGCGGGCCCAGGCCCGGCAGGGCCGTACGGTGCTGTTCGCCACCCACTACCTCGAAGAGGCGGACGAGGTCGCGGACCGCGTGATCGTGCTGCACCGCGGCCGGGTGCTGGCCGACGGCACCGCCGCCGAGATCAAGGCGCGGGCCGGTGCCCGCCGTATCACCTTCGATCTGGACGGGCCGGTCGAGCGCGAGACGCTGCGCCGCCTGCCGCACCTGACCTCCCTGGAGGTTTCGGGGCGCACCGTGCGTATCCAGTCCGCGGACGCCGACGCGACGGTGCACGCCGCGTACGGACTCGGCCTGTACCCACGCAACCTGGAAGTGGCCGGACTCGGCCTGGAGCAGGCGTTCATCGCCATCACCGACGCAGCGACCGCCGAGGAGGCGGCACGATGACCACCCTGATCAAGCTGGAGATCGTCCGCGCCCTGCGGAACAAGAAGTTCATGTTCTTCTCGGTGATCTACCCGCCGGTGCTCTACCTGATCATCGCGGGTGGCGCCGACAGCAAGCCGATACCGGGCATGAGCCTGAACATGCCGCTGTACTTCATGGTCGCCATGGCGGCGTTCGGCGCCATGACCGCCGTACTGATCGGCAACAGCGAGGCGATCGCCAAGGAGCGCGAGAAGGGCTGGGTGCGCCAGCTGCGGCTGACCGCGCTGCCCGGACGTGGCTACGTCGCCGCGAAAATGGGTTCCGCCGCGACGGTCAGCCTGCCGTCCATCGTGCTGGTCATGCTCGTCGCCGCGACGGTCAAGGGCGTCCGGCTGGAAGCCTGGCAGTGGATCGCCATCCTCGCCGCGACCTGGCTCGGCAGCTTCGTCTTCGCCGCGCTCGGTGTCGCCATCGGCTACCTGGCCAGCGGTGACGCGGTCCGCCCCATCGCGATGATGGTCTACTTCGTACTGGCGTTCCTCGGCGGGCTGTGGATGCCGCTGACGATCCTGCCACAGTGGGTGCAGAACATCGCCGAGTGGCTGCCGACCCACGCGTACGCCGCGCTCGGCACGGCCATCGAGGGCGGCCACGCCCCCGACGTCAAGGACCTGGCCATCCTCGCCGGCTACCTGGTCGTCTTCGCCGGCGGCGCGGGCTGGCTCTACCGGAAGGACACGCGTACGGCATGAAACCGGCGGAGACCGAGCCCAACCCGGTGCTGATCGGATCGGCACCCCGCACCCGTCGGCAGGCGCTGGTGAAGAGCGCCTGGGTGGTCATCTGGTTCCTGTACCTGGCGGGGCCGATCGGGGACCTGGCCGACGGCGGGATGTCCCCGGCGCACGAGCTGCTGGGCTGCGCCGGTCTCCTGCTGTTCGTCGCCGTCTACTTCGTCGTGCTCTTCCGGCACATGGCCCACCGGCCCTGGAAGAAGCGGGCGGTCGGGGCGGCCGTGGCCTTCATCGCGGCGCTCGCCGTCCTGCTGTCCTCGGTCCTCGGGCCGAACTGGCTGGTGCTCTTCACCTTCGTGTGCGTCGCGGTGGCCGTCACCCAGCCCTTCGGCATCTCACGGTGGGCCATCCCCGCGCTGACCGCCGTCCTCGTGCTGATCGGAATGCGCTACGAGAACATACGCGCCTACCTCTTCGCGTACGCCCTGCCCTGCCTGCTCAGCGGGTTCGCGATGGTCGGCGTGCAGTACCTGATCCGTACGACGAAGGAACTGCGCGAGGCGCGGGAGGAGGTCGCACGGCTGGCCGCCAACGAGGAGCGGCTGCGGCTCGCCCGCGACCTGCACGACCTCCTCGGCCACTCGCTCTCCCTGATCACGCTCAAGAGCGAGCTGGCCGGACGGATGCTGCCGGCCAAGCCGGCGGACGCGGCCTTGCAGGTCGCCGACATCGAACGGGTCAGCCGGCAGGCGCTGGTGGACGTCCGCGAGGCCGTCACCGGCTACCGGCGTCCCCGCCTGGTCGTCGAACTGGCCGGGGCACGCGCCGCGCTGCGCACCGCGGCGATCACGGCGGACATCGACCCGGCCGTGGAACAGGAGCACCGGGGACTGGGCGAGGACGGGGAGGGCGCGCTGGCCTGGGCGCTGCGGGAAGCCGTCACCAACGTCGTACGGCACAGCGGCGCCGGGCGCTGTGAGGTGCTGCTCACCGAGGAGTGGGAGGCCGACGAACGCCGGTTCCTGTGCCTGTCCGTCATCGACGACGGCACCGGGCCGCCGCGCGGCGGGAGTCACGAAGGGAACGGCCTGAGCGGGCTGCGCGAGCGGCTGGCCCTGGCCGACGGCCGCCTGGAGACGGGCACGGCGCCGCGCGGCCGCGGCTTCGCCCTGCGCGCGTACGTGCCCCTCGGCAGCTTCCCGGCGTCCGGCGCCGCCGCACGGCCCGCGGAGCACAGCCCGTCGGGGGCGTGAAGGAGGGCGGACGCGCGGGGCGCACGCCTCGCGGTCGTACCCCTCAGGGGGCGCGTGCCACAGACGTACGCCTGGCGGTCGCGCACCACAGCCGTACGCCCCGGAGGCTCCGGCGCACGCGCGTACCCGCCACGCTCCGCCCGAAGGAGTGGTCCGGCGCGGCGACCGGCGCACCGCCGCTCCCGGCGGTGCAGGCTGACGCCATGCCACCCGTCGACCCGCGGGCCGTCGTCGGCCCCCTCGCCCCGCCCGGCTGCCCGGCCTGCCGCGACCGGCGCCGCCTGTGGAAGGACACCAGCGACTCGGGCCGGGCCCAGGAGACCTGGCACTGGTGGTGCTCCGGCTGCCTGCAGACCTTCGAGCCGACACCGCAGCACAAGCGCTTCTACGTCTGACCCGCCGCCCGCCGCGTTCCCTGCCGCAACCTGCTGACCTGCGCCTTTCCCTGTCTGGCTAGGGTGGCCGCATGACTGACCCGCACGGCGAGCAGCCCGTGAAGAAAGTGCGCCTCCTCCTCGCCGAGGACCAGTCCATGGTCCGTGAAGCGCTGGCCGCGCTGCTCGGGCTGGAGCCCGACATGGAGGTCGTGGCCCAGGCCGCGCGGGGTGACGAGGTGGCCGGCGCGGCACGGCGCCAGCCCGTGGACGTGGCGCTGCTCGACATCGAGATGCCCGGCCTCAGCGGCCTGGACGCCGCCGCGCTGCTGCGCGCCGAGTTCCCGGAGCTCAAGGTCGTCATCCTCACCACCTTCGGGCGGCCCGGCTACCTGCGCCGCGCGATGGAGTCCGGCGCCGACGCGTTCCTGGTCAAGGACGCTCCGGCCGCGCAGCTGGCGGACGCCGTACGGCGGGTGCTCCGCGGTGAGCAGGTCATCGACCCGGCGCTCGCGGCAGCCGCGCTGTCCGAAGGGGCCAACCCCCTCACCGACCGGGAGTGCGACGTGCTGCGCGCGGCCACGGACGGCTCCACCAACGCCGAGATCGCCGCCGCCCTCCACCTCTCGCACGGCACGGTACGCAACTACCTGTCCACCGCCATCCAGAAGACGGGCGCCCGCAACCGCGCCGAAGCCGTCCGCACGGCCGCCGCCAAGGGCTGGCTGTAGGGCGCCCGGTGGCGCGCCCGCGCGGGGAGCGGCAGCCCGCCGGCAGTGGGCGCCCGCGCTGTAAGCAGTCTCACCCGCGCAACCGCCTCACCAGGACTTTCGGCCCTGGGCCGGGTGCGGCGGCGGGCGCAGGCTGGGAAGGGTGATGACTCTTCAGCGATCCCCGGCGCGTGACCGCGCGGTGGCGGTGCTGCTGGTCGTCGTGACCCTGGCCATCACGCTGGTGGACGCGGGGACCGGCCCGCAGCTGCACTTCGCCCTGTTCATGGGTATCGCGCCGCTGATCGCCGCGCTGCGCTGCGCCTACCGGTGGGCCGCCACGGTGGCCGTCGTGTACGTACTGTGCCAGGTGTTCATCCAGGTCCGGCTGGTGCCGGACTGGTCCGTGGCCAGCAAGGTCGTCGGGGTCTTCGGGGCACTGCTGGTCGCCGTGTTCGCGCTGGTGCTGTGCCGTACCCGGCTGGAACGGGAGGCGCTGTACGCCCGTACGAGCATGGTCGCCGACGCCGTGCAGCGGGAGATGCTGCGCGAGCTGCCGCTGACCGCCGGGCCGCTGGAGGCGTACGGGTTCTACGTCTCCGCGCAGGAGGGCGCCCGGATCGGCGGGGACATCTACGAAGCCGTGGAGACGCCGCACGGGCTGCGGCTGGTGATCGGCGACGTCCAGGGCAAGGGCATGCCCGCGATCGGCGCCGGGCACGAGGTGCTGGCCTCCTTCCGGGAGGCGGCGTACCACACGGACAGCCTCGAAGCCGTCGCCGAGCGGATGGAGCAGGCGCTGGCCCGCTACAACGTCCGTTCCGCGGAGCGCGGCGGCCAGGAACGGTTCGTCACCGCGCTGCTGCTGGAGGTGCGCGGGGAGGACAGTGCGAAGGTGCTGTCCTGCGGCCACATCCCGTACTACCTCGTACGGGACGGCCAGGTCAGCGAGCGCAACGACGGCGAAGGCGGTCTGCCGCTGGGGCTGGGGTGGCTCACCGGCGAGACGCGGCGGAGCGTGGCCGTCGAGCCGGTGGCGGACGACTGGATCGTGCTGTGCACCGACGGCGTGACCGAGGCCCGCGGCGCCGACGGCGCGTTCTACCCGCTGGCCGACCGGCTGGCCCGCTGGATGCACCTGGAGCCGGACGAGCTGGCGCACACGCTCCGCGCCGACCTGGAGCGGTTCACCGGCGGCGAGCTGAAGGACGACGCGACCGTACTGATCGTGCGCCGCGGCCCGCACGCCGCCGGGCGGCAGCCCGCCGTCGCGCAGGCCGCGGAGGATCAGTTGAGCATCGCGCGCGCCGCGGCCGCCTGACGCCGTACCGCCGCCGCGGCCGCCGGGTCGACCTCCTCGATCACCTTCGCGTACTCCTCCAGTCCGGCCGCGCCGCCCAGGAAGTCACCGCGCTGTACGAGCAGTTGCGCGTGGTCGTGGCGCAGCCGCGCCGGGTGGCTGGGCAGCAGCAGGGACAGCTCGACCGCCCACAGATGCACGTCGCTGCGCTCCGGCCGGGCCGCCGCCCACGCCCGGATGTTGTTCAGGATGCGCAGCACGATCTCCAGCGGGTCGGCCGGCGTGAGCATCTGCTCGGTCAGCGGCGCCCCGGTCGCGCCCGCGACCAGTACTCCCGCGTCCTCGTCGGTCAGCAGCCGCCCGCCGTCGAAGGGGTCGGCGAGGACGTGCGCGCCGTACGGGTCGCCGAAGCCGACGACGAAATGGCCCGGCAGCGCCACCCCGTACACCGGCGCACCCGCCCGGCGCGCGACCTCCATCCACACCACCGACAGCAGGATCGGCAGGCCCCGCCGGCGCCGCAGCACCTCGTGCAGCAGCGACGACTCCAGCCGCCGGTAGTCGGTGGGCGTGCCGCGGAAGCCGAGGCGCGCGCCGAGCAGTTCGGCGACGTTGCGGGCCCAGGGGCGCGGCCCGCCGGCCGGGGCGTACGGGAGCCGCCCGGCCAGCTCGTCCAGTGCGATCTGCGCCGCGTCCACGCCCGCCTCGTCCAGCGCGGGGTCGGCCTCCGCCGCGATCAGCAGGCACAGCAGGGCGAGGTCCGGCTGTGCGTCGCGTGCGGCCTCGGCGAACTGCCGGCGCCGCTCGGCGGACGTGTCGTCCCCGTTCGAATCCGGGTCCGGGTGCATACGAGGTTCGTACCCGTTCAGTTCGGGCCTCCCTGGGAGGCGCGCCAGTGGTGGTAGTGGTGGTGGGTGACGAAGCCCAGCCCGTCGTACAGCGCGCGGGCGCCGTGGTTGTCCGTCTCGGCCTGGAGGTACGCGGCGGACGCGCCCTCGTCCAGGGCCTTGCGGGCCAGCGCCGCCATCACGGCGGTGGCCAGGCCGCGCCGCCGGTGCCCGGCGCCGACCTCGACGGCCGCGAACCCGGCCCAGCGTCCGTCCACCACGCACCGCCCGATCGCGGCCGTGCCGCCCGCGTCGTCCGGCACGCTCGCGAACCACACGGACGGGCCGCCGTGCAGCACCTTGAGCACCTCGGGCCCCGGCTGCCCGGACCGCTGGTAGCGGCGCAGCCAGTCCGGGCCGGCCTCCCGGGTGAGCGCCACCCGGGAGACGTCCGCGTCCAGGTCGCCGACGGGCGCCAGCGCGGCGGTACGCACTTCCGCCGTCACCTCGCGCGTCCAGCCGCGCCGGTCCAGTTCGGCCGCCAGGCCCTCCTGGGTGCCGGGAGCGCCCGTACTGACCTGTATGTACGCGGGCAGTGAGCGCTCCGCGTACCAGGCGCGGACGCGTTCCAGCGCCGCGTCCGTCGGCAGTCCCGGATCGCCCAGGGCGGCCACCGAGTTGGCCCGCCGGGTGAATCCGCCGCTGGCCCGCAGCTGCCACTCGCCCAGCCACTCGCTCTCCACGGGCGGCCAGCCGCGGGCGGCCACCCGGTCCAGCTCGGGTGCGCTCGTCGCGGGGGAGCGGCGGCGGGCGGGCGCCGCGGGCACCGTCTTCCCGGCGACCAGAGTGGTCTCGGCGAACCGGACGGTCTCTCCGTTCCGACGTGTGATGCTCAGCACACCCGCGTCCCAGGATGTGAGAACACCGACCGTGTCGGTGAACTTCGCGGCCCCCTCGCCGGCGCCGCTCAAGCGCCGGACAGATACCCTTTTGCCCACGTCAGCACGGGTGATGTGGACCTCCAGCCGTCCGCCGGTAGTGAATTCCACGGCTCTACCCGCCCCTCTTGTTCGTCTCGTGCCCGGGAACGGAGATACTAGGTGCGGGCATCGACGACGCCGCGCTCCCGCGCGCCCCGCGGCGGAACTGCCAATCGGTCCGCCAGCCCTACCGAGGAGGAACGACAGCGTGACCTACGTCATCGCGCAGCCTTGTGTCGACGTCAAGGACAAGGCATGCATCGAGGAGTGCCCCGTCGACTGCATTTACGAGGGCAAGCGGTCCTTGTACATCCACCCGGACGAATGCGTTGACTGCGGAGCTTGCGAGCCGGTCTGCCCGGTCGAGGCGATCTTTTACGAGGACGACACCCCGGAGGAGTGGAAGGACTACTACAAGGCGAACGTCGAGTTCTTCGACGAGCTCGGTTCGCCCGGTGGTGCCAGCAAGCTCGGCCTGATCGAGCGCGACCACTCCTTCATCGCAGCGCTGCCGCCGCAGAACCAGTAAGCGGCCGCATGGCGCCGCCCCGGTCCCGTACGGCCGGCCTCCCCGACGCGTAGTCCGAGGGAGCCGACGCCGCACGGGGCCGAGGCGTTTCCAGCCCTGTGCGGCCAGAGGAACGTGAGGAAAGAGAGCAACGTGGGCACCGTATCGTCCCGTCTTCCGGTCTTCCCCTGGGACCGGCTGGAGCCGTACAAGACCACGGCGGCCGCGTATGCCGACGGCATCGTGGACCTGTCCGTCGGCACTCCGGTCGACCCCGTGCCCGCGCTGGTCCGCAACGCCCTCACGGACGCCGCCGACAGCCCCGGCTACCCGACGGTGTGGGGCACCGCCGCTCTGCGCGACGCGATCACCGGCTGGGCGCAGGAGCGCCTGGGCGCCACCGGCCTGGCCCACACCAACGTGCTGCCGGTCGTCGGTTCCAAGGAACTGGTCGCCTGGCTGCCGACCCAGCTCGGCCTGGGCGCCGGCGACCGCGTCGCCTACCCGCGCCTGGCCTACCCCACCTACGAGGTCGGCGCGCGCCTGGCGGGCGCCGAGCCGGTCGTCTACGACGACCCCTGGGAGCTGGACCCGTCCGGCCTCAAACTGCTGTGGCTGAACTCGCCGTCCAACCCGACCGGCCGCGTGCTCGGCGCCGACGAACTGCGCCATACGGTCAGCTGGGCGCGCGAGCACGGCGTCCTGCTCTTCAGCGACGAGTGCTACATCGAGCTGGGCTGGGAGGCCGACCCGGTCTCCGTCCTGCACCCGGACGTGTGCGGCGGCTCGTACGACGGCATCGTGGCCGTCCACTCGCTGTCCAAGCGCTCCAACCTGGCCGGCTACCGCGCCGCCTTCCTCGTGGGCGACGCCGCCGTCCTCGGCGAACTGCTCCAGATCCGCAAGCACGGCGGCATGATGATCCCCGCGCCGGTGCAGGCCGCGACGGTCGCGGCGCTCGGCGACACCGAGCACGTCGGTGAGCAGCGCGAACGCTACGCCCGCCGCCGTACGGCGCTGCGCGAGGCCCTGGCGGCCGCCGGCTTCCGCGTCGAGCACAGCGAGGCGTCGCTCTACCTGTGGGCGACACGCGACGAGTCCTGCTGGGACACCGTCGGCGACCTCGCCAAGCGCGGCATCCTGGTCGCGCCGGGCGACTTCTACGGCAGCGCCGGCGAGCGCTTCGTACGGGTCGCCTTCACCGCCACCGACGAGCGGGTGGACGAGGCCGTACGGCGCCTGGCGCAGTAACCCCCGCACACACGGGAGCCCGGAGCGGACGCCTGAGATACGGCGTCCGCTCCGGGCTTCGCTGTGCGGCTCCGTCAGCTGATGGGCAGCCCGTTCGTCGGCAGCAGGTCCGAGGCCAGGCCGCTGTCGCCGACCGCCTGGGCCAGGCCGTCGGTGGACAGCGAGTCGGTCACGCCGTCGGTGGACAGCCCGTCGCCGGGCAGCGACTCGGTCAGGCCGTCGGTCGGCAGGCCGTCCTCGGTGGCGGTGTGGAGGGTGTCGGTGAGGATGTCCCCCGCGCTGTCCGCGGTGTCGCTGGCGGCGTTGCCCGCGGCCTGCTTCGCGGCCGGAGCGGTCTCCCCGAGCGTCTTGCCCGCGGTCTTGCCGGCGGTCTTGCTCAGTGCCGGAACGGCCTTGCGGACGACCTTGCTGCCGGCTTCGGTGGCGTTCGCGCCGGTCTCACCGGCCAGGTCGCCGGCACCCTGGACCGCGCCGTCGGCGGTGTCGGCGAGGCTCGCGGTGTCCACTGCGGTCAGTCCGCCCAGGTCGGAAGACTGCGGCAGTTCCACGGCGCTCGCGGAGCCTGCCGCACCGACCACGGGGGCTGCGCCGGCTGCGACCAGCAGCGCGGCTCGGGCGATCCGACGCGAGAGGGGGAGGGACATGGTGCTCCTTTTACGGAGAGGGACTGGTTCTTCTGACAGACGTGCCGTGTCCGCCGGCGGGGCGCGGAGGCTGCCGGGCGCACGACGTGACTACCGCGCCAGGGCCGGGAAGGTTGCGGCACGGCCGGTAAAGAATCAGTGGGGGGTCACATAATCTGCTCCGGAGGAAACCGGGCAAACTGCGCCGTGCGCAGTACGGTGCTGAAACGTCACACCGCAGTGCCCAAGCGGATCCCACGCCGTTCGAGTGACCCCGGGGGCAGTGACGCGGTGCCCTGGCCCGGGGTTGACGACGTTAACTCGGCCGAGGGACCGGCCGGACGGCTGCGCGGTGACCGCGAGGCTGACGGCGTGACGGCCGTACGGGGGACGGCGTGGCGCCGTACGGTGCTCCGGCGGCGGCCGGACCACCGCGCCACCGGACCCGGCGGCGCCGTCCCGCGCACCCCGTCCCGGAAGCCGCTGCCGGGCTCACGCCGCTCCCGGAGCCGCTCCCGGCTCGCTGCACCCCGGAAGCCGCCCGCGGCCTCACTTCGCGGTGACGATCCGTACGTCCGTACCGGAAGCACGCGCCGCCGCACCGGTCGCCTGCTGCCAGCCCTTCCCGGAATCGGCCGCGGACCACATCTTCCCGCCGTAGGAAATCTGCTCGATGCCCAACGCCCCGGAGTGGGCCATCGCCCAGGTGGCCAGCTCCCAGCCGCGCCGCTCGGCCCCGGAGCCGTCCCCACCCGCGAAGGCGCCGCCGGCCTGCCCCGCGCCCGGGGACCGGCCCGCCGCGGCCGCCTCCCCGGCGTCCGCGTCACCGTTGGAGGCCGGCCGCGCGGGCACCGTCAGCACCCGGCCGCCGTCCCCGCCGTCGCCCTTGCCACCCGGAGCCGTCCCGTCCGGGCGCGCCAGCACGTCCGGCCCGAACTCGCGCACCAGCTGCTTGCGCACCCCGTCCGTGCCACCCGGCTGCTTCTGGTCCGCCGGACGGCTGACCGAACACGTCATGGCGGCCCCGTCGCGCCCGGTGAGGGCGCCGGTCAGCAGCGCGGCGTTCGGCTCGTGCTTGGCGTACGCCTGCGGAAAGCCGCTGCGCTGCACCTTCTGCGCGGCCACCGTCAGCGGCAGCCGAGAGTAGCCCGGCACCTTGACCAGGTGCGTGTAGAACTCACCGGCCGAGTAGACCGGGTCCATGATCTGCTGGACCGTGCCCCAGTCCTGGGACGGACGCTGCTGGAAGAGGCCCACCGAGTCGCGGTCACCGAAGCCGATGTTGCGCAGCCCGGACTCCTGCATCGCGGTCGCCAGCGCGATCGTCACGGCCCGCTCCGGCAGCCCGCGCGCGGAGCCGACGGCCGAGATGGTCGCGGCGTTCGCCGCCTGCTCCGGGGAGATCTCGTACGGCTTGCCGCCGTCCGCGGCCCGCACCGAGCAGCGCGGTGCCCCCGGACCGCCGGTCATGTACTGCACGACGAGGTACACGGCCAGCCCGACGAGCACGGCGAAGGCCGCGCCGATACGCAGGAGGCGCTTGCTGCGGGTGCCGCGGGCGGGAGCGGTGGGCTGGGGGGACACGCAGCCAACGGTACTGGAGGGGCGCCGGTAGGGTCGGACCCATGGAGACCGCTACGCAGACCCCCGCACTGGACCTCTCCCTCGACGCGGCCGAGCTGACCGCTCAGCTCGTCGACATCCCCTCCGTCAGCCGGGACGAGAAGGCCATCGCGGACGCCGTCGAGCACGCGCTGCGTGCGCTCCCGCACCTGACGGTGGAGCGGGACGGCAACTGCATCGTCGCGCGTACCGACCAGGGCCACGCCGAGCGGGTCGTGCTGGCCGGCCACCTGGACACCGTGCCGATCGCGGACAACGTGCCCTCCCGGCTCGACGAGAACGGCGTCCTGTGGGGCTGCGGCACCACCGACATGAAGTCCGGCGTCGCCGTACAGCTGCGCATCGCCGCCACCGTCCCCGCGCCCAACCGCGACCTGACCTTCATCTTCTACGACATGGAGGAGATCGCCGCCGAGTTCAACGGCCTCGGACGGCTGGCCGAGGAGCACCCGGACTGGCTGGAGGGCGACTTCGCCGTTCTGCTGGAGTCCTCGAACACCGAGGTCGAGGGCGGCTGCCAGGGCACGCTGCGGGTGCTGCTGCGCACCGAGGGCGAGCGGGCCCACTCGGCCCGCAGCTGGATGGGCAGCAACGCCGTGCACGCGGCGGCGCCGATCCTCGCACGCCTGGCCTCCTACGAGCCGCGGCGGGCCGTCATCGACGGCCTCGAATACCGCGAGGGCCTGAACGCCGTACGCATCGAGGGCGGCGTGGCGGGCAACGTCATCCCCGACACCTGCACCGTCGCCGTCAACTTCCGCTACGCGCCCGACCGCAGCGAGCAGGAGGCGCTCGACCATGTCCGCGAGGTCTTCGCGGACTGCGGCGTCGCCGAGATGACCGTCGACGACCACTCGCCGGGCGCGCTGCCGGGCCTGTCGCACCCCGCGGCCGCCGCCTTCATGAAGGCCGTCGGCGGCGTCGCGAAGCCCAAGTTCGGCTGGACGGACGTCTCGCGCTTCAGCGCCCTGGGCGTCCCCGCCGTGAACTACGGCCCCGGCGACCCCGTACTGGCGCACAAGAAGGACGAACGGGTCGCCGTCGAGCGGATCCTGCACTGCGAGGAGCGCCTGCGGTCCTGGCTCACCGCCTAGATCACCCGGCCCACGCGCCCCGCAGGTGTCCCGGCATCCGGAATTGCCCTGCCCGTCACCTGCGCCGATCTACCCTTGCCGGACACCGACCGGCAGCGGAGGGAGCACGATATGGCCAGCCCCGAGGAAGAGCGGGCGTGGGATGAACAGCGCCTGGGACCCGTGGTGCGCCGACGCGAGCAGGTGCAGAAGGGCACCACGGACCAGCGGCTGCTGGACACCGCCGAAGGTGACACGGACTGGGTGCACACCGACCCCTGGCGGGTCATGCGCATCCAGTCGGAGTTCGTGGAGGGCTTCGGCGCGCTGGCCGAACTGCCGAGCGCCATCAGCGTCTTCGGCTCGGCCCGTACGCCCGTCGGATCACCCGAGTACGAGACGGGTGTGGAACTCGGCCGGGCGCTGGTGGAGGCCGGCTTCGCGGTGATCACCGGCGGCGGGCCCGGCGTGATGGAGGCCGCCAACCGCGGCGCCAGGGAGGCCAAGGGCGTCTCCGTCGGCCTGGGCATCGAGCTGCCCTTCGAGCAGGGCATGAACCCGCACGTCGACATCGGCGTCAACTTCCGCTACTTCTTCGTCCGCAAGACGATGTTCGTGAAGTACGCGCAGGGTTTCGTCGTGCTGCCCGGCGGCATGGGCACCCTCGACGAGCTCTTCGAGGCGCTGACCCTCGTCCAGACGCGGAAGGTCACCCGCTTCCCGATCGTGCTCTTCGGTACGGAGTACTGGGGCGGTCTGGTCGACTGGCTGCGCGACACGGTCGTCGCGCAGGGCAAGGCGTCGGAGCACGACCTGCTGCTGTTCCACGTCACGGACGACGTGGACGAGGCGGTCGCGCTGGTGTCCAAGGAGACCGGGAAGTAGCGCTGTTGGGGCACGCCCAGCGGTCCGGTGTGGGGGTACCTCCCGGCGGTTGCTGGGGTGGGGGTACCTCCCGGCGGTTGCTGGGGTGGGGGCACCTCCCAGCGGTAGCTGGGGTGGGGGTACCTCCCAGCGGTAGCTGGGGTGGGGGCACCTCCCAGCGGTAGCTGGGGGACTACGCGAGCCCCCGGCGGGCGACCGCCGGGGGCCGGTGGCCCGCGATGGAGGCCACCATGTCCAGGACCTGCCGGGTCTCGGCTACCTCGTGGACGCGGTAGACCTGCGCGCCCAGCCACGCCGAGACCGCGGTCGTCGCCAGCGTCCCGAGCAGCCGTTCCTTGACCGGCCGGTCCAGCGTCTCGCCGACGAAGTCCTTGTTCGACAGCGAGACCAGCACCGGCCAGCCGGTGTCGGTCATCTCGCCCAGCCGGCGCGTCGCCTCCAGGCTGTGCCGGGTGTTCTTCCCGAAGTCGTGCCCCGGGTCGATCATGATCGCGTCGCGCCGTACGCCCAGTTCCGCCGCCCGCTCGGCCAGGCCCAGCGTCACCCGCAGGATGTCCGCCATCACGTCCTCGTACGCCACCCGGTGCGGGCGGGTCCGCGGCTCCACACCACCCGCGTGGGTGCACACCAGGCCCGCGCCGTAGCGCGCCGCGACTTCGGCCAGCTTCGGGTCCACCCCGCCCCACGCGTCGTTCAGCACGTCGGCGCCGGCCTCGCAGACCGCCTCACCGACGTCGTGCCGCCAGGTGTCCACGCTGATCACCACGTCCGGGAACCGCTTGCGCACCTCGGCGACGAAGCCGACCGTGCGCCGGGCCTCCTCCTCGGCGCTGACCTCCTCGCCGGGGCCCGCCTTGACCCCGCCGATGTCGATGATCGCGGCACCCTCGGCCACCGCCTGCTCCACCCGGGCGAGCGCGGGTGCGTCGGTGAAGGTGGCCCCCTGGTCGTAGAAGGAGTCCGGGGTCCTGTTCACGATGGCCATGATCACCGGCTCGTGAACGGTGAACTCTCGATTCCCCAGCCGCAGCATTGCTTCTCCCTCTTCCTGGTCCGCCAGCGACCCTAACGGTCACACCCGCATGGCACGATCAGTGCCAACACATAGCTCGGGGAGATGGTCGTGTTCTGGTTCTTGCTGATCGCGATGGTCGTGGTGGTCGCCGCGGTCACGCTCGCCGTGGTCGGCGGCGGCGACGAGGGCGGGCTCGCCGAGGCCGCGCCGGACCGGCTGTACGAACCACTGCCCGCCGACCGGCCCGCCTCCCGCGCCGACGTGGAGGCGGTGCGCCTGCCGGTGAGCGTACGCGGCTACCGCATGAACGACGTCGACGACGTGCTGGACCGGCTCGGCGCCGAGCTGGCCGAACGGGACGCGCGGATCGCCGAGCTGGAGGCGGCCCTCGCGGGCGCGCACGCCGCGGCGATGGGCCCGCCCGGGCTGGTCGAGGACGCCCCGGAGGACGGCTCCGGGGGGCGGGTCGGGGAGCGGGCCGGGGACCGCCCGGCCGGATCGGCCGGGCCTGCGGGGCCGATCGGGTCTGCGGGGCCGATCGGGTCTGCGGGGCCGATCGGGTCTGCGGAATCGACCGGATCTGCCGGACAGGAGCCCCCGGTCTCCGGGGGCGGGGAAGAGGGGAAGACCGCCTCATGACGGGAGTGATCACGGGGCCGGACGGGGTGCCCCGCTGCCCCTGGGGCATGGAGTCGGAGAAGATGGCCGACTACCGCACGTACCACGACACCGAGTGGGGCCTGCCGGTCCACGGCGACGACGCGCTCTTCGAGCGGATGTGTCTGGAGGCGTTCCAGTCCGGGCTGTCCTGGATCACGATCCTGCGCCGCCGCGAGGGCTTCCGGGCCGCGTTCGCGGACTTCCGGATCGAGGCGGTCGCCCGGTTCACCGAGGCGGACGCCGAGCGGCTGCTCACCGACGCCCGCATCGTCCGCAACCGCGCGAAGATCAGCGCGGTGATCGGCAACGCCCGGGTCGCGGCCGAGCTGGCCCCGGGCGAGCTGGACCGGCTGATCTGGTCGTACGCGCCCGAGCGCGCCGCCCGGCGGGCTCCGCGCACCCTCGCCGACGTGGCGCCCGTCACCCCGGAGTCCACGGCGCTGGCCAAGGACCTCAAGAAGCGCGGCTTCCGCTTCGTCGGCCCCACGACGGCTTACGCGACGATGCAGGCGTGCGGCCTGGTCAACGACCATCTGGCGGACTGCCATGTGCGGGACGCGGTGGAGGCGGCGGCGGAGGTCTGAGGGGCGGGCACCGGTCCTGGCGGCCCGGCCCGGCCCGCCCGGGCCGCTCAGCGCCCCAGGAACCTCGGCTTCTCCTTCTTCACGAACGCTTCGACCGCGATGTGGTGGTCCTCCGAGGCGCCCGCCCGCGTCTGCAGCTCGTCCTCCTTGGTCAGCGTCTCGGCGAGTGAGTGCCCGGCCCCGTACGCGAGGGACTCCTTGATCGCGGCGTATGCGGCGGTCGGCCCCTCGGCCAGGGTCCGCGCCACCGCCGCCGCCTCGGCCGCCAGCTCCGCCGCCGGGACGACCTTGTTCGCGATGCCCAGGTCGTACGCCTCCTGGGCGCTGATGCTGCGCGGGAAGAGCAGCAGGTCGGCAGCGCGGCCATGGCCGATCAGGCGGGGCAGAGTCCAGGAGATGCCGGAGTCCGCGGTGAGCGCCACGCCCGCGAAGGAGGTGTTGAAGGAGGCGGTGTCGGCGACGATCCGGTGGTCCGCGGCCAGCGCGAAACCGGCGCCGGCGCCCGCCGCGACCCCGTTGACCCCCGCCACGACCGGCTTGGGCATCCCGGCGAGCGCCGTGACGATGGGGTTGTAGTGCTCGCGGACCGTGCTCATGGTCCGCCCCGAGCCGGTCTCGCGGTCCTGGGCCAGCAGCCCGATGTGCTCCTTGAGGTCCTGCCCCACGCAGAAGGCGCGTCCGGTGGCGGTCAGCAGGACGGCCCGTACGGCCGGGTCGGCGGCGGCCTCGCGCAGGATGTCCCGCAGGGCGGCCTTGGTCTCCGTGTTCATCGCGTTCATCGCGTCGGGGCGGTTGAGCGTGATCGTCCCGACGCCGTCGGTCACGTCGTAGAGCACGGTGTCGGCCATGGTGAGGGGTCCCTCCGTCGCGGCTCGCGCTGCCGGACAGTGGCAGCCGGCGTTCAGGATGCCGGAGATCATCGGCGCCCGTCATGTGACGTACGTCAAACAACCGGCGAGGACCGGACACGCGCCGAGGGCGAAGTATCGCAGCCCACTCCCCGAATTGAGTGGTTTTGCGAGAGCGCGTTGCCGAAGGGATGCTCCCCGATGTTGGTCATCGGGTCGTGCGATGCGGGATAATGGCCTGGAAGCAATGTGTTCGATGCCGGTGACACCTGGGTTGTCGGCTGCGTGAGCTGGTTTCAGGAAGGGGAACGAGCATGGCGGCCATGAAGCCGCGGACGGGCGACGGCCCGCTCGAGGTGACCAAGGAGGGGCGGGGCATCGTCATGCGCGTTCCGCTCGAAGGCGGCGGTCGACTCGTCGTCGAGCTGACTCCCGACGAGGCCAAGGCCTTGGGCGAGGCCCTGGAGAAGGTCACCGTCTGACAGGGCAGCCGCCCTGATGCTGCGGTTTCCCGGGGCTGAGCCCTGGACCCCCAGCCGAATACCCGGGCCCCGGTGGGTGCCGCGCGAGTGCGCGGTGCCTGCCGGGGCCGCGTTCGTTCCCGGACGCGCCATGGCCGGCGTCGTACGGGCCCCGGCCGCTCCCGCGCGAGCCCCGAGCGGTCCCCGTACTGGCCGCGGCGCAGCGCCCCTCGTACGTGCCACGGCCGGCGCTCAGCCGCGTTTGACGGCGCACAGCAGGCCGTCGCCCACCGGCAGCAGGGACGGGACCAGCGTGTCCGTCTCGCGGAGCGTGCGCAGCAGCTCCCGCAGGCGCAGCACCTCGGCGGGCTGCGCGGCGGAGTCGACCGTACGGCCGTCGGCGAAGACGCCCTCGAAACAGACCAGGCCGCCGGGGCGCAGCAGCCGCAACGATTCAGCGAGGTAGTCCAGGCACTCCATGCGATCGCCGTCACAGAAGACGAGGTCGTAGCCACCGTCGGCGAGCCGGGGCAGGACGTCCAGGGCGCGGCCCGGGATGAAGCGCGCGCGGTTGCCGGCGAAGCCCGCCTCCCGGAACGCCTGCTTCGCGAACTGCTGCCGTTCCGGTTCCAGGTCGACCGTCGTCAGGACGCCGTCCGGGCGCATGCCGTGCAGGAGATAGATGCCCGACACTCCCGTGCCGGTGCCGATCTCGGCGACCGCCTTGGCGTCGGCTGTCGCGGCGAGCAGGCGCAACGCGGTGCCGGTGCCGGTGGACACCGCGCGGATGCCCGCCTCCCGCGCCCGCTCCCGGGACCAGTGCAGGGCGGCGTCGGCCTCGTCGTCGATGGTCCCGGCGCCGTACGCCTCGGCGAATGCCAAGCTCGTCTGCCGGTTGCCGGTAATGGCCCTCTCCTGTCCCCGTAGTTGACGCAACCGTGACTGTATCCGCTGCGTGCGGGAACCCGCAGATGGGACCGGGCGTTGAAGCACAGCAGGGGGGATGCATCGGTGAAGACCCAACGAGACGTGCGGGATGACGCGAAGCCAGGCCAAAAGCAGGTCAAATCTGCTTATCCGGAGCTAACGGGCGAGGTGGATATGGTAGGGGCTCTACTGGACACCACCAGAGCCACCAGGGGAGGTGCGGCTGCGGCGGGTGACCGATGGGTGCCGAGGCGCCTCAGGCGGTCGGCCGTCGAGCCGAAATCCGTGACAGACACCGCTGACCGTTCCCGCTCCCACGGCCTCAAGGGTAGGGGAGGGGCCTTTGACACCGCTACGACAGCGACGTTCGCCGCCGAAGCGGATGCGCAGGCCTGGACCCCGCCCAGCTGGGAGGAGATCGTCAGCACCCACAGCGCCCGGGTCTACCGTCTCGCCTACCGCCTCACCGGCAACCAGCACGACGCCGAGGACCTGACGCAGGAGGTGTTCGTCCGCGTCTTCCGCTCGCTGTCGACGTACACCCCCGGCACCTTCGAGGGCTGGCTGCACCGCATCACGACCAACCTCTTCCTGGACATGGTCCGCCGCCGCCAGCGCATCCGCTTCGACGCGCTCGGTGACGACGCGGCCGAGCGGCTCCCCAGCCGCGAGCCCTCCCCGCAGCAGCACTTCAACGACACCCACTTCGACGCCGACGTCCAGCAGGCGCTGGACACCCTCGCGCCCGAGTTCCGCGCCGCCGTGGTGCTCTGCGACATCGAGGGCCTGTCGTACGAGGAGATCGCCGCCACCCTCGGCGTGAAGCTGGGCACGGTCCGCAGCCGGATCCACCGCGGCCGCTCCCACCTGCGCAAGGCGCTCAAGCACCGCTCCCCGGCGGCGCGCGCCGAGGAGCGCGACCGGCGGCCGCTCACTTCGGTCGCCACAGGGGAGGTCGGAATCGCGTGAGCGGTACAGGCGGTCCGTCCCCCGCCGAGCATCATCTCGGCGACCGCCTCGCGGCTCTGGTCGACGGGGAGTTGGGGCATGACGCGCGCGAGCGGGTGCTCGCGCATCTCGCTACATGTGGAAAGTGCAAGGCGGAGGCCGACGACCAGCGGCAGCTGAAGAACGTCTTCGCGGCGACGGCGCCCCCCGGCCCCTCCGAGGGGCTGCTGGCGCGCCTCCAGGGCCTGCCCGGGGGTGATGCCGACGGCTCCGGAAGTCGGCTGGGCCCCGGGAGCTTCGGCCGCGGCGCGTTCGGCGGTGACTTCACCGAGGGCGGCGAGTTCGAGGCGCGCGGCGGCTCGTTCCGGTACGTACCGTCCGGCAGCCATGCCGTCGGCGCGGTGCCCCGTCAGCCGCGCTCGCGCGGCTTCCGCATCCACGAGCCGGCCCGGCCCGCACCGCAGCGCCGCCGCTTCGCCTTCGCGGCGGCCGGCGCGGTCTCCCTGGCGGCGTTCGCGCTCGGCGGCGCCCTGCCGCTGGAGGCGGCGGTCGACACCCCGAGCGGCCGCGCCGACGGTACGGGCAGCCAGATGACGCCGCTCAGCGCCACCCCGGGACCGGTCGGCCGGCCCGGCATGACCCGCGGCGAGGCCCTGCTGTTCGCGACGGGCTCCCCCTGGGCGCGGCCGCTCCCCGGCGCGGGCGTGACCCCGCAACCGGCCCCCAGCTCGCTCGGCCTGACCGGCCCGTCGGCACCGGCGGCCGCACGCCCCGTCCCGTCGCTGCCCCTGTCGCAGGTCGCGTTCCTCTCCGACGGCCGGTCCGGCCTGCCCGCGCTGACGCTCCAGACCGGTCAGCCCATGCCGTACCACCCCGCGCAGGGCACCGCGCCGAGCACGCAGTCCGGCGCGGTCGTCGAAGGCCCGTACCTGCCGTCGGCGGCGGCCGGACGCCCCCTGGCCGGGCCCGCCGTACCGTCCGGCCTCGCCTCCCGGGAGGCGCTGACCGCCCACCGCCCCGCCCCACGCTGACCGGGCTCTGCGCGGGGTCGCGCGGACCTGGTTGAATCGCTGTCCGGGCGGCGTTCCCCTTGGGGGACGCGCCGCCGGCGAGGTGGTGGTGCCCGCCTGACACAGCGGGCGAATCGGTGGGGAGCACGGAGACCATGGACGAGGGGACGGCCGCCGGGCCGAAGCGGAACTGGTGGAGCAGGTCGGGGCAGCAGCCCGCCGAGCCGTCGGCACAGGCACCCGCCGCGCCCGGCCCCGGGGCATCCGGGGCCGAAGGGGCGGCCGCCACCCGGGAATTCGCGGCCCTGCCCGCGGCGGCGGCCGGTGCCGCGCCCGCCGGGCAGGACGAGGCCGGGGCGGGCGGTCCGCAGGCCGGCCCGGGTGGCCCGCAGACCGGCGCAGGCACGGAGTCGGCCCAAGCTCCCGGCAGCACTCCCGGCGCGGACACCGGCGCACCGCACGCCTCCGCGCCGCACGATTCCGCACACGCCTCCGCGCCGCAGGTCCCCGCGCCGCCGGCCGCCCCGCCGCGGCAGCAGCCGCTGCACCCTCAGGACCCGTACGGCACGCCCCCGTACGGCGACCCGGGCCCGTGGGCCCCCGCGCCGCCGGTGCAGCGTCCGACGGCCACCCCGGCGCACGGCACGGGTGTCCCGCCGCAGAGCACGGGCCCCGCACCGCAGGGCGCGGCACCGACGCCCGCCGGGCAGCCCGCGTACGGAGCCGGCGCGCCCGTACCGCCGCCCCAGCAGCCGTCCTCCGCCCAGCCGCAGCCCCCCGCGGGCCCGCAGCCGCAGGAAGGCTCCGCCCGTACGCCGATGCCGCAGGCCGAGCCCACGTCCGCGCATGCCCAGCCCCGACACGCCCAGCAGCCGCATGCCCAGCCCGCGCCGTACCCGGCGGGGGCCACCCCGCCGTCCGGCACGGACACCACCCGGCTCGCCGCAGCGGACGGCGCCCGGCCTCCCGCCGTCGCCCACGGAACGTCCGGCGGCGCCCCGCTCCCTCCCGAGGCGCACGGTGCGCCGCAGCAGGGCCGGCCCCAGCCCCAGCACCTCCCGCAGCCCGGACCGGGCGGCGGGACGGACCCGCAGCCGGGCGCGGCCACAGGCCCCCGGCAGCCTCAATCCCCCCATCAGCCCCAGTCCCCCCAGCCGCCCCACCCGCAGGGCGAGCACCAGGGCCACTGGCAGCAGTACGACCCCTGGCGGACGCCGCAGCACAGTGCGGTGATGCCCCTGGGCACGCCGCCTCCGCCGCCGCCCCCCAAGCGCAACCGCCGCGGCGCGCTGGCCGCGGGCGCGGTGGCCCTGGCGCTGCTGGCCGGCGGGATCGGCGGCGGCGTCGGCGCGTACATCGAGCGCAACGGCGGCCTCGGCAGCATCGAGCTGCCGCAGGACACCGGCGACCAGGGCGGCCGCAAGCCGGACAGCGTGGCCGGCATCGCGCAGGCGGCGCTGCCCAGCGTCGTCACCCTGCACGTCCGCGGCAACAGCGAGCAGGGCACCGGCACCGGCTTCGTCCTCGACAAGCAGGGCCACATCCTCACCAACAACCACGTCGTCGAGCCGGCCGGCACCGGCGGCGAGATATCGGTCTCCTTCAGCGGCGGCCAGACGGCCAAGGCCAAGGTCATCGGCCGGGACGGCGGTTACGACCTGGCCGTCGTCCAGGTGCAGGGCGTCTCCGGGCTGCGCCCGCTGGCACTCGGCGACTCCGACTCCGTGCGGGTCGGCGACCCCGTCGTGGCGATCGGCGCCCCGTACGACCTCGCCAACACCGTCACCGCCGGCATCATCAGCGCCAAGCAGCGGCCCATCACGGCGGGCGGCAAGAAGGGGGACGGCAGCGACGTCTCGTACGTGGACGCCTTGCAGACCGACGCGCCGATCAACCCGGGCAACTCCGGCGGCCCGCTCGTCGACTCCCGGGCGCGGGTGATCGGCATCAACAGCGCCATCCGCGCGGCCGACAACTCCGGCGGCGGCCTGGACGGTGGCGGCCAGGGCGGCAGCATCGGCCTGGGCTTCGCCATACCGATCAACCAGGGCAAGTGGGTGGCCGAGCAGCTGATCAACAAGGGCAAGGTCATGCACCCGGTGATCGGCGTCACGCTGGAGATGGAGTACGCGGGCGACGGCGCGCGGGTCAGCTCAAAGAGCAAGGACGGCGGCGCCCCCGTCACCCCCGGCGGTCCGGGGGCCAAGGCGGGCGTCAAGCCGCGGGACGTGATCACGAAGGTGGACGGGCAGCCCGTGCACAGTGGCGAGGAGCTGATCATCAAGGTCCGCAGCCACCGGCCGGGGGACCGCCTCACGCTGACCCTGCGACGGGACGGCAAGGAGCAGACCGCCCAGCTGACGCTCGGCGCCGCGGGCCAGGAGTGAGAGCCCGCGGCCGGACCCGGCCGGACGGCGGTCGCCCGGCCGGGACCGGCTCCGGGCGTTTGCACCGTGTTGGGACGGGCGACTCCCGCCGGACGCCGTGGGCCAGGTACCGTGATAGGCGGCCCGGCCCATAGGCCCGACACGTCCCCCTAGGCCCCCTAGGACCTGGTAGGCCACGGATTACCCCAAGGAGCTGCAAGGTGTTCTTCGACATAGGACCCCTAGAGCTGGTCGCGCTCGTGATCCTTGCGGTACTGATCTTCGGGCCGGACAAGTTGCCCAAGGTGATCTCCGATGTCATGGGATTCGTGCGCAAGGTGCGGGCGTTCTCGGACAACGCCAAAGAGGACATCCGCAGCGAGCTGGGGCCGGAGTTCAAGGACTTCGAGTTCGAGGACCTCAAGCCGCGCAACTTCGTGCGCAAGCACGTGCTGGAGAACGACCAGTACGGCCTCCAGGAGATCCGTAACGGCTTTGACCTGAAGAAGGAGATGGCCGAGGTCACGGACGCCGTGCACGGCACCGACAGTGCCTCCTCCGCCGACCGGGGGTCCGCGTCCCGGGTGAGCTTCACCAAGGAAGCCCCGGACGCCGCGACGGGCTCCGGCGCCGGGTCCGCCGCGCCGGACATGTTCACCAAGGGCCCGAAGCCGGCGCAGAGCGAGCGCCCGCCGTTCGATCCGGATGCCACCTGACTCGTCTTATGCCTGCCTTATGCCCGCTGGTGCCGAGCGGGTTGACTATGCTCCCCGTGTCCGGGGTGAGGTCGCCTGAGGGGGGCGGGCCGCCCACGACGCAGGGCAACTAGGAGGCTCCGCGCAGATGGAGACGACGGGTCGGGCAGGAGTTCAGGCGGTCACCGCCGGCACCGGACGGAAGGTCGACGGCTATCTGTCGGCCGCGTTCCCCTGGTACGGACTCGACGACGCGTTCACCGGTCCCCGCTGGCTGCTGCAGGTCGGCGCGGCCGCGGACGGCACGGTCGAGCACGGCGCGACCGGCCACGGCCAGCAACCCACCATAAAGGTGGAGAGCCGGCCGGAGGCGGAGCGCTTCGCGGTCGTGGTGACCGTCGCCAGCCGCCCCGTCAGGCGCAGCGCCGACGGCACGGGGGTCCTGGACGCCACGTCCACGTCCACGGCGGCCTGGCTCGCCGGATCGGGCCTGCTGTCGCGTACATGGCCGACGCAGATGGACCGCACGCTCCGCCAGGACTGGCTCGACCAGCAGACGATGCTCGCCTGGGAGCTGGCGGACGACCTCGGCGGCGAGGGCTGGAGCGCGCTGACGCTGCCGGTGGACGGCGTACCGACGCCGTTCCGCTACCGCGAGTCGGAGTACGGCTGGGTGCTGGCCGGCTCGGCGGGCGACGGCCCCGAGGGCGTGCACATCGGGGCGTACGGGCGCGGGATGAGCGCGTACGGTCTGGGCTTCGCGGTGGTCAAGGACATCGCCGCGTACGAGAGCGGCGACAGCGGCGCGGGGGCGGAGGACGCCGGCGACGTGCCCGCGGAAGGCGTGGCGGCGGACTGAGCCGGCCGGGCGCGGACCGTAGGGGAACCCTCCCGGCACGGCGCACCCCGCCCGTACGACGACGGAGGGGCGGGCCCGGCGGGCCCCCCCCTCCGCATGTTCCGGCCGCCGTCCCAGGCCGCGCCGGACCGCCTCAGAACTTGTTGCGCGGCGTGATCCCCAGCGACATGCCGGACAGGCCGCGCTGGCGGCCGCCCAGCTTGCCCGCGATGGCGCGGATCGCGGCACCCGCCGGGGACTCGGGGTCGGTCAGCACGATCGGCTTGCCCTCGTCGCCGCCCTCGCGCAGCCGTACGTCGATCGGGATGGAGCCCAGCACCGGCACCTGCGCACCGGTCGTCTTCGTCAGGCCCTCGGCGACCCGCTCGCCGCCGCCGGTGCCGAACACGTCGACCATCTCGTCGCAGTGCGGGCAGGGCAGCCCGGACATGTTCTCCACCACGCCGACGATCTTCTGGTGGGTCTGTACGGCGATGGAGCCCGCTCGCTCGGCGACCTCCGCCGCGGCCTGCTGCGGGGTCGTGACGACCAGGATCTCGGCGTTCGGGACGAGCTGCGCCACCGAGATGGCGATGTCGCCGGTGCCCGGGGGCAGGTCGAGCAGCAGCACGTCCAGGTCGCCCCAGTACACGTCGGCCAGGAACTGCTGGAGCGCGCGGTGCAGCATCGGCCCGCGCCAGACCACCGGGGCGTTGCCCGGGGTGAACATGCCGATGGAGATCACCTTCACGCCGTTGGCCGACGGCGGCATGATCATGTTCTCGACCTGGGTGGGACGGCCGTCCGCGCCCAGCATCCGGGGCACCGAATGCCCGTAGATGTCGGCGTCCACCACGCCGACCTTCAGGCCGTCGGCCGCCATCGCCGCGGCCAGGTTGACCGTCACCGACGACTTGCCGACGCCGCCCTTGCCGGACGCGACCGCGTACACCCGGGTCAGCGAGCCCGGCTTGGCGAACGGCACCTCGCGCTCGGCGGTGCCGCCGCGCAGCGACGACGCCAGCTCCTTGCGCTGCTCGTCGCTCATCACGTCCAGCTCGACCGAGACGCCGGTGACGCCTTCGACGCGCCCCACGGCCTCGCGCACGTTCGACGTGATCGTCTCGCGCATCGGGCAGCCGGCGACCGTCAGATAGACCGCCACCGCCACCGTGCCGTCCGCCGCGATCTCCACCGATTTGACCATGCCCAGTTCGGTGATGGGGCGGTGGATCTCGGGGTCGTTCACCGTGGCGAGCGCGGCGCGGACCGCGTCCTCGCTGGGCGCTGCGCCCTGGGGGGTGTCGGTAGCCATACCGAAATACTACGGCCGCGCGAAGCGCATCCTGAAGGGGCGGTGGCCGGGTGACGGATGAGGCGCACGGCGCCGGTGGCGGCCTCCGGAAAGCCCTGGCGACGGTCGCCCTCGTCACTCCCGGCGCCCGCTCCGCCCCCGGCGGCGGTCACCTTCGTCCCGCCGGACGCCCGCGCCACTGCCCGCGGCGCTCTCCTGCTCGCTCTCCGCGTCCACCATCTGACGCAGCTCCAGCTCCTTGAGCATGTCCTGGAGTTCGGAGCGGATCCAGTCGCGGGTGGCCACCTCGCCCAGGCCCAGCCGCAGCGCCGCCACCTCCCGGGTCAGGTACTCGGTGTCGGCGATGGCACGCTCGTTCTGCTTGCGGTCCTGCTCGCGGGTGACCCGGTCCCGGTCGTCCTGCCGGTTCTGCGCCAGCAGAATCAGCGGCGCCGCGTAGGACGCCTGGAGCGAGAGCATCAGGGTCAGGAAGATGAACGGGTACGTGTCGAAGCGCAGGTGCCCGGGCGCGGAGACGTTCCAGATGATCCACACCACGATGATCACCGTCATCCAGACGATGAACCGGCCGGTCCCCAGGAAACGGGCGATCTTCTCCGACAGCCGTCCGAACGCCTCCGGGTCGTACTCCGGCAGCAGGCTCCGGCGCGGCGCGCGCGGCTGGTCCAGGCGCACGCGGGGGCGCCCGCCGCCCGGTCCGGGCCCCGGCGCCGCACTCAGCGCCCGCGCGCGCTCCTTGACACCGTCCCGTTCCTCAGCGCCCATCGTCCGGCTCTCCCTCCCGGTCCGCTGCCGCGCCCGGCGGGCCGTGCATCTCCGCCTCGCGCCAGTCGTCGGGCAGCAGGTGGTCCAGTACGTCGTCGACGGTCACCGCGCCCAGCAGGGAGCCGCTCTCGTCCACGACCGGTGCCGCCACCATGTTGTACGTCGCCAGATAGCTGGTCACCTCGTTCAGCGGGGTGCCCGGCGGCAGCGGCGGCAGATCGGTGTCCGCGACGGAACTGACGAGCGTGAACGGCGGGTCGCGCAGCAGCCGCTGGAAGTGCACCAGCCCCAGGTACTTGCCGGTCGGCGTCTCGTCCGGCGGCCGGCACACGTACACCTGCGCCGCCAGCGACGGCGACAGGTCCGGGTCGCGCACCCGGGCCAGCGCGTCCGCGATCGTCGCGTCCGGCCGCAGCACGATCGGCTCGGTCGTCATCAGACCGCCCGCGGTGCGCTCCTCGTACGCCATCAGACGCCGTACGTCCGCCGCGTCGTCCGGCCGCATCAGGCCCAGCAGCCGTTCCTTCTCCTCCTCCGGCAGCTCCGAGAGCAGGTCGGCGGCGTCGTCCGGGTCCATCGCCTCCAGGACGTCCGCGGCCCGCTCCTCCGCGAGCTTGCCCATGATCTCGACCCGGTCGTCCTCCGGCAGCTCCTCCAGCACGTCCGCCAGCCGGTCGTCGTCCAGCGCGGCGGCCACCTCGCCGCGCCGCTTCGGGGTCAGGTGGTGCAGGGCGCTGGCCAGGTCCGCCGGGCGCAGCTGCTCGAAGGTGGCGAGCAGGTTCTCCGCGCCCTGTCCGTGCTCCTCCAGCGAGAACCCGGTCACCGCCGACCAGTCCAGAGTCAGCGCCTCTCCCTTGCGGCGCAGCGCCCCGCCCTTCCCCTTCCGTACGAAGACCTTGTCGATCTCCCAGTCACGACGGGCCGGCAGCTGGATGATGCCGATGTCCAGAACGGTGGCCTCCTCGCCCGTCTCGACCAGGCGCACCCGGCGGTCCAGCAGCTCACCGAGGACCAGGGTCTCCGACGCGCGCTGCTCGAAGCGCCGCATGTTCACCACGCCGGTGGTGATGACCTGGCCGGACTCCACACCCGTCACCCGGGTCATCGGCAGGAAGATCCGGCGGCGGCTGACGACCTCGACGACCAGGCCCAGCAGCCGGGGCGGCCGGCCGCCCACCCGCAGCATCGCGACCAGGTCACGCACCCGGCCGACCTGGTCGCCGTTGGGGTCGAAGACGGCGATGCCCGCGAGGTGGGAGACGAACACCCGGGGGGTGACCACCGCCATGCCGAGTGCCTCCGCTTCCGTTCCGCTGTGCCGTAGCGGGCCGCCGCGTCGCTGCGCGGCCGCGCCCGCTCTTCCCTGGCGTTACGTGTTGCCGCTTCTCCGCAGGTCAAGCCCCGCGACGGGGCGTGATCCGACATCAGGCTAACGTGCACCGCCCGGTGCCGCCCCGGGGGGAAGGGCCGTACGGTGTCCACCGCGCACTCCGCCGTACGGCGTGCCCGGGCCCGGGTACGCTGCCGTACTGCCGTCGAGGTCATCCGTATCAGGAGGCAGAACCGTCGTGACCGCTTTCCCCTCGGCAGGCCCCGCCGGGGCCTGCTCGCGCCGACCGGCCGTACCCCAGCGCAGGCGCGGGGCGGCGCTGACGGCGGCGGTGTGCGCGGTGCTCGCCGGGGCGCTGGCGGGGTGCGCGGCGGAGGACCCGGACGCCGGGACCAACGGGGTCGGCAAGCTGCCCGCCGACAAGATCCAGGCCAAGGCGCAGACGGCCGCCCGCGGCGCCGGGACGGTACGGCTCTCCGGCAACCTCGTCAGCCAGGGCCGCACCTACAAGCTGGACATGCGGCTCGGCCCCCAGGGCGCCCGCGGCGAACTCTCCACCAAGGCGGCCACCTTCCAGCTCCTGCGGGTCGGCGGCGCGCTCTACCTCAAGGCGGACGCCGGCTTCTGGGCCCGCGAGAAGAACGCCAACCCGTCGAAGGACGACGAGACGTCCGTCTCCAAGCTGGTGGGCAAGTACGTGAAGGTGCCGTCCTCGGACCCCGTCTACAAGCGTTTCAGCGGCTTCACCGACAAGGACGTCCTGCTCGGCAGCCTCCTCGGCCTGCACGGCAAACTGGCCACCGGCGAGCGCGGCACCCTCGACGGCACCCGCACCATCCGCATCGCCGCCGGCCAGGGCGCGGGCGGCACCCTCGACGTCTCCCTGCAGGGCAAGCCCTACCCGCTCCGGCTGCGCCGCGCGGGCGGCGCGGGCGAGGTACGCCTCACCGACTGGGGCAAGCCGGTGGAACTCCAGGCACCGGCGGACAGCCAGATCATCGATTACGGCAAGCAGATCACGCTCGGCGACTAGATGTATTGCTCACGAGCGTTGTCAACGGCTCGTGAGCAATACACCTGGGGAGCGTCTTCCGGCACCCCGGGCCCGCGCCGACCGAATCCCTCAGCGGCCGCGCCGCTTGCCCCGCAGCAGCTTGGGGAGGGCCGCCGGGACGGGGTCCCGCGTGGTGGCCGGGGTGGGCAGGGGGCGGGCGGCCTGGGCGGTGGTGTCGAAGTCCGTGGTGGCCGACGCGTCCGTGACCGGCTCCAGCCGCAGCACGCGGCACTCGCGGGCCCAGCGCCGCGGCATCGTCTCCGCGTCCGGCGCGTTCAGCCGCTTGCCTTTGAGGTCCTCCACGGCGGCCTGCCACGCCTCGCCGTCCGGCGTCAGCTCGGTGACCCGGGCCTGCCAGCTGACCAGCCGGCCGCCCTTGTCCTTGCTGCGTACGGTGACGGTCGCGGTGCCGCCGTCGGCCAGGCCGAGGTCGTGCAGCGGCTGCTCGTCGCCCGGGTCGGCCGCCCGGTCCGTACCGTCGGCTCCCGTACCGCCGGAGCCCGCTCCGACCACGCACGCGGCGCCGTCGTGCCAGACGTGCCACAGGGCCCGCGCCGGGCCGGTGGTGCCCCGTACCCAGATGAGGCCGGACTTCTTCGTGGCCTCTTCGATGAGCGCGCGGTCCAGCAGCGCCTGCGACACGGTCTCCGTCATGGGGAGCAGCCTAATGGGCGGCGGGCCCGTAGGAGCAGGCCGGTTACGCGCTGTTCCGCACGACCGGGCCCGCGCGCATTTCCCGCTCCGCCACCGCCTTTTCTCTTCGGAGCCGCGGATGTACGACTTCGCTCCCTCCCGCGACCGCCTGGCGGACCTGGCGTGCGGCACGGGAAAGGGTGGACCGCTGTGCTTCGCCGAAGCAGGTTTCAGTGTGGCGGGGTGGATTTCTCCGAAGGGATACCGGCGGTCGCCTCCCCCGAACCGTCGGCTTCGGCCATGCGCTTCACCCGAGCGGATACCGGCGGCCTATGGAGCCGTACCGCATTCGAGCACATCCGGTTCTCCTTCTCCCCGGACACGGCCGGGCGCTGCCTCAGGGAAGAAGGCCTGAGTTCGGTCAGCCACCACACGCTGGATCCGCCGTGTCACAGCCACCCGTTGCGCTTGAAGCCGCGGTGGATGCCGAAGCAGATGCCGACCGTGACGAGCAGTACGAGCGGGTAGCCGTACTTCCACTTCAGCTCGGGCATGTACTCGAAGTTCATGCCGTAGATCCCGGCGATCATCGTCGGTACGGCGAAGATCGCCGCCCACGAGGTGATCTTGCGCATGTCCTCGTTCTGGGCCACCGTCGCCTGCGCCAGGTTGGCCTGGAGGATCGAGTTGAGCAGGTCGTCGAAGGAGAGCACCTGCTCGTTGACCCGGGCCAGGTGGTCGGCCACGTCCCGGAAGTACTTCTGGATGTCGGAGTCGACCAGCCGCATCGGCCGCTCGCTCAGTACCTGCATCGGCCGCAGCAGCGGCGACACGGCCCGCTTGAACTCCAGCACCTCGCGCTTGAGTTGGTAGATCCGCCCGGCGTCGCCGCCCTTCGCCGAGCCCGGGCCCTTCGCGGCGGCCGCGTTCTTGCCGTCCGAGCCGGAGCTGAAGACGTCGATCTCCACCTCGTCGATGTCGTCCTGCATCGCGCCGGCCACCGCGATGTAGCCGTCCACGACCTGGTCGGCGATGGCGTGCAGCACCGCGGACGGGCCCTTGCCGAGCAGCTCGGGGTCGTCCTGGAGGCGGTGGCGCAGGGCGCGCAGCGAGCCCTGGCCGCCGTGCCGCACGGTCACGATGAAGTCCCGGCCGGTGAAGCACATCACCTCGCCGGTCTCGACCACCTCGCTGGTGGCGGTCAGCTCCGCGTGCTCGACGTAGTGGACCGTCTTGAAGACGGTGAACAGGGTGTCGTCGTAGCGCTCCAGCTTGGGCCGCTGGTGGGCGTGGACCGCGTCCTCCACGGCCAGCGGGTGCAGCCCGAACTCCCGCGCGATCTCGGCGAATTCCGCCTCGGTGGGCTCGTGCAGCCCGATCCAGGCGAAGCCCCCGTCGGTCCGGACGCCCGCCATCGCCTGGGACGGGGTGACGTGGTCGCTGACGCGCCGCCCGTCGCGGTAGACGCCGCAGTCCACGATGGCGCTGTTGGTGTGAGCCGCCTCGGGGAGGCCGGTGTCGTACTTGTACGGGGAGTCCTCACGCCGCTTGGACGGGCGGACGGCGGCACGCAGGTCGCGGATCATCGACATGGGCAGGCTCCTTCACGGGCCGGCCGCCAGCCGTGGGCACGCAGCGTAACGCTGCCCGGAACGTGGACGTACGCGTCGGCGCTGGCCATACGTCCGCAAAGCGGGCGGCGCTCCGTGCGCAGGTCTGACGGCAGTTCGCAGAAAACACGGAAACGAGAGTCGAAGGCGCTCTTCCGTCATCTACTTCCGGCGCGAAGGCACTTCACGGGTTTCACCGCGGACGGCTGGGGTACGGAAGCCCCTGGATCAAGAAAGCCGCTGGGCGCGCTGGGGGATGACAGGAGAACTGTCGGTACTGCACGGTCGACTTGGATCCACCGCAGCCCCACCTCCTCCGGCCGGTCCCCGCTGGGGGACGAACGTCATTCCCTGACCAGACGGCAAGGCTATCAGCCGTCAGAACCGATCCGGCGCGCCTTTGCCCGTTCCATACGAACGGCCGGCGCGCGGGCCGGGGCGGCCCGCCGGGCGGCCGCGGCCGGGCCCGTGGCCCCGGCCTATGCTCGCGGCATGTCTGACGTTCTTGAGCTGGTCGAAGCCCGCCTGCGTACGACCCTGGGCGAGCCGGACGCGCGCGCCGCCGTCACCTTCCTCGGGACCGACCGTATCGAGGTCCTGCGCTTCACCGGCGGCGGCCCGGACGGCGATCTGGTGCGTTACGTCACCCTCGGGATGTCGGACCGGCCGATGACCGACCCCACGGCGGTGCTGGCCGACCCGCTGCGCGGCCCGCGCGCCGAACTGGTGCTGTCCGTCAAGGCGGGCCGCGCCGACGTCGACAAGGTGCTCAGGCCGCTCGCCGTCCTCGCCGCGTCCCCGCAGGTCGAGGGCGTGATCGTGGCGCCGGGGGCGTCGCTGGACGTGGGGGAGCCGCTGTGGCCCGGCGCGCCGTTCACCTCCGTACTGGTCGCGGAGTCCGGCGGGCTGGTCGAGGACCTGGAGCTGGACGAGCCGCTGGATCCGGTTCATTTCCTGCCGCTGCTGCCGATGACGCCCAACGAGGCCGCCTGGAAGCGGGTGCACGGCGCCGAGGCGCTTCAGGAACGGTGGCTCAAGGGCGGGACGGACCTGCGCGATCCGCTGCGTACGGGAGTGGCGCCGACATAGCGGTGTACGGCCCGCCGGCCCGGGCGGGCGGCGCGCCGTACGGCCGTGACGAGGCCTGTCAGCCGGCGAAGACGGACACGCCGTCCTCGGTGGCGTGCCGCGGCTCCAGCTCGTGCGCCCGTACGGTCAGCGCCCGGCGCCGTACGGCCACGATGCCCGCGCCGACCAGCGCCGCCAGGGCCGCGACCACGAACGGGACGTGGATGTCGGTCCACTCCTCGATCTTCGGCGCCAGGAACGGCGCGGCCGCGGCGGCGAACCAGCGCACGAAGTTGTAGCCCGCGCTCGCCACCGGCCGCGGCGCGTCGGAGACGCCGAGCGCCAGCTCCGTGAAGACGGTGTTGTTCAGGCCGATGAAGGCGCCGGACAGGATCGTGCAGACGACGGCCGTGGCGTGGTCGCCATACCCGAGGACCAGGAGGTCGGCGGCGAGCAGTACCAGGGAGCCGCCCAGGACCTTCAGCGATCCGAAGCGCTCCTGGAGGCGCGGCGCCACCAGCACGGAGAAGACGGCCAGCAGCACGCCCCAGGCGAAGAAGACGCCGCCGGACTTGTACGGGCTCATGTCCAGCACGAACGGCGTGAAGGCCAGCACCGTGAAGAACGCGTAGTTGTAGAAGAACGCGGAGACGGCGGCGGAGGCCAGGCCGCCGTGGCCGAGCGCCTTGACCGGGTCCAGTACGGACGTCTTCCGGGCCGGCCGGGGCTGCTCCTTGAGGAACACCGTGATGGCGATGAAGCCGATGGCCATCAGGACGGCGGTGCCGAAGAAGGGGTAGCGCCACTTCATGTCGCCGAGGACCGCGCCGAGCAGCGGCCCGCAGGCCATGCCGAGGCCGAGCGCCGACTCGTACAGCAGGATCGCCGCGGCGCTTCCCACCCGTTGCCCGCCACCGTCCCGAGCCGAATCGCTTCGCGATGCCCCCATTGGATTCGCGGCTCCCACGATGACGGCGAGCGAGGTGGAGACGAACAGCGCGTTGCCCAGTCCCCAGCCGGCCCGGAAGCCGACCAGTTCGCCCACCGAGGAGGACGTGCCCGACAGCGCCGCGAAGATCACCACGAGCGCCAGCCCGGCGAGCAGCGTCTTGCGGCTGCCGATCCGGCTGGAGACGAAGCCGGTGACCAGCATTGCGACCGCGGTGATCAGGAAGTAGGAGGTGAACAGCAGGGAGACCTGGCTGTTGGAGGCGTGCAGCCCGGTGGCGATCGAGGGGAGGATCGGGTCGACGAGGCCGATGCCCATGAAGGCGACGACCGAGGCGCCCGCCGTGGCCCATACGGCCATCGGCTGGCGCAGGATGCTGGTTCCGCCCTCGTCGAACGGATCGTCTCCGGTGCCGCCGTGGCCGCTCTTGCCGCTTGCCGACATGCCGTTGTCCCCTTCCTGTTCCTGTTCCTGTTCCCGTTCCTGCTCCGGTTGCGTGCGTCGGGGCCGCGTGTCCGCCGGGTCCGGCGCTTCCGCATGAAACGTTGCCGTATACACACAATAAGTTAGCCGCCCTAAAGAATGCAAGCTACAACTACCGGTGGGGCGGACCGGCCGGGGCGCCGGATGGGTGATCGTCCTTGACGCGGCGCCCGGCCGGGAGGACCGTGGGGCTCTATGAGGGGCGAACCCAGTTGCCCGAAGTGCGGTGGCCGGGTGCGGGCGCCCGGTCTCTTTGCCGACTCCTGGCAGTGCGGCGTGCACGGCACCGTGCATCCTCTGCAACCGGTCGTCCCGCCCAGCGTCGAGGCGCTGGCCGTGGTCGTACGCCGCGCCCGGGTGCCGGTATGGATGCCGTGGCCGCTGCCTGTCGGCTGGCTGTTCACGGGTGTGGCCTGCGCGGGCGACGACCGCAGCGGCGGGCGCGCCACCGCGGTGGCCTGCTCGGGCCCGGGCCCGCTGGGCGGGCCCGGCGAACTGCTGCTGATCGCCGAGGAGCTGGGCGTCGGCCTCGGCGCACGCTACGCGGGCATCGACGGCCCCGACCCGGGCCCGCACATGTGCGTGAACAAGCCGGCGCACGTGAAGGTCCTGGCGGCCGGGCGCCCGACCCCGCTCTGGCACGTCGAGGGCGCGCCCGAGGACCGTGCGGTCTTCGCGGGGGAGGCACGCGGGCTGTGGCTGTGGGCGGTGGTCTGGCCCGCCGAGTCGGGCCTGCTGCTCTACGACGAGCTGGTCCTGACCGACCTGCGGGAAGCGGGCGCCGAGGTCGATCTGCTGCCGTGCGGGGCGCTGTCGCCGCGACTGCTGACGTGAGGGGCGGGGTGGCCGACGGCCGGGCGGGCCGTCCGCGGGCGCCCGGATACCGTAAGAACATGTACGGCGAAGAGACCGATCGGCACGGCCGAGTGACCGGCTGGAACGGTGCCCCCCAACGCTGGGAGCTGGTCGGCTGGGACGGTGACGAGCGCCCGGCCCACCTCACGGAACTGACCCAGGACGACATCCTGCGCATCCGGGACCTCTTCCCCGGCCGGGAGGACGCGTGGCTGGCGACCGCCTGCTACGAGGTGACGCCCGGCCTGTACGCCGCGATGCGGGCGGCCGTCCCGCGCCTGGAGTTCCGGGCGGGACTCGACTACCAGGTCGGTCCCTTCGCGCGGTGACGCAGCCGCTGCCCGCGGGGTGCGGACGGCCACCGGCTCTCCGGGGCCCGGCACGGCCTGACACGGGCCCGCGTGAGCGGCTGCTGCTGAACCTGACATGCCAAGGCCGTCGCCGACGAGGTACCGATGGTCGTCCAGTACGAGCTGTCGGTCCTCGGTCATCAGCTCGTCCCACCACTGGCGCGTGACGGCCAGGGGAGCGACGCAGGCAAGGAGAGCGTGAGCCGCAAACGCAGCATCATCACCGACACCCTCGGCATCGACCTCGAAACCGACCAACGCACCCCCCGGGCCAGGGGATTCCCCCCGGCCCCGAAGCGGTGGGCGGTTGAGCGGACCTACGGCTGGCTGATGCTGCACCGGCGCCTGACCCGCGATGACGAGACCCACCCACATCGGTCCGAGGCCATGATCGATCCGGCGATGGCCGACCTGCTGGCCCGCCGCCTGACCGGCGAGACCGCCGTGTCCTGGCGCGACCCGGCCAAACACAACGAACCTGGCATCCAGGGATGAAACAGCAGGCGAAAACGACCTCTGAGCGTGTGTTCGAGGGGCCGGCGGGCGGCCGGTATCCTGCTGAGGTCCCCTTGGCCGGCCCCGCAGCAGTCTGGAGTCCAGCGTCGTGCGCATCGATCTGCACACCCACTCCACTGCTTCCGACGGTACGGACACCCCCGCCGAGCTGGTGCGCAACGCCGCGGCCGCCGGGCTGGACGTCGTCGCGCTGACCGACCACGACTCCGTGGGCGGCCATGCCGAAGCCAGGGCCGCGCTGCCCGAGGGGCTCACGCTGGTCACCGGCGCCGAGCTGTCCTGCCGGGTCGGCGGCGTGAGCATGCACATGCTGGCGTACCTCTTCGACCCCGACGAGCCCGAGCTGGCCCGCGAGCGGGAACTGGTCCGCGACGACCGGGTGCCGCGCGCCCGGGGCATGGTGGCCAAGCTCCGGGAACTGGGCGTTCCGGTCACCTGGGAGCAGGTGGCGCGGATCGCCGGCGACGGCGCCGTGGGGCGGCCGCACGTCGCCGCCGCGATGGTGGAAGTGGGCGTCGTCGAGACCGTCTCCGACGCCTTCACGGCGCAGTGGCTCGCCAACGACGGCCGGGCCTACGTCGACAAGCACGAACTCGACCCGTTCGACGCGATCCGGCTGGTCAAGGCCGCGGGCGGAGTGACCGTCTTCGCGCACCCGCTGGCCGTCAAACGCGGGCAGACCGTCCCCGAGAGCGTCATCGCCGAGCTGGCGACGGCCGGGCTGGACGGCATCGAGGTGGACCACATGGACCACGACGACGCCGCGCGGTCCCGGCTGCGCGGTCTCGCGGCCGACCTCGGCCTGCTGACCACCGGCTCCAGCGACTACCACGGCAGCCGCAAGACCGTCGCACTCGGCGAGTACACCACCGACCCCGAGATATACGGCGAGATCGTGCGCCGCGCGACCGGCGCCTTCCCCGTTCCCGGCGCGGGCGGCTGACCCGTACCGCACTCCGGCCGACGGGCATGATCCGTCCTGGCCGGGTGGGCACGGCCGTGCTCCGGCCGGCGGGCGTTCGTCCCGCCGCGCCCCGTCCGGGCCGCTGCCACCCGCTCACGCGCCCGCGCGCGTAGCTCTGTGCGCGCTCCCGCTTCTTCTCCTCCCACCACCCTTCCGACTTCTCCTCTCACACACCACCGCTCTCTCGTACCACTCCCCGCAAGGCCATCACTGTGTTCGACTTCGCTGTCTTCAGTACGCTCTTCGTCACCCTGTTCGTGATCATGGATCCGCCCGGGATCATCCCGATCTTCCTCGCCCTCAGCTCCGGCCGCCCCGCCAAGGTGCAGCGGAAGATGGCCTGGCAGGCGGCCACCGTCGCGTTCTGCGTCATCGCCGTCTTCGGTCTCTTCGGCGAGCAGATCCTCGGCCGGCTGCACATCACCCCGCCCGCGCTGATGATCGCGGGCGGGCTGCTGCTCCTGCTCGTCGCGCTCAGTTTGCTGACCGGCAAGTCGGAGCAGCCGACGCAGACCAAGGACGTCAACGTGGCGCTGGTGCCGCTCGGGATGCCGCTGCTGGCGGGGCCGGGCGCGATCGTCTCGGTGATCCTCGCGGTGCAGCACGCGGACGGGATCAGCGGGGAGCTGTCGGTGTGGGCGGCGATCGTCGCCATCCACGTGGTGCTCTACCTCGTGATGCGGTTCTCGCTGGTCATCATCCGGGTGATCAAGGACGGCGGGGTGGTGCTGGTGACCCGGCTGGCCGGCATGATGCTCTCCGCGCTCGCGGTGCAGCAGATCATCAACGGCGTCATGCAGGTCGTACGCGGCGGCTGAGCGGGCCGCCGGCCGGAGTCCGAGGGCCGTCGGCCTGGGCGGGCGAACCGTCGGCCGGGGCGCACGGACCGGGCCCGGACGCGCGAAGCGCCCCGCGCGAAAGGTTTCGTGCGGGGCGCTCCGTGCGCCGGACATGGCGCGTCACGCGCTCATGAGTGACGCGGGTGAATCGTCATCGGGCGGCGGTATCGGCTGGGCGGATGTAGATGCGCTGGCCGACTGCGGCGGCCTGCTGCACGATCCGGTTGACGGAGGCGGCGTCCACGACGGTGCTGTCCACGGCCGTGCCGTCGACATCGTCCAGGCGCATGATCTCGAAGCGCATAACGGCTTCTCCCTTCGTCTGATCCTCCTGCGGAGAACTTTGCTGTTGTACGGGATGCTCGCGGGGCGTCGGTGCCCTGCGTTCCCAGTGGGTACAACGACATGCTCCCTGCAATCATTCCCTACGCTAAAGAAAATTTTTGGTCGTCTAAGTACTGGTGGGTAGCGAGAGCGGTTGTGCGCGCTGAGTGACCGGCCGGACAATGGGCCCGTATGAACGACGACGCCCGGCCCACCGGCCCCTCACCCGACCTCGCCGCGGTGCTCGCGGGCATCGAGCGCACCAATGAGCTGCTCACCCGGGTGCTCGCCGAGGTCGCCACCACCCCGTCCACCCACGCGGCCTTCGTCGACGCGGGCTACGTGTACGCGGCCGCCGGCCGGCTGGTCGCCGGGACCGAGGACCGCAGGGCCTTCGAGCTGGACGCCGAGGGCCTCATCGAGGCGTTCATCGACAAGGCCCGCACGATCTTCCCGGACAGCCGGCTGCTCCGCGTGTACTGGTACGACGGCGCCCGGCGCCGCATCCACACCGCGGAGCAGCAGCGCGTCGCCGAGCTGCCGGACGTCAAGGTCAGGCTCGGCAACCTGAACGCCAACAACCAGCAGAAAGGCGTCGACTCGCTGATCCGCTCCGACCTGGAATCGCTGGCCCGGCACCGCGCGATCAGCGACGCGGTCCTCATCGGCGGCGACGAGGACCTGGTCTCCGCGGTGGAGGCCGCGCAGGGCTACGGCGCCCGGGTCCACCTGTGGGGCATCGAGGCGGTCGGCGGGCGCAACCAGGCCGAACCGCTGCTCTGGGAGGTCGACAGCCAGCGCACCTTCGACCTGGAGTTCTGCAAGCCGTACGTGACGCGGCGAGCTGTCGCCCATGACTACGGGGACGTGGCGGCCGACGGCGCCGGCAACGGCGGCACGCCGCCCGCGCGCGACGAGGTGCGCTTCATCGGTGCCCGGGTCGCCGCGCGGTGGCTGGGTGAACGGGGCGTCCCCTGGGTCACCGAGCTGCTGCCCGGTCACCCGTACCTGCCGGGCGCTGTCGACCAGGAGCTGCTGACGGCCGCCGAGACGCTGCTGCACCACTCGCTGCGCGGGCACGCGGACCTGCGGCGGGCGCTGCGGGACGGCTTTTGGGAGCACGTACAGGCGCAGTGCTAGCAGTGCTAGGGGCGCCCGGCCCTGACTCGGCGGACACCGCCTGGCGGCGGGCGTGCGGGGGCCGGTGCGCGGGGGCATGGGCGGGCGGAAGGCCCTATGTACGGGCGCGTCGATGGCTTCCCGGGCGTACGGGGGCGGTGCGCGCCGGGGCGCGCGCCCAGCTCAGTGGGCGCTGTGCCAGAACTTCGCGAGTGCCGCCGCCGTCTCGGCCGGCCGCTCCACGTTGGGGGAGTGCTCCGCGCCCTCGACGACCGTCCGCCGCGCTCCCAGCCGCCCGGCCATCGCGTCCATCTCCGGTACCGGCCAGGCGTAGTCCACGACGCCCGACACGACGTGCTTGGGCAACGGTACGGCGGCCAGCTCCGCCACCCGGTCCGGCTCCGACACCATCTGCCGCCCGGTGGCGACCAGCTGCTGCGGGACGGTGTTCATCCAGCGCTGGTGGAGGAACGCACCGATCTCCGGCGGGGTGGCGGCGTCCTCGGCCTCCGGCGGGTCCAGCTCGCGCATGGCCAGCCACACCGCCTGCATGTCCAGCGTCCCGAGGGCGTCGATGAGCGTCCGTACGCGGGCCTGCTGGGGCGCGGCGATGGCGGCCGGACCCGAGCTCACGACGGTCAGGGAACGGAAGGCCGCGGGGTCGCGCAGGACGGCGGCGCGGGTGAGCAGACCGCCGAGGGAGTGTCCGAGGAGATGCACCGGGCCGGCGCCCAGGGCGCGCGCCTGGGCGAGGATGTCCTGAGCCAACTCGCCCTGTGCGTAAGCAGATTCGTCGTGCGGGCCGGGCGTCTCGTGCTGGCCCCGGCCGTCCACGGCCACCACCCGCAAGCCTGCGGCGGCCAGCGGTTCCAGGAGGGCGATGAAGTCTTCCTTGCTGCCGGTGAACCCTGGCACGAGCAGTGCGGTCCCGGCCGGCGTCCCGTCGGGCCGGGCGTCGTGGACGGCGAACTCGCCGCGCGCGGTGACGAGTCGGCGCGCGCGGGCGCACGAGGGCAAGGTGAGGGTCGGCGGCCTGCTCATGGCACGAGGCTATCCGGGGCGCGCGGCGCCGGTGCGCGCGGGCGCACACGCCGACGGCCCGGCCCCGCGTGCGCGGGAACCGGGCCGTCGTGCGCTCGGGATCAGCCCTCGGCCGGGGCCTCCGCCGCGACCTTCTTGGCAGCCGTCTTACGGGTGCGGCGCGGCTTGGCCGGGGCCTCGTCCGCAGGGGCACCCGCGTCGGCGGCCGGGGTCGCCTCAGCCTTCGCGGCAGCCGTCTTGCGGGTGCGGCGCGGCTTGGCCGGGGCCTCGTCCGCGGTGGCCTCCGCGCCTTCCGCGACGTCCACGGCGGCCTCCGCCTTCTTGGCGGCGGCGGTCTTGCGCGTACGGCGCGGCTTGGCCGGGGCCTCGTCCGCGACGGCCTCAGCAGCGTCCGCGGTGTCCACGGCGGCCTTGGCGGCGGCGGTCTTGCGGGTGCGGCGCGGCTTGGCGGGTGCCTCGTCCGCCACCGTCTCCGCGCCCTCCGCCGTGTCGACCGCGGTCTCGGCCTTCTTGGCGGCGGCCGTCTTGCGGGTGCGGCGGGGCTTGGCGGGCGCCTCGTCCGCGACGACCTCGGCACCGTCCGCCGTCTCCGCCGTCTCCGCCGTCTGCACGGCGGTCTCGGCCTTCTTGGCGGCGCCGGTCTTGCGGGTGCGGCGCGGCTTGGCGGGTGCCTCGTCCGCCACCGTCTCCGTGGCCTCGGCCGTCTCGACCGCGGTCTCGGCCTTCTTGGCGGCGGCCGTCTTGCGCGTGCGGCGGGGCTTGGCGGGTGCCTCCTCCGCGCTCTCCACCGTCTCCACGACGGCCTCCGCCGCGGGCTGGGCGCTGCGCGTACGGCGGCGGGACTTGGCGGGCGCCTCGGCCTCGTCAGCCTCGGTGGTGTCGGCGACGACCGGCGCCTCGGCGGTGGCCTGCGCCGGGACCTTGACGGTCTCGGTGGGGCCCTCGGCCGTGTCCACGGCGGTGGCCGCCTTGGCGGCGCCGCTCGCACCACCCCGCGTACGGCGGCGGCGCGGCTTGGACGGCGCCGCGGTGGCATCGGCGGCCTGCGCGGCCTCGGACGCGATGCTCTCGGCGGCCGGCGCCGCCTCGTCGCGGGACCCGTCGCGGGCCGGCGTCACGGCGGCCTGCGCGTTGCCGGAGCCGCGCGTACGGCGACGGCGGCGCGGCTGGCGCGGCCCGTCCGTGGCGGCGCTGCCGCCCTCGGGCGTACCGGTCGTACCGGATGCTTCGGGGGCGCCCGAGTCGTCCACCGGCGCGCCGCTCCGCGTGCGCCGGCGCTGGCGCGGCGTACGGCTGCGGCGCGGGCGCTCCTCCTCGACGGCGGGCGCGCCCCGGCGCGGAGCGCGGCCGCGGCCGCCCGTCTCGCCCAGGTCCTCGACCTCTTCAGCGGCCAGCCCGGCGCGCTTGCGCTCCGCGCGCGGCAGGACGCCGGTCGTGCCCGCGGGGATCTCCAGCAGCTCGTAGAGGTGCGCGGAGGTGGAGTACGTCTCCTCCGGCTCGTCGAACGGCAGGTCCAGCGCCTTGTTGATCAGCTTCCAGCGAGGGATGTCGTCCCAGTCGACCAGCGTGATCGCGATGCCCTTGGCGCCCGCGCGGCCGGTCCGGCCGATGCGGTGCAGGTAGGTCTTCTCGTCCTCGGGGGACTGGTAGTTGATGACGTGCGTCACACCCTCGACGTCGATGCCGCGGGCGGCGACGTCGGTGCAGACCAGCACGTCGACCTTGCCGTTGCGGAACGCGCGCAGCGCCTGCTCGCGCGCGCCCTGGCCGAGGTCGCCGTGGACCGCGCCGGAGGCGAAGCCGCGGCGCGCGAGCTGGTCGGCGATGTCGGCCGCGGTCCGCTTCGTACGGCAGAAGACCATCGCCAGGCCGCGGCCGTTCGCCTGGAGGATGCGGGCGACCATCTCCGGCTTGTCCATCGAGTGGGCGCGGAAGATGTGCTGCGTGGTGTTGGCGACGGTCTGGCCCTCGTCGTCCGGCGCGGCGGCACGGATGTGCGTGGGCTGCGACATGTAGCGGCGGGCCAGGCCGATGACCGCGCCCGGCATGGTCGCGGAGAACAGCATGGTCTGGCGGCGGACCGGCAGCATGTTGATGATGCGCTCGACGTCGGGCAGGAAGCCGAGGTCCAGCATCTCGTCGGCCTCGTCCAGGACGAGCGCCTTGACGTGCGAGAGGTTCAGCTTCTTCTGGCCCGCCAGGTCCAGCAGCCGGCCCGGGGTGCCGACGACCACGTCGACGCCCTTCTTCAGGGCCTCGACCTGCGGCTCGTACGCACGGCCGCCGTAAATCGACAGGACGCGAACGTTACGGACCTTGCCGGCGGTCAGGAGGTCGTTGGTGACCTGCTGGCACAGCTCGCGGGTGGGGACCACCACGAGGGCCTGCGGGGCCTCCGTCAGCTGCTCGGGCTTGGCCCGGCCCGCCTCGACGTCCGCGGGGACGGTGACGCGCTCCAGCAGGGGGAGGCCGAATCCCAGGGTCTTGCCGGTGCCGGTCTTGGCCTGGCCGATGACGTCGGAGCCCGCCAGGGCCACGGGGAGCGTCATCTCCTGGATGGGGAAGGGGGACATGATGCCGACGGCCTCAAGGGCTTCGGCGGTCTCGGGAAGAATCCCGAGCTCTCGGAACGTAGACAGAATCTTGCCTCTTCTGTGAGACGCGGTACGAGGCGGCCAAGGGGGTCGTACCGCGCCCTCGCACGGTTTCGTACGGGCCGGCCTCGATCGGCCGGACGGGCGCGGGACCACTGCCTTCGCTCAAGCACTCGAACCGCGAGCGGTGTCCCTCCCGCCGTGCGTACGTCTCGTACGCGCCGCGAAGGAGGGCGGTCGGTTGTGGAGCCGATCGGGCCACCGACCGGGCATCCGCATGCGTGGAACAACCCACCGATACTCGGCGGGCGCATTACCACCATACCCCGGATAGGCACACGTGTGTCCGGGCAATCGTTCGGTCGGGTGGGACGGGAGTGGCTGACCAGCCACTTCCCCCGGTTGCGCAGCGGGCTATTGTGCGCTTCATGGAGACGCCTGACAACGCAGCGCACACCGCCGACGATGATCGTGAACACACCGGGATCGCCGCCCAGGACTGGGCCGCGGCCTCCGCGGAACCGCAGTACCGGGCCGCGGTGATCGACCTGCTGGGCGCCCTCGCGTACGGGGAGCTGTCCGCCTTCGAGCGCCTCGCGGAGGACGCGAAGCTGGCGCCGACGATGGACGACAAGGCGGAGCTGGCCAAGATGGCGTCGGCCGAATTCCATCACTTCGAGCGGCTGCGGGACCGGCTCGCGCAGATCGAGGCGGAGCCGAACGAGGCAATGGAGCCGTTCGCGGCGGCGCTGGACGAGTTCCACCGCCAGACCGCGCCGTCGGACTGGCTGGAGGGCCTGGTCAAGGCGTACGTCGGCGACTCGATCGCCAGTGACTTCTACCGTGAGGTGGCCGCCCGGCTCGACTCCGACACCCGGGGCCTGGTCCTCGGTGTGCTCGACGACACGGGGCACGCGACGTTCGCCGTCGAGAAGGTACGGGCCGCGATCGAGGCCGACCCCCGGGTCGGCGGGCGGCTCGCGCTGTGGGCGCGGCGGCTGATGGGCGAGGCGCTGTCCCAGGCGCAGCGGGTCGTGGCCGACCGGGACTCGCTGTCGACGATGCTGGTGGGCGGCGTGGCCGACGGGTTCGACCTCGCGGAGGTCGGGCGGATGTTCTCGCGGATCACCGAGGCGCACACCAAGCGGATGGCCGCGCTGGGCCTGGCCGCATAGCCGGCGGACGGGCCGGCGGCCCTGTGGTGACCAGCCTTTCGGGGGAGCCCGGCGCCCCACGTTGACCGGCCCGGCGCCGACCGGGCCGGTGGCGGCGGCCGGACCCCGGGTCAGGCCCCGGTGATTCCGGAGCGCAGGGGCGTCAGCCTCCGGGCGGGCCGGATCAGCAGGGAGAGCATGGCCGCGCCCAGGCCGGCGGCGGCCAGCAGGGTCTGGAAGAAGTGGCCGGGACCCAGGATGGAGTGGGCGAGGAAGGCACCGAGCAGGGCCGCCGCGGGGCCCGTCGCCAGCGTCAGGGGGCGTGAGGAGAACCGGCCCGGCAGCCGGCGCGTGGCGGCCAGTGCGATGGCGAGTCCGACGATCACGGAGCCGAGAGCTTCCCAGACCATGGTTTATCCCTCCCGCGGTTACGACCGGTTGGACGACACAAATCGGTCGTAGGCGGTCGTACCCAGGGAGAATGCGCGGCAACCCTCGCCGGGGCACCGAGTCGGCGAGGGGCGCGACGCACGAGCGGCGGCCCGGAGACGATCTCTCCGGGCCGCCGCTCGTGACGCGTGCGCACGGGCCCGTCCAGGGGCCCGCGGCCGGCTACAGCGTGCCGAAACCGACCTTGCGAGCGGTCTGCTCGCCGATCTCCACATAGGCCAGCCGGTCCGCCGGGACCAGGACCTTGCGGCCGTGATCGTCCACGAGGCTCAGCAGCTGCGACTTGCCGCCCAGTGCGTCCGCCACCGCTCGCTCGACGTCCTCGGCGGTCTGCCCGCTCTCCAGAACGATCTCGCGGGGCGCGTGCTGCACGCCGATCTTGACCTCCACGGCTTTGTCCCTCCGACGGTCTCGGTGCCCCCTGGCACGGCCACGGGGCAGGTGCGCGGCAATCCGCGCCGTACGCAGCACACATTAGCCCGGTGAACGGACGGACAGGACGCCGCGGAGCACGCCCGCAGCGAACAAGGGAGCGACGTGGGTGCGCGCGAGTGCGGGACGTGGCCCGGCGGCCCGGACCCGCCGTACGGACCCGCGGCCCTGACCCGCCGCACGGAGCCGCCGCCCGGCTCACCGCCCGGCTCACCGCCCGGCTCACCGCCCGGCGGTACGGATCACTGGCCCTCGGCGCCGTGCAACGGGAAGCCCGCGATGCCCTTCCAGGCCAGCGAGGTCAGCAGCTGTACGGCCGTCTCGCGCGGCACGGTGCTCTCCGAGGAGAGCCAGTAGCGCGCCACGACCTGGGAGACGCCGCCCAGCCCGACGGCCAGCAGCATCGATTCGTCCTTGGACAGGCCGGTGTCCTCGGCGATGACCTCACTGATCGCCTCGGCGCACTCCAGGGAGACCTTGTCCACCCGCTCCCGCACGGCGGGCTCGTTGGTCAGGTCGGACTCGAAGACCAGCCGGAAGGCGCCGCCCGGGTCCTCGACGTACGCGAAGTAGGCGTCCATCGTCGCGGCGACGCGCTGCTTGTTGTCGGTGGTCGAGGCGAGCGCGGTGCGCACCGACTGCAGCAGTGCCTCGCAGTGCTGGTCCAGCAGGGCGAGATAGAGGTCGAGCTTGCCCGGGAAGTGCTGGTAGAGCACGGGCTTGCTGACGCCGGCGCGCTCGGCGATGTCGTCCATCGCGGCCGCGTGGTAGCCCTGCGCCACGAAGACCTCCTGGGCCGCGCCCAGGAGCTGGTTGCGCCGGGCTCGGCGTGGCAGGCGCGTGCCCCGCGGGCGTGCCGCCTCGGTCTGCTCGATGGCGCTCACGCTGCCTCCCAGGTGTCGTTCCGTCCGCGGCGTACGCACAGCGGTGCGCCGCGTCCGCCATCGTACTTTTGGGTAACCCGGCTGCGCGTGGTCACGGGCGAGAAATTCTGCCGCCGAACGCTGTGGGAAGCCGACATATGGCCCCAGGTCATCGGTAATCGTCTTCGTCGAGATCCACGACGCGGGCCTGTTCGGCGACGTCCGCCTCGTTGGCGGCGGACGGATCGATGCCGGTCAGCGGCTGGTCGAGGTGCGGCGCGACGTCCGCGTGCTGCTCCGCGGCGTCCGCCTCGGGCGCCTCGACGTCGAATTCCGAGGGGTCCGTCTCTTCCTCGAAGGTGTCCGGGTCGGTCGGGTCGACGGGCATGGTGGCTCCCTTTCTCTCACGTCCTTCGGAGGCCAGGGCGAGCGTCCGCACGCGAGCGCTCATCACACGGGTGCCCTTCCTGCCCGAGCCTAAGAGAGCGGGTTCCGAAATGCGATGCGGTGTGTGAGCGCGAACACACGATCGGCGGCGTGATCGTCTCGTAACATCGACCCCATGTCTTCGACGGAGTCGACCGGAACGCCGGACACCCGCGCCGTTCTCCCGGTGCCCCCGGCGGGCCGTTCCTCGCGCGTCGGCCCGGGCGAGACGGTGCGTTCCGTGAACCTCCCGGGCCTGACGATGAGCGTACGAGGGGTGCCGGGCACCCGGGCCGGGCTGCCGTCCGCGCTGTACGTCCACGGCCTCGGCGGCTCCTCCCAGAACTGGTCCGCGCTGATGCCGCTGCTCGCCGACCGGGTCGACGGCGAGGCGCTGGACCTCCCCGGATTCGGTGATTCCCCGCCGCCCGACGACGGTGACTACTCGGTCTCCGCGCAGGCGCGGGCGGTCATCCGCCATCTGGACGCGAGCGGCCGCGGCCCCGTGCACCTGTTCGGGAACTCGATGGGCGGCGCGGCGGTGACGCGGGTGGCGGCGGTCCGTCCGGACCTGGTGCGGACCCTGACGCTGATCTCGCCCGCGCTGCCCGAACTGCGGCCGCAGCTGTCCGCGGTGCCGACCGGGCTGCTGGCCGTGCCGGGCGTGACCCGGCTGTTCAGCAGGCTGACGCGGGATTGGACGCCGGAGCGGCGCACCCGCGAGGTGCTGGCCCTGTGCTACGGCGATCCCGCCCTGGTGACCCCGGACGGCTTCACCGCCGCGGCGGAGGAGTACGCGCGGCGCCTCGAACTCCCGTACTTCTGGGAGGTCATGACCCGCTCGGCCCGCGGCATCGTCAACGCGTACACGCTCGGCGGGCAGCACAATCTGTGGCGGCAGGCACAGCGGGTGCTCGCGCCCACCCTTCTCGTCTACGGTGGGCGCGACCGTCTGGTGTCCTTCCGTATGGCACGCCGGGCGGCCGCCGCGTTCCGCGGCTCCCGGCTGCTGACGCTTCCGGAGGCGGGGCACGTGGCGATGATGGAGTACCCGGAAACGGTGGCGCGGGCCTTCCGCGAGCTGTTGGACGACGACGCGGCCGCGCGGGACGCGGCCGGTGCGGGCGGGAGCGCCGGCGTGGGGGAACCCGCCGCCGGTGGCGCGTCCTGGACGTGAGTAGGAGCTGACAGGCCGAGTGGGACGTCACAGCCGCCGGAGTCCGGCCGCAACCGCCGGTGACACCTCCGGAATAGGTGAGGTGGGCGGGGCGGACGGGCGCGGCGCGGCAGGTGGCGCCGCCGGACCGGCCCCCGGGCCGGGCACGGGCCGCAGACGCCGCCGTGCGGAGCCGGGGGCGGGGCCGGGGCCGCAGGGCGGTCCGGCCGGTCGCGAGCAGTCGGAGCACGAGCAGTCGGGGCACGAGCAGTCGGGGTATGAGCAGCAGCGCACGCCCGGGTACGAGCCCGCGCAGAGCGCACTTCGTTACGGATCCGCGCGCCGTACACCCGAGCGCGGGCCCGCGCAGGGCGCGCCGTGGCAGACGCCCGGGCAACGCGCGCCGCACGACGCGCCCGCGCACGACGCACCCGGAAGCACGCCCGCGCAGGGCACGCCCCGCCTACCGCGCCCGCGCGACGGCCGCCCGCAGGCGGCACCGTCCACCCCGGCCCACGCATACGCTCCGTTCGGGGACGGCGGCGACGGCGCGAGCAGGCCCGCCCCCGCCCCCGCTCCCGGCGCCGTCGGTCCCGCGATGGGGCCGACCTCCGCCGGTACGGGCTCGGCCGGACCACCGTTCGCCCCGCAGGGCCGGGCACCGGCACCCCGCCAGGAGTACATCGACGCCTTCGGGTCCGGAAGGGATCGCACCGGCGGCCCCGAGGACGCGGACGACGTGTTCGCGGCCGGGGCCCCGGAGCACGGAGGGGGCGGACAGCCGGGACGGTCCGCACAGCCCGGACAGCCCGGACAGCCCGGACAGTCAGGGCTGAACGGGCCGGGGCGCGACACCGGCCGGTCGGTGGTCTTCCCGAGGGAGGGTGACGACGCGGCCGACGCACCGGACGACGCCCGGGACAACAGTGAACTGGGCGCTCAGGGGCCGCAGTTCAGCTCCCGCAAGAAGAGCGCCAAGGGCCGCGCCTTCACCGGTGTGGCCGCGGCGGCCGTGACGACCGTACTCGCGGTCGTGGTGGCCGGGCAGGTCGCCGAGCAGCAGCAGGACGACGGCAAGGCGCAGGCGCTGGAAGGCCAGGACCGGGCGGACGGCCCCGACGCCGCCTCGCGCTCGAACGCGCGCCCGACGCAGCAGGCGGCTCCCGTCACGTACGACGAGAAGATGGCGAAGGTCTACCCGCTGGACGAGAAGCTGGCGGCCTCGGGACGGTTCAAGCCGGCCGGTGGGGACGCCAAGGCGCCGGGCCGCGGCGAGGTGCGGCGCTACCGTGTCGACGTCGAGGAGGGTCTGGGCCTCGACGGCGAGCTGTTCGCCGACGCGGTGCACAAGACCCTGAACGACGAGCGGAGCTGGGCGCACGGCGGCCGGCGGGCCTTCGAGCGGGTGGGCTCCGGCGACGCCGACTTCGTCATCACGCTGGCGAGCCCCGGAACCACCGCGAAGTGGTGCGCCAAGTCCGGGCTCGACACGACCGAGGACAACGTGTCGTGCGACTCGGCGGCGACCGAGCGCGTCATGATCAACGCGTACCGGTGGGCGCAGGGCGCCACGACCTACGGGTCGGGCCAGATGCACGCGTACCGGCAGATGCTCATCAACCACGAGGTGGGCCACCGGCTCGGGCGCAACCACGAGAGCTGCACGAAGCAGGGAGCTCTGGCGCCGGTGATGATGCAGCAGACCAAGTTCCTGACGACGGACGGCGCGACCTGCCGGCCCAACGCCTGGCCGTTCCCCGAAGGACACTGAGTCCTCCCGGCCTTCCGGTGCGGTGCACCGGGAGGGGTGCGTCAGAAGGTGCGCGCCGGCAGGTGTAGCCAGCAGAGGTACCCCGGCAGGCGCGGCCGGTAAAGGCGCCCCGGCAGGTGGCCGACAGAGGTGCGCCAACAGGTGAGCGCCCACAGGTGCTCACCAGCATGTGGGACGTGCCGTCTCTCATTACGGGATCCCTTTGCCATCGCACACACATTCGGCCAGTCTTCTCCCCATGCCGCGCCCTGCCATCGCCTTCGGAGACGCCGCTTTCGAGCTGGCGCTGATCGGCGTGTCCGTGCAGTCCGTGGCCGACATCCACTGTCGCTGAGGCCCGTCCCCGGCCGCGCGGAAGCGCGCCGCGACGGCCCGCGTACCCCGGGGCCGTGAGACGCGGCGACCTGTGACCCGGGCCGGGGCGTCCCCCGCGTCACCACGTATCTCACCCGAACGTGTCCGCAGGGGCGGTCCCGCGCCTCACCGCGCTCCTGTTGCCGCCTTCCGCGGGTACGCCCTGCCGCGAAAGGCACCCACCGTCATGGCCGAGCCGTCCCGTCCCCGCCACCTCCCGCCCGCCGCCCGCCGTACGGCCGCCGTCGCGGTGGCCGTCGCCCTGGCCGCCGGGGCCACCGCCTGCGGCCCCAAGGACAGCGCGGCGGGTGACGGCGCGGGCGCCGCGCCCGCCAAGGGCGGCACGCTCACCGTCCTGAACTCCGAGCCGCAGACCAACTTCGACCCGGCCCGCCTGTACACCTCCGGCGGCGGCAAGGTACCGACGCTGGTCTTCCGTACGCTGACCACCCGCAACCGGGAGAACGGCGCGGCCGGCGCCAAGGCCGTACCGGACCTCGCCACCGACACCGGACGCCCCAGCGAGAACGCCACAGTGTGGACGTACACGCTCAAGGACGGCCTGAAGTTCGAGGACGGCTCGCCGATCACCAGCGCCGACGTGAAGTACGGCATCGAGCGTTCCTTCGCCGCCGAACTCTCCGGCGGCGCGCCGTATTTGCGGGACTGGCTGGTGGGTGGCGAAAGCTACCAGGGGCCGTACAAGGACAAGAGCAAGGACGGGCTGAAGTCCATCGAGACGCCCGACGAGAAGACCATCGTCTTCCACCTGAAGAAGCCCGAAGGCGAATTCCCGCTGCTCGCCACGCAGACGCAGTTCGCGCCGGTGCCGAGGGCCAAGGACACCGGCACGAAGTACGAGGAACACCCGGTCGCCTCGGGCCCGTACAGGGTCGTCAAGAACACCGGGGACGGTGAACACCTCGTCCTGGAACGCAATCCGCACTGGTCCGGGAAGACCGACTCCGAACGGCACGCCTATCCCGACACCATCGACGTGAGATCCGGCCTGGATTCCGCGGTGATCAACCAGCGGCTGGCCACCGGCGCCGGCCCGGACGCCGCCGCGGTGACCACCGACACCAACCTCGGACCGGCCGAACTCGCGCAGATCGGCGGCGATGCGAACCTCGGCAAGCGGGTCGGCACCGGCCACTTCGGCTACACCAATTACCTCGCCTTCAACCCGAAGGTGAAGCCCTTCGACAATCCGAAGGTGCGCCAGGCCGTCGCGTACGCCGTCAACCGGCAGAGCGTCGTGAACGCCGCGGGCGGCTCCGCCCTCGCCGAACCCGCCACCACGTTCCTGCCGAACGGTGAATCCTTCGGCCACACGCCGTACGACCCGTTCCCGGCGGGCCGCACCGGAAATCCGGCCAAGGCGAGGGAACTGCTCAAGGAAGCCGGTCACGAGAACGGGCTGAGCATCACGCTCACCCATTCCACCGCCAAGAATTTCGAGACCGGCCCGGATATCGCCACCGCCGTCCAGGAAGCCCTGAAGAAGGCCGGGATAACCGTCCGGCTCCAGGGCCTGGAGGACAACGACTACAAGGAGAAGGTGCACAGCGTCGACGACGAGCCGGGCCTGTTCATCGGCGGCTGGGGAGCGGACTGGCCGTCCGGCGGCCCTTTCCTCGCGCCCGTCTTCGACGGCCGGCAGATCGTCCGCGACGCCTCCAACTTCAACCACGCGCAACTCGACGACCCGGCCGTCAACCACGAGATCGACGAGATCAACAAGTTGACCGACCTGAAGGCCGCGGCGGGCCGGTGGGGCGCGCTGGACAAGAAGATCGGCGCGCAGGCCCTGTCCGTGCCGCTCTTCCACCCGGTCTACAAGCGCCTGTACGGCAAGGACATCAAGAACGTCGTGATCAGTGACTGGGACGGCGTGCTGGACATCTCCCAGGTCGCGGTCAAGTGATGACGAACGGAGTGACTCCCCCTCGGAAGGGCACGGTGTGGCAGCGGCTGCGGCGGCGTCCCGCCGCCGTGGTCTCCGCCGCCGTCCTGCTCGTACTCGCCCTGCTCGCCCTCGGCGCCCCGCTGCTGGCGGCGCTGGAGGGCCAGGACCCCACCACGTACCACGACGACCTGATCGACTCGGCGCGCGGCGGCGTCCCGCTCGGCCCGTACGGCGGGATCAGCGGCGACCACTGGCTGGGCGTCGAGCCCGGCACCGGCCGGGACCTGTTCGCCCGGCTGCTGTACGGCGCTCAGGTCTCCCTGCTCATCGCGCTCGGCGCCACGGCCGTACAGGTCCTCGTCGGCCTGGCGGTCGGCCTCGCGGCCGGACTGGGCAACCGGCTCGCCGACCAGGTGCTCTCGCGGTTCACCGAGGTGCTGACCGCGCTGCCCACGCTCGTCATCGTGATCTCGCTGACCGCGATCGTGCCCGCCGACTTCCCGCGCCCGCTGCTGCTGGTGCTGGTCCTCGGGCTGCTGGGCTGGTTCGGTACCTCCCGGATCGTACGGGCCCGCACGCTGGCCCTGAAGAAGCTGGATCACGTGGCTGCGGCCCGGCTCGGCGGTGCGGGGCCGCTGCGCGTGGCGCGGCGCGAACTGCTGCCGTCGCTCGCCGCGCCGGTGATCACGTACGCGGCGGTCCTGGTGCCCGGCAACATCGTCGCCGAGGCGTCGCTGTCCTTCCTCGGCATCGGCGTCAGGCCGCCCACCGCGTCCTGGGGGCAGATGCTGTCGACCGCGACGACCTGGTTCCGGGCCGACCCGGTGTACGTCCTGCTCCCGGCGGGCTTCCTGCTGGTGACCGTGCTGGCGTTCACCGTGCTGGGCGACGCGGTCCGTACGGCGCTGGACCCGCGCGAGCGGTCCCGCCTGCGGGTCGGCACCCGGGCGGGCCGTACGGGCCGGTCCGCGGACGCCTCCCGGGGCGAGCGCGGGAAGGAGGCCGTCGCATGACCGGCTACGCCCTGCGCCGGCTCGGCGGCGCGCTCCTCGTCCTCTTCCTGCTGACCGTCGCCGTCTACGCGCTCTTCTACGTCGCGCCCGGCGACCCCGCCGAACTGGCCTGCGGCCCGCGCTGCAACCCCGCGCAGATCCAGCAGGTACGCGAACGGCTGGAGCTGGACGCACCGGTTCTGACCCAGTATCTGCACTTCCTCCAGGGGCTGGTGGCCGGCCGCGACTTCTCGTCCGGCACCGCCGTACTGCACTGCGACGCGCCCTGCCTCGGCCTCTCCTACCAGAACAGCACCCCCGTCACCGAACTGCTCGGCGACCGGCTGCCGGTCACCGCGTCCCTCGCCCTCGTGTCGATGGTGCTGTGGCTGCTGCTCGGCGTCGGCACCGGTCTGCTGTCCGCGCTGCGCCGCGGCGGCACGGCGGAACGCGTGCTGACCGGCCTGACCCTCGCGGGCACGGCCACCCCGGTCTTCATCACCGGCCTCCTGCTGCTGATGGTCTTCTGCGCGTACCTGCGGTGGCTGCCGTTCCCCTCCTACGTCCCGCTGACCGAGGACCCGGAGCAGTGGGCCTGGAACCTGCTGCTGCCCTGGACGGCGCTGGCGCTGCTGGAGTCGGCCAAGTACGCCCGGCTGACCCGCTCCTCGACGCTGGAGACGCTGGCCGAGGACCACATCCGCACCTTCCGCGCCTACGGCGTGCGGGAACGTTCCGTCGTGACGCGGCACGCGCTGCGCGGCGCGCTGCCGCCCGTCATCGCGCTCACCGCGCTCGACCTGGGCACGATGTTCGGCGGCGCGATGCTCACCGAGGAACTCTTCGGACTGCCCGGCATCGGACAGCTCCTGGTGCACTCGGTGCGCGTCGTCGACCTGCCCGTGGTCGTCGGCGTCGTGCTGGGCACCGGCGCGGCCGTCGTCGTCGCCAACGTCGTGGCGGACATCCTCTACGCACTCGCCGACCGAAGGGTGGCTCTGACATGACCTCCGAGAACTCCGAGGACCTTTCCGGGAGGGCACCGGACCTGCTGGTGGAGGTCCGGGACCTGTCGGTCGCCTTTCCCGGTGAAGGGGGCGGCAGTGGGGCCGGGCCCGCGGCCCGGGCCGGTGCGGGGGCCGACGGTGCGGCGGCCGGTGGTGCCGGTGCCGGTGGCGCCGGTGTGCCGGCCGTGGACGGCCTCTCCTTCTCGCTGGCCCCGGGCCGGGCGCTGGGCATCGTCGGCGAGTCCGGATCCGGCAAGTCCACCGTCGCGGCGGCCCTGCTGGACCTGCACCGGGGGACCGGAGCGCGGGTGAGCGGCACGGTCCGGGTCGCCGGTACGGACGTACGGGCGGCCGGCGAGCGCGAGCTGCGGCGGCTGCGCGGCGGCCGGGCCGCCATGGTGTTCCAGGACCCGCTGTCCTCGCTCGACCCGTACTACGCGATCGGCGACCAGATCGCCGAGGTGTACCGGGTGCACCGGCCGGACGTCTCGCGGCGCGCCGCCCGCGCCCGCGCCGTCGAGGTGCTGGAGCGCGTGGGCATCGCGGACGCCCCCCGGCGCGCCCGCTCGCGGCCCCACGAGTTCAGCGGGGGCATGCGCCAGCGCGCGTTGCTCGCGATGGCGCTCGCCTGCGAACCGCGCCTGCTGATCGCCGACGAGCCCACCACCGCGCTGGACGTCACGGTCCAGGCCCAGATCCTCGACCTGCTGCACGAGCTGCGGGCGGAGACCGGCATGGGACTGCTCCTGGTCACCCACGACCTGGGGGTGGTCGCGGGCAGCGTGGACGAGGTGCTCGTGATGCGTGGGGGCCGGGCGGTGGAGCACCGCACGGTCGGTGAGGTCCTGCTCGCGCCGCGCGAACCGTACACGAAAGAGCTGCTGGCGGCGGTGCCGCGGGTGGACGCGAAGCCGGAGGAGCCTGCCCCGAGTGCCCCATCCACCCCGGGTACCACGCGTGCCGCGGGCGGCGGCGACGGCGTACTGCTCGAAGCAGTAGGGCTGTGCCGGGAGTTCGGTGGGCGACGGCACCGGACGACCGCGGTCGACGAGGTCTCGCTGACCGTACGGGAGGGCGAAACCGTCGGCCTCGTAGGCGAGTCGGGCAGCGGCAAGACGACCCTCGGGCGGATGCTCGTACGGCTGCTGGACCCGACCGCCGGGGTGCTGCGCTACCGGGGCCGCGACATCACCGCCCTCGGCGACCGGCAGCTGCGTCCCTTCCGGAGCGAGTTGCAGATGGTCTTCCAGGACCCGGTCTCCTCGCTCAACCCGCGGCGCAGCATCGGTGAATCGGTCGCCGACCCGCTGCGCGCGGCCGGCGACCGGGACGACGCGCGTGTGGTGCGCCGGGCGTGCGAACTGCTGGAGCGGGTCGGTCTGGACCCGGCGTGGTACCACCGCTACCCGCACGAGTTCAGCGGCGGGCAGCGGCAGCGCGTCGGTATCGCGCGGGCCCTCGCCCCCGGCCCCCGGCTGCTGGTCTGCGACGAGCCCGTCTCGGCGCTGGACGTCACCACGCAGGCGCAGATCGTGGCGCTCCTCGGCGAACTGCGGCGGGATCTGGGCCTCGCGCTGGTCTTCATCGCGCACGACCTGGCGGTGGTACGGGCGGTCAGTGACCGGGTCGCGGTGATGCGCGGCGGGCGGATCGTGGAGGAGGGCGCCACCGACGAGGTGTACGAGCGCCCCCGGCACCCGTACACGAAGGGCCTGCTGACGGCGGTGCCCGTACTCGACCCGGAGGCGTCGGCCGGGCGGCGGGCGCTGCGGGCTGCGGCATGACGTTCGCATAGCGCGCCAGAACGCCCACCGGGGTGGAAAGTTACGTCTCTTCACCCCTTCCGGTGGCGCGACGGACAACCGTCCGTCGTGTCACCGGGATCTCTGCGTAGCTTCTTCCTGCAGGTAGCGGTGGGCCTCCCGGGCCGGCCGCGGTCGTTGGACGCCGATCAGGAAGAACGGGGGTGCGCTCGTGCGCATTGGTCTGCTCACCGAGGGTGGCGGCCCGGACGCGTCCGGTGAGACACGTCCGTGGCGCGACCGGCTCGTGCGCGGGCTCCCCGGCCACGTGTTCGAGGTCTACACGCTCGACCGCGGTACCGAGGGCGGCGGGGGGGACGGCCTGGAAGGCGGCGTGCCGGACGCCGCCGAGCGGCCGGGCCCTGCTCCGGGGGTGTGCGTGGCGGACGGCCGTGAGGGCGCGCCGGGCCGCGCCCGGGTGGTGCGGACCGCGCCGCTGTACGGGGAGCTCCCCGGCGCCCTGCGGTGGCGGCCCGAGAGGCGGCGCGCCGGGGCGCGCGGGCGGCGTGCGAAGCGCCGGTTCGCGGAGTGCTTCGGCGCGCTCGCGGCGGGGTTCACCACGGCGGAGCCGCCCGGCGGCCGGGCCCTTCCCGGCGCGTTCGCAGGGGACGGCGGCGGGCACCGCGACGGTCAGGCGGACCGTTTCGCCGCCGGTCTCTACGGCCTGGCGCTGCTCGCCCGCGACCACGGCGGCCTGCCCGAACTCCTCCGCTCCGAAGAGGCCGTACGCATCCTGGAGAGCGCCTGTCACGCACCCGGCGCGCTGCGCGCCGCGTACGGCGCCCGCGTGGGGGACCTGCTCGCCGTGACCGAGGAGCTGGAACGCGCCCTGCGCCCGCTCTCCCTGGACTGGTACGGCTGCTCCGCGTGCCTGCCCGGAGGCGACGGCGACGGGCTCGCCGGAGTCGACCTCTGCCACGCCACGGCCGGTGGTTCCACCGCCCTCCCCGGCCTGCTGGCCAAACGCTTCTTCGGTACGCCGCTCCTGCTCACCGAGTACGGCGTGCGCCTGCGCGAGCACTACCTCACGCGCTCCGGAACGCAGTCGAGCGCCCCCGTACGCGCCCTGCTGGGCGCCTTCGAGACCGCGCTGGCCACCGAGACGTACGCGCAAGCCGCGCTCGTCACCCCCGGCAACAGCCACACCCGGAGCTGGCAGGAGCGCTGCGGCGCGGACCGCGAGCGCCTGCGCACGGTGTACCCGGGCATGGACGCGACCGGCTTCACCGCCGTCCCGGACGACGCGGCCGACCACCCCGCGACGCTGGTGTGGACCGGCACCGTCGAACCCGCCAAGGACCTCGTCTCGCTGCTGCATGCCTTCGCCCGCGTGCACCGCGCCGAACCGGACGCCACCCTGCGCGTCGTCGGCACCCCGGGCCCCGGTCCGGAGGACGCCGCCTACCTGGCGCAGTGCCGGGCGCTGGCCGCCCAGCTCTTCCCCGACGAGGCGGCCGACGCGCAGAGCGCCGGCGACAACCCGGTCTCCTTCGAGGAAGTCGGCGGCCCCGGCGTGCCGCGGCCGCAGGACGCCTACGCGGCCGGTTCGGTGCTGGTCCTCTCCAGCGTGTCGGAGGGCTTCCCGCGCACCCTCGTGGAGGCGATGCTCAGCGGCCGCGCCACGGTCTCCACCGACGCCGGAGCGGTCTGCGAGGTCATCGGCGGTACGGGCCTGGTCGTGCCGCCCCGCAACCCGCGCGCGCTGGCCGACGCGTGCCTGGCGCTGCTGCGCGACCCCGGCAGGCGCGCCCGGCTGGGCGCCGCCGCGCGCGCCCGCGCACTCGAACTGTTCACGGTGGAGCAGAACGTCGCGGCATTTCGTGGCATCTACCTGGAGTTGATGTCCCACTCTCCGTGCCGCCCCGCCGCCGGGCCGGACGGGGGCAGCGTGCCCCGCCTCTTCACCCGGCCCGCCGAGTCCCACGTACCGGGCCGCTGGGCCGTGGCCCGCGGCACCGCGCAGGCCGCCCCGCCGACGGGCCGCACACCGAGCTGGGCGGAACCGGACCGCGACGACACAGGGTGTGCGACCCCGCAAGCCGCCGGGGGCGCGCGCCCCGCGGCCGAGCACAGCACGCGCCCCCCAGCCGCCCAGAACGCGCGCCCCCCGGCCGCCGAACCGGCCGCCGCCGGGGCGGGAGCCGGAGCCGACCGCCAGAGAGGAGCCCGGCCATGACGACAACCGACACCCACACCGGCAGCGACACCGGCGCGGCGCCGGAGGCCGGGGCGGACCAGCGGCCCATCCCTGCCCGTCCGTCCCGGCGCGGCCCCGCCGACCCCGTGAAGACACTGATGCACCAGCACCGGACGCTGTGCGAACGCGCCGTCGACCCGTTGGAGATCGCTGCCGGGCTGGAGGCGCACGGCGTCACCGACCGCACGGCCGCCCGCTTCCGGCACCGCGACGTCTTCTCGCTGGCCGAGGAGTTGTACGCCCGGGTCCCACGCGCCGACGCGGCACCACCCGCCGCGCCCCCACCCGGGCCCGTCCGGCGGGGGAGGGGCGCCCGCGCGGTGCTGCACCTGCTGCCCGTCGCGGTGTGTGCCGCGACCGTGGCCGCCGTCGCCATTGCCGGGCGCGCGCCTACGCCCTTACCCAGCACGCTGACTGACGCTCCGTCACCCGCGCTCGTGCAGACGGTCGTCGCAGCGACCGGCGTGGGCCTGGTCCTCCTGGCCCTGCGCCTGTGTGTGCGCCACGGCCCGCTGCGCGCGCGGTATCCGTCCACCCGCGCCACCGGCTTGTGGACGTGCTGGCTGGCCGGATACGCGCTGTGCGGGGACTGGCTGCTGCGTCAGCTGCTGGCGGGCGGCCCCGACCTCCCCGGCGTACGCCCGCAGTTGGCAGTCACCACTGGTCTGGCCCTGACCTGTGCCGTCGTGCCCGCCGCCTGGTGTGCGCACTGGTTCGCGGGCCGCGCGCGCCGCGGACTGGCGGACAGCCGGTGCCTGACCGAATTCGCGACCGGCGTACGGCCGTTGCTGCTGATCGTCGCCACGATGCAGCTCGCGGCGCTGCTCGCCCTGTCCGCCACCGCGGACGCGGCCGGCGGTGGCGGAGGAGCGGGCCCGGTGGCCGCCGCCTCGGCCCTGGGCGCCCTGTTCTTCCTGGCGCGGCTGCTCGCCCGGCACGGCTTCCCGGCCGCTGCCGCGGCGGGCCCGGCCGCCGCCGCGGCCCTGGAAGCCGTGGCCCTGGCCTCCGTACCGGCCGCCCGGCTGCCCGGCCTGGAGCTGCTGGGCAGGCCGGTCGAGGCCGCCGTCGCCCACCTCGGGCCGTCCGCCGTACCGGCCGTGGCCTGCGCGCTGCCCGCCCTGGGCCTGCTGCTGTACGCGCTGCGCGCCCTCACCGGCGCCTCGGCGCACGCACCGGTCCCCGCCGCGGTCCCCGCCGCCATACCGGCGGAGGCGGACCGGCCGTGACTCCGCACACGTCGCCGCCCGCGATACGCACGCCGCTCTTCACGGCGCGCATGCCACCACTCCCGGCGTGCGTGTCCTCGCCGCCCGCGCGCCCGCCGGCACCCCCGGCGGGCGCGCGGGCCTCCGCAGTGCCGGCGCCCCCGTGGCGCCGGTCGTCCGCTTCCGGACGCCCGCCACCATCCGCGCGGCGCACACTGCCACCGCCCGGCCCCCGCGGCGGCGGTCACCGCTGCCCCGCCACGGCCTCAACCCACCGCCATAGGAGAACGACATCATGAACGTCCACCCCACCGAAGCACACCGGGACCGGGGGGTCGCGCGATGAGGGTGCTGCTCATCGGTGCCAACGGGTACCTCGGCCGATACGTCGCCGACCGGCTGCTGGCCGACCCGGCCGTCCAGCTGACCGCCCTCGGGCGGGGCGACGACGCGGACGTCCGCTTCGACCTGGCCTCCGGCAGTCCGGGCGCCCTCACCCGCTTCCTGGACGCCGTCCACCCCGGCGTGGTGGTCAACTGCGCGGGCACCACCCGCGGCGGCGCCCGCGACCTGACCCGGCACAACACCGTCGCGGTCGCCACCGTCTGCGAGTCGCTGCGGCGCAGCAGTTGCGGCGCCCGGCTCGTGCACCTGGGCTGCGCGTCCGAGTACGGGCCCTCGCAGCCCGGCTCCTCGACCGCCGAGGACGCCGTGCCACGGCCCGGCGGACCGTACGGCGTCAGCAAGCTCGCCGCCACCGAACTCGTCCTCGGCTCCGGTCTGGACGCTGTCGTGCTGCGGGTCTTCTCCCCGGTCGGCCCGGGCACGCCGGCCGGCTCACCGCTCGGCCGGCTCGCGGAGGCGATGCGGCGCGCCATGCAGTCCGGGGACACCGAGCTGAAGCTGGGCGGCCTGGGCGTACAGCGCGACTTCGTGGACGTACGGGACGTGGCGCGGGCCGTGCACGCCGCCTCGCTCTCCGCCGCGCAGGGCGTGGTCAACATCGGTACGGGGCACGCCGTACGGCTGCGCGAGGCAGCCGCGCTGCTCGCCCGGGTGGCCGGATTCGGCGGCTCACTGCACGAACTGGACACCGCGCCCGGCCTCGCCGGCGGACCCGGCGTCGCGCGGCTCGCCATTCCGGGGCCGACCTCTGAACACGGGACCGTCCCGCCCGCGTACCCCTATCCGGACGGGTGCGGGAGCTGGCAGCAGGCGGACGTGCGCACCGCCCGCGACCGCCTGGGGTGGCGGCCGCGGATCGGGCTGGAGGAATCCCTCGCCGACATCTGGATGGAGGCCGCATGTCGTATCTGACGACGTCTCTGGGCACCGGGTCCGCCATGACGGGCGCGGCGCCGCTCGGCGTCGGCGTCCCGGGGTTCGCCCACCCGCTGCTGGCGCCCGCCGAGTGGGCCGAGCTGCTGCGGCTGGCCCGCGGGCTTGCCTGCACCGGAGCCGCGCGCCGGGCCCCGGGGCCACGCGGCGGCGCGGCGGCGCTGCACTGGGCGGTGCTCAACGTCGCGCGGGGCCCTGGGGTGCGCCCTGACCCGTACTGCCTGCCGGCCGCCGCCCAGTTGCGGGACGCGGGGGCCCGGCTGCTGGGCCACCTCGACCTGGGGCACGGCGCCCGCCCGTTCGGTGAGCTGGTCTCCGACGCGCACCGCTTCCTGGACTGGTACAAGGTGGACGGCTTCTATCTGGACCGCTGTCCCACGGACCGGACACTGCTGTCCGGGACCCGGCGGCTGACCACCACCCTGCGGGCCCTCCACGACGGCGCGCACCTCGTCACCGGGCACGGCCGCCACCCGTACCCCGGCTACGCGGAGGTCGCCGACCAGCTCGTCACCTTTGCCGGGCGCTGGTCCGACTACCGCTGGTCACAAGTGGCCGAGTGGACCGCCGAGTACCCGGCGCGGCGCTTCTGCCACCTGGTGCACGGCGTGCCCCGTACCCACCTGGAAGAGGCCCTGCGGATCGCCCGCTGGCAGGGCGCCGGAACCGTCTACTTCACCGACCGCACCGACCACGGAGGGAGCGCCTGGGAGTCACTGCCCGGCTACTGGGACACATTCGTCTCGCGTATCGGACCTGGTGTCTCGGAATGAAGAAGGCCGTGGCAGTGTTACGGGAAGACCACCGTCCCTTGCTCCGGGCCGTCCCGGGGCGGGGGGTCGCCCATCGAGATACCGACAAACGGAGTCCCCGTGTCGCTGCCACCCCTGGTCGAGCCCGCATCGGAGCTCACCGTCGACGAGGTCCGCAGGTACTCCCGCCACCTGATCATCCCGGATGTCGGGATGGACGGGCAGAAGCGGCTGAAGAACGCCAAGGTGCTGTGCGTCGGCGCCGGCGGCCTGGGCTCGCCCGCGCTGATGTACCTGGCCGCGGCGGGCGTCGGCACCCTCGGCATCGTGGAGTTCGACGAGGTCGACGAGTCCAACCTCCAGCGCCAGATCATCCACAGCCAGGCGGACATCGGCCGCTCCAAGGCCGCCTCCGCCAAGGACACGGTGCTGGGCATCAACCCGTACGTCACGGTCAACCTGCACGAAGAGCGCCTCGACTCCACCAACGTCATGGAGCTGTTCGCCCAGTACGACCTGATCGTCGACGGCACCGACAACTTCGCCACCCGCTACCTGGTCAACGACGCCTGCGTGCTGCTGAACAAGCCGTACGTCTGGGGCTCGATCTACCGCTTCGACGGCCAGGCGTCGGTCTTCTGGAGCGAGCACGGCCCCTGCTACCGCTGCCTGTACCCGGAGCCCCCGCCGCCCGGCATGGTCCCCTCCTGCGCCGAGGGCGGCGTGCTGGGCGTGCTGTGCGCGTCCATCGGCTCCATCCAGGTCAACGAGGCGATCAAGCTGCTGGCCGGCATCGGTGACCCGCTGGTCGGCCGCCTGATGATCTACGACGCGCTGGAGATGACGTACCGCCAGGTCAAGGTCCGCAAGGACCCCGACTGCGCGGTCTGCGGCGAGAACCCGACCGTCACCGAACTCATCGACTACGAGGCCTTCTGCGGCGTCGTGTCCGAGGAGGCACAGGAGGCGGCGGCCGGCTCCACGATCACCCCGCTCCAGCTCAAGGAATGGATCGACACGGACGAGAAGATCGAGATCATCGACGTCCGGGAGCCGAACGAGTACGAGATCGTCTCGATCCCCGGCGCCAAGCTGATCCCGAAGAACGAGTTCCTGATGGGCAGTGCCCTCCAGGACCTCCCGCAGGACAAGAAGATCGTCCTGCACTGCAAGACGGGCGTCCGCTCCGCCGAGGTCCTCGCCGTCCTGAAGTCCGCGGGCTTCGCGGACGCGGTGCACGTCGGCGGCGGCGTCATCGGCTGGGTCAACACGGTCGAGCCGGAGAAGCCGGTGTACTGACCGGCTGCCGGCCGCTCACGGCGAAGGGCCCGCACCCCCGGGGGTTGCGGGCCCTTCGCCGTGAGCGGCCGGATCCTCAGTCGCCCCGCGGACGCCAGCCGCGGGCCAGGCCGGTGCTCGCGCGCACGCCCCAGCCCCAGAGCACCACGGCCAGCAGGGCGACCCCGCCGGCACAGGCGGCCGGCAGCGAACCCGACAGATGGGAATCGCCACTGCTGGTCATCGGCGCGGCCAGCCAGCTCCCCAGGAAGCAGCCGGCCGGCCCCGCCAGCGCCAGCGGAACCAGGACGCCGCACGCCGTCGTCACGACGAACACCCGGCGGTTGCCGGTCAGTACGCTCAGCGGCGCGATCGCCCGCCCGGTACGCAGGCACTCGGCGAGCCCGGAGAGGCCGAAGGCGAGACCGAGGACCAGCACGCCGGCCGCGCCGAACAGCACGATCCACAGGCCCTGCTGCTCCCTGACCAGCGCGGGCGCGAGCCAGCTGCCGCCGAGGTTGTCGACGTCCGCGCCCATGGCCGCCACCTTGTAGAAGGCCGCCTTGAAGTGCGGCGCGGACAGGGCACTGCCGTCCGCCGAGGCCAGGATCAGCTGGTGGCCGGCGTCCTTGGCCGCCAGCGCCGGCGCGACCTCTCCGGCGCGTACGGTCACCCCGGCCGCCGGATCGCCGCTCCAGCGCAGGAGTTCGGCGATGCGCGGGTCGGCGGGCCGGTCCTTCAGGGTGAGCGTCCCCCCGGCGCAGGGCAGGTGCAGCACCTTGAGCGCCGCGCAGGGCCCCTGGAGTTCGGTGCCCCGGTCGCCATCGGGGTGCGTGATCAGCGCGGCGGCCACGGTGGGCACGGGCGAGGCCGACAGCACCCGGTCCAGCTCGCCGCGGCTGAACGCGCTGCTGTCCTGGACGATGAGCAGGCTGGAACCGATGCGGTCCTTGGTGGCCTGCGCGGCGCGCGCCGGGTCACCCATGAAGTTGTTCCACACCTGCACCTGGACGAGCAGCGCGATGGCCACCACGACGCCGGACACCAGGCGGGCCACGGCCCCCGGGTGGGCCTGGGCACGGCGGCCGGAGACGATCAGCCCCGGGCTCGCGAACCGGTGACCCGCGCGCAGCTGGAGCCGGCCGAACGCGGCGGTGGCGGCGGCCACCGCGAGCGGCAGCGTGGCCATGGCCACCGCGGCGGCGGCGTAGGTGACGAGCATGCGGGCGCCGGTGCCGGGGGTGAAGTACTCGGGTCCGCGGACCGCGATCAGGAGGGCGACGGGAAAGAGCACCGCCGTCCAGGAGGGCAGCCGGCGCCCGCCCAGCGGCCGGGTGGCACGGCGAGGCCGCCGCCCGACGCGGTCGGCGCACACCACACCCGCCAGGACCAGACCGGCGGCGAGCGGCAGACACAGCGCCAGCAGCCATGCCCACGAGCGCAGGTCCTGCGCCGACAGCAGGTAATCGACCACCGGAATGCGGCAGTTGACCGCCAGACAGGCCGCGAGGGGAAGCGCCACCACGCCCGCGCCCCACAGGACGGGCACGGCGGCCTCCCCGACGGCGATCAGCGCGCGGTCGCGCGGCGTGCCGCCGAGGGCGTCGGCCAGGGCCGTCCTGCGGTCGCGCTGGTGGGCACCGGTCCGTACGGCGATCATCAGCAGGATGCCGGCGGGCAGCAGCAGGCAGAAGGCGATCAGGAGGAGGGCGGACCTCTCCGGCTGCAGGTACGCGCCGTCGCCGATCATGCCCCGGCCCTCTTCGGGGGCGCCGAACCCGGTGTAGGCCTGGGGGTCCTCGGGGTCGGAGCCGAGACCCGCCGCGGGGCGCACGTAAGCGAGCCGTTCACCCGGGCTCGCCAGGCCGTCCTCACCGATCGTGCCGGCCACGCGGCCGTACCGGTACGCGATGCCCTCGTCGGCGCCGTACTCCGCCAGCGCGGGCGACAGCAGCACCTCGCCGGGCTCGGGCCAGCGGTCCAGCCCCGGCGGCAGCGGGGCCTGGTCCGAGAGCGGTTCGAGGAAGATCGCGGTGAAGGGCGAGCCGTGGACCGTGTCGTTGGCCGGTGCCCAGATCACCTTGTCCGCGGCGCCGCCCTGGTGGCCGTACGGCCCGGTCACGGGCAGCCGGGCCGACAGCCTGGTGTCCCGCCCCTCGTAGGTCGCATGGGCCGCGACCAGGGACACCAGGGCCAGGGCCAGGGTGGCGGCGGCGCAGAACAGCGCGACCCACCGGATCCGCCCGGCCTCGGCCCGGCGGCCCGCGGCACGGCCGATGCGCAGGAGCTGGTGGGTACGGGTACGGGTACGGGCACGGGCGCGGGGTGCGGGGCGGCGGCTCATCGGGCGGCCGTGCCGTGCGTATCGCCGGCGGGGGCGCCGTGGACAGCCGCGGAGGCGGAGGCGGCGTCCGCCGTCGGCTCCTGCCCCTGCTCCTGCGCCTGCTCCGGCTCCTGCCTCTGCTCCAGCTCCTGCTTCCGCGCCGGCTTCTGTTCCGGATCCGGTACGAGCGCGCCGTCCCGCAGTCGCAGCACGCGGTCCGCCCGCCCGGCGACCGCCGGGTCGTGGGTGACGACCAGCAGGCCGCAGCCGTGCTTGCCGGGCATGCCGAACAGTACGTCGGCCACCTGGTCGCGGGTCTCGGCGTCCAGCGCGCCGGTCGGCTCGTCGGCGAGGATCAGGGCCGGCTCGTTGATGAGGGCACGGGCCACGGCGGTCCGCTGCCGCTCACCGCCCGACAGCTCCTCCGTGGTGTCCGTGTCCGGAACACCGAGGTCCGAAAGGAGCGTTGTGGCCCGGTCCCATGCCGTGTCCGGAGCGGCCCCGGCGAGCAGCGCGGCCAGCGCGACGTTCTCCGCCGGGCTGAGCTCCGGCAGCAGCTCGCTGAACTGGAAGACCATGCCCACATGGGCGCTGCGGTGGGCCGCCAGCGCCTTCTTCTTGAGCCGCGCCATATCGGCTCCGGCCACGTTCAGCTCTCCGGCGTCCGGGCGCAGCAGCCCGAGGACGCAGGACAGCAGCGTGCTCTTCCCCGACCCGCTGGGCCCGGTCACCGCGACGGTTTCACCCGCGCGGATCTCCAGGTGCAGGCCGTCGAAGAGTGTCCGGTCGGAAATCCGGTAGGAGAGTCCCCGGATGTCCAGCGGCAGTGCGGAGGAGGCCGGGTAAACGGTGGTCGAAGCAGACACAGGTGGCTTTCCGGATTGCTGTGGTGGCGGCGGTGGACGGGCCGTGGCCGTGGCCTGTCACGACCACGGCCACGACCCGTCGTGCGGCCTGCTCGCTACTTGCGACGCTCGGTGGCGCGCGGCAGGTCGCACGGGTCGGGCGCCCACTGCTTGTCCACGCACGCCTGGATCCCGGCGACGGGGTTGGAGGGCTTGTTGTCGGAACGGGTGGTCTTGCCCGAACCCTTGGTGTTGTCGAGCCGGATCATGCTCATGGGGCTGCTGACCCGGCTCATGTGGGCGTAGACGGAGTGGCTGTCGGCCTTGGTGTCCTTCAGCGCGACCTGGCCGTTCTTGCCGTGCGACCAGGCGTGCGCCGCCCCGTTGATGTACGAGTCCACGTCCTTGGCGAATGCGGGCGATGCGCCCAGCAGCGCGGTGGCGGCGATGGCGGCGGCGCCGACGCGCGTGGCGGTCTTGCGTGTGAACTTCATGGTTCCCCCTTGGGTGTCCGACTGTTTTCCCAGGGGTTTTCGGCAGTGAATGTCCCCCCGGATTCACGCAGCAGTCGACTACGATCTCCGTGATCTTGTCAATTTGCCGCGTTGGTGGGGCGGTGTCCCCTGCTGGTCGAATGTGCCGCTTTGCGGGTCGGTCGACACGGAGAGTTTCCGTCACGGAATGGAAGTGAGGGAAATGTCCGCTTCGCTGTGACGGATGGTGAGGGGGATTCGTGCGGTAAGCGGCGGTGAAGATGCAATGAATCCGTTATGCGGCCTCGCGGTTTCCGGTGGGCGGCCGGCCGTACCGGGCCGGCCGCCCGGCGTGGGGTCCGCTACTTCTCCTTGCGGCCGGTCACTGACGGCGGTTCGCGTGAAATTCCTCGGCTGCGCGCCAGTTGACTGGAGCCTTCGTGATCTTGGCAATTCGCCTTGTCGGTGTCGGTGTCGGTGTCGGTGTCGGAGGAGGAAAGCGTTGTCCGAATGACGTATGCGTCCGGGGGGTGATCACGCAGAGCCGCCGGGGAGGGGAGAGGGATCACTGATGCTCCGATGCGCCCCGCCGGATGGCGGGGCGGCTCGCATCGAAGGGACACGGCGCGTCACGAAGTGACGCTGCGGATTTGTCATGCCGTGATGGTTGGTCACGCCGTGCGGCATGACCGCTGCTGTGTCGTGCTGTGCTGGGCGAAGTGGATGGCGGCTTTCAGATCTGGCCCTTGCGGGTCAGATGTGTGAAAGAGATCCAGCCCGGCAGGACCGGCAGCCAGAACGTCATCAGCCGGAACAGCAGCACCGCGGGGAACGCGATGTCCGAGGTGAGCCCGGCGAGTGTCAGGGCGCCGGTCAGTGTGCCCTCGATGGCGGCCACGCCGCCCGGGGTGGGGGCCGCCGAACCCACCGCGTTGCCCGCGAGGAACACCACCGCGATGGCTGCGTAGCTCAGCTGTCCGCCACCGCCGAACGCGCGGATCGAGGCGTCCAGGCACATCACGTTCGCCGCCGTCAGCAGCAGCGTGCCGCTGATGCCGACCGCCACCTTCTTCGGGCGCTGGAGGACGTCGAGCATCCGCGGCACCACACCGGCGAACAGCGACCGTACGCGCGTGGCGATGAACTTGCGCAGCACCGGAACGGCGGTGACCACCAGCACCAGCACGGCGGCCGTCAGCAGACCCGCGATCACCGCGCGGGACGGGGACAGCGACGGCGTGCGCTCGGTGCCGGTCAGATAGCCGAACGTCAGCAGCAGCACGATGTGGCAGCCGAGGCCGAACAGCTGGGACGCACCCACGCTCGCCACCGCCAGGCCGGGCCGGAGGCCGGAACGCTGCAGGAAGCGGGTGTTGAGCGCCACGCCCCCCACCGCGGCCGGCGCTACGAGCTTGACGAAGTTGCCCGCCACCTGCGCGATCACCGTCCGCAGGAACGACACCTTCTCCGGTACGAACCCGAGCAGGCTCATCGCCGCCGCGGGGTAGGTCAGGGCCGAGAACGCCAGCGCCGCCACCACCCACAGCCACTGGGCCTCGCCGACCTGGCCGAAGTTGGCGTGGGTGATCTGCGAGAGCAGGAAGTACGCGGCGAAGGCGCCGGCGATCCAGGTGACGAGGGTGCGCGGCCGGATCCGTTCCAGACGGGCGGGCTCGACCGGCGCCGTCGGCCGGATCAGCAGCACCTGCTGGCGGATCTGCGAGAGCAGGTCCTCCTCGCGGGCCTCTTCCAGCGCCTCGTCGACCGCCCGCTTCTCCGCGTTCTTCTCGGCGCGCAGCACCTTGCGGTTGCTCGGCCCTTCCTGGGTTTCTGCGTCCGCCCGCCGGGCCGCGTCGGCGGCTTTCTGCTTCTTCGAGGCACGCGACGCCTCCAGGACGGCCTCGCGCTGCCGCTCGGAGCGCTCGCGGGCCAGTTGGCGCAGCGTGGACCGGGTGGTGCGGCTGAGCGCGATCGGCTGGAGCAGCGGCAGGCTGTCGGCGACAGTGTCCGGGTCGAGTACGTCGACGGCCGCGGCCACCGCCCGCTCGGCGCCGACCCGCAGCGCGCACGTGGTCAGCAACTGCGCGATGTCCATCCGGAGGACGAGGTCGCCGGCCGCGATCTCTCCGCCGCGCAGGTCGGTCAGGAAGATGTTGCCGGAACGATCCACCAGCAGCGCGTCACCCACCAGACGCCGGTGCGCGATACGCCGCGACTGGAGCGACGCCACCTGCCGCCAGGCGTTGCGCATCAGCTCGTCGGTGATCTCCGCGTCCGGCAGCGCGTCCAGCGGCTGGCCGTCGATGTGCTCGTACACGAGCATCACCGCGTCCGGGCCCAGCTCGGAGGTGGCGATCAGTTTCGGTGCGTTGGCGCCGGCCGCGATGGCCGCGTACGCCAGCAGCGCCTCCTGCTCCAGCGCCTGCCGCAGCGACTGAAGGCTGCGGCGCTGGTTGATGCCGCGCAGCGACAGCCGCCGCCAGACCCGGTAGAAGAAACCCTGCGCCTGCCGCTCGCGGTCCACGACGGTCACGTCGATGGGCGCACCGTCCTCCAGGGTGACGATGTAGCGGCGGCCCCGGTCGGCGTGTTCCGGGTGCTCGGGGTTGACGATGTCCTCCGCGCGCACCGCGCTGACCGGACGGAAACCGACCCGGCGCAGGCCCGCGAGCAGGTTCTGGCCGGTGGGGCGCACATTTGGTGAGCCGACCGCGTACAGCGTCCCGAAGGCCACCGTCCAGCCGATGAGGATGGTGGTCACGATGGCGAACGGCGTCGTGTAGCGGCCCACCAGCACGGCGAACGCGTCCAGCAGCAGGACGCACCACATCGCCACCCGCCAGCGCGGGCGCCGCGACATCCCCACCGCCGTCATGTACGCGATGACCGGCGCGAGGTAACTGTGCACCGGCGGGGTCAGCCCGCCGTTGGCCAGCGGCTGGGTCAGCGCGACCTGGATGGACTCGGGGGCGGCTTCGGCCACCCACAGGTCGGTGGCGAGCGAGACGCCGTGCGCGAGGACCGCTGCCAGCACCCCGTCCGCGATACGCAGCCCGTCCCGTTTGATCAGCCGCTCGACGGCGAATGCCACTGGCACGATCAGTACGGCGACGCTCGATGCCAGCCCGGCGAAGTTGATCAGCAGCCGCGGCGCCAGCCCGGCGCCCTCCCCGATGTCGCGCTGGAGGCCCTGGGTCGTGCCGTGCGCGAACGTCGCCAGCAGCAGCACCAGCGCGATGCCGACGATGCCGAGCAGCAGACGCATCAGGTCCGAGGGCCGGTGCACCCGGGCCGGCAGCAGCGGCTCGTCGCCGGACACCTGGTCGACGTGGAACTCGCTGCCCACGTGGTCACGGGACGGGGCGAGACGTTCGGTCTTGTCGGGTTTGCTTGCCTTGCCGCCTCTGATGGCCTTGTCGGCTATGCCGACTTTGTCAACTGTGTCGGGCTCCTCGGCCCGGCCGCCCGCGGGGTGGGCGCCCGTACGGGCGGTCTCGCCAGGACCAGCCGGCCCGGCCGCCCCGTCGGCGGTGCGTTCCTCTTCTGCCGCGCCCTCCGCTCCGGTGGAAGCGGTCGCCGTGTCGGCCCGGCGGGGCTGGTCAGGCCCCTCCGGACTCGCGGACTCGTCGGCTCTTCCGGCCTTCTCGATCGTGCTCGCCTTTTCGGTCTCGGAAGCCTGTGACGGCTTCCCCCGTGGTGTTCCGTCCCCCCGGGCGGGGGTGGCGGAGGACAGCGCGTCAGGGGTGCCGGCCTCCCGCGGAGGCACCGCACCCTGCTGTCCGGCCGTCTCTTCTTGATCTCGTATCACCAGTCACCGCCCGGAAGATGGTGGCATGGCCGCGAGGAGGTGGGGGGCATCAGGGTGCATTTCGAAGGGCCGGGAAACGGAACATACGCCGCCGCGCCCGCCCGCGCACGCCGTCGGCGGGCCGCCGCGGGGGCGGGGCGGGACTGTCGGTGGTGTGGTGCAGGATGGGCCGGATGAGTGGGACAGCGGGAGACTTTCCCGAGTACGGCGGCGAGCAGATCCCCGAGTACGCGGAACGGGTGCTCGGGGTCGCCGAGCTGATTCCGCCCGGGCGGGTGATGACGTACGGCGACGTCGCCGAGTGGCTCGCGGGGGAGGAGGAGCCGCCCTCCGGCACAGCGCCTGCGGAAGCCGGTGGCGGGCGGCGCGTGGGCGGGCCGCGACAAGTGGGCCGGGTGATGGCCCTGTACGGGGGCGCCGTGCCGTGGTGGCGTGTCGTGCGCGCGGACGGACAGCTGCTGCCGGGCAGCGAGCTGCGCGCGCTGGCCCACTACCGGGAGGAAGGCACGCCGCTGCGCGAGGCGTCCCGGTCCGCCGAGGGCCACGTCCCGCGCCTCGACATGCGGCGGGCTCGCTGGGACGGGCGCGATCCGGGGGCGGGGGACTGAGAGGCCGTCGCCGTCGCCGTGACGCGGACACCGGACGTATGGCCCCGGGGTGGCGTGCGTCCGTCCGGGTGATGCGGGTCCGGGAGGCGTGGGTCCGGGTGGCGTGGGTCCGGCGCGCGGTGTCCCTGCCGTCACGGCCGGGTGCCGCGCCGGGTGCTCCGTACCGTCCGGCACGTCCGGCTCGTACAGAAAACCCGTCCCGTACAGCACACCCGGCGCACTCGTCCCCTTCGCCGCACCCGCCCTCTCCGCCGCATCCGGCACGGACGTACGCATCCGTCGTACCGTCGTGGGACGGACTGCGGCTCGTGCGCCACCTGGCGTAGCGTCGGGCACGGCCCGCACCACCGCCCCGCCGCCCGGCGTCCGGCGCGGTGGCCGCACCGGCACGCCCCGCACCGCGGCGCGCACCACGACCAGCACCTCCTCCCAGGACCGGCGATCCACGTGAGTTCCTCCTTCTCGGCCTCGGCCATGCCGTCCGCGCAGCCGCGCCGGCGGCCGGCGCGGCGTGATGCCACCGGCGCGTACCGACTGGTGCGTACCCGGCCGGGACCGGCGGACCCTCCTGCTTTGGACGCACGCCAGCGCGCTGTGGTTGACCATCGCGCCGGGCCGCTGCTGGTCCTCGCCGGTCCCGGTACGGGCAAGACCACCACGCTCGTGGAGGCGGTCGCCCGGCGCGTACGGGACGGCGCCGACCCCGAGCGGCTGCTCGTGCTGACCTTCAGCCGCAAGGCCGCCGTCGAACTGCGGGACCGGATCGCCGCGCGCCTGGGCAGCGCCGCCGCCCCGCAGGCGACCACCTTCCACTCGTACTGCTACGCGCTCGTACGGGCCCACCAGGACGCCGACCTGTTCGCCGACCCGCTGCGGCTGCTGTCCGGCCCCGAGCAGGACCTCGTCGTGCGCGAGCTCCTCGAAGGGCAGGCCGGGCTGGCGGCCGCCGGGCGGGCCCGGGTGCGCTGGCCGGACGAGCTGCGCGCCTGCCTGACGACGCGCGGCTTCGCCGACGAGGTGCGCGCGGTGCTCGCCCGCAGTCGCGAGCTGGGGCTGGGCCCGGAAGCCCTCGCCGACTTCGCGCGGCGTACGGGGCGGCCCGACTGGGGCGCGGCGGCCGGGTTCCTGGCCGAGTACCTGGACGTGCTGGACGCCCAGGGCGTGCTGGACTACGCCGAACTCGTGCACCGCGCTGTGCTGCTCGCGGAGCGCGACGAGGTCGCGGCGGAGCTGGCGGCGCGCTACGACGTGGTGTTCGTCGACGAGTACCAGGACACGGACGCCTCGCAGGTACGGCTGCTGCGCGCGCTGGCCGGCGGCGGCCGTACGCTCGTCGCCTTCGGTGACCCGGACCAGTCGATCTACGCCTTCCGCGGCGCCGACGTCAACGGCATCCTCGACTTCCCGGCGATGTTCCCGCGTACGGACGGCACCCCGGCGCCGGTCGAGGTGCTCGGCACCTCCCGCCGCTCGGGCGCGGCCCTCCTGGCGGCCACCCGGCGGCTCGCCGCCCGTATGCCGCTGACCCGCCTGCCGGCCCGCAAGGTACGGGCGCACCGTGACCTGTCGGCGGTACGGGACGGCGGCCGCGTCGAGGTCTACACGTACCCGACGCCGGGCGCCGAGCTGGACAACATCGCGGACATCCTGCGGCGCGCGCACCTGGAGGACGGCGTGCCGTGGCGCGACATGGCCGTCCTCGTACGCGCCGGCGGCCGTTCCATCCCCGGCGTGCGCCGGGCCCTGACCTCCGCCGGTGTGCCTCTGGAGATCGACGGCGACGAACTCCCGCTGCGGCAGGAGCCGGCCGTGGCGCCTCTGCTGACGGCCCTGCGGGTGGCCGCTTCGGCGGTGGCGGCCGCGCCCGCTGCCGACGCCGCCGCCGGGGGCGCGCCCGCTGTCGACGCCCCTGGGGATGATGTTCCCGTACCGGCCGATGCCTCTGCGGATGACGTTCCGGTATCGGCTGACGCCGCTGGGGATGATGTTCCCGTACCGGCCGATGCCTCTGCCGATGACGCCTCCGTACCGGCTGATGCCTCTGCCGCTGGCGCCTCCGTGCCGGCCGGCGAGCCCGCCGGGACGGCGGCGCACGGGCTCTCCGCCGAGACGGCCATGGACCTGCTGACCTCCCCCCTCGGCGGCATGGACGCCGCCGACCTGCGCCGGCTCGGGCGGGCGCTGCGTGAGGAGGAGCGGGCCGCCGGGCACGACGTGCCGCGGCCCTCCGACGAACTGATCGCGCGGGCGCTCGCCGAACCGGAGCGCCTGGTCGCGCACGATCCGGCGTACGCGCGGGGCGCACGGCAGCTCGGCGAGCTGCTGCGCACCACCCGCGACCTGCTGGCCCGGGGGGGCACCGCCGAAGAGGCCCTGTGGACGCTGTGGAACGGCACGCCCACCTGGTCGCAGCGGCTGGAGCGGACCGCCCGGCGCGGGGGCGCGGCGGCCCGCAACGCCGACCGCGACCTGGACGCCGTGGTGGCGCTGTTCGAGACCGCCGCCCGCGCGGAGGCCCGTACCGGCGGCCGGGGCGCCCTGAACTTCCTGGAGGAGCTGGACGCCCAGGACATCGCCGCCGACACCCTGACCCGCCGGACCGTGCGGCCCGACGCGGTGCGCCTGATGACCGCGCACCGTTCCAAGGGCCTGGAGTGGCGGCTCGTCGTCGTGGCCGGCGTACAGGAAGGGCTCTGGCCCGACCTGCGCCGCCGCGGCTCGCTCCTGGAGGCGGACCGGATCGGCCGCGACGGGCTGGCCGAACCGTTGCCCCCGGGCGCGCTGCTCACCGAGGAACGCCGGCTGTTCTACGTGGCGGCCACCCGGGCCCGCGAACGCCTGGTGGTCACCGCCGTCAAAGCCGCGTCCGACGACGGCGACCAGCCGTCCCGCTTCCTGGCCGAGCTGGGCGTGGAGCCGCAGGACGTCACCGGGCGCCCCCGCCGCCCGCTGTCGGTCGCCGCGCTCGTCGCGGAGCTGCGGGCCACCACCGTCGACCCGGAGGCCACTCCGGCGCTGCGCGAGGCCGCCGCGCGACGGCTGGCGAAGCTGGCGGCGCTGCGCGACGACGACGGCCAGCCGCTGGTGCCGGCCGCCCACCCCGACCAGTGGTGGGGCCTGTACGAGCCGACGCACAGCGCCGTGCCGCTGCGCGACCGCGACCGCCCGGTGGTCCTCTCGGGCAGCGCGCTGGACCAGCTCGCCAACACCTGTTCCCTCCAGTGGTTCCTGGGGCGCGAGGTGAAGGCGGACACGCCCGCGACCGCCGCCCAGGGCTTCGGCAACGTCGTGCACGTACTCGCCGACGAGGTCGCCTCGGGCCGTACGCCCGCCGACCTGTCCGTCCTGATGGAGCGCCTGGACTCCGTATGGGACGCGCTCGCGTTCGACGCCCCCTGGAAGTCGCGGCAGGAGAAGGACAACGCGCGCGCCGCCCTGGAGCGCTTCCTGCGCTGGCACGTGATGGAGCGTGCCACGCTGGGCCGCGAGACCGTTGCGACCGAGCACGGCTTCGACGTCACCCTCGAAGCGGGCGAGTACGCCGTCCGCATCCGGGGGAGCATGGACCGCGTCGAGCGGGACGCGGACGGCCGCGCGTACGTCGTCGACTTCAAGACCGGCAAGCAGAAGCCGACCGGACCCGAGGTCGCCCGCCACCCGCAGCTCGCCGTGTACCAGCTCGCGGTGCGGGAGGGCGCGGTGGACGCCGCCTTCGAGGGACGGCGGCCGGAGCCGGGCGGCGCGGAACTCGTCCACCTGCGGCTGGGCGCCCCCCAGAAGGAGGGCGGGGACGCGCTCCCCGCCGTCCAGGCGCAGGGGCCGATCGCAGAGGGGGCGCCCCCCGCGCAGGGAGGGGGAGAGTGGGTGAGCGAACTGCTGGCCACCGCCGCCGGCCGCGTCCTGGAGGAGCGTTTCACGCCCACTACGGGGCAGCACTGCACGCACTGCACGTTCCGCGCCTCCTGTTCCGCGCTGCCCGAAGGCCGGCACGTCGTGGAGTGACGGAGGCCCGCCGGGCACGGCAGTCACCGGCCACGACCCTTCACCGGCTCTCTCACGACGCCCCGCCGGCCCCTTGTGTGATGCCTCACCGGCCCCCTCAGCTGGACTTTGCCGCGATTGTCAGTGGGGGCCGATACGGTCTCGGATGTGTCAGCTCGCATCACCGACCCCGAGCAGCTCAAGGAGCTCCTCGGCATCCCGTTCACCCCGGAGCAGACGGCCTGCATCACCGCACCGCCCGCCCCGCAGGTCGTCGTGGCCGGCGCCGGTTCCGGCAAGACCACGGTCATGGCCGCGCGCGTGGTGTGGCTGGTCGGTACGGGCCAGGTCGCCCCGGAGCAGGTGCTCGGGCTGACGTTCACGAACAAGGCGGCGGGCGAGCTGGCCGAGCGCGTCCGCAAGGCCCTGGCCGCGGCCGGGGTGACGGAGCCGGCCGGCCCGTTCGGCGCCGCCGTCCCGGGATCCGCCGTCCCGGGATCCGCCGTCCCGGGATCCGCCGTCCCCGGGCCCCGCGGCCCGGCCGGCGCGGACGGTGTCCCCGGGGAGCCCCGGATCTCGACGTACCACTCCTTCGCGGGCCAGCTCCTGAAGGACCACGGCCTGCGCATCGGCCTGGAGCCCAGCGCCCGCCTGCTCGCCGACGCCACCCGCTTCCAGCTCGCCGCCCGGGTGCTGCGCACCGCCCCCGGCCCGTATCCGGCGCTGACGAAGTCGCTGCCCGCCCTCGTGGAGGATCTCCTGGCCCTCGACGGCGAGCTGGCCGAGCACCTGGTGGAGCCGGACCGGCTGCGGGCGTACGACACCGAGCTGCTCGCCGCCCTCGACCAGGTCAAGCTCACCAACGCCGACCTGCGCAAGGTGCCCGAGACGGCGCGCGGCCGCCTGGAGCTGCTGGAGCTGGTCAGGGCCTACCGCGCCGAGAAGCGGCGGCGCGAGCTGCTGGACTTCGGCGACCAGATCGCCCTGTCGGCGACCCTCGCGACCACCCGCCCCGAGGTGGGCGCGCTGCTGCGCGAGGAGTTCAAGGTCGTCCTCCTGGACGAGTACCAAGACACCTCGGTGGCCCAGCGGATCATGCTGTCCAGCCTGTTCGGCGGGGGTACGGGCCATGCGGTGACCGCCGTCGGCGACCCCTGCCAGGCCATCTACGGATGGCGCGGCGCCTCCGTCGCCAACCTGGACGACTTCCCCGACCACTTCCCCTTCGAGGACGGCAGCCCGGCCGCGCGCTCCGCCCTCAGCCAGAACCGCCGCAGCGGCGGCCGGCTGCTCGGCCTGGCCAACGGGCTCGCCGCGCCGCTCCGCGCCATGCACGCGGGCGTCGAGGCGCTGCGCCCGGCCCCGGGCGCGGAGCGTGACGGCGTGGTGCGCTGCGCGCTGCTGCCCACCCACGCCGAGGAGATGTCCTGGCTCGCCGGGAACATCGCCCATCTGGTGCGCACGGGCACCCCGCCCGGTGAGATCGCGGTGCTGTGCCGGACCGCCGGTGACTTCGCCCGTATCCAGGGTGAGCTGGTCGCGCGGGAGGTCCCGGTGGAGGTCGTCGGCCTGTCCGGGCTGCTGCACCTGCCGGAGATCGCCGACCTGGTGGCGGTGTGCGAGGTCCTCCAGGACCCCACGGCCAACGCCGCCCTGGTACGGCTGCTGATCGGCCCGCGCTGGCGGATCGGCCCCCGTGACCTGGCCCTCCTGGGCCGCCGGGCGCGGCTGCTGGTCCACCGGCCCGGCCAGTCCGAGGACCCCGGACGGCGGCTGGCCGAGGCCGTGGAGGGCGTCGACCCGGCCGAGACGATCTCGCTCGCCGACGCGCTCGACACGTTCCTGGAGTCGGACGGCCGCCCCGACGACGGCCTGCCGTTCTCCCCGGAGGCCCGCGTCCGCTTCGCCTACGTGGCACGTGAACTGCGCGAGCTGCGGCGCTCGTTGGGCGACCCCTTGATGGACGTACTGCACCGGGTGCTGTCCGTCACCGGCCTGGAGGTCGAGCTGTCCGCGTCCCCGCGCGCCCTGGCGGCCCGCCGCCGGGAGACCCTGGGCACCTTCCTGGACATCGCCGCCGGCTTCGCCGCCAAGCAGGGCGGCGCGGCTCTGGACGGCGACGCGACGCTCCTCGCCTTCCTGGGCTTCCTGCGTACGGCCGTCCAGCACGAGAAGGGCCTGGACAGCTCCCTGCCGGGCGGCGAGAACACCGTCAAGGTGCTGACCGCCCACAAGTCCAAGGGCCTGGAGTGGGACGTGGTCGCCGTCCCCGGCCTGGTCGGCAAGCAGTTCCCCAGCGAGCAGTCCCGCGACTCCTGGCTCACCCAGCCCAAGGTGCTGCCGCACGCCCTGCGCGGCGACGCCGCGACCCTGCCGGACGTCGCGGACTGGAGCAGCCGCGGCCTGAAGTCCTTCAAGGAGGCGATGAAGGACCACCAGTCCGTCGAGGAGCTGCGCCTCGGCTACGTCACCTTCACCCGCCCGCGTTCCCTGCTGCTCGGCTCCGGCCACTGGTGGGGCCCCGACCAGAAGCGCCCACGCGGCCCGTCCGCCTTCCTGGAAGCACTGCGCGCCCACTGCGAGGCGGGCCACGGCGAGATCGAGGAGTGGGCCGAGGCACCCGAGGAGGGCGCGGAGAACCCGTCGCTGAAGGAGGCGGAGGCCGAGCTGGAGTGGCCGCTGCCGCTGGACTCGGTGGCGAAGGAGCGACGGCGCGCGGCTGCGGCGACGGTCCGCGCGTATCTGGACGGGATGGCGCCGGGAGGCGCCGACGCGAGTGCCGATGCCGGTGCCGCACCGCCGCACGCCACCGCCGCCGACGGTCCCGAGGCCGCGACCGCCCACGACGCTCCGCATCCGGCGGCCGGGGGCGCCGCCTCCGTACCCGGGCAGGCCGTGCCGGCCCACGACCCGGAGTGGCCGCCGCCCGAGGATGATCCGTACGAGGAGGCGCACGCCGATCCGTACGAGGAGACGCACGCCGGCCCGTACGAGGACATTCACGGCTTCGGGAGCGACCGGGGACCCGCCTTCGAGCACGACCTCGCCGACTGGGGTGCCTGGAGCGCCGAGCGGCCCGCGCACCCGGAGGACGGCAGCCCGGCGGCGGACGGCGGCGTCCATACCGGGGACGGGCGCGCCCGCGTACCGGCACAGGCCGCCGCCCCGGAAGCGCCCCCGGGCCGGTCACCCGAGGCAGCCGCCGCCCTGCTCCCCGAAGAGCGCCGCACCGTGGCCTCCTGGGACCGCGACCTCGACGCGCTCGCCGACGAGCTGCGGCGGGCCCGCGCGACCGTGCGCGACGTGCCCCTGCCGTCCTCGCTCAGCGCCTCGCAGCTGCTGTGGCTCGCGTCCGACCCGGACGGGTTCACCCGCGAGCTGGCCCGGCCCATGCCGCACCCGCCCCGGCCCGCCGCCCGCCGCGGCACCCGTTTCCACGCCTGGGTGGAGTCGCGCTTCGAGGAGCTGACGCTGCCCCTGCTCGGCCCCGACGAACTGCCGGGCGGCGCGTACGGCCACGAGGCGCTCGCCCAGGAAGCGGCCGGAGAAGCGGCACCGATCACGGACGAGGACGACCTGGAAGCCCTCAAGGAAGCCTTCGCCCGCACTCCGTACGCCCGGCGCACCCCGTACCGCATCGAGGTCCCCGTACAGCTGACCCTCGCGGGCCGGGTGGTCCGTGGCCGTATCGACGCCGTGTACCGCAACCGCGGTCCCGAGGGGGACACGTACGAGATCATCGACTGGAAGACCCACCACGCGCAGACCGCCGACCCGCTCCAACTGGCCCTCTACCGGGTGGCCTGGGCCGAGCAGCACGGCCTGCCGCTGTCCGCCGTCGACGCCGCGTTCCTGTACGTACGCAGCGGGGAGACGGTCCGGCCCCCGCGCCTGCCCGACCGGGCCGCACTGGAGCGCATCCTGCTCGGCGAGCACGACCCGGCCGCCGGTGCCGGAGACGACGGGGGGACGGCGGACGATGACAGACGTGCCCCGCGCGGACGTGACGCCGGACTCGACGCCGGACCTGACAAGATCCACGAGACCGGCGGCGGACCGCACCCGCGAGCCGGATAGGCTCGGACACATGAGCACCACCTCGGACAGCGCCGTCCGCGCGTACATCGACGTCCACCGCGAAGAGTTCCTCGACGACCTGGCCGCCTGGCTGCGCATCCCCTCGGTCTCCGCCGACCCGGAGCGCGCCGGCGACGTGCGCCGCAGTGCCGAATGGCTGGCCGGACGGCTCACCGCGACCGGCTTCCCCACCGCCGAGATCTGGGAGACGGACGGCGCTCCCGCGGTCTTCGCCGAGTGGTCCTCCGGGGACCCGTCGGCCCCCACCGTCCTCGTCTACGGCCACCACGACGTGCAGCCCGCCGCCCGCGAGGACGGCTGGCACACCGACCCCTTCGAGCCGCAGACCGTCGACGGCAAGCTGTACGCACGCGGCGCCGCCGACGACAAGGGCCAGGTGTTCTTCCACACCCTCGGCGTACGCGCCCACCTCGCCGCGACCGGCCGCACCGCCCCGGCCGTCAACCTCAAGCTCCTCATCGAGGGCGAGGAGGAGTCCGGCTCCCCGAACTTCCCGGCGCTCATCAGCAAACACGCGGACCGCCTGGCCTGCGACACGGTCATCGTCTCCGACACGGGCATGTGGTCCAAGGACACCCCGACCGTCTGCACGGGCATGCGCGGCCTCACCGACTGCCAGATCGACCTGTACGGCCCCGATCAGGACATCCACTCCGGCTCCTTCGGCGGCGCGGTGCCCAACCCGGCCACCGAGGCCGCCCGCCTGGCCGCCGCACTGCACGACGAGGACCGCCGGGTCGCGGTCCCCGGCTTCTACGACGGTGTCGTCGAGCTGACCGACCGCGAGCGCGAGCTCTTCGCCGAGCTGCCCTTCGACGAGCCCGAGTGGCTGCGTACGGCCCACTCGCACGCCGCGCTCGGCGAGACCGGCCACAGCACCCTGGAGCGCATCTGGGCCCGCCCCACCGCCGAGGTCAACGGCATCAGCGGCGGTTACCAGGGCCCCGGCGGCAAGACGATCGTGCCGTCCGCCGCGCAGCTCAAGCTCTCCTTCCGCCTGGTGGCGGGCCAGGACACGGCCGCGGTCCAGCAGGCCGTACGGGACTGGGTCGCCGCCCGCCTGCCCGACGGCATCCGCCACGACATCACCTTCTGGGGCGCCACCCGCCCCTGCCTGACCCCGCTCGACCACCCCGCCCTCCAGTCCGTCGTACGGGCCATGGGCCGCGCCTTCAACCAGAAGATCCGCTTCACCCGCGAGGGCGGCTCGGGCCCGGCCGCCGACCTCCAGGACGTCCTCGGCGTCCCGGTCCTCTTCCTCGGGATATCCGTCCCCTCGGACGGCTGGCACGCCCCGAACGAGAAGGTCGAGCTGGACCTGCTGATGAAGGGCGTCGAGACCGCCGCGCACCTGTGGGGCGACCTGGCGGAGAACTGGCGCGTCGCTTGACCGGTGACCACGCCCTACCGGCGCCCTCCTCCACGTCCGCGCCCGTGACCCGGCCGGCGACCCGCTCCACGGCCGGGGCGCGGACTCGCCCCCGGACGGCGGCCGCCCGCAGGTCACCACCCGGTCCGCGCACGGGCCGGGCCACTCGTACCACCCTCGCCGCCCGGCCCGCCGCCCGTCCGGCGGCCGCGCCCACGGGCGGCAACCACCCACGCCATAGGGGGAGTTGGAAACCGCAGTGACCACCTGGACCGACCACAGCGCCGACCGGCCGATCACGTTCAGCGCACCGAGCGGCATCGACAGAGCCGCCCACCACCGTCTCGACGAGGCGTGGCTCGCGGCGGCCTGGAGCCACCCGACGACGCGCGTCTTCGTGGTCTCCGGAGGCCAGGCACTGGTCGACGACACCCCCGACGGCCGCACCGAACTGGTCATGACACCGTCCTTCGAGGCGCCGCTCACCGAGACGCACCGCTACTTCCTCGGCACCGACGAGGACGGCGTGCGCTACTTCGCGCTCCAGAAGGACTCCCTGCCGGGCCGCATGGACCAGTCCGCGCGCCCCGCCGGCCTGCGCGAGGCGGGCCTGCTCCTGTCCCCCCGCGACGCCGGACTGCTCGCGCACGCCGTCGCCCTGGAGAACTGGCAGCGCCTGCACCGCTTCTGCTCCCGCTGCGGCGAACGCACCGTCATCGCGGCGGCGGGCCACATCCGCCGCTGCCCCGCCTGCGGCGCCGAGCACTACCCGCGCACCGACCCGGCCGTGATCATGCTCGTCACGGACGAGGAGGACCGCGCCCTGCTCGGCCGCCAGGTGCACTGGCCGGAGGGCCGCTTCTCCACCCTCGCCGGCTTCGTCGAGCCCGGCGAGTCCATCGAGCAGTCGGTGGCCCGCGAGGTCTTCGAGGAGGCGGGCGTCGTCGTCGGCGACGTCGAATACGTCGCCAGCCAGCCCTGGCCCTTCCCCTCCAGTCTGATGCTCGGCTTCATGGCCCGCGCCACGTCCTCCGAGATCCAGGTCGACGGCGAGGAGATCGAAGAGGCCCGCTGGTTCTCCCGCGAAGACCTGAAGGCCGCCTTCGAATCCGGCGAGGTCCTCCCCCCGTACGGCATCTCCATCGCCGCCCGCCTGATCGAAATGTGGTACGGCAAGCCCCTCCCGAAGCCGTAAGCCCACCGCGGCCGGGGCCACGGGAGGCCCCGGCCCGCACCGGCTATCACCCCTGCCTGCCCTTCGCCACACAGATCCCACACGGAAACGGACACGGCGGAACCGCTCCCGCGCCTCTCTCCCCGCCTACAGCGGCAGCGGTACCTCCTGCCGATGCGCCTCCCTCATATGGCGCCGGTACCGCACCCGGGCGTCGACCTCCATCGACTGATCCCGGCTCTCCCGCCCCTCGGCTTCGAGCGCCTTCAGCAGCTCGCACACTTCGCACGCCTCGCACCTGTCCGTCGGGTTCTCGGTCATGGCGTCCATGTTCCGGTGCGGCCGGGCGTCATCGCGACGGCGGCAGGGCGCCCGGTGGGAGTCCGGCAGGCGTCATGCGCAAGACGTCAAACCGGTGTCACAGTGCGGAGATTGGGGCTAGCTTGAATCCATGACGACCACGTCGGATCTCGCAGTGAACGCAGCCTTCCGGGCTGTCCGCCTCTCCCTGCGGATGAGCCAGGACGACATGGCTCGTGCGCTGCGGAAGGCGGGCGACGAGGCGGGCGAACCCAACGACGCCAACAAGCGGCTCGTGCAGCGCTGGGAGGGCGGCACGACCCGCGTGCCCCGGCCCGTATACGTACGCGCCCTGGAGAAGGTCACCGGGCTGCCCATCGAGTCCCTCGGGTTCGCCGTGCCGGTCATGGTCCGGGTGCGCGACGACGGTGCCGGAGGGCACGACGTGACCGCTGGGGCCGGCGGGGTCGCCCCGGCGTCCGGCGACGCCGGGACAGCCGCCCAGGCGGCCGGACGCGCGCACTATGCAGGCGTGTGGCTCAGCCGGTACGAGTTCTACTCGTCCGGACGGGAGCAGACCTTCACCGGCGCCCACTACGTCGTACTGGTACAGAACGGCAACCGGCTCACCGGCCACTCGCTCCCCGGAGCGTCGTCCCACCCCGACTCACCACTGTCCCTCGACCTCACCGTGGACGGGAACGTGGTCACCGGCACCTGGGTCGAGCAGACCGCGACGGACGGCTACTACGCGGGCGCCCGCTACCACGGTGCCCTCCAACTGCTGGCCGAACCGACCGGCCGCCGCATGGCCGGGAAGTGGGTCGGCTTCGGCAAGGACTTCGACGTGAACACCGGGCCGTGGGAACTGGTCTTCAAGGACGCGTCCACGTCGAAGGACGCGGTGGAACGGTACAGCCGCAGTCCGGAGTGACCAGGAGTGACCAGGAGTGACGCGGCGATGGACGCCGCCGTCCGCGGCGACCGGGCACGACGAAAGACCCCCGGCCGCGACGGCCGGGGGTTCGTCCGGGTGAACCTGGGGCTCGGAGCGGGCCCGGGGCTCAGACGCCGAGGGCCTGCTTGACCTGGGCCAGGGACGGGTTGGTCATGACCGATTCCTCGCCGGAGGCGGGGACGACCAGGACCGTGGGGACGGTCTGGTTGCCGCCGTTGGCCTTTTCGACGAAGGCCGCGGACTCGGGGTCCTGCTCGATGTTGATCTCGGTGTACGCGATTCCCTCGCGGTCCATCTGGCCCTTCAGCCGACGGCAGTAGCCGCACCACGTGGTGCTGTACATCGTCACAGTGCCCGCCATGGGTCCTCGCGCTCCTTCAAACTCGGCGTGTTTGCGAAGGTGAGAACGTTCACCCCGGCCGGACCATTCCCGCCCGTGCCGGACCGCTCCCGTACGCGTATGGTGCCCCTTCCGCGGACCCTCGTATTCGTATGACCGGGGGGTGGCGGCTGTGGACAACTTTCCCGGCTGCCCCGGTCGACCTGGCAGCATGGCGGGGTGACAGCAGCATCGGACTCCCCTCTCTTCCCGCAGGTCGCGGCCGCGAGCCAGTTCCCGGCCACGCCCGAGGGTGCCGACGCGGTGCTCGACGGCCTGGACCCCGAGCAGCGCGAGGTCGCCACGGCCCTGCACGGGCCCGTGTGCGTCCTGGCGGGCGCCGGGACGGGCAAGACCCGCGCGATCACCCACCGCATCGCGTACGGCGTGCGTGCGGGCATCCTGCAGCCGTCCACGGTGCTCGCCGTCACCTTCACCGCCCGGGCGGCGGGGGAGATGCGCGGGCGGCTGCGGCAGCTGGGGGCGGCGGGAGTGCAGGCCCGGACGTTCCACTCGGCCGCTCTGCGCCAGCTCCAGTACTTCTGGCCCAAGGCGGTCGGCGGCGAGGTGCCGCGGCTGCTGGAGCGCAAGGTCCAGCTCGTCGCCGAGGCCGCCGCCCGCTGCCGCATCCGCCTGGACCGCAACGAGCTGCGCGACGTCACGGGCGAGATCGAGTGGTCCAAGGTCACCCAGACCGTGCCGGCCGACTACCCGGCCGCTGTGCACAAGGCCGGACGCGAGGCGCCCCGCGACCCGGCCGAGATCGGGCAGATCTACGGGACGTACGAGCAGCTCAAGCGCGACCGGGGGACGATCGACTTCGAGGACGTGCTGCTGCTGACGGTCGGCGTCCTCCAGGACCGGCACGACATCGCCGAGCAGGTCCGTGCCCAGTACCAGCACTTCGTCGTGGACGAGTACCAGGACGTCAGCCCGCTCCAGCAGCGGCTGCTCGACCTGTGGCTCGGCGACCGCGACAACCTCTGCGTCGTCGGTGACGCCAGCCAGACGATCTACAGCTTCACCGGCGCCACCCCCGAGCACCTGCTGAACTTCCGCACCCGCCATCCGAACGCCACGGTCGTCAAGCTGGTCCGCGACTACCGCTCCACCCCGCAGGTCGTGCACCTCGCCAACGGTCTGCTGTCCCAGGCCCGCGGTCGGGCCGCCGAGCACCGCCTGGAGCTGGTATCGCAGCGGGACACCGGGCCCGAGCCGGCGTACGTGGAGTACGGGGACGAGCCCGCGGAGGCGGAGGGCACGGCCCGCCGTATCCGCGATCTGATCGCGTCCGGCGTGCCGGCGAGCGAGATAGCGGTCCTCTTCCGCATCAACGCCCAGTCCGAGGTCTACGAGCAGGCCCTCGCCGACCTCGGCGTGCCCTACCAGCTCCGGGGGGCCGAGCGGTTCTTCGAGCGGCCCGAGGTGCGGGAGGCCGGCGTCAAGCTGCGCGGCGCCGCCCGTTTCGGGGCCAACGACGCCCTCCTGGACGACGCCGTGGACCTCCCGTCCGAGGTGCGGGCCGTACTGAGCGACATGGGGTGGACGAGCGTGCCCCCGGCCGGGTCCGGCGCCGTACGGGACCGCTGGGAGTCGCTGGCCGCGCTGGTCCGCCTCGCCGAGGACTTCGCCGAGGCACGGCCGGCGGCCACCCTCGCCGATCTGGTCGCCGAACTCGACGAGCGGGCCAACGCCCAGCACGCGCCCACCGTCGACGGTGTGACGCTCGCCTCTTTCCATGCGGCCAAGGGCCTGGAGTGGGACGCCGTCTTCCTGGTCGGCCTCACCGAGGGCATGATGCCGATCACCTACGCCAAGACCGACGAGCAGGTCGAGGAGGAGCGCCGCCTGCTGTACGTGGGCGTGACCCGCGCCCGCCTGCATCTGGGCCTGTCGTGGTCCCTGTCGCGCGCACCGGGCGGCCGCGCCGTCCGGCGCCCCAGCCGCTTCCTGGACGGTCTGCGGCCGGGATCGGCAGGCGCCGGGCGCCGTGCCGCGGCAGCCGCCGCGGGCGGCATCGAGCGGGGCGGTACCGCCGCCAGGGGCGCGAGCAAGCGCCGGACCCGGTCGCCCGCCCGCTGCCGGGTCTGCGGCAAGACGCTCACCGATGCGGGTGAAATGAAGCTCATGCGCTGCGACGACTGCCCCTGCGAGCTCGACGAGGCGTTGTACGAGCGGCTGCGCGACTGGCGGGCCGAGCGGGCACGGCAGCTGGGCCAGCCGGCGTACTGCGTCTTCACTGACAAGACCCTGATGGCGATTGCCGAGGCCGTTCCGGGAACCGAAGGGGAGCTGGCGGGCATCCCTGGTGTGGGGGGACGCAAGCTGGGCAGATTCGGCGCCGACGTCCTCGCGCTGTGCGCAGGTGAGGAGCTCGTTCCGGCAGCGGACGGGCCGTCGCCGGACGATCTTCCGGAGGGGGGTGCAAGAACCTCCGGAAAGTCGTCAGAAAAATAGTTTGCGCGCGCGGAGCGCATCCCCATAGCCTTCACAGGCACGGAGACAACGGGCCTTCCGGGATCCGCTGGATTCGTGTTGTACTGAACAAGCCCGGACCGGATTTTCCGGTCCGCCGAGACGCCGAGAGGAGGCGAGACCAGTGATCAGCTTCATCGAGACCCAGAAAATGACCGATCGATCGGTCGTCGCCACCTGCATGTTCGGCGCCTCGCTCCCGGGCACCGGTCTGTCCGGCTCCGGCCGACTGTCCGGTCTTGAGGTCTCCCGTGCCGCTTCCTCGGTGTTCCTGCCCGAGATCAAGTGCGACGAGCGACCGACCCAGGCACCCGCAGTAGCGGCAGCGGCACAGGCAGCGCATGCGCATGCCTTCGCCGGCGCGGCGGCCAACGGTGCCGAATCCCGGAAGCAGTACGAGACGCAGCAGGACACGTGGGCCCACCGCGGGCACGAACCCTGGAGAGATCCAGCCTGATTCGCATGATCAGGTCGGCACCTTCCAGGGCCGCGGAACCCACACCGGGATCCGCGGCCCTTTTGCTTTGCCCATGAGCCCGGCCACCAGCCGGGCCGAACAGACGAGGAACACACCACCGTGCAACTCAAGACGCACACCCCGTCCGTAGCCACCGACCTGATTCCCCCGCCCGACTCCCAGGAGACCCCCTTGCTGCCCCTCACCGAGCTCGACGACGAGATCGACCGACTCGGCGCCGCCGTGCCGTGCCGTACCTACGACCCGGAGGTCTTCTTCGCCGAGACCCCGGCCGACGTGGAGTACGCCAAGTCCCTGTGCCAGACCTGTCCGGTGCGCGAGGCGTGTCTCGCCGGCGCCAAGGACCGGCGTGAGCCGTGGGGTGTCTGGGGCGGCGAACTGTTCGTCCAGGGCGTCGTGGTGCCCCGCAAGCGTCCGCGTGGCCGTCCGCGCAAGAACCCGGTCGCGGCATGAACCTCTGCGGCACCTACACCAGCGGCACCGGAACGATCGACCGTCCCGCCCAGCGGGACCCCCAGAAGCAGGACCCGATGAACCCCACCCTCACCGACACCACCGCACCCGCGAACTCCGGCGTGATCGAGTCGCGCCAGAACAGGACCCGTGAAATGCAACTCATCCCAGAAGCCCTGGCTCGCGCACATATGCAAGAGCGCTTGCGGGAGGCCGAGTCCGAACGCAGGGCCCAGCGCCTCGCCGCGGCCCGGCGTATGCAGCGCCGCGCCGAGCGGGCGTCGCTGCGCGCCCGGCGCGCTCTGGCCATGGCCGTCATGCAGTGACCCACCGGCCGCCCGGCATCCGTACGGATGCCGGGCCGCCCGGCGGCGTTCACCACCGCATCAGGCGACCACGCAACACCACACACCTCGGGGGCTGTCCAACTGGGCGGCCCCTGAGGCGTTGTGCCCCCTTACCCGGCGGTGGCGGGGATATTGTCGGCTGATGAACCAGAAGACGTATGAACAGGCGGACTTGACCACCGACAACGCGGAGTGTGTCCAGTGCGGCACCACCGCCGAGGGCACCCCGGCCACCTGGACCTGCACCATCGCCCACGGCACCCGCCACCACCTGTGCGACACCTGCACCCGTGCCCACCTCCGCGTCATCGAGTCCCACTTGGACCCGGTGCCGACGAGGTGAGGGGCAGGGGCGGCACCGACGAGGTAAGGCGCGCGGTGACGGCCCGGTGCGGGGCGGCCCGCGGTGAGCTGCCCCCTGGAGGGACGGTTCGTCGTCGGTGTTGTCAGGCCGGTGTCTCCTCCGCCGTGGGGTGGTTCTGCTCGGGTACGGACAGGGTGGAGCCGTCGGCCGGGTTGAAGCCCGGGAGCCACGACTCCAGCTCGTCGCGCAGGCGGACGGTGGCGCCCAGCTGGCACAAAACGCCGATCGTGCTCAGCGTCACACGGTGTATGAGCAGGTAGGAGGGCGGCAGGTTGAGCTGGCGGCCGAGCTGGTAGGCGGGGGAACGCGGGTCGGCGATGCGCGCGGCCTGGGTGCGCATCCAGGAGCGGGTGAAGGTGAAGTCGTCCACCTGGGCCGGTTCGATGATCGGGAGCAGATAGTCCAGCACCGCGTCGGGGTCCAGCTCGATGGACTCCTTCACGAAGCCCTCCTCGCACAGCAGCTCGTAGACCGCCTCGGCCTCGCCGTCGAGTGTCATGCGCAGTGAGGCACCGATCGTGGGCGGCAGGCCGTCCGGCAGCCGGTCGACCGTGCCGAAGTCCAGGACGCCCAGCTGCCACTGCTCCGCCGGGCCGTCGGGGGCGTCGCCGGTCAGCAGCCGGAAGTTGCCCGGGTGTGGATCGGCGTGCAGCAGGCCCGTGCGGGCGGTGCCGGAGAAGAGGAAGCGGGCGAGGAGTTGCCCGGCCCGGTCGCGCTCCTCCTGGGTGCCGTTCGCGATGATCTCCGAGAGGGGTACGCCCTCCATCCACTCGGTCACCAGCACCTGGTCACCCTGGTGGACCACGGCGGGCACCCGTACGTCGGGATCATCGGCGAACTCCTCGGCGTGCACCTGCTGGGCCTCGGCCTCCAGGGCGTAGTCCAGCTCCTCGGAGACCCGGTCGCGCAGCTCGGAGATCAGCGGCTTGATGTCCATGCCGGGGATCAGCGGCCCGAGCAGCCGGGCGAACCGGCCCAGTTGGGACAGGTCGGACAGCAGGGCCGCGCCCGCTCCCGGATACTGGACCTTGACCGCCACCTCACGGCCGTCGTGCCAGACCGCACGGTGCACCTGCCCGATCGACGCGGCCGCCGACGGCTTGTCCTCGAACTCCGTGAACAGCTCGCGCCAGTCCTCGCCCAGCCGCTCCGCCAGCACCTTGTGCACCGTGTCCGTCGGCATCGGCGGCGCGGCTTCCTGAAGTTTGGTGAGCGCGGCGCGGTACGGACCGGCGACCTCCTCCGGCAGCGCCGACTCGAAGACCGACAGCGCCTGCCCGAACTTCATGGCGCCGCCCTTCAGCTCGCCGAGCACCCGGAAGAGCTGTTCGGCGGTCCGCTGTTGGAGCTCGCGGCCGACGAGGTCCGCCGACCTGCCGCCGATCCGCTTGCCCAGCCCCCAGGTGGCGCGGCCGGCGAATCCCAGTGGCAGCGCGGCCAGCTTGGCGGTACGGGTGACCGCCTTGCGGGGAAGATCTGACATGCGCCCCTCCAACTCACACTGTCCCCAACCGGGGTTACTCCGCCATTGTTACGTGTCGTCCGACCGGATCCGAGGCACCCGTGGCGCCGGCCGGTCCCGCTGCGCCGCAGCCGCACTCCGGATGCGGCGCGATCCTGGTGGTCCGCCAGTCCGCACAGGGCAGCGCCACCTCCATCCGGGCTCCCGTGCAGGGTGGCAACTGACCGTCCAGGAACGCCAGTGCCTGCACGGCGGCCAGCCCCGCCACCATCGTCGCCAGAGCCGCGTCGCACGCCGGGACGGCCGGTGCGCCGCGCCCCGACCGCCACTGGGCCAGCAGCCGCGGCCAGGCCGGCTCCGCGTCCGTACGCCGCAGTTGCAGACAGCCCGCGCAGGAGGAGCCGCCCGGCAGGACCAGCGGGCCCACCACGCCGGTCCCCTCGACCACCCCGGTGAACAGATGAGGGATTCCCGCGGTCAGGAAGGGCTCGCTCAGGTCCGGGTCGGGCGCGTACGCGGCGAGGCCGTCGCGCGGCGCGATCACGACGAGCCCGAGGCCCGGCTCGCCCGCGTCCGACGGCCCGCTCCCTGGCCGCGGCCTCCGCGACCAGGGCGAGACCCGGTGGACCAGGCTGCGTGCGGCGGTGTCCCGGCGCGCACCGATCTGCTCCGTCCGCACACCGCCCGGCACGACGTCCCAGGGCTCGACCTTCCCGCCGTCCTGCACCTCCACCCGCCCGACGCCCGCCGCCGAGAGCAGGGCCGCGACCGAGGCGCCCACCCGGCCGGCGCCGCGCACCCGCGCCCGTATGGCACGGCGCGCCCCCATCCGCTCCAGTCCGCTCGCGGCCTCGGGATGCAGCACGGACAGCGACGCGAGATCCGCCCGGAGCCGGCCGAAGGCTGCGGAGTCCGCGCGCACCGTGTCGGCCGCCGGTCCGCCCGCCGACGGCACGTCCAGCAGGCCGGCCCGCCCCAGCCGGTCCACCATCCGCCGCGCGTGCCCGTCCGGCAGGCCCAGTGACTCGGCGGCGTCCGCCAGCTGCTCCAGGCTCCGCGTGCCGTCGATCAAGGCCAGAAAGCTCCCGGTGGCCGTGTCCACCGGGCCCAGTTCCACCGCGTGCGCCGGGGCCACCCCGAACCGCACCGTCTCCCGGTTCCGCCATCCGCGCCGCAGCGCGGGCTTGAGCATCGGATACATGAATCCGCCCCCGTCGATCGGATCTCGTCCAGCGGTCTTCAGCATCCCCCGCCCCCGCGCCGGGCGTCGGAAGTTGTCCACAGCCGGCAGGCAATAGTCATACAAGCCGTACCCGCCTCGGAGCGGTCCGGGAACATGGCGCAGGCCGGGGGCGGGACTTCCCGGACGGGCAGCGGGTAACGTCGGGGCGTGCCCGCCGACCCTTTGCGCCGAGCCGCAGATCCCCCACGCAGGACCGCCGCGCGCCCCGCGGCCGGCAGCCCCGCGACGAGCGCGATCGAGGTGCGCAGAAGCTCGCGGCGGCGCCGTACGGTCTCCGCCTACCGCGAGGGCGACCGCACCATCGTCCTGATCCCGGCCCGGATGTCCGAGGCCGAGGAGCGGCGCTGGGTGACGGTGATGCTGGACAAGCTCGCCGCGCAGGAGAGCAGACGGAAACTCGGCGACAGCGAGCTGGCCGAACGCGCGGAGCGGCTGTCGGAGCAGTACCTGGGCGGCCGCGCCCGGCCCGCCACGGTGCGCTGGGTGACCAACCAGAACACCCGCTGGGGCTCCTGCACGCCCGCAGAGGGCAGCATCCGCCTCTCGCACCGGCTCCAGGGGATGCCGGAGTACGTCGTCGACTACGTGCTCCTGCACGAACTGGCGCATCTTCTCGTCCCCGGTCACGGGCAGCGTTTCTGGCGGCTCCTGGAGTCATACCCGCGTACGGAGCGTGCGCGCGGCTATCTCGAAGGTGTGGTGGCGGCGGACCGGCTGCCGCATCTGCCCGCGGCCCGTACGGAATAAGGCCGGTTCCGCCCGGTTCGCGCCCCGCTCGGCATCGCCCGCTGTCGGCGGCAGCGGTTAGCCTGGCGCAACGTCATCAGAGCGCAAAGCGGGAGCGGGGGACGGTCGTTACGTATGGCCAGGGAATTCCAGCGGGGCCACAAGGCCAGGATCAGTGATCTGACGGCCGGGACGGATCTGTACGTAGGGGTGCAGATCGCCGGTACCGGCCTGACCTTCGACATCAGCTGCTTCGGTCTCGACGCGGACGAGCGGCTCTCCGACGACCGGTACTTCGTCTTCTTCAACCAGCCCGCGTCCCCCGAGGGCTCGGTCCAGCTGCTGGGCCCCCAGGCGGGCGACACCGAGTCCTTCCGGGTCACGCTCGACCGGATACCGCAGCACATCCGGAAGCTCTCCTTCACCGCCACGCTCGACGGCGCGGGGCAGATGTCCCAGATCGGCCCCGGCTACCTGCGCATCGTCGCGGGCGGCGAGGAGGTCGCCCGCTACGCGTTCGACGGTGCCGAGTTCAGCACCGAGCGCGCCGTGATGCTCGGGGACTTCTACCTGAAGGACGTGTGGCGCTTCGCCGCGGTCGGGCAGGGCTTCGACGGCGGCCTGGAGGCGCTGCTGAAGAACTTCGGCGGCGAGGTCGCGGAGGAGGAGCCCGCGGCCGAGCCCGCGCCGGCGCCGCAGGGCGGTGTCCCGGGCTTCGCGCCGCCCGCCGCCGCCGAGCCGGCGCCGGGCTTCGCCGCCCCCGCGGCCCAGGGGCAGCCCGCCCCGCAGCAGCCCGCCCCGGCCTTCGGCGCGCCGCCGAGCGCGCCCCAGGGCGCGTCTCAAGGCGCTCCCCAGGCCCAGCAGCCCCAGGAAGCGCCTCAGCCCCCGGCACCGCCCCACCCGGACCCGCAGGTTCCGGCCCAGGCCCAGCCGCCTCAGCAGCCGGCCCCGCAGGTGCACGCCGCCCCGACCATCGCGGCCCCGACGGCGCCCCCCGGCGCACCGGCCGGCCAGCCCGGCCATGTCCCCGGGCAGCCGCCGTACGGCCAGCCGCCCCAGGCGGCTCCCCAGGCCCCGCCGCACACCCCGCCCCAGGCCCCGTACGGCCAGCCGGGCGGTCAGTTCCCCGGCCAGCAGCCCCCGGCCCCGTACGGAGCGCCTCAGGGCCAGCCCGCCCCGTACGGCGGACCGCAGGCCCAGGGCGGCGGTCCCGGCCTCGGCGTCGTCCTGGACAAGTACCGCGAAGCGCCCACCGGCCAGCGGTGGACCCCGCAGAACGAGAAGCTGATCCGCGCCGACCTCGGCATCGACGGGCAGCCGGTGCTCGCCCGCCAGGGCAGCATGGTCCTCTACCAGGGCAAGGTCGACTTCAACTACAAGGGCGCCGGCATCCGGGGCCGCATCGTGGGCAACGCCACCGGCCAGGAGATGCAGCTGATGCGCTGCACGGGCCAGGGCCAGGTCTTCTTCGCGGACAACAGCGCCCATGTGCACCCCATCGAGCTCCAGGGCGACGCGATCTGCGTCTCGGCCGAGAGCGTGCTCGCCTTCGACGAGTCGCTCCAGCACGAGATCCGCCGCATCGAGGGGCACGGCATTCCGGGCGGCGCGCTGTTCACCATGCAGTTCCAGGGCACCGGCACGGTCGTCGTCAAGACCCAGGGCACACCGGTCGTCCTCCCGGTCACCCCGACGACGTTCGCGGACGCCAACGCCATCGTCGCCTGGTCGGCCGCCTCGCAGGTGATCATCTCCAGTCAGGTGAGCCTGCGCCGCAGCGCGTATCCGGGACACTCCGGCGAGACCGTGAACCTCCAGTTCCGCGGCGCGCCCGGCAACTTCATCGTCGTCCAGCCCTACGAGGTCTGAGGGAGCCCGCCATGTACGAACAGCACGTCCCGGGCTACGCCCCGACCGCACCCGCCGCCCGCATGGAGAACCACGGCAGTGCGATGGTGAAGATCGCCATGCAGAGCGGCCAGGACGTCTTCGCCCGTACCGGCTCGATGGTCGCCTACGAGGGCTTCGTCCAGTACGAGCCCAACCCGCCCGCGGTGCGTCAGATGGCCTCCCAATGGCTGAGCGGCGAGGGCACGCCCCTGATGAAGTGCTCCGGCGACGGCCTGCTCTACCTCGCCGATTACGGCGCGGACGTCGTCTGCATCAACCTCGACGGCGACTCGATCTCCGTCAACGGTACCAACCTCCTGGCCTTCGACGCCCACCTCCAATGGGGTGTGCAGCGCGTCAAGGGAATGGCCAAATTCGCCGGTCAGGGCCTGTTCAACGTCGGCATCTCGGGCACCGGCTGGGTCGCGCTGACCTCCCGCGGCACCCCGATCGTGGTGGACTGCGGCCGCGGCGAGGACGAGACCTACGTCGACCCGGACGCGCTCGTCGCCTGGTCGACGAACCTGAAGATGAAGGGCAAGCGCAGCTTCAAGGCGTCCTCGATGATCGGGCGCGGCAGCGGCGAGGCGTACCAGCTCGGCTTCTCCGGCCAGGGCTTCGTCGTCGTACAGCCCAGTGAGGACAGCACCGACCGGCTCCGGGCCCGGGGCTGAGGGGGAGGACGTCAAGCCATCATGCAGAGTCCGCTTTTCGCCTACACCGAGGCGCAGACCCAGGACCGGTACGCCCTGCAGAACCCGCAGTTGCTGCGGGTCGCCCTGCAGGGCCACGAGGACCTGCTCGCCCGTAAGGGCAGCATGGTCGCTTACCAGGGGCTGCTGGAGTTCGACGGAAACTACCAGTCGCCGGGTCAGCAGCACGCCCGTGCCGCCTCCGGTGAGGGCCTGGATCTGATGCGCGTCTCCGGGCAGGGCACCGTCTACCTGGCCAACCTCGCGCAGTACGTGCACGTCCTGGACGTCGACCACGACGGCCTGACCGTGGACAGCAGCTATGTGCTGGCGCTGGACTCCGGCCTCCACTGGGAGGTGATCTCGGTGGACAGCCAGTACGGGATCTCCGGCACCGGCAAGTACCAGCTCAACATCTCCGGCCGCGGCAAGGTCGTGCTGATGACCTCGGGCCAGCCGCTGATGATGCAGGTCACGCCGGACAAGTACGTCAACGCCGACGCCGACGCGGTGGTCGCCTGGTCCGCCTCGCTGCGGGTGCAGATGCAGGCGCAGACGCACTCCTCGGGGGTGTGGCGGCGCCGCGGCAGCACGGGCGAGGGCTGGGAGCTGAGCTTCCTGGGCCAGGGCTACGCGCTCGTCCAGCCCAGCGAGCTGCTGCCGCCGCAGAACGCCGTCATCGGGTCCGGTCTGGCCGCCCAGTTCGGTATGGGACAGCAGGGTGCCCACGGCCAGAACAAGGGCAACATCTTCACCAACTGAGGCGCGCAGGCCGCCGCCCGTACCGGCGGCCGGCCCGCCCCGCACACCGGCCGCCCGCATCCCTCCGTACGAGAGTCCGCGGGCGGCCGCAAGGCTGCGATGCGTCCTACAGGAGCGCGCGCGTGCGCTCCACGAGGCGTACGACCGAGTCGTCCGCCACCGCCGCCACCTCGTCGTACGGGAACCAGCGCAGCTCCAGCGACTCGTCGCTGATCACCGCCTCGGCCCCCTCGGGCGCCAGCGCCGCGTACTGCACGTCCAGATGCCACGCGCACGGCGTCAGATGCCGGTCCAGCCGCACCGGCCCGCCCAGCAGCGTCAGACCGGACGTGATGCCGGACTCCTCGCGCGCCTCGCGCAGCGCCGCGTCCGCGAGCGTGGCGTCCTCCGGCTCGCAGTGCCCGCCCATCTGGAGCCACATCTTGAGCTTGCGGTGCAGTGTCAGCAGGACCCGGCCGCGCGACGGGTCGACGACCAGGGCGCTGGCCGTGATGTGCCCGTCCTTGCAGGGCTTGCCCATGCCGTCCGGATACGTGGCCAGGTGGTCCAGGTAGGAGAGCCGCAGCCGGTCCTGCTCAGGGGACGGCGCGGGCCACTCCTTGAGGACCCGCGCCGCGTCGTCGTGAAGGCTCACTTCTCGCCGTCGCCCTTGCCGCCGTCGCCGGGCTTGCCGCCTTCCTCGGAGCCGCCCTCGCCGCTTTCCTTGGTGAGGTCCGGCTTCTGGGCGCCGCCCGCGGCCTCACCGAGCATCTTGTCCAGCTCGGAGAAGTCCAGCTGCTCGTGGTGGACAAAGCCGTCCGGGTCGTCCAGGTCGGCGGCCGTCGGCAGCATGTCCGGGTGCTCCCAGAGCGCGTCCCGGCCGTCCAGGCCACGCGCGTCCGTCAGCAGGGCCCACAGCCGCGAGGCGTCCCGCAGGCGCCGCGGACGCAGCTCCAGGCCGATGAGGGTGGCGAAGGTCTGCTCGGCCGGGCCGCCGGTCGCCCGGCGCCGCCGCAGCGTCTCGCGCAGCGCGTCGGCCGACGGCAGGTGCGGGGAGGCGGCGGCGTGCACGACCGCGTCCACCCAGCCCTCGACGAGGGCCAGCGCCGTCTCCAGGCGGGCCAGCGCCGCCTTCTGCTCCGGGGTGTCCTCGGGCTGGAACATGCCCTGCTGGAGGGCGTTCTGCAGCTCCTCGGGGTGCTGCGGGTCGAGCTGGCCGACCACGTCCTCCAGCTTGGTCGTGTCGACCTTGATGCCGCGGGCGTACCCCTCGACCGCGCCGAACAGGTGCGAGCGCAGCCACGGCACATGGGCGAAGAGCCGCTGGTGGGCGGCCTCGCGCAGGGCCAGGTAGAGCCGCACCTCCTCCTCGGGCACGCCGAGACCCGAACCGAAGTTGGCGATGTTGCCCGGCAGCAGCGCGGCCTTGCCGGCCGGCCCCAGGGGCAGCCCGACGTCCGTGGAACCCACGACCTCACCGGCCAGCACGCCCAGCGCCTGCCCGATCTGGGTGCCGAACATGGCACCGCCCATGGAGCGCATCATGCCGAGCAGCGGGCCCGCCATGGCCTGCATCTCCTCGGGCAGGACGTCACCCATGGCCGCGCCGACGCGCTCCGCGACCGGGTCCACCAGGTCCTTCCACACCGGCAGGGTCTCCTCGACCCACTCGGCGCGGCTCCACGACAGCACCGTGCCCGCGCCCGACGGCAGCGACGTCACACCGTCCAGCCACAGGTCGGCGAGGCGCACGGCCTCCTCGACGGCCGCCCGCTCACCGGGGGAGACGCTCGCGTCCTTGGTGCCGTCCTCGGCGCCCTGCGCGACGGTCTGCCGCGCGATGTCCTTGGCCATGTCCCAGTTCACCGGGCCGCCCTCGTACGAGAGCATCTGGCCCAGTTTCTGGAAGGCGGCGCCAAGATCGCCAGGATTCATCTCGCCACCAGGACCGCCCATGCCGCCGAAGAGCGCCGCGAACGGATGGTCCGCGCCGCCGCTCCCGCCGCCGAATCCGAACGGGTTCGCGGGGCCCTGGCTACCTCCCTGGCCGCCCTTCTTCTTGCCGTTGTCGCCGTCCTCCGGCTCCTCCGGCGGAAGGCCGAATCCAAATGGGGTGTCACTCACGGGTTTCCTCGGCTCGTAGGGCCGCCGGCCCGGGCCGGCGGCGGCTGCCCGACATTCTCTTCCAGCCTAGACACCCGCCCCGCTTCGGGGCTCGGTGCTTCGCCTTCCCGGCGCCTGCGGCAGGATGGACGCCACCTGGTACGTACGCGTCAGCACGCCTACGCACTGAAGACAACCGCTGGAGACGCCCGGTGAGTTCCCCAGATCCGACCGTTCGCGCAGCGCGAAACGCTGCCGCCGACACCGAGAACGCAGAAAAACAGGCGGACGCCGCGCCCGCCCGGCCGCTGCGCCGCCCCGTCGTCGCGGTCACCGGCGCCGCCTCCGGCGTGGGGGCCCTGCTGACCCAGGCGCTGACCGAGTCCGACGAGGTCAAGCGGGTCGTGGCCATCGACGAGCGGCGCGGCGAGGCCACCGAGGCGCACTGGCACGTCCTGGACGTCCGCGACCCGGCCATCGCCGACAAGCTGCGCGGCGCCGACGTCGTCGTACATCTCGCCGTCGACCTCGACCTGGAGACCGACGCGGCGGCCCGTACGGCGTACAACGTGCGCGGTACGCAGACGGTCCTCACGGCCGCCGCGGCCGCCGGTGTGCACCGGGTCGTGCTCTGCACCTCCGCCATGGTCTACGGCGCGCTCCCCGACAACGACGTGCCGCTGGCCGAGGACGCCGAGCTGCGGGCCACCGCCGACGCCACCGGGGTCGGCGACCTCCTGGAGATCGAGCGCCTGGCGCACCGCGCGCCCCGCGCGCACCCCGGCCTGAACGTCACCGTCCTGCGCCCCACCGTCCTGGTGGGCGGCACGGACACCGCGCTGACCCGCTACTTCGAGTCGCCGCGGCTGCTGGTCGTGGCCGGTTCGCGCCCGGCCTGGCAGTTCTGCCACGTGGAGGACCTGGTCAGCGCCCTGCTGTATGCCGCGCTGGAGAAGGTCGAGGGCGAGCTGGCGGTGGGCTGCGACGGCTGGCTGGAGCAGGAGGAGGTCGAGGAGCTGTCCGGCATCCGGCGCATGGAGCTGCCGTCCTCGGTGGCGCTCGGCGCCGCGGCCCGGCTGCACCGGATCGGCCTCACACCGTCGCCCGCCGGAGACCTGGCGTACACGATGCACCCGTGGGTCGTCAGCGGCAGCCGGCTGCACGAGGCGGGCTGGCGCCCCCGGTGGACGAACGAGGAGGTGCTGGCCGAGCTGCTGGAGGAGGTCGCGGGCCGGCACACGGTCGCGGGTCGCCGCCTGGGCCGCAAGGACGCCACCGCCGCCGGAGCGGCCGGCGCGACGGTCGCCCTCCTGGGCACCGCCGCCCTGGTGCGCCGCGCACGTAAGGCCCGTCGGCGCATCTGAGGACCTGAGGGGCCCCGGGGCTCGGCCATGGTCGCGAGGCCGCGGGGACCGCCGTACGGCCACAGGGAGCCCTCCGTACGGCGGGGAGAAGCCTCCGTGCGGAGGCCGGAGGCGCCTCCGTACGGCCGTGACAGCCGCACAGAGACTTCCGTACGACCACGGAAGCCTCCGCCGCCCCGCCCCTGTAGGAGCCTCCAACGGGCCCTGTCGCAGGACCGGTGGAAAGGCCATGCCCCGCAGGGCCGTCCCGTACGGCACGATGGAGCCATGCCAGGCACGTATGACCACCCGGGCGAGCAGGGTGCGGCGGACGCGATCCGCCTCCTCGCGGTCCGTGACTCCCCGCTGTCCTTGGACGAGGTCTTCGCGGCCGTCGGCGATCCGGCCGCCGGCGGCACGGCCCTGTTCGTCGGTACGGTCCGCTCGCACGACGGCGGCGCCGACGTCGACGCCCTCGGCTACTCGGCGCACCCGAGTGCCGAGGCCGAACTGCGCCGTGTCGCCGAGAAGGTGGCGGCCGACTTCCCGGTACGCGCGCTGGCCGCGGTGCACCGCGTCGGCGAGCTGACCGTCGGTGACCTGGCGGTGGTCGTGGCGGTCTCCTGCCCGCACCGGGCGGAGGCGTTCGCGGCCTGCCGGCGGCTGATCGACGACCTCAAGCACGAGGTGCCGATCTGGAAGCACCAGCGCTTTTCGGACGGCACGGAGGAGTGGGTCGGTGCCTGTTGACGGCCGGTTCCGTGCGGTGGTGTCCGTTCCGGGTGGTTTCGAGAAATTCTTGACGTGCGCTCCAGTTGCGTAACCCGCCCCCTGGCGTAAGCGTTGACCTGGCAGATGGTTAATCTGCTTATTCGTCGTTGCGGTTGTTACAAGGGGTCGGGAGGCCGCTATGGGAGCGCTCCTCTGGTTGCTGATTCCGGTTCTGGCCGTCATCGCCGCCGTCGTGTGGAGCAGTTGGGCATCGCGCAACCGCAGGACCGGGGACGTCGCGGAACTGGCGGGCTACGCGCGCTTCCGGGAGGCGATGGAGAAGCCCGAGAAGGCGCATTCCGGTTCTGACGCGGCATGAGCATGACCGGATGAGCCGGGGCCGTGGCGGGCGTACGCGGACGCAAGCGGCCGCCATGACTCCGGTTGCCCGGCGCCCTGTCCGGAAGTCCTGGCCGACGTCCTGACCGGAAGCTCCGACCGACGCCCTGATCCCAGGCCTTGACCGGCGTCCGTGCGCCGTTCCGCCCGCCCTCGGACGGACGGCCTCGGACGGACGGCCCCGGGGACCGGGTGTCGGAGGCGTCCCGTACTGTCGTTCCATGCCACGCCGCACCGCGACGCTGCTCGCCTCTCTCGTGATGCTGATTGCGCTGATCTGCGCCGGAATGGTGATTCCCGTTCCGTATTCCGAGATGTATCCGGGGCCCACCACCAACACCCTGGGCGAGCACAAGGGCGAGCCGGTGCTGCAGATATCCGGCCACAAGACGTATCCGACCTCCGGCAACCTGAACATGGTCACGGTCCGGGTCACCGGCGCCGAGTACCGCATGAACCTCTTCGAGGCGGTCGTCGGCTGGCTGAAGCACGACAGCATCGTGGTACCCCACAAGACCCTCTACCCCGAGGGCCAGACGGCGGAGCAGTCCGACCAGCAGAACGCCGAGGAGTTCAGCCAGTCCCTGGAGAGCGCCAAGGTCGCGGCGTTCAAGCAGCTGAAGATTCCGGTCGGCTCCCAGACGGTCGTGGCATCCGTCGTCAAGGACGCCCCCGCGGACGGCAAGCTGCACGCCGGTGACGTGATCAAGGCCGTGGACGGTACGCAGGTCAAGACCCACACGGACGTCGCCAGGCTCGTCACCCGGCACAAGCCCGGCGAGCAGGCGGTCTTCACGGTCATCCCGGCCAAGGAGGCGGCCGCGGCCCAGAAGAAGGGCAAGCGGCCCGAGGGCCCGACCAAGGACGTCGCCGTCACGACCGCGAAGGCGAAGGGCGGCCGGGCCGTCGTCGGCATCCAGGCCGGCATCGACTACACGTTCCCGTTCAATGTCGACATCAAGCTGGCCGACGTCAGCGGCCCCAGCGCCGGGCTGATGTTCGCCCTCGGGATCATCGACAAGCTCACGCCCGAGGACATGACCGGCGGAAAGTTCGTGGCCGGTACGGGCACGATCGACGCGGACGGCAAGGTCGGCCCGATCGGCGGCATCGCGATGAAGGTCGTCGGCGCGCGCAACAAGGGCGCCGAGTACTTCCTGACACCCAAGGACAACTGCGCGACCGTCGTCGACGACCACCCGGAGGGCCTGCGCCTGGTCAAGGTGGACACCATTCAGGACGCGCTGACGTCCCTGGAGAAGATCCGCAAGGGAGACACGGCCGGCCTGCCGAGCTGCCCCGCGAACAAGTAGGCGGCCCAGCCCGTACGGGTCCCGAGCCGGCACGGCACGGCCGCGGGCCGGAGCCGTGCGGCCGGACCGGGCCGTGGACCGGGGCAGAGCGGCGTCTCCCGGCCCCGGGCGGCTCCGGGCGGCCCCGGTGCCGGAGCCTGCGCCCTCAGCCCTCGAAGGTGGCGGCCAGCGCGTCCGCCAGCCCCGGCACGAGCTGCGAGCCGGTCAGCACCTCGGACGTGGCGTCCTTCTCCCGCAGCCGCAGCGCCGACTCCCGCGTGCCGTCCCGCAGCACCGCCACCGTCATCCGCACCTCCTGCCGGTCCGGGTGCTCGGCGACCCACTTGGCGAGCTGGGCCTCGTCCATGCCCGCCGGTACGGAGTCCTCCGCGGACGGCGGCAGCATCAGCCGCTCCACGGTCATCGCACAGCCGGCCACCGCGTCCGGCCAGCCGATGGTGGCCAGGAACTCGTCCAGCGGAGCGTCGGCGGGGATCTCGTCCTGCTCGACCGGGGTCAGTGAGGCGGTGGTGGAGTCGTCGATACCGAGCTGTTCGGCGAGCGAAGGTTCCTGCTCACGGAGCTGGGCGGTGTCCACGAGGGCGAAGAGGCGGGCGGGCTGGTCCCAGCCGAGCCCGGCGGCGTACTCGTCGATTTCGAGTACGGCACGGGTCAGCGGGCTGGCGGCGAGGGGGGTGCCGTCGACGGGAAGGTTGTTCATGCTCAATATCGTGCCTTGCGAACCCCGGAAAACGGGAACCGAGTAAAGCCTTAGTAAGTTGCAACAGTGGGTCCTACTATCGCCGGGCCTGCTCAATACGACAGCGAACTTCGAGGTGCGCACCTTGGCTTTCCAGATGCCGGACCGCGGCGGAGGCCCGACAGGGCCACGGATCAGAGTCGGCCGACCGTCCCGGCGGGTCCGGACCCTGCTCATGACACTGGGCGTGCTGGCCGTGCTGGCCATGCTCTTCGTCATGTTCTCCGGGTTCTGGACCGACTGGCTCTGGTACCGGTCGGTCGATTTCTCCTCGGTCTTCACCACCACCCTGTTGACGAAGATCGGACTGTTTCTCGCCTTCGGCGCCCTGATGGCCGTCGCGGTCGGCGTCAACGTCTGGCTGGCGCACCGCCTGCGGCCCCCGCTGAGCGCGATGTCCATGGAGCAGCAGAGCCTGGACCGCTACCGGATGGGCATCGCCCCCTACAAGAAGTGGGCGCTGCTCGCGGTCACCGCGGTGGTGGGCCTGATCGCCGGCGCGTCGGCCTCCGGCCAGTGGCGTACGTGGCTCCAGTGGGTGAACGGCGTGCCGTTCGGCCAGAAGGACCCGCAGTTCGGCAAGGACGTCTCGTTCTACGCCTTCGACCTGCCCTGGTACCGCTTCCTGCTCAGCTTCGGCTTCGCGTGCGCGGTGCTGTGCCTGATCGCCGCGGCGCTCACCCACTACCTGTACGGCGGGCTGCGCGTCACGAGCCCCGGCTCGCGCGCGACGGCCGCCGCCACCGGCCACCTGTCCGTGGTGCTGGGCATCTTCGTGTCGCTCAAGGCCATCGCGTACTGGCTCGACCGGTACGGCCTGGCGGTGAAGTCCAGCGGGCTGAAGTCCGCCGACGGCTGGACCGGCCTGCGCTATGTGGACGCCAACGCCTACCTGCCGGCCAAGACGATCCTGTTCTTCATCGCGGCGATCTGCGCGGTGCTCTTCTTCGCGACGCTGTGGCGCCGCACCTGGCAGCTGCCGGTCATCGGCTTCGGCCTGATGGTGCTCTCCGCGGTCCTCATCGGCGGTCTGTATCCGGCCATCGTGCAGAAGTTCCAGGTCCAGCCGAACGAGCAGGCCAAGGAAGCGCCGTACATCAAGCAGAACATCAAGGCGACCCGCGACGCGTACGACATCAACGGTGTCGACGTGCAGAGCTATGACGGCAACTACAAGCCGAAGGACGACACGGACCGGCAGAAGCTGCGGGACGCCGCCGACACCACCGCCAGCGTGCGTCTGCTCGACCCGAACGTGGTCTCCCCGGCCTTCCAGCAGCGGCAGCAGGTCCGCAGCTACTACCAGTTCCCGTCCACCCTGGACGTCGACCGGTACAAGGACAAGGACGGCAAGGACCAGGACACCGTCATCGGTCTGCGCGAGCTGAACCTCAACGGTGTCTCCGAGCGGAACTGGATCAACGACCACTTCAAGTACACCCACGGGTACGGCGCCGTGGCGGCGAAGGGCACCACGTTCGCCGAGGGCGGCGAGCCGGCCTACACCGAGAGCGAGCTGCCCTCGAAGGGCCAGTTCGGCCCGTACGAGCAGCGGGTGTACTACGGCGAGAAGACCACCCAGTACTCGATCGTGGGCGGGCCGCAGAAAGAGCTGGACTACTCCTCAGACAAGAGCGGCGAGAAGAGTTACAGCTACACGGGCAAGAGCGGGGTGAACCTCGACAACCCGGTCAACCGCGCCGCCTACGCGGTCGCGTTCGGCGAGCCGCAGATCCTCTACTCGGGCGCCATCGGCAAGGATTCGCGGATCCTGTACAACCGCACGCCCAAGGAGCGCGTGGAGGCGGTCGCCCCCTGGCTGACCATCGACGGCGACGCCTACCCGGCGGTCATCGACGGCCGGATCAAGTGGATCGTCGACGCTTACACGACGAGCAACGGCTACCCGTACGCCTCGCGCACCACGCTCGGCGACACCACGGCCGACTCGCTCACCGACGGTCAGCGGGCGGTCGTCGCCCAGCAGAATCAGGTCAATTACATCCGCAACTCGGTCAAGGCCACGGTCGACGCCTATGACGGCTCGGTCAAGCTCTACGAGTGGGACACCAAGGACCCGGTCCTGAAGACCTGGATGAAGTCGTTCCCGGGGACGGTCGAGAAGAAGAGTTCCATCAGCAAGTCCCTGATGGAGCACATGCGCTACCCGCAGGACCTCTTCAAGGTGCAGCGCCAGCTGCTGACGACGTACCACGTCACCGACCCGAACACCTTCTACACGGGCAGCGAGCGCTGGCAGGTCCCGAACGACCCGACGAACAAGTCAGGCAACTCGGTGCCGCCGTACTACCAGAGCCTGAAGATGCCGGACCAGAAGGCCCAGACCTTCGCGCTCACCACGACGTTCACACCCAACAAGCGGGACAACCTGGGTGCGTTCATGGCGGTCGACGCCAATGCCACCAGTGGTGACTACGGCAGGATCAGAGTGCTCAAACTGCCGTCCCAGACACCGGTGCCCGGACCACAGCAGGTCCAGTCGAAGTTCAACTCCGATCCGAAGATCGCCAACGAGCTGAACATCCTCAAGAAACTCGGTGACTCCGAGATCGAGTACGGCAACCTGCTGACGGTCCCGATGAACGGCGGCCTGCTGTACGTCGAGCCGGTCTACCTGCGCGGCGCGGGCACCAACTACCCGCTGCTGAAGAAGGTGCTGGTCAGCTACGGCGAGAACGACCCCGTGCTGGGCAACAACCTGGCCGAGGCGCTCGACGTGGTGTTCGGCAAGAAGCCGCCGGGCTCCGGTACGGAGCAGCCGCCGTCCGGTGACGGCGACACGGGACAGCAGCCGCCCGCCGACCAGACGGTGCAACAGGCCCTCGACGACGCCGTGAAGGCGTACGAGGAGGGCGAGAAGGCCCGCAAGGAAGGCGACTGGGCCGGCTACGGCGAGGCGCAGAAGAAGCTGAAGGCGGCCCTGGACCGGGCGGCCGAGGCGGAGAAGAAGTCCGCTCAGAAGGGTGACGCCGGCAAGAACGGCGGCACCGGCGGAAGCTGACATCGCGGTCCCGGCCCCTGGGAGACGACCAGCGGGCCGGGACCGCCTCCGTGCCGTGGTACCTTTGACACACAACGGCGCGGGGTGGAGCAGCTCGGTAGCTCGCTGGGCTCATAACCCAGAGGTCGCAGGTTCAAATCCTGTCCCCGCTACTGAAGAACGAAGGCCCGGATCCTTGGGATCCGGGCCTTCGTCATGTGTGGCGCGACACGCCCGGGCGGGTGCGCCTTTTCCAGATGTGAACGGCAGTGGAGGAGAACGGAGTTTGGCATGTCTCTGTATCGGGAAGTCGACAAAACGCTGTAGTGACCTCACTGGCTGCGGTATACCAGGTGTACGCGGGTTGCGGGTGGTGCGACGATGGCCCTCATGGGGGACAAGGCAAGGTTGTTGGAGACAGGCCGGTTTGTGCACGCGCCCGACGACGGGCGCGAATCCGGGACACCGGACGGACGGGACACCGTGCTTCCGGACCAGCGTGACGCCGACATGCCGCTGGACGTGATCGAGGCCGACGCCGCCGCAGAGGCGTCCGAAGCCGTGGCCGAAGCCCACCACCGCCGGGCCGCCGAAGCCGGCGACACCGGAGCCATGAGCGTGCTGGGCGCGACGCTGCTGCGCCGCGGCGACCTGGACGGCGCCGAACCGTACCTGCGCTCCGCCACCGCGGCCGGCGACCGCGCGGCCGCCAACAACCTGGGCGTCCTGCTGCACCAGCGCGGTTACGCGGACGAGGCGGCCGGCTGGTGGCGGATCGCCGCCGTCGCCGGATCCGCCGCTGCCGCCCACGCGCTCGGCCGCTTCTACCGCGAGCGCGGCGACGAGCCCGCCGCCGAGTACTGGCTGCGCCAGTCCGCCGAGTCGGGGCACTGCCTGGGCGCGTACGCCCTCGCCGACCTCCTGGAGCACCGCGGCGACGTCGGCGCCGAGCGCTGGTTCCGGGCCGCCGCCGAGCGCGGGCACCGCGAAGCCGCGTACCGCCTCGCCCGCCTGCTGGACGACCGCGCCGCCGCCACGGGCGACGGCACCCCGGACGCCGAGGCCGAGCAGTGGTACCGCCAGGCCGCCGCGCGTGGGCACCGCCGTGCCGCCCTGCACCTGGGCACGCTCCTGGAGGAGCGCGGCGACACCCAGGAGGCCGGCCGCTGGTACCTGACCGCCGCCAAGGGCGGTGAGGCGCGGGCCGCCTGCGCCCTCGGCTTCCTGCTGCGCGACGCGGGCGACGAGGAGAGCGCCGCCGAGTGGTGGCGCCGAGCCGCCCAGGACGGCGACGGCAACGCCGCCAACGCGCTGGGCGCGCTGCACGCCGACCGCGGCGAGACGCAGACCGCCGAGCGCTGGTACCGCGCGGCGCTGGACGCGGGCGATGTGAACGGCGCGTACAACATCGGCCTGCTCTGCGCCGAGCAGGGCCGGGACGGCCGCGGCGAGCAGTGGTACCGCCGCGCCGCCTACGCCGGGCACCGCGAGGCCGCCAACGCGCTCGCCATCATGCTGCTCCAGCGCGGCGACTCGGCCGGCGCCGAGCCGTGGTTCTCCAAGGCCGCCGAGGCGGGCAGCGTGGACGCCGCCTTCAACCTCGGCATCCTGTACGCCGAGCGCGGCGCGGAGCGGATGGCGCACGAGTGGTACGAGCGTGCCGCGGCGGCCGGCCACACCGAGGCCGCCCTCCAGGTCGCCATCGTCCAACTGCGCGACGGTGACACGGAGGCCGCCGAACGCAACCTGCGCTGCGCGGCCGAGGGCGGCAGCGCCGAGGCGGCATTCCGCCTCGCCGACCTGCTGGACCGCCGCGACGGCGGCGCGGTCGAGCGGCGGCGGGACGACGAGTGCACCCGGTGGTACGAGCACGCCGCGCAGCAGGGGCACCGGCGCGCCCAGGTACGGGTTGGCATGTTCGCGGCGGCGCGGGGCGATGTGGTCGAAGCCGCCCGCTGGTACCGCGCCGCGGCCGAGGCGGGCAGCCGCAACGGCGCCTTCAACCTCGGCCTGCTGCTGGCCAGGGAGGGCAGCCTGCCCGAGGCCGCCCTGTGGTGGACCCGCGCGGCCGAGGACGGGCACGGGCGCGCCGCCCTGCGCCTGGCCCTGCTCGCCGCACGGCGCGGCGCGCTCGCCGAGGGGCACCAGTGGTGCCGGCGGGCCGTGGAGCTGGGGCCGCCGGAGGTCGCGGAGCGCGCGGCCCGGCTGCGTGAGGCGCTCCAGGAGGAGCTGACGGCGTAAGACGCGTCGTACGGGGTGGCGCGGCCTGCCCCGTACGGCGCGGTCCGCCCGCCGCCCGGCCGTACGGACGCCGCTGGCTACAGGGCAACGGAACGTGATTTGCGCTGGTCGTCGCGGTGAGGTTACAGTAGACACACAACGGCGCGGGGTGGAGCAGCTCGGTAGCTCGCTGGGCTCATAACCCAGAGGTCGCAGGTTCAAATCCTGTCCCCGCTACTGAAGACGAAGGCCCGGATTCCCAGGAATCCGGGCCTTCGTCGTGTCGGCGTACGGGCGGGGCGTCGGCGCGTCATTCGCCGGTACGTTCGCCCTTCGGGCCCCGGCCGCGCTCGGTGCGCGGGCCCCGGCTGTGCCGGCCCTCCTCGTTCTGGAGGGTCTCGTTCGCTTCCTCGTTGGCCTGCTGATCGCTGATACCGCTGTTCTCGGCGTCCTTGCGGAGCCGGGCGCGGCGCTTGTCGTAGTCCTTGCTGCCGGGCTCGGGCACGGTGACCACCTCCTGGGCCCTGGGTGCCCCGGTGGGCTGGGCGAAAACTGCCACACCCGAATGCATCGGGACATACCGGTGGAGGGTGAGGGCGCTGGCGGAAGGGGGCACGCACGGCGAAGAGCCCGCCGGCCGGGGCGGGCTCTTCGTCAGGCTGGTGCGACTGTAGTCCGGGACCGGCGTGGTCGCGCCCGGGCTCAGGTGTGGGAGTGGCAGTTGGGGCAGATGCCCCGGTACGTCACCGACACCTCGGAGACCTGGAAGCCGAAGCGTTCCGGCACCGGGAGCGCGGCGAGCGGGTCGCTGTCCAGGTGTACGTCCCTTATCGTCCCGCACCGCGAGCACACCAGGTGCTGGTGGTCGTGGTGGGCGTTGGGGTCGTACCGCTTGGCGCGGCCGTCCGTGCTGACCTCGATCACCTCGCCGAGCGAGACCAGCTCGCCGAGCGTGTTGTACACGGTCGCGCGCGAGATCTCCGGCAGGCGCTCGGTCGCCCGCGCGTGCACTTCGTCAGCGGTGTAGTGGACGTGGTCCCCGTCGAGGACCTCGGCGACGACGCGTCGCTGCGCGGTCAGCCGCCAGCCGCGTCCCCGGAGTCGTTCCAGCAGGTCACTCATGCCAATCACCTATCAGTCAGATAAGGCCAGGGTAGCAGTGGCTCGTCCATCACCGGATTCGGTACGAGTTTCCAGTTCTTCTTGACTTAGACATTGTCCAATGTAGGATCGGTTTCGGCGCAAGCCAAGGGCAGGTTCATGACTCAGGAGGCGCACGTGTCGGTACAGAGCAGCACCGGACCGCTGACCACGGAGGCCGGGGCTCCGGTCGCGGACAACCAGAACAGCGAGACGGCCGGCATCGGCGGCCCCGGACTCATCCAGGACCAGCTCCTGCTGGAGAAGCTCGCGCACTTCAACCGCGAGCGCATCCCGGAGCGCGTGGTGCACGCCCGCGGCGCCGGTGCGTACGGCACGTTCACGGTGACCGCGGACGTCTCGCGGTACACCCGCGCCAAGTTCCTCTCCGAGGTCGGCAAGCAGACCGAGACCTTCCTGCGGTTCTCCACGGTCGCCGGCAACCTCGGCTCCGCCGACGCGGTGCGCGACCCGCGCGGCTTCGCGCTGAAGTTCTACACCGAAGAGGGCAACTACGACCTCGTCGGCAACAACACCCCGGTGTTCTTCATCAAGGACGCCATCAAGTTCCCCGACTTCATCCACACCCAGAAGCGCGACCCGTACACCGGCTCGCAGGAGGCGGACAACGTCTGGGACTTCTGGGGCCTGTCGCCCGAGTCCACCCACCAGGTGACCTGGCTCTTCGGTGACCGCGGCATCCCGGCGTCCTACCGCCACATGGACGGCTTCGGCTCGCACACCTACCAGTGGAACAACGAGGCCGGCGAGGTCTTCTGGGTCAAGTACCACTTCAAGACCGACCAGGGTATCAAGAACCTCACCGCGGCCGAGGCCGCCAAGCTCGCCGGTGAGGACCCGGACAGCCACCAGCGCGACCTGCGCGAGTCGATCGAGCGCGGCGAGTTCCCGAGCTGGACCGTCCAGGTGCAGATCATGCCGGCCGCCGACGCGGCGACGTACCGCTTCAACCCGTTCGACCTGACCAAGGTCTGGCCGCACGCGGACTACCCGCCGATCGAGATCGGCAAGCTGGAGCTCAACCGCAACCCGGAGAACGTCTTCGCCGAGGTCGAGCAGTCCGTCTTCTCCCCGCACCACTTCGTGCCGGGTATCGGCCCCTCGCCCGACAAGATGCTCCAGGGCCGCCTGTTCGCGTACGCGGACGCCCACCGCTACCGCGTCGGCATCAACGCCGACCACCTGCCGGTCAACCGCCCGCACGCCACCGACGCGCGCTCGCACGGCCGCGACGGCTACCTCTACGACGGCCGCCACGGCCGCGCGAAGAACTACGAGCCGAACAGCTTCGACGGTCCGGTGCAGACCGACCGCCCGCTGTGGCAGCCGATCGCGGTGAGCGGCACGACCGGTGAGACGGAAGCGCCCTCGCACGCCGAGGACAACGACTTCGTGCAGGCCGGCAACCTGTACCGCCTGATGACGGAAGAGGAGAAGGAGCGCCTGGTCGACAACCTGGCCGGCTTCATCTCGAAGGTCTCGCGCGACGACATCGCCCAGCGCGCGATCGAGAACTTCCGCAAGGCGGACCCCGACTACGGCAAGCGGCTGGAGGCCGCGGTCCAGGCCCTGCGCGGCTGACCCATCCCTTGCCGTAACACCGAAGAGGCCGGACGCCAATGGGCTCCGGCCTCTTCGCGTGCCCGCGGGACACCGTACGGCCGCGCGCGGGGACGCCGTACGACCGCACGCCGGCCGCGGTGCGACCACGCCGTGCGCGCCGGCCGCCGTACTGCCGCGTCCCGGTGCGGACGGGACGCCGTACAGCCTCCCGTCCACCGTCACCTCCGTGCGGGTGGCGTCACGCCGGTACGGCGCTGACCCGTTCCGCGTGCCGCTCCGGGACCGTGGCCCGGCACCGGATGATGTCGCGGACCGACACGATGCCCACCGGTTCCAGGTCGTCGAGCACGATGAGGTGCCGGAAGCCGCCGTGCACCATGGCGGTGGCGGCTTCGTCGAGGGTCCACTCCGGAGCGGCGAAGACCACGTCCGAGGTCGTGTGGGCCTGTGCGACCTCCTGGTCCGGGTCCTGACCGGCGCCCAGGGAGTTGAGGATGTCGCGTTCGGTGAGGATGCCGAGCCCGCTGGTGTCGGTGTCCAGGACGACGGCCGCGCCGACGCGCCGCGCCGCCATCAGATGGGCTGCCTGGCGGAGGGTGTGGGCGGGCCCGATGGTGAGGACCACCGTGCTCATGGCGTTGCGCACGTACATGGGCATGGAATGGAGCCACCTCCTTGTCGCTTGTGGAGCGCACCTTGCGAATCGATTCACAAGTTCACAAGCCTCGGTGTTCTCATGTTCACATGCACCCGGGGGAGCAACAAGGGGCGCGGAACGGACGCTTTCCGTTCGCACGCCCCCGGGTGCCGGTTCGTATACCGGTTCGGGCCGGGCGGGACCTCAGCGGCGCCCGTCACCGATGTAGTTGAGCAACTCCTCGTGCAGCAGGCCGTTGGAGGCCGCGGCGTTCCCGCTGTGCGGGCCCGGCACGCCGTCCAGACCGGTGAACCGGCCGCCCGACTCCTGCACGACGACGGCGCAGGCCGCCATGTCCCACAGCGACAGCTCCGGCTCCGCGCAGATGTCCACCGAGCCTTCGGCGACCATCATGTACGGCCAGAAGTCGCCGTAGCCGCGGGTGCGCCAGCAGTCCCGGGACAGTTCGAGGAAGCCGGGCAGCCGACCCTGCTCCTCCCAGCCGGTGAGGGAGGAGTACGCGAACGACGCGTCCTGGATGCGGCCCACCTGCGAGGCCTGGAGCCGGGAAGCGGAGGTCAGGCTGCGGCCCGTGTACGCGCCGAGGCCCTCCGCCGCCCACCAGCGGCGGTTGAGCGCGGGTGCGGAGACGACGCCGACCACCGGGCGGTCGCCGCCCTCGCCGCGTTCCATCAGGGCGATGAGCGTGGCCCAGACCGGGACGCCGCGCACATAGTTCTTCGTCCCGTCGATGGGGTCGATGATCCAGCGGCGCGGGCCCGAGCCCTCGCTGCCGAACTCCTCGCCCAGGACGGCGTCGCGCGGACGGGCGCGCTGCAGATGACCACGGATCAGTTCCTCGGCCGCCTTGTCGGCCTCGCTCACCGGAGTCATGTCCGGTTTGGTCTCGACCTTGAGGTCGAGTGCCTTGAACCGCTCCATGGTCGCGGCGTCGGCGGCGTCCGCCAGGACGTGGCCGAGGCGGAGGTCATCGTGATAGTCGGGCATGTGCGAACAGTATCGACTGGTCTCCGGCGCGAGCCACATGACGCCGGTTGCCCGGCGCGTACGGACCCTTGACAGCCTCTGGCGGCGAGTCAATTCTGTGCGGCACACCGGCCATCTGGGCCGGCGGCCTGGGAGGCGACGATGCCTACAGCGCGTGAGTCCCTGCTGGACGCCGCTTACGCGGCGCTCGCGGCCAGGCCGTGGGCAGGTGTCCGGATGGTCGATGTCGCGGCCGAGGCCGGGGTGTCCCGGCAGACCCTCTACAACGAGTTCGGCAGCAAGGAAGGCCTGGCCAGGGCCCTGGTGCGGCGGGAGACCGAGGGCTACATCGCCGGCGTGACCCGGGCCCTGGCGGAATCGGGCCCGGTGCCGGGAGCGGCGGGCGGTGACGTGGAGGACCGGGTGGTGGCCGCCGCCGCGTGGACCGTACGGGCGGCGCGGACCAATCCGCTGGTACGGGCGGCGCTGACGGGCTGCTGGAGCGAGCGCCTGCCGGCCCCGGCGGCCGGAGTGCCGGGACGGCGCGGGGTGCATCCCGGCGGCGCGGGCAGCCAGCCGGGGGCGCGCGCGGACGGGCCTCCGCCGGGGCCGACCGATCTGGTGAGCAGGTTCAGCGACTGCGCGGTGGCGGCGCTGGAGGCCGACTGGCCCAAGGAGAGCCTTTCTGAACTGGGCACCGCGTGCGCCACCGCGGCCCGCCTCACCCTGTCGTACGTCGTCGCGCCCGCCGAACCGGAAGACCTCACCCGCCAGCTCCACCGGGCCTTCGCCCACGCGGCCCACCGCTCCTGACCGCCACGGGCGGGCGGGGGGCCGCACTTCTAGTGGGCCGACCCCGAGAGCTGAAGGCCGATGACGCCGACGATGACGAAGGTGATGGAGACCAGCTTGAGGACGGAGACGAGGTCGCCGAGGAAGATCATGCCGTAGATGGCGGTGCCGGCGGCGCCGATGCCGGTCCAGACCGCGTAGGCCGGGCCCACGTCGAGTTTCTTCAGGGAGAGGGTGAGCAGGCCGAAGCTGCCGAGGGCGAAGCAGGCGAAGGCGATGGTGGGCCAGAGCCGGGTGAAGCCGTGCGAGAGCTTGAGGCAGACTGCGAACCCGGTTTCCAGGAGCCCCGCCACCACGACGAGCAGCCACGCCATGTCCATTGCCTCCGTACGGTCCGTGACCGCTTCGCCAGCCTTGGTGTGATTATGCATTTACCTCGGGTGCGGGGCAGCAAACTTGCGCGATCAGTCCCCCTCGCGTCGCTCCCTGGTGGCCAGCAGGCGGCGTAGTGAGTACAGCCGCGCCGGGTCCGCGTGGCCGTCGGCGACCCACTGGTCCAGGGCGCAGTCCGGCTCGTCGTGGCTGCACGCGCGCGGGCAGTCGGCGGTGCCGGGAACCAGGTCGGGGAAGGCCAGGACGACCCGGGCCGGGTCCACGTGGTGGAGGCCGAAGGAGCGGACGCCGGGGGTGTCGATGACCCAGCCCGCATCGTCGGGGAGAGGCAGGGCGAGCGCGGAGGTCGTGGTGTGCCGGCCGCGTCCGGTGACCGCGTTGACGTGCCCGGTGGCCCGCTTGCGGTCCGGCACCAGCGCGTTGACGAGGGTGGTCTTGCCGACACCGGAGTGCCCGACGAAGGCGGTCATGTGGCCGCGCAGCCGCTCCCGGACCCGGTCGGCGGCGGTGCCGTCGGTGAGTTCGTCGCGGTTGGTGACGAGGTACGGGACGCCGAGCGCGCCGTAGGACTCCAGGAGCTTGTCGGCGGAGGCGAGGTCGGACTTGGTCAGGACCAGCAGCGGGTCCAGGCCCGCGTCGTACGCGGCGACCAGACAGCGGTCGATCAGCCGCGGCCGCGGCTCCGGGTCGGCGAGCGCGGTGACGATCGCGAGCTGGTCGGCGTTGGCGACGACCACCCGCTCGAACGGGTCGTCGTCGTCCGCCGTACGCCGCAGGGTCGAGCTGCGCGGTTCGACCCGGACGATCCGCGCGAGGGTGTCCTTGGCGCCGGACAGATCGCCGACGACCGCGACCCGGTCGCCGACGACGACGGACTTGCGGCCCAGTTCGCGGGCCTTCATCGCGATGACCGTGCGGTCCTCGATGAGGCAGGTGGTCCGGCCCCGGTCGACGGTCAGGACCAGGCCCTCGCTGGCGTCCTCGTGTTTGGGCCGGATGTTCGTGCGGGGGCGGTTGCCCTTGCGGTTGGGGCGGACGCGGATGTCGTCCTCGTCGGGGTTCTTGCCGTAGCGGCGCATGGTCGAAGGAGCCTCAGCCTCTCCCGGCGGGGGCCGCCGCTTCGCCGAGCATCCCGGTCCACAGGGCGGGGAAGTCGGGGAGCGTCTTGGCGGTCGTCGCCACGTTCTCGACCTGTACGCCCGGTACGGCCAGGCCGATGACCGCGGCGGCGGTGGCCAGCCGGTGGTCCTCGTACGTATGGAAGACGCCGCCGTGCAGCGGCCGCGGCCGGATGTGCAGGCCGTCCTCGGTCTCCGTGACGTCGCCGCCCAGCTCGTTGATCTCCTTGGTGAGCGCCGCCAGCCGGTCGGTCTCGTGGAGGCGCAGGTGGGCGACGCCGCGCAGGGTGGAGGGGGAGTCGGCGAGGGCGGCCACCGCGGCGATGCCCGGGGTCAGCTCGCCGACCTCGCTCAGGTCCACGTCGATGCCGTGGATACGGCCGGTGCCGGTGAAGGTCAGGCCGCGCTCGGTCAGTTCGCAGGAACCGCCCATGGCGGTGAAGATCTCACGCAGCGCGTCACCGGGCTGGGTGGTGCGCTCGGGCCAGTCGGGGATGGTGACCCGTCCGCCGGTGACCAGCGCCGCCGCCAGGAACGGCTGGGCGTTGGACAGGTCCGGCTCGACGATCAGGTCGCGGCCGAGCAGGGCGCCGGGGGTGACCCGCCAGACGTTCGGCTCGCCGCCGGACTCGGGGGTGTCCACCTGGGCGCCGACGCTGCGCAGCATGTCGACGGTCATCCGGATGTGCGGCATCGAGGGCAGCGCCGCGCCGACGTGCCGGACCTCGACGCCCTGGTTGAAGCGCGGCGCGGACAGCAGCAGCGCGCTGACGAACTGGGACGAGGAGGAGGCGTCGATCTCCACGGCACCGCCCTCCAGGGCGCCGCCGCCGAAGACCGTCATGGGCAGCGCGCCGCGGCCGTCGTCGTCGATCCGGGCGCCGAGCGAGCGCAGCGCGTTGATCACGCCGTCGAGCGGGCGCTCGTAGGAGCGCGGGTCGCCGTCGAAGCGGATGGCGCCGTCGGCGAGGGCCGCGACCGGGGGCAGGAAGCGCATGACCGTACCGGCGTTGCCGACGTCGACGGTGGCCGGGCCGCGCAGACCGGCCGGGATCACCCGCCACGCCTCGCCGCCGCCGCCGTCCGCGCCGGCCGTCGAGGCGGCGTTGGAGGGGGCGGTCTCCTCGATGCCCACGCCCATCGTGCGCAGCGCCTCGGCCATCAGCAGGGTGTCCCGGGAGCGCAGCGGACGGCGCAGCCAGCCGGGTTCGGAGGACAGGGCGGCGAGGACGAGGCCACGGTTGGTGACCGATTTGGAGCCGGGCACGGTGACGGTGGCGTCGACCGCTCCGGCAGCGGCGGGGGCGGGCCAGAGGGCGGGATGCACGGGGCTCTCGGTCATGTCCCTCACTTTAATGGCTGGACGGGGGTGCAGATCTTGATCAAAAGTGGCGCAACCTGCAGGAAACACGGCACTGATAGTGCGGGCCGGGTCACTGTCCGGCGCCGCGCTCCCGCTCTCGTGCTCCGGGGCGTGTCCCGCGGGGGGGGGCCGGAGTACGGCCGGTACGGGGCGGAGCGGGCGTCCGACCAGGGCAGGTACCGCCGGGAGCGGTGCCGGGGCGCGGTTCGTACCGGCTGGGGGCAGGCGCGCGGCCCGGCGTGGGCTCCGGCGCGCGGCCCGTACCGGCTCACAGGTCCAGCAGCCAGCGCCCGCCGCCCGCCAGTGAGCCCAGCGTCACGAGGTGGAAGAGCCCCAGCCAGACGGCCGCCGGTGCGCGGGTGAGGCGGGCCAGCTGGTCGGGGTCGGAGTCCCCGGCGCGGCCGCGGCGCCGCTTGCCCTGGAGTTCGAAGGGCGGCCGTACGCCGCCCAGCAGCAGGAACCACACCACCGCGTACGCGAACGCGGCCTGCACGTCGGGGGTGGTCAGCCAGGAGACGAGAAAGAAGGCGGCCCCGGAGAGCACGACGGTCAGCACGCCGTACGCGTTGCGGATCATCAGCAGCATCGCGGCGAGCAGCGCGGTGGCGCCCCACAGCAGCGCCGTGATGTGCCCGGAGGCCAGCAGCCAGGCGCCCAGGAGGCCCAGCAGGGACGGCGTGACGTATCCGGCGGCCGCGGTGAGGACCATGCCGGGGCCGGTCGGCCTGCCGCGCGAGACCGTCAGTCCCGAGGTGTCCGAGTGCAGCCGGATGCCGGACAGCCGTCGGCCGCTGAGCAGGGCGACGAGCCCGTGGCCGCCCTCGTGGGCGATGGTGATGGCGTTGCGGGACAGCCGCCAGGCGCGGTACGGGGCGATGGCGCCGAGGGCGAGCACCGCGGTGACGATGACGAGCCAGGGCGGCGGGTCGGGCTGGATGCCGAAAACCCTGTCCCATACGTCGGTGATATGACCGGTGTCCATCTCTCCCCTTGGTGTGGCGTGGCACTGTGGCATACATGTGCGGACGGTATGCAGCGAGTCGCAGCCCCGAGGATCTGGCGGGGCTCTTCGAGGTCGAGAAGTGGGAGCCGGAGGAGACCCTGGCGCCCGACTGGAACATCGCCCCGACGAAGAACGTCCACGCCGTGCTCGAACGTCCCCTTAAAGACGCGGAAGACCGTCGTCCGGTTCGCCAGCTGCGCAGACTGACCTGGGGACTGGTCCCGTCCTGGGCGAAATCGTCCGATGTCGGCGTGAAGATGATCAACGCTCGGGCGGAGACCGTGCACGAGAAGCCCTCGTTCCGGCGGCCGTTCGCGGCCCGCCGCTGCCTGCTGCCCGGCGACGGCTACTACGAGTGGGTCACCGCCGCGGCCGAACGGCAGCTGGAGGAGCAGGGGAAGAAGAAGCGGCCCCGCAAACAGCCGTACTTCGTCACGCCGGCGGACGGCCAGGTGATGGCGCTCGCCGGGCTGTACGAGTTCTGGCGCGACCGGACCCTGCCCGACGACCACCCGCAGGCCTGGTGGGTGACCTGCACGATCGTCACCACCGAGGCCGAGACCACCCCGCTGGCGAACGCGGACGGCGGCGAGGGCCCGCAGGCGCTCGCCGACATCCACCCCCGGATGCCGCTGGTCATGACACCCGACAAGTGGGACGCCTGGCTCGACCCGGCCCGTACGGACGTGGCCGACCTGCTGCCGCTGCTCGCGCCGCCGCCCGCCGGGCTGATGCGCGCGTACCCGGTGCCGACCGAGGTGAGCAACGTCCGCAACAACGGTCCCGAGCTGGTCAAGGAGCTGGCGGCGCCGGAGGCGGGCACGCTGTTCTGACGCGCGGGGCGCCCGTCCGCTCCCGCGCGTCCGCCCGGTCCGCCGCGCGCCCCGGCGCCGCTCCGGGCGGGCGGGACGGCAGGATGATCCCGTGAGCGAAACAGTTGAGACCCCTGTGGGTGAGGCGCGCATCACCTGGCACCTGGCGCAGGACGCGCGGGCCGTCCTCGCCGTCAGCCACGGCGCCGGCGGCGGGATCAAGGCGCGCGATCTGCGCGCGCTGGCGGCGGAGCTGCCCGCGCGCGGCTACACCGTGGCGCTGGTCGAGCAGCCGTGGCGGGTGGCCGGCAAGAAGCTGGCGCCCGCCCCCAAGACGCTGGACACGGCCTGGACCGCGCTGTGGCCCGCGGTGGAGAAGCCCGGCCTGCCGGTCGTCGCGGGCGGACGCAGCGCGGGGGCGCGAGTGGCCTGCCGTACGGCGCGCGGCCTGGGCGCGCACGGCGTACTGGCATTGAGCTTTCCGCTGCACCCGCCGGGCAAGCCGGAGAAGTCCCGCGCGGACGAGCTGACCGGGGCCGGGCTGCCGACGCTGGTGGTGCAGGGCGGCCGTGACCCGTTCGGGCGGCCGCCTGAGTTCCCGGAGGGCACCCGTATCACCGAGGTGCCGTACGGGGACCACGGTTTCGCCGTACCGAAGAAGGCGGACCTCGACGAGCCGGCGGCGATGGCCGTGATCACGGACGCCGTGGGGCAGTGGCTGGACGAGCTGTTCGCCTGACCCGGCGGAACCCCGCCGGCCGGACGCCCTCCTCAGTCCTCCTCAGTCCTCCTTGTCCCTGCCGCGGGGCCGGGCGCGTACGTGCATCCGCTCGCCCTGCCGCCCGAAGAGGCTGAGCAGCTCCACCGGCTCGCCGCCCGCCGGGCCGAACCAGTGCGGCAGCCGGGTGTCGAACTCCGCGGCCTCGCCGGACCGCAGTACCACGTCCCGGTCGGCGAGCAGCAGCCGCAGCCGCCCGGAGAGGACGTACAGCCACTCGTAGCCCTCGTGGGTCCGCTGGTCGGGCTCGCCCGGCACCGGATCGATGATCATCTTGTACGCCTGGAGTCCGCCGGGTTGCCGGGTCAGCGGCACGAACGTCATGTGCGCCCGGCGCTGCGGCACCGCGCGCACCCGCGGATCGCCCACCTCCGGCGCGCCGACCAGTTCGTCCAGCGGCACCTGGTGGGCCTGGGCGAGCGGCAGCAGCAGTTCGAGCGTGGCCTTGCGGCCGCCCGATTCGAGGCGGGAGAGGGTGCTCACCGAGATGCCCGTCGTCTCCGAGAGGGCGGTGAGCGTGACTCCCCTGTCCTGCCGCAGCCGCCGCAGCCGCGGTCCCACGTTCGTCAGCACCCGTTCGTACGTCTTGTCGTCCATCTCTTCATTGCCGAACCGGCAAGCGCATTTGTCAAGAGCTGTCCGGGCGTCCCGGCCCGGTCCGCGGGCCGGCGTGATCATGCTCACGGGGCGGGTACGCGGCGCGGGAATGACGTGCGGGGTGCGGCTGTTGTGCCGGTTGTAGGAACGCTGAAGGAATCTTCGAAGAAGTGGAGTCCGCCGCATGGGAATCGCTTGCCCAGCCCGCCCGCAGGGCGCTGACCTGCAGTGGTCACAGCTGAGGGGCGCCCAGGCCGCCATGGCTGGAGCGGCGGCGGTACCGGATCGTCGTCTATTCTCCGAATCGAGCGGGTCCGCGTCCGGATCCGTCACGGTGTTGGAGGAGGTGGGTCCGGTCACCGGTACCGACGCAGGGACCGACGGCACGGCAGAGGAGCACGCTGGCAACGGGAAGCGGGAGACGGTCGCCGAGCGCAACGCGCGCTTCGAGCGGGACGCGCTCACCTTCCTGGACCAGATGTATTCGGCCGCGCTGCGCATGACGCGCAACCCGGCCGATGCGGAGGACCTGGTTCAGGAGACGTATGCGAAGGCGTATGCGTCCTTCCACCAGTTCCGTGAGGGAACGAACCTCAAGGCGTGGCTGTACCGCATCCTCACCAACACCTTCATCAACTCCTACCGCAAGAAGCAGCGCGAACCCCAGCGCAGTGCCGCCGAGGAGATCGAGGACTGGCAGCTGGCACGCGCCGAGTCGCACATGTCGACCGGCCTGCGTTCCGCCGAGTCCCAGGCCCTCGACCACCTGCCGGACTCCGACGTGAAGGCGGCCCTTCAGGCCATCCCGGAGGAGTTCCGCATCGCCGTCTATCTGGCGGACGTCGAGGGCTTTGCGTACAAGGAGATCGCCGACATCATGGGTACACCCATCGGCACGGTGATGTCCCGGCTGCACCGCGGCCGGCGCCAACTGCGCGGCATGCTGGAGGATTACGCCCGTGAGCGTGGGCTGGTCCCCGCCGGGGCAGGCGCTGCGACCGCGCAGTCGTCGCAGCCGCACGATCGGAAAGGCTCGGGATCATGAGCTGCGGAGAGCCGCACGAGAAGGACTGCTCAGAGGTCCTCGACCACCTGTACGAGTACCTCGACCGGGAGATGCCGGCCGGTGAGTGCGAGAAGTTCCAGGAGCACTTCGACGAATGCTCGCCCTGCCTGGAGAAGTACGGGCTGGAGCAGGCCGTCAAGAAGCTCGTCAAGCGCTGCTGCGGTCACGACGACGTCCCGGTCGACCTGCGGTCGAAGGTGATGGGCCGGATCGACCTGATCCGCGCGGGCGAGGCGGTGCCCGAGCAGAGCGTGCTCGAACAGGCCAAGCAGGAGCAGGCGGAGGCCCGTGCGGCCGCGGCCGCCAAGGCCCCCGAGCAGGCGTCCGGGCCCGGCTCGGACACCACGCTCGACGCGCGTGGTGAGACCGCGCGGGCCGAATAGCGCTGCGTTTCGTTGCGTATCGCTGCATATCGCGGCGTATCACCCCAAGGGGTGAGGGGCGGGACGGTTCGTCCCGCCCGATCCACTGACTCGCCGTCCCGCAAGGGTTCGATTCCGCACGGCGGACGCGGGCCGCTGACACGGCCCTGAGGGCCCATCCGACGTACGCGGCCGTACCGTTGCCCGCCGCCGGTCACGTCCGCACACCGTCCCCGGCCACCGGATTCGCTGTCGCCTGCCGGCAACCGCCGTTCGCCGGCGGCACGTTGCGGCGCCGGGCGCGTTCTGCCGGCCACGCCCGTCGGGGGCCGCGCTGAGGCCTGCCGTGGGCACTGGGGCCCATACGGGCCGGAACACTGCGACAAGCCGGGACGGCGTGACGGGCGCGAACCGGGCCGTACAGACCAGGACCGAGCAGAACCGGACCGTACAAGAACCGGACGGCGGTCCCCCGGAAGAGCCATCCAGCCGGAGGGCACCCGGCCCCGGCAGCCCCGCCCGGATCCCCGTACAGATCCACGCAAAGGCCCGCGCAAGGTCATGGAACCGATGGGTAATGAGCGGCCCCGGAGATGGGCATGGTTGGATGCGAAGGAACCCCCACGAACGGGGATTCAGGGGGTCGGCGAAAGGCAAGGAGCCGGTGAGGGGGTCGGTGGCGGGCCGCGGGTGGCGCGGCAACCGGGCTGAGCCCGGCGGCAATCTGTGGCAGGTTGTCGAGTGGGCCCTCATGCGGCCCCCGGCCTCCGTCCTGGACACCGTCCGGGGCGGCATCCAGGAAGCAACCAGCAGGCGGGAATCGTGAAGATCTTCGGCAAGGTACGGCACCGGCCCTCCGCCTCGTGGCGGCAGGCGACCGACCGCGCTTTCACGCTGATCGGTGACGGCCGTTACGAGGACGCGGGCGCGCTGCTGACGCGGGCGGCCGACATGGAGCCGTGGCTGTCGGAGTCCTGGTTCAACCTCGCGCTGCTGCACAAGTTCCGGCACGACTGGGAGCAGGCGCGCGCCGCCGGACTGCGCGCGGTCGCCCTGCTGGACCGCGAGGCCGGGGCGCCCGACTGGTGGAACGTGGGCATCGCGGCCACCGCCCTGCAGGACTGGCCGCTGGCCCGGCGGGCCTGGCAGGCGTACGGCCTGAAGGTCCCCGGCGAGGGTTCGCCGTCCGCCGAACCGGTCGGCATGGAACTGGGCAGCGCCGCCGTGCGCCTCTCGCCCGAGGGCGAGGCCGAGGTGGTCTGGGGCCGCCGGCTGGACCCGGCCCGTATCGAGGTGCTCTCCATCCCGCTGCCGTCCTCCGGGCGGCGCTGGGGCGAGGTGGTGCTGCACGACGGCGTGCCGAACGGCGAACGGACGACCGCGGCCGGACCGTCCTTCCCGGTGTTCGACGAGATCGAGCTGTGGGCGCCGTCGCCGGTGCCGACCTGGGTGGTGCTCCTGGAGGCCGCCACGGAGGCCGACCGGGACGCCCTGGAGCGGCTGGCCGCCGACGCGGGCTTCGCCGCCGAGGACTGGTCGTCGTCCGTCCGCCTGCTGTGCCGTACGTGCTCGGAGAGCCGGATGCCCAGCGACGAGGGCGAGGGCGAGCACCTGGACCCGCACGACCACAGCGAACCGGGCCACCCGGGCCCGCTGGGCCACCGTACGGCCGGCTCCGGCTCGCTGTGGGTGCCGGAGCGCGAGTGCGGCATCGCGGCCCCCGCCGGGCTGGTGCGCGGCCTGCTGGACGGCTGGGTGGCCGACAGCCCGGACACCCGCGAGTGGCGGGACCTCGAAGAGGTCTGCTGACGGCCGGCGCCCGGACAGCGCCCCCGCCGGCGCACGGCGCCCCGCGCTCCCGGCCTCCGGTGGCAAACCGGACGCGGTCTCCGAGAGCCCGCAGGACGCCCCGCGTAGGCTGGAGGGCGAAGATTTCGGGTTTCCAGGAAGGCGTACGGCGGACATGGCGCAACAGCCTGTTTTTGACCACAACGAGGAGCGGGCGGCGGAGGGCTTCGTCGACGACGTCACCGGCGCGGCGGAGCGGGAGGAGGCGCACCGCGAGCGCGGCACGTCCCGCCCGATCACCGTCGTCGGCAACCCGGTGCTGCACAAGGAGTGCAAGGACGTCACCGAGTTCGACGACAAGCTCGCCCAGCTCATCGACGACATGTTCGCCAGCCAGCGCACGGCCGAGGGCGTGGGCCTGGCCGCCAACCAGATCGGCGTGGACCTGAAGGTCTTCGTGTACGACTGCATGGACGACGAGGGCGTACGGCACGTCGGCGTGGTCTGCAACCCGGTCCTGGACGACCTGCCGGTCGAGCGGCGGGTGCTGGACGACTCGAACGAGGGCTGCCTGTCGGTGCCCGGCGCGTACGCGGAGCTGGCCCGCCCGGACTACGCGGTCGTCCGCGGCCAGGACGCCGAGGGCAACCCGATCGTGGTCCGGGGCACCGGCTACTTCGCGCGCTGCCTCCAGCACGAGACCGACCACCTGTACGGCTACCTGTACATCGACCGGCTCTCCAAGCGCGACCGCAAGGATGCGCTGAAGCAGATGGCCGAGCGCGAGCCGCGCTACCCCGTCGTGGCCAACGACTGAGCCGCCTGACGGCCGAGCCCCGGCCCGCCTTCACTTCCCCGTGCCGGTGGCGTACGCGCCCCAGATCCGGGGCGGTATCCCGTTGCCGAACCGGGCGTCGCCGCCCAGGCCCTCCATGGGCAGCAGCCGCGGCGCCCCCGGCTCGGCGCGGAAGACGGTGACGGCGGTGGTCAGCCCGCCGCCGGGCGCGCCGTCGTTGCCGATGAACCACGCCGACCGCATTCGGTCGTCCGGGCCGGTGCCGCCCGCGGCGATGCCGCGCGGCAGCCTGGTGACGGTCTCCTGGGGAAGCGACTTCCAGGCGAAGGCCCGGAGCGCGGCGTTGATGCCGCGCGCCGCCTCCGGGGCCAGCACGCCGTGCGGCGCCGGCGGCTCCAGGCCGGGCAGCGGCTTGCCGTCGTGCACCACCTCGGTCACCGAGTACGGCTCGGTGCGGCTGCCGTCGTTGGTGAACAGCGAGTACGCGCCGGCCAGCCGGATCGCGCTGGGCGTGGAGGTGCCGAGCGGGAACGTGGGCTCCAGGCGGGCCAGGCTCTCCTTGCGCAGGCCCGCCGCGACGGCCAGGTCCCGGATCTTCTCCAGGCCGAGGCGCTTGCCCGCGCTGACGAAGGGCGGGTGGGCGGAGGTGATCAGGCCCTCGTACAGGGCGGACGGCAGTGCGGCGCCCGGTGCGGTGGTCGGCGACGGGCGGGCGGTGCCGTCGGGGACGGCCTCCGCGGCCGTGCCGCTCTGCTCGCGCAGGTCGGCGGCCAGGACGAACGGCTTGAAGGCCGAGCCCGCCGGCACGCCCGCGGTGTCGGCGTTGTTCGCGAAGTGCTTCGTGGCGTCCGGGCCGCCGTAGAGCGCGATGACGGCTCCGTCGCGGGGCCGCACGGACGCGGCGCCGAATTCCACGTACGCGTCGGCGGGGCGCTTCTTCGGGTCGATACCGCGGCGCCGCTCGTCCGCCACCGCTTTCGCCAGCCGCGCCACCTTGTCCTTCTCGAAGGTGGTGTGAATGCGGTAGCCGCCGCGGGCCAGATCGCGGTCGGTCAGATCCGTACGGCTCCGGAGGTATTTCTTCGCCACGTCGACGAGATAGCCGGTCTGGCCTTTCTGGCTGGTCGGGGTGACCGGTGCGCGCGGCTCGGGGAACGTCGTGTAGCGGGCGCGCTGCTCCCGGCTCATCAGTCCGGTCTCCACCTCGCGGTCCAGAATCCACTTCCAACGTTCCACCGCGCGCTCGTGGTTGGCGTCGCTGAGTGCGGGATCGTACTGCTCGGCGCCCTTGAGCAGCGCGGCGAGCGCCGCGCCCTGGCTGGGGTCGAGGCTCTTGGCCGGAATGCCGTAGTACGCGTTCGCGGCGGCCTGGATTCCGAACGAATTCCGCCCGAAGTAGCTGGTGTTGAGATAGCCCTGCAGGATCTCCGACTTGGACTTGCGGTTGTCCAGTTTCAGCGCGATGAAGAATTCCTTCACCTTGCGCTTGAGGGTCTGGTCCTGCGAGAGGTACGTGTTCTTCACGTACTGCTGGGTGATGGTGGAACCGCCCTGGGCATCCGCGCCCTGGGCCATGTTCACCGCGGCCCGGGCGATTCCGGAGAACGAGACCCCGGAGTCGGAGTAGAAACTCGCGTTCTCGGCGGCGATGACGGCGTGTTCGACGGAGTCGGGCACCTGGGCGAGGGTGACGTTCTGCCGGTTGACGGCGCCCTCGCTCACCATCTGGCTGCCGTCCGCCCAGTAGTAGACGGTGGCTTCCTGGCGCGAGGCGGCGTTCTCGTCCGGGATGTCGACCTGCGTGTACACGGCGACGAAGAGCCCGGCGGTGCCGGCCGCGCCGGCGGCGGCGATGCCGAGCTGCTGTCTCCAGGACGGCAGCCAGCGGCGCCAGCCGCCGCGGCCCCGGCGGGGATAGTCGATGAACCGTTTCTTCCTCGGTTGCTCGCTGCCCTTCATGTAACGGGAGAGCAGGTGGGCCGGGACGGGGTTGCCGTCGCCCGCGCGTTGTCATCGACTCATCAAATCCGGTCCGGATTCGTCGGACATAAAGAAACGGACGGTGCCGGTCCGCACGTACGGACCGGCACCGTCCAGCTCGATTCAGATCCCGATCAGAACTCGTCGTCGAAGGAGACCGACCCCTCGACGGCGACCTGATAGGCCGAGGCGCGCCGCTCGAAGAAGTTGGTCAGCTCCTGGACGTTCTGCAGCTCCATGAAGGAGAACGGGTTCTCCGAGCCGTACACCGGCGCGAAACCGAGGCGCTGCAGGCGCTGGTCGGCGACGCACTGGAGGTACTCGCGCATCGACTCGGTGTTCATGCCCGGCAGGCCGTCGCCGCACAGGTCACGGCCGAACTGCAGCTCGGCCTCGACGGCCTCCTTGAGCATGTCGGTGACCTGGCGCTCCAGCTCGTCGTCGAAGAGGTCCGGCTCCTCCTCGCGCACCGTGTCCACGACCGAGAACGCGAAGTTCATGTGCATGGTCTCGTCGCGGAAGACCCAGTTGGTGCCGGTGGCCAAGCCGTGCAGCAGGCCGCGCGAGCGGAACCAGTACACGTACGCGAAGGCGCCGTAGAAGAACAGGCCCTCGATGCAGGCCGCGAAGCAGATCAGGTTCAGCAGGAAGCGGCGGCGGTCGGCCTTCGACTCCAGACGGTCGATGGACTCGACCGAGTCCATCCACTTGAAGCAGAACTCGGCCTTCTCGCGGATGGACGGGATGTTCTCCACGGCGGCGAACGCGGCCGCGCGGTCCTCCGGGTCGGGCAGGTAGGTGTCCAGCAGCGTCAGGTAGAACTGGACGTGCACGGCCTCCTCGAACAGCTGTCGGCTCAGGTAGAGCCGCGCCTCGGGGGAGTTGATGTGCTTGTAGAGGGTCAGCACCAGGTTGTTGGCCACGATCGAGTCGCCGGTCGCGAAGAACGCGACGAGCCGGCCGATCATGTGCTGCTCGCCGGGGGAGAGCTTGGCGAGGTCGGCCACGTCGGAGTGGAGGTCGACCTCCTCCACGGTCCAGGTGTTCTTGATCGCGTCCCGGTAGCGGTCGTAGAAGTCCGGGTAGCGCATGGGCCGCAGGGTCAGTTCGAAGCCCGGGTCGAGGAGGTTCTTCGCGCCGGTGGTAGCGGTGTGCGAGGCGGCCGCGGTCGTCTCGGTGGTGTCGTTCTTCTCGGGTGCAGTGGTCATGATTACTGGCATGCCTCGCAGGACTCGGGGTTTTCCAGGGAGCAGGCGACGGCCTCGGGGTCGGCCGCCTGAGCGGGTACGGGAGCGGTCTGCGCGCCCCCGCCCGTGCCGCGCGCGGACTGGGCGATACGGGTCGCCGGACGCGAGCGGAGGTAGTACGTGGTCTTGATGCCGCGCTTCCAGGCGTACGCGTACATCGAGCTGAGCTTGCCGATGGTCGGGGACGCCATGAACAGGTTCAGCGACTGGCTCTGGTCGAGGTAGGGCGTACGGTCCGCCGCCATGTCGATCAGCGAGCGCTGCGGGATCTCCCAGGCCGTGCGGTACAGCTCGCGGGTCTCGGCGGGGATCCAGTCCAGCTCCTGCACCGAGCCGTTGGCCTCGCGCAGCGCGTCACGGGTGCGGGCGTCCCACAGCCCCAGCGCCTTCAGCTCCTCGATCAGGTACGCGTTGACCTGGAGGAACTCGCCCGACAGCGTCTCGCGCTTGAACAGGTTGGAGACCTGCGGCTCGATGCACTCGTAGACGCCCGCGATGGAGGCGATGGTGGCGGTCGGCGCGATGGCCAGCAGCAGCGAGTTGCGCATACCGGTCGACGCGATCCGGGCGCGCAGCGCCGCCCACCGGTCCGCCCAGCGCGGCTCGGCGTTCGGGTAGTGGTCGGGGTGCAGCACGCCGCGGGCCGTACGGGTCGCGGACCAGGCAGGGTGCGGGCCGTGCCGCTCGGCGAGGCCGGCGGACGCCTCGTACGCCGCGAGCATGATCCGCTCGGAGATGCGCGTGGACAGCTCCCGCGCCTCGGGCGAGTCGAAGCGCAGCCGCAGCCGGAAGAAGACGTCCTGGAGACCCATCAGGCCCAGACCCACCGGGCGCCAGCGGGAGTTGGAGGCCCCGGCCTGCTCGGTCGGGTAGAAGTTGATGTCCACCACGCGGTCGAGGAAGGTGACGGCCGTGCGGACGGTGGCGTCCAGCCGCTCCCAGTCCATCGCTTCCTCCCAGCCGTCGGCCTCATTGCGCAGGTGGGCGGCGAGGTTGACCGAGCCGAGGTTGCAGACGGCGGTCTCGCCGTCGTCGGTGACCTCCAGGATCTCGGTGCACAGGTTCGAGGAGTGCACGACCTTGCCGGGCTCGGCGGTCTGGTTGGCGGTGCGGTTGGCGGCGTCCTTGAAGGTCATCCAGCCGTTGCCGGTCTGCGCGAGGGTGCGCATCATCCGCGAGTACAGCACCCGGGCCGGGACCTGCTTGACGGCGCGGCCCTCGGCCTCCGCCTTGCGGTACGCGGCGTCGAACGCGTCGCCGTACAGGTCCACCAGCTCGGGCGCGTCGCTGGGGGAGAACAGCGACCAGTCGGCGTCGGCCTCGACGCGGCGCATGAACTCGTCGGGGATCCAGTGCGCGATGTTCAGGTTGTGGGTGCGCCGGGCCTCCTCGCCCGTGTTGTCGCGCAGCTCCAGGAACTCCTCCAGGTCCGCGTGCCAGGTCTCCAGGTAGACGCAGGCGGCGCCCTTGCGCCGGCCGCCCTGGTTCACCGCCGCGACCGAGGCGTCCAGGGTGCGCAGGAACGGCACGATGCCGTTGGAGTGGCCGTTGGTGCCGCGGATCAGCGAGCCGCGGGCCCGGACCCGGGAGTACGACAGGCCGATGCCGCCGGCGTGCTTCGACAGGCGCGCCACCTGGTGGTAGCGGTCGTAGATCGAGTCCAGCTCGTCCAGCGGGGAGTCCAGCAGGTAGCAGGAGGACATCTGCGGGTGCCGGGTGCCGGAGTTGAACAGCGTCGGCGAGGACGGCAGGTACGACAGCGTGCTGGTCAGCCGGTACAGCTCGGCGACGTCGGCCAGTGCCCGCTCGCTGTGGTCCTCGGCCAGGCCGCAGGCCACCCGCAGCAGGAAGTGCTGCGGGGTCTCGATCACCTGGCGGGAGATCGGGTGGCGCAGCAGGTAGCGGGAGTGCAGGGTACGCAGGCCGAAGTAGCCGAAGCGGTCGTCCGCGCCGTCCGCCAGGGCGCCTTCCACCAGCGCGTCCAGGCGCGCCGCGTGGGTGCGTACGAACTCCGCGGTGCCGTCGGCGATCAGGCCCTCGCGGTGCCCGGTGGCGACGGAGGCGGAGAAGGCGACCGCCCCCTCCGCGGCCGCCTCCTCCGCGATGGCACGGGTCAGCAGGCGGGCGGCCAGCTTGGAGTACTGCGGCTCGTCGCCGATCAGACCGGCCGCGGCCTCCATGGCCAGCGAGCGCAGCTCTGTCTCGTCGGAGCCGGGGTGGCGACCGCGCAGCGCGGCGGCGGCGATCTTGCCCGGGTCGGTGGCGGGCAGGTCGGCGGTGAGGTCGGTCAGCGTACGCAGCAGGGCGGCGCCGGGGCCGTCCGTGGCCTGGCCGCCGGGGCCCTGCTGGGGCTGCGTGTCCTTCGCGGGCTGCGCGACCTGCTCGGCTGCTGCGGGCTCCGTTGGCGCGATGGTCACGTGCTGCTCTCCCTCACTCGGCGGGGGCCTGGGGAGGGCACGGCGGCGCGTGCGGGCGTGCGGCACCCCCGGTAGGCAAGGGGTGCGCGGGCACACCGCGCAGCGTCCACCGGTCCAACCCGCGAGACCCGGACGTATCGACGACCGCGCCGGTGCCGGCGCGGGCGTGCTGTGGGCAGGTCTTCGGACTCACGGGTGCGGTGTGCGCACTTCGTACACCGTTGCGGGACAGTTCCGGATTCGCACCGGATTCCCCTGCGACGACAGCGAGCACGAGCATACATCTTGTGCTGCCTCGTGCACGCACCCCCATATCTTGTGTCGCGTTGGCGCGGGGTTGTCCGGAGCCGTGGTATTCGGATGCCCTGTCGCAGCGTGTTCCGGGGGTTCTGCGGGGCCTCCGAGAGGGTGCCACGAGTCCGCCGCGGGGCCGCTCCCGGGGTGTTCCGAGGCCGTTCCGGGCTGTTCCCGAGCCGTTCGGAGCGGCCTGGACGGGGGCTGATGCACGGGGCGTATTGGTGGCGCGGAATGTCCCTGATGCGTTGACCGGGACTCCTGAAGCGTATTGGCTCCTTGTCTGCTCCGTCGGCCGGCGGGGCGGGTGGGGGTCATGTGTGAGGGGGGACATGCGAAGAACCGGTGCGGCGCGTGGCGCCGGGCGAGTCGTGGGCCTGGTGGCGGGAGTGTGTGTCGTGGCGGGGACGCTGCCCGGGGCGCCGGCGGCCGCCGCGGGGCGGGCGGCGCCGGCCACCGAGCGGGTCAGCGTCGCCGCGGACGGGACCCAGGGAAACGGTTTTTCAGGGGATCCGAAGCTCAGCGCGAACGGGCGGTTCGTGGCATTCACCTCGGAAGCCACCAATCTGGGCCCCACGGACACCAACGGCCACCAGGACGTCTACGTCAAGGATTTACGGACGGGAAAGGTCGACCTGGTCAGCGTCGGCAGCGTCGGCACGCTCGGCGACGGCCTCTCCGGCTCGCCCGAGATCAGCGCCGACGGCCGGTACGTCGCCTTCTACTCCGGTGCGACGAACCTGGTCCCCGGCGACACCAACGGCGAGGGCGACGTCTTCGTCCACGACCGCCGCACCGGGCGCACGGTGAGCCCCACCGCGGGCGCCGGGAAGTCCCCGTACGGGTACGGGGTCCAGAACTTCGCCCTCAGCGGTGACGGACGCCGCCTCGCCTTCGGCTCCTACCGCCCGGACCTGGTGCCCGGCGACACCAACGAGCGCCTGGACATCTTCGTCCACGATGTGCAGGCGGGAACGGTGAAGCGGGTGAGCGTGGCGAGCGACGGCACCCAGGCGAACGGCGCGTCCGCCTTCCCGTCGATCAGCGCCGACGGCCGCCGGGTCGCGTTCACCTCGAAGGCGGACAACCTCGTCCCCGCCGGGCCCGGCTTCCGCCGCCCGCCGCCGCAGGACCCCATGTACGTCCACGACCTGGCCACCGGCCGGACCCGGGCGGCGAGCCTGAGCACCACGGGTGCCGTGGTCGGCGTGTCCCCGTTCCCCCGGCTCAGCCCCGACGGCCGGTACGCGGTCTTCTCCGCCGTGGCCGACGACGTGGTGCCGGACGACACCAACGGCACGTACGACCTCTTCGCCCGCGACCTGGAACGCGGCACCACCCGGCTGCTGACCCGCGCGCACGACGGCTCCCAGGCCGACGGCTGGTCCTCCGACGGGCGGCTCACCGCGGACAACCGGCGGCTCTTCTTCACCTCCGTGGCCACCGGCCTGGTGCCCGGCGACACCAACGGCGAGGTGGACGGCTTCGTCCGCGACCTGCACACCGGGCAGGTCGAGCGGATCAACGTCGGCGAGGACGGCGCCCAGTCGACGTCCTGGACGAACATCGCGGCACCCGACGCCTCCGGACGGCTGGCGGCCTTCGACTCGCGCGACGAGGGGCTGGTGTCCGGGGACACGAACGGGACGGGCGACGTCTTCGTCCGCCGGCTCCGGCACTGACGTGCCGGTGCCGGCCCCGGTACCGGCACGGCTTACGCGCCCGGCGCGCCACGGCATCGGCGCGCGGGCGCCGTACGCACCAACGCACCAACGCACCAACGCACCGACCAGGAGGGGAACCAGCCATGAGGCTCACCCGCACCACCGCACGAAGACTCGCCGCCGCGACCGGCGTGTGCGCGCTCGCCGCACTGCTGCCCGCCACGACGGCCACCGCCCGGACCGCGCCGCCGCACGGCACCGAACGCGTCAGCGTCGCCGCCGACGGCACGCAGGGCAACGGCGGCTCGTCCACCTCGGCGATCAGTGCCGACGGCCGGTACGTCACCTTCGCCTCCGACGCGGCCGACCTCGTGCCCGGCGACACCAACGGGCAGTCGGACATCTTCGTGAAGGACCTGCGGACGGGCGCCGTCGAGCGGGTCAACGTGGCGAGCGACGGAACGCAGGCCGGCTCCTGGTCGTCCTCGCCCACCATCAGCGCCGACGGCCGCTACGTCGCCTTCGCCTCCGACGCGGCCGACCTCGTGCCGGGCGACACCAACGCCGACACCGACATCTTCGTCCACGACCGGCGGACCGGGCGGACCGAAAGCGTGACCCTCGACGGGCGTCCCCCGCAGGGCAAGCAAGGCTCCCAGATGCCGGTGATCAGCGCCAACGGCCGGTACGTGGCGTTCGCCTCCAGCCGCGAGGACCTGGTGCCCGGCGACACCAACAAGGCACAGGACATCTTCGTACGCGACCGCAAGAGCGGCACCGTGACACGGGTGAGCGTCTCCGTCACCGGCGAGCAGGCCACCGGCCCCTCCACCTACCCCGTGCTCAGTTACGACGGCCGCAAGGTCGGCTTCACCTCCAAGGCGCGGAATCTGCCCCCGGCTTCGGCCCCGGCCGCCCGCGACGAGGCCGGCCTGCGCAAACCGCACAGCTACCCCTTCTTCCTGCACGACCTGGACACCGGCCGCACGAGCGTGGCGAGCCTCAGCTCGACCGGCGAGACCGTCGGCGCCTGGAACGCCTCACTCAGCCCCGACGGCCGCTACGCGGTCTTCTCCAGCCAGTACGGAGAGGTGGTGCCCGGCCATCCGACGGGCAGGGCGGACCTGTTCGTACGCGACCTCGTCAAGGGCACGACGGAGCAGATGACGTACACCTATGACGGCAGACAGCCGCAGGAGGGCCGCTCCAACAACGGCTTCCTGTCCGCGGACAACCGCCGCCTGTTCTTCGAGTCCACGGTTCCGGACCTGGTGCGCGACGACACCAACGGCGCGCAGGACATCTTCGTGCGCGACATGCGGACCGGCGCCGTCGAACGGGTCAGCGTCGCCGCCGACGGCTCCCAGGCCCAGGCCTGGTCCTCCAACGTCTCCACCGACGCCCTGGGCCGCACCCTCGCCTTCGACTCCGACGCGGCGAACCTGGTCCCGGGGGACACGAACGGGGCGTCGGACGTGTTCGTGCGGAGGCTGCGGCCGTAGGACAGGCGTGTCAGGCCCCTGGCCGCCGGTCCGCCACGTCCAGCTCGCACGCGAACGCCCACAGCCTGATACCCGGTACCGGCTCCCAGTCCCGCTCGGGTGTGCGCGTGAACCCGATGCGCTCGTACACGCGGTGGGCCTTCTCGATGTGCGGCATCGCGGACAGCACCATGTGGGACAGGCCGAGGGAGCGGGCGCGGTCCAGGCAGGCGCGCACCAGCGCTTCGCCGATGCCGCGCCCGCGGCCGCCGGGGGCGACGGCCAGCATCCGGAACTCGCCCTCGCCGGGACCGGCTATCTCGGCGTACGGGCTGCCGGGGGCGGCGAAGGTCACCGCCCCCAGCACCGCGCCGTCGGTGGCGACCGCCGTCAGCACCTCGGCGTGCTCCGCCCGCCGCGCGACCTTGCGCAGCTCGTGTGCGTACGGGTCGTCGGCCCCGAACGCCAGCAGCCCGTCGGCCGTGTAGGCCGCCACGAGGAGTTCGCCGATCGTTTCGAACTCCTCCGGCCGCGCGGCCCTGATCGTGATGTCCATGAGGCAAGTGTGCACCGGGGGTCCGACAACGGCCCCCGGCACCGCATCCGCCCCCTCAGCGCCCCGCCGGCGCCCCCGCCGTGGCCGGTGGCAATTCGACCTGGACGTCCTTGTCGCCCGCGTCCGCCGTGTAGTCCTCCGGGGACGTCTCGTCGACGCCGTCCGGGGCCTTCATGGCGCGCAGGACCACCGTGAGGACGACGGTGAGCAGGGCGTTCAGGACGAACGCGGTCAGGCCGATGTAGCCGATCTCGCCGATGCCGGGGATCTCCGCGCTGGAGCCGCCGAAGTGCTTCTGCGTGGGGCTGGCCACTCCGTACGCCGCGAGCGTTCCGTAGACCATGCCGACCGCCCAGCCGGCCAGCAACGCCCACCGGTGGAACCACCGGGTGAACAGGCCGCCGACCAGGGCCGGCATCGTCTGCAGGATCCAGATGCCGCCCAGCAGCTGGAAGTTGATCGCGACGGTCTTGTCCATCGTCAGGACGAAGACCAGCGCACCGACCTTGACCAGCAGTGACACCAGCTTGGCAACCTTGTGCTCCTGTGCGGGCGTGGCGCCGGGCCTGAGGAAGTCCTTGTAGATGTTGCGGGTGAACAGGTTCGCCGCGGCGATGGACATGATGGCCGCCGGCACCAGCGCACCGATGCCGATCGCGGCGAACGCCACGCCCGTGAACCAGTCGGGGAACATGTTCTCGAAGAGCTGCGGGATGGCCAGCTGCCCGTTCTGCACCTTGATCCCGGCCGCCACCGCCATGAAGCCCAGCAGCGCCAGCAGCCCCAGCATCAGGGAGTACAGCGGGAGGATGGTGGTGTTGCGGCGGATGACGTCGCGGCTGCGGGAGGACAGCGTCGCGGTGATCGAGTGCGGGTACATGAAGAGCGCGAGCGCCGAGCCGAGGGCCAGGGTCGCGTACGCCCACTGCGCGTTCGGCCCGCTGGCCAGTTCCCCGCGCGGTTTGCCGGTCGCCGGGTTCTTCTGCGCGAAGGCGTCCTCGGCCACCGCGAAGATGTGCTCGAAGCCGCCCAGCTTGATCGGGATGTAGATGATCGCGACGGCGATGACCAGGTAGATCAGGCCGTCCTTGACGAACGCGATCAGGGCCGGTGCGCGCAGCCCGGATGAGTACGTGTACGCCGCCAGCACACCGAAGGCGATCAGCAGCGGCAGGTCCTTGACGAACCAGTGGGTGTTCTCGCCGCCGCCGACGCCCATCACGTCCAGCACGGCCTGGATGCCGACCAGTTGCAGCGCGATGTACGGCATGGTGGCGAGGATGCCGGTGAGCGCCACGGCCAGCGACAGGCCCTTGGAGCCGAACCGGCCGCGTACGAAGTCGGAGGTGGTGACGTACCCGTGCTTGTGCGAGACCGACCACAGGCGGGGCAGGAAGGTGAAGATCAGCGGGTAGACGAGGATCGTGTACGGCACCGCGAAGAACCCGGCCGCGCCCGCCGCGTAGATCGCCGCGGGCACCGCGACGAAGGTGTACGCGGTGTACAGGTCGCCGCCCAGCAGGAACCACGTCACCCAGGTGCCGAAGCTGCGCCCGCCCAGGCCCCATTCGTCGAGGTTGTCGGACTCCGCGGCCTTGCGCCAGCGTGCCGCCAGGAAGCCCATGACCGTCACGGCCACGAAGAAGAAGATGAAGACGGCGAGCGCGACGCCGTTCACGCCGTCCTTCACCGCGACGCACCCCCCTTGCGCAGCCGCTGCTCACGCTGGACCAGCTTGTAGGCGACCATGGTGAGCGCGGTCGAGATCAGCACCCACAGCATCTGGTACCAGTAGAAGAACGGGATGCCGATGAGTGTCGGCTCCACCTTGGCGTACGAGCTCACCCACAGCACCGCCACGAAGGGCGCGACCAGGCACAGCCCGGCGATCACGCGCGTGGGCGTGACGACCGGGGCGGCTCTGCCCGCTGGTGTTCCGGCTGATTCGGACGGCTCTGGCATGGCCGTGGCTCCGTTCCCTGGCGGTCCCTTGGTGATCACGCGCGTAATGGGCAGGAAATCTAAGCCAGGGAAGTTGCACGCGTCACTACCTGTCCGCATATCGGTACGGCAACGACGCCGAGCGCTTCGGCCACGGGCGTGCCCGCCGCCCCGCCGCGGAAGCGGGCCGTGTCAGCAGCAGCGGAAGCCGGAGCGGGGGTCGCCCTCGCGCGCTTCGGAGCGCCGCCGCTCGAATTCCCGGCGGCTGGGGACCGGCGCGTCGGGCGTGTGCTTCCGGACATGTGCGACGTAGTGCTCGTACGCGCTCTCGCCGGTCAATTCCCGTACGTACCAGCGGATCCGGCCCAGTGCCCGCCGTACCCCGCTCACGGCCCGCTCCGCTCCGCCGCCGCCAGCTCCGCCTTCTCCTCCTTGGAGGCCACCAGCCCGGCGGGCGCGACGATCGCCGACTGCACGTACGGGGCCTCGCTCAGCCGGGACGCGGCCGGATCGCGCAGGTGGCGTACGCACACCCGGGCCGCGTCCGCGATCACCACCACGATCAGCAGGGCGAGGGCCGCCGACAGCACGCCGTCCACCGTGGAGTTGGTGACAACCGTGTGCATGTCGCTCATGTTCTTGGCGGGCGGCAGCACCTTCCCGGCGTCGATGGCGTCCTGGTAGGCCGAACGCTGCGTGAAGAAGCCGACCTTGGGGTCCCCGGAGAAGACCTTCTGCCAGCTCGCGGTGAGGGTGACGGTGGCGTCCCAGGCGAGCGGAACGCCCGTGATCCAGGCCCACTTCAGGCGGCCGGACTTGACCAGCAGGGTCGTGCAGACGGTCAGCGCGACCGCCGCCAGGAGCTGGTTGGCGATGCCGAAGACCGGGAAGAGCTGGTTGATGCCGCCGAGCGGCTCGTGCACGCCGACCCACAGGAAGTAGCCCCACAGCGCCACCACGGCCGCACTGCACAGCACCAGCCCCGGCTTCCAACTCACCCTGCGGAACGGCTTGTAGACGTTGCCCAGCATGTCCTGGAGCATGAACCGGCCCACCCGGGTGCCCGCGTCCAGCGCCGTGAGGATGAACAGCGCCTCGAACATGATGGCGAAGTGGTACCAGAACGCCTTCATCCCGGCACCGCCGAAGACCTGCGAGAAGATGTCCGCGGCCCCCACGGCGAGGGTGGGCGCACCGCCTGTACGGGACAGCAGCGTGTGCTCCTCCACGGCCTTGGCCGCGGCCGCCAACTGGTCGGGGGAGATGCTGTATCCGAGGTGTGTGACGGCCTGGGAGGCCGACTGGACGGTGTCGCCGATGACGCCGGTCGGCGCGTTCATCGCGAAGTACAGCCCCGGGTCGATGATCGACGCCGCCACCAGTGCCATCACCGCGACGAACGACTCCATGAGCATCGAGCCGTAACCGATCATGCGGATCTGGGTCTCCTTCTGCACCATCTTGGGCGTGGTGCCGGAGGAGATCAGGGCGTGGAAGCCGGAGAGCGCGCCGCAGGCGATGGTGATGAAGACGAACGGGAAGAGCGAACCGGCGAAGACCGGGCCGTCGCCGCGCCCGGCGAAGTCCGTGACCGCGTCCATCTTCAGGTTGGGCAGCGTGACCAGCACGCCGACCGCCAGCAGCCCGATCGTGCCGATCTTCATGAAGGTGGAGAGGTAGTCGCGGGGCGCCAGCAGCGTCCACACCGGCAGGACGGAGGCGATGAACCCGTACGCCACCAGCCAGACGACCAGCGTCCCCGGCTCCAGCGTGAAAATGCCGGCCCAGGACGAGTCGGCGACCCAGCGGCCCGCGACCAGCGCGAGCAGCAGCAGCGCGACGCCGATCAGGGAGACCTCGGTGACCCGGCCGGGGCGCAGTACCCGCAGGTAGAAGCCCATGAGCAGGGCGATCGGGATGGTCATGCCGATGGAGAAGGTGCCCCAGGGGGACTGGGCCAGCGCGTTGACGATGACCAGCGCCAGCACGCCCAGCAAGATGATCATGATGGCGAAGGCGGCGAGCAGCGCGGCGGCACCGCCGACCACGCCGATCTCCTCGCGCGCCATCTGCCCCAGCGACCGGCCGTCGCGCCGGGTGGAGAAGAACAGCACCACCATGTCCTGCACGGCACCCGCGAAGACTACGCCGACGATGATCCAGATGGTGCCGGGCAGGTACCCCATCTGGGCGGCCAGCACCGGCCCGACCAGCGGCCCGGCGCCCGCGATGGCCGCGAAGTGGTGGCCGAGCAGCACCCGCCGGTCGGTGGGGTGGAAGTCCACACCGTCGTTCAGCCGCTCGGCGGGCGTCGCCCTCGTCCGGTCGAACCGCAGCACGCGGGTCGCGATGAAGCGCGCGTAGAAGCGGTATCCGATGGCGTACGAGCCGAGGGCGGCGGCCACCATCCAGGCGGCCGAGACCTCCTCGCCGCGGGACAGCGCGAGCAGCGTCCAGCCGGCGGCGCCGGCCAGCGCCACGGCCGTCCACAGTGCGATCTTCCGGGGACTGGCAGCGGTTCGGGTCCGGCCTGCTGGGCGCACCTGTACGTCCTCCCGTCGACGCGACGACGGAAGGACCGTAGAGGCAGGAGGGCGGGTCGCGCCATACCCCCGGTGATGCGGCGGGCGCCGGGCCCGGGGCGTACGGCCGCGGGATCTCGACCGTACGGCCGCGGACCCGGCCCGCCCGTCAGTCAGCCGGGCGCCGCAGCCGGGCCACGAACTTGTACCGGTCGCCCCGGTAGACCGAGCGCACCCACTCCACCGGCGCGCCCTCGGCGTCGAGGGAGTGCCGGGAGAGCATCAGCATCGGCAGGCCCACGTCCGTACCGAGCAGTCCGGCCTCGCGCGGTGTGGCCAGCGACGTCTCGATGGTCTCCTCGGCCTCGGCGGGCCGGACGTCGTAGACCTCGGACAGTGCCGTGTACAGCGAGGTGTACTTGACGAGGTTGCGACGCAGCGCGGGGAAGCGCTTCGCCGACAGGTGGGTGGTCTCGATGGCCATCGGCTCGCCGCTGGCCAGCCGCAGCCGCTCGATGCGCAGCACTCGCCCGCCGGCCGCTATGTCCAGCAGTCCGGCGAGCCGGTCGTCGGCGGTGACGTAGCCGATGTCCAGCAGCTGCGAGGCCGGCTCCAGGCCCTGGGCCCGCATGTCCTCGGTGTAGGAGGTCAGTTGCAGGGCCTGGGAGACCTTGGGTTTGGCGACGAACGTGCCCTTGCCCTGGATGCGTTCCAGCCGCCCTTCGACGACCAGTTCCTGGAGGGCCTGGCGTACCGTCGTGCGGGATGTGTCGAACTCCGCCGCCAGGGTGCGCTCCGGCGGGACCGGCGTGCCCGGGGGCAGCGTCTCGGTGATCTCCAGCAAGTGGCGCTTGAGGCGGTAGTACTTGGGTACGCGGGCGGTGCGTGCGCCGCCGCCGTTGTCCGCACTGCCCCCGTCGGTCTCCATGACCCGCCTCTCCGACTCCTGTCGCGCTGCCGTCACCGGCTCCTCCGTACGTAGCGGCTCATCGTGGCACGGGTGGGGTCCCGATGCTCCCTTGCTGGTCCGTGCCCGCTCGCGGGGCCTGACGCCAACGTAGCGTCTGCCCTGCGGACGGACGCCGTGCGGGCGTGGGGGGGGGGGGGGGGGGGGGGGGGGGGGGGGGGGGGGGAAGAAAGAGAAAAAAAAAAAAAAAAAAAAAAAAAAAAAAAAGAGGCAAACAGAAGACGAACCCCCCCCCTACCCCACCCACAAACAACACAAAAA
>NZ_JBVIBD010000017.1:81815-227185 GCF_055573595.1 Streptomyces sp. NPDC030165 | reverse complement strand
ACGATCATCTCCAGCTCGGCGACCGCCTCCTCGGCAAGCTCGACGGCCCGGAGTGTGTGGGGCATCGAGCGGGCCGCGTCGGCGATGACGAACGCGTCCCGGGCGTCGGTCTTGGCCTCGCCGGGGTGCAGGTCGGCGATCCGCCGCATGGTCAGCCCCGGCAGATAGGCGACCTTGCAGCCCATGTCGCGGGCGACGGCCAGCGGCAGGGCGCCGATGGAAGCGGGCTGATCGACGACCACCAGCACGGTGCCGTGCTTGGCCTGGAGTCTGCCGAAGACGTCGCGGAGCTTGGGTTCGCTGTTGGGCAGGCGCTTGTCGAAGGCTTTCTTCCCGGCGGGGGTGACGGCGGTGGCGTGATGTTCGCCCTTGCCGACGTCCAGGCCGAGGAAGGCGCCGATCTCGCTGACGTCGATCACGTGCGTCCTCTGGTCGTTCCGGCCCGGCCGTCCCACGGCACCGATCGCCACATCCACATGACGAAGAGCCTCCCGACCTGCGAAGAAGCCGGTGGTCATGCCCCTAATCAGCGGTCTGTCGATGCCTCCGGAGCCGGTGACACCCCCCCAGGCCATGTGTTCGACAGGGGGAGACAGTCATGCCAACTCCGGAGGCCGGGCGCCCCATTGCGGGGCCACCAAGAAGGTAATTGGGAGGGGAGGGTGGGGTGCCCGGCGGTGTGCGGGGAGGCGTGGCCGCCGGGCACCGGTGGGTTGGTCAGGCGGTGTCGAGGCAGACGGGCAGGTGGTCTGAGACGGCCTTGGTGTCCCCGTTGGAGATGGTGGTGTAGTGGGTGGGGGTGATCTGGCGGCCGGCGTAGAGGATGTGGTCCAGGCGCAGGGGGGTGGGTTCGTTGTCGTAGCGGTGGCCGACCGTGGCCTGGCGCGGGTAGTCGGGCAGCAGGTCCTGCGGGTCGGTCCAGCCCGCCGCGTACAGCACGTTCAGGGCGCGGCGGTCGGTGTCGCCGAACGTGCCGTTCTCGTGCTCACCGCGGACGAGGCGATAGCGGGCCTGGAGGTTGGCGGGCACGTCGTGGTCCCAGTCGGGTCCGGACCCTGGCCGATGGGAGTTTCGGCAGCCGGGCCACGGTCGGCGGTGTTGAGGTCGCCGAGGAGCACGGCATGGTTCGGCCGCCCGGGGAAGGAGCCGGCGTAGTCGGTGAGCCACTTGGCCTCGTGCAGCCGTTTGTCTCCGTCATAGGGGCACAGGTGGGTGGTGAGGTTCGTGGTCTCGGTGCCGCCGATGATGACGCGGGCGCGGGCGAGGCCGTGGTGAAAGGCACCGCCGGTGGGAACCTGCTGGTAGCCCAGGACGGTGACCGCGGCGGAACGGTAGAGCAAGACCAGGTGGTTCTCGCCGTCGCCGATGTGGCTGGTGACCGGGGGCAGGGGCACCATGCCCAGGGGGTTGGCCAGCTCGTACAGGCGGGACCAGTCGTCGCGGTGCCAGCCGGTAATCTCTTGGAGGGCCAGGATGTCCGGTGCCGGGTCGAGGCCGGTGAGGACATCGATCTGGTTGTAGCGGCGGTCCTCGGCACCGCCGCGGTCGATGCCGCCATTCTCCAGGTTCCAAATGACATAGCGGGCCATCAGCGCTGCCCTTCCGGCTCGTCCTCGCCGGGCCTGCCGGCCGCCATGGTCGGGGTGGGGAAGAAGTTGCGGCGCAGCCAGCCGTCGACGTCGTCGACCTCAGTCTCGACCGGACAGGAGGTGCGCAGCTGGCCCCAGATGCCGTTGAACGCTTTCAGGCCGACCTTGTCGATGGCGGTCGTGACGAACGCGCGACCGTCGTCGTACAGCCGACGGGTTTTGCCTTGCTTGTCGGTGGTGGGGTCGGTGTGCCAGCCCAGTGGCTGGCCGAGGAGCTTGGTGGTGGTCTGGTGGTCGGCCCAGGAGGCGTGTCCTTCAATCAGAAACCTGGCGGCGCAGCGGGTGGCTTCCTTGCTGTCGGGCATCCGCATGCCGTAGCCGTAGGGCGACATGACGAAGTCCAGCGCCCGCCCGCCGGTTGCCCGGTGCTGGGCGAGGTGGGTCAGCTCGTGGGCGATCGTGCGCAGGAGCTGGTCGTCGTCGTGGCCGGCGTGTACAACGGAGCGCGCGATGATGAGGATCTGCGGACGCATCTGGGTGTCCTCGAAGCCCATCGCGATGGTGTCCTGCCAGGACTCGGTGATGTGCTGTGCGCTGCGGTCGAAGTGCTCGCGTGCCCTGGCGAACTCGTGCTCGTCGATCAGGCGCCGGCCGTAGCTCTCGCCGCGCAGGCGGTGCATCATCGCGCCGGTGTGTTCTCGGTCCGCGGCGATCAGGGCGTCGACGGTCACGAGGCGGAGCAGCGGCCGGGTGGGCAGCGGCAGGCCGGTGACGGCTTCCACGACGGGGGCTGCGGTTTCGGCGAGTGCGGCGATCCGGGCGCCGAGCGCGTCGTGGGCGGGCCCAGCTTCCTGCCGTATGTCGCAGATCGGGGTGCCGGGCGTGGGCGTTGGGGGTGTGGTCATGATGTGCGCTCCGATCGGAGGGAGGACGGGCCGAGGAACGGCACGTGGGGTTGGTCGGGCATGGGGACGCACAGGTGCACGGGGACGGTGAAGGCCGTGTCACCGTCGATGCATATGCAGGTGTCCCCGCAGAAGTAGGTGCCGGGCTGGCGTGGCAGCGACCAGTGGGCTGCGGGTGCCGGCGGCAGGGGGCGGATGGTCAACCAGGTCTCCTGTCGGCGTTGCTGGAACCGGGCGTGGTCCGGCTGGGGTGGGGGCCAGCTGGGGTGGGGGCCGGTGCTGGGACGCTCGGGCTTCCCAGCACCGGCCCGGCCGCCCCGCCAACGACCCCCGCCGAGGGACGGCCCTTCCTTCCTGGGGGCGCCGCGGGGGCTGTAACGGTGCTTTCGGGAAGGGGCGGAGGCCGCTGGTGGCGGTCTCCTGGGCGCGGTATGGGCCTGTCCGCGCCCTCCCGCGAGGCAGGTGTGCGGTGCCTCGCGGAAGCCGGTCGTCAGTCCTGGCCTGGTCCGGGCAGCAGGCGGTAGGTGTGACCCAGCGTGATCAGGTGCGCTTCGGTGCTGGCCCCTGCCTTCACCAAGAGCGCGTTGATGGCTTTCCGGGTGTCGACCCGGAAGAGCCCCGCCGCCGCGGCGACCTCCTGGGGGGACGGGTGGCGAGCGACCGCTTTCCACAGCCGCAGCTCCGTGGGGTCGAATGCCACCGGCGGCTCAACGGCATCGGGCAGGGGGAGCTGGCCGGTGACGTAGGCGCGGTGCACCAGGCTCGCGGGGCTTCCCTGTCCGATCTTGTCGCGGATCTTGGACATGTAGGTGTGGACCGTCGTGAGCTGGATGCGCATCTTGTCGGCCACGGCGGTGGTGATCAGCCCGTCGGCGAGGTAGGCCAGGCAACGAAGCTCGCTGGGCGACAGCTTGGTGTGGTCGGTGGTGAGGGACATTGGGACTCCTGGTGGTGCGCGGTCGGGAAGGGCGGGGCTGGCGCGGACGGCGGTGCGCGGGCGGCGACGGTGCGGGTCACCGGGGGGCGAGTTCGGTCGGCTGGAACGTCACGACCGTGACCTTCGTCAGCTTCCGGACGAGTCGGTCGGCGACGACCCAGCGCTGCGAGGCGTGCCCATAGGGCAGCAGGACGGCGGCGTCGACGGTCTCGAAGGCGGTGCCGGCGCGCCGCAAGGCCCGCCCGCGGATGCCGTACAGGGCGGGGTCGGCCGACCGGACAGCGGCGTAGCCGTCCCGCAGGTCGGTGCGGTAGCGGGCGTAGTGGAGGGCGTGCTCCAGACACACCGCGGGCCAGGTGGTCAGCCGGCCCTCGAAGGGGGCGTCGTCGGAGGTCGGCTCCAGGAACAGCCAGCCGCCGGTGGTCTTGCTGGCGGGGTAGTTGCAGACCGGGCAGTGCAGGCGGCTCATCGTCTCCCGGAGCCGGTCGGGGTGAACCTCCCCGGCCACCGGGTCACCGGTCGGTCGCCCGGCGGAGTCCCGGCGGTGGTGGAAGCGCCGCCACAGGACGTCGTGATGGTCACGGTCGTCGGGGGCCTCGTTGGCGTAGGTCACCCCCCACTGTCCGGCCCCGACGCCCAGTTTCAGTTCCTTGTCGACCGGGCCCTCGTCTGTACGTAGCGCGACGTATGGGGTGGTGGGGCGCTGTCGCGACGGCTGGGGTGCATGGTGCTCGGGGAGGTGCGCAGCCGATGAGGTGTCGGGGTTGGGGGTGAGCATCGTCCTGCCTGCTGTTCGGAGGTGGATCGGACGGGCGCTCCGGCCGCGGGACGGGGTGTCTGCGCGGCCGGAGGCGATCGTTCGGCCGGCCGGGCCCGCTGGGAATGAAGGCGGGCCCGGCGGCCCCGCGCACCCGCCCGCTTCCCTGGGGGCCGTTGGGGGCGGGCCGGCTGCCGCCTTCGGGGTGGTCAAGGTCCTGAAGGGGCCGCGCGGTCGCGGTGACGTTCCGGCGCCACCGCATCTCCCGGAGGCTGACGGGACGACAGCGCTTCCGGAAGAAGAGGTCGTACGGGAGTGGCGCAGGCGGTTGCCTGCGGTTGCGCCGTGGCGGCTCGCCAGGCCAGCCGTAGCCTGGCGAGCCGGCGGCCGAGCCACCCACTCGGCCCGGCTGCCTCCGGTGACCGCTGTACCGGGAGCAGCCTCACGGCGCCTCCGTGGCCGCACCGTCCCGCGCGAGGAGAGAGGGCAGGAGCGGTATGACGGCCGGGAGGCGGCGGGCACGGCCGGTGCGGCGGCCGTACCCGGGCGCGGGGTACGAGACCCGCGCCTTCCTCGGGCGGTGTCCCCTCAGTCCGCCCGAGGAAGTTCAGGGGATGCGCGCTGACTGGGCCGGCGCCTGAGCACACACTGCGGGAGCTGCGCTTCGGTGAGTCGGCTCAGGTGGGGCTGGCGTTGCGGCTGGCGGCGCAGCAGGGTGGCCGACGTGGGGGTACTGCGCAGGGCCTCCATGCCGTGGCGGGCGGCCAGGACGTCGGCCAGGTCCGCGTCGACCGTCCATGCAGCCAGCCAGCCCACCTGCCCGTAGTCCGCGGCGTAGTGGGCGAACCAGCTCGTCAGCAGCGGTCCGTACGACTCGGCGTGCGGACCGTCGGGGTCGGTATACAGGTCGTCGATCCACAACGCCATGCCGGGTTGCGGCCGGAACCGCACATCGCACGCGAGACTTCTGGACAGCACGGCGCAGCAGCGGATCTCGGAGCCTTCCAGCAGGAGCCAGGTCAGCGGATGGCCCTTGACCACCTGCCCGAGCAGGGACGTCAGTGCGCAGTCGACGGAGCCGGGGGGCGCAGGGGCGCTGCCTTGCATCCAGTGCGTCAGCCGCGGCAGGCGTCGGCGGACGGCCCGCTGATCGGCGAGTTCCGCCGGGCGGACGAGGTAGCACGGTGCACTCCGGGCCGTGGTGGTGTCTGCCGGTGCGCGGTCGGTGATGGGCATCTACGCCACCTCGCTGACGAGGACACCGTCGTGCAGGCGGATGGTCTTGCCGTGGGCGTATGCCTTGAGGGCGGACTCGATCAGGGGCGTCGCGTCCCCGCAGTAGTCGGCCACTGCGGCAGCGGGCAGCCACCGGTAGCCGTCGAGTACGCCGAGGGGGATCCGCTGCCGCCGGGTCGCTACCCGGGCGAAGAGGCGCACCTTGAAGATGCGAAGCGGTGTTCCGGACTGCGGGTCGTCGCTGACGATGTTCTCGGCGAGGACCCGGCCGGCCGAGCCGTGCAGCCCGGTCTCGCTCGCGACGGTGCGCATCAGCCCGTACGGGTCGCCGTTGTCCTCGCCCGGCTCGCCGCCGGGCAGCCGGTACAGCCCTCCCGGTGCGTCGTCGGACCGTACGACCAGGACTTCGCTGCCGGGGTCCATGACCAGGGCGGACGAGATGTGCTGCACTTCCACGACGGCAGAGCCGTCCATTGAGGTCTCCAAGGGGTCGGGCCGCGTCAGGCCGCTGCGGGAGGTGAGGGGGAGGAGGGGGCGGTGGGGTTCCAGGGCATCGCACGGCGGTGTCACCGTCGGGCCCTGGCGGATGAAACGCTGGAACGGCTCCGAACACATCGCGCAGCCGTAGACGGTGGCCGGGTACTCCCAGCACGAGACCAGGACCGGCGGCTGGCCGGGCGCGGTGCGCCAGGTCCGCACCGAGGTTTCGAACGTGCCGACCGGATCGGTGGCCACGCCGCGACGGCCGCACCACAGCCAGCACAGCTCGCCGCCGACGCCGGACAACGCGCGCCGGATGCACAGCCGCAGGCACGGCTCGCACGAGTACAGCGGGACGGTCTGGCCCCAGGACCGGGCGACACCGGTCCACATCAGCGGGCGCGGGCGCGCTGGCTTGCAGGCCAGCCAGCACAAACCGCGCCAGATCGCCTCCGGGCCTCTCATACGACACCTCGTACGGGCAGTGCACCGGCCGGTACGCGGGCGGCGAGGCAGCCGACGGAGACGACATGGCGTGCCCGGCCCGCGGTGACGCCGATGCTCAGGTACGTCCGCCGGGTGGTCAGGTACTCGGCATACCGTTCCCGTGACCGGGCCTGGCGTAAAGGGGTCAGGTTCAGCATCGTCGGCTGGGCCGGGTCCTTCGCGATGCTCTCCAGGGTGGTGTAGAGCCAGGTCACCGCCTGAATGGCGTGCGAGGCACGCCCCCGGGGACTCGGTGCTGGTCACCGTATACGTCCGCCGGGCCGCCGAACGGCCGGTGCGTGTGCGACACCCACCAGGCAAGGGTGCACTCGTCGGCGAGCAGGCGCAGCGGCTCGCCCCACTCGACGGTGACACCGGCCCCGCTGACGGGCACCGGCGGAACCGCGGGCAACTGGGGGGTACGGCCCGCGTCGTCGGCCGTTGTCCAGGCCGGGCGCGAACGGAGCAGGGGGCGGCCCCACACGAAGCCGCGCATCATGCTCTCGCCTCCTCGGCGACCCGGTTGGGCGTAGGGATGGGAAGTGTGCAGGTGACAGCCTTGCCGTCGCCGGTGATCTCCACGTCCAGGTGGCCGTTGTACTGGCTGGCGAAGTGGTGTACGAGGGCCAGGCCGCGTCCACTCACGTCGTCGTCGTAGGCCACGACTTCCCGGGGCGGCGTCGGGGACGGGTCCAGCACCCGAACCTTCCACGACCACGGAGACGAGGGGAACTCCACGTAGACCGGCTGGTCGTCGCTGGCACCGTGCGTCAGGGCGTTGGTGACCAACTCCGAGGTGACCAGCTCCGCCGCGTCCCCATAGTCGCTCTCGTACGGGCAGACTTCTTCGGCACAGACCCGGCTCCATGCCCTGATTTCACCGAGGGTCAGCCCGCCGCCCTCCCCGGGCGCCGACTTCACTCGTAGGGCCAGGGTAGGGGTGGAAGGCTGCTGTTCTCTGTGGGCGCTGGTCATCTGCTGGTCTCCAGAAGTCTGACGCGTGTCAGCCACGGCAGCGAGTGGGGTGAAGGAGCAATGTGTGGCGGCTGCCGCGAAACGGCCGTCGTCACTGGCGGAGAGCTATCTCGGGAACCGAGAGCTGCAAGAGTCGTCAGGCCCTGGCTGTCCGGCAACTGGGGCGACTCATGGAACCGTGACTTGGCTGCCGCAAATCAGGGTTTTCACGCTCAACTCCTGGAGAAATAAGGGATAGTTGACACACGGCATTCGATCATCTACCAGGCTGTCCGAAGGCTCGGCGTGGAGGAGGGCAGATGGCAGGTCACTCGGCATCTCACGGACCGTCCTGCGCCAAGCGGCAGAGAGCACTGGCGGCACAGCAAGCCTGGACAGCACGGCAGACGGCTCTGGCCATCTACGAATGCTGCGGCGTCACCAAGCTTCGGGCGCATCGCCTGGCCCGCGGCCTGACCCTTCGCGGGGCCGCTGAGCGACTCCAAGAGCGAGCGGACACGATTGGGCGTGCGCCGCGCCCGGATGACGAACAGTTGCGGTTGTGGGAACTCGGCAGTCACAAGCCGCGGCCGGGGGCCGTGGAACTGCTCTGCTGGCTCTACGAGTGCGCCCCGGAGGACATCGATCTGGCACACGGGCAGGAGACGCACCTGCCCGCGAAGACCCGCCCCGCACCGCTCGCCGTTTCGGGAACCACGGAGCCGGCCGAGTTCGCGTTGGGGCAGCGGGCTGCGCTGTTTCTGGACGGCATTGAGATGGTGCGGCGGCAGGTCGACCGGTCGCTGGCCACGTCGAGCGTCAGCACTGACCAACTCGACATGCTGGACGATCGCATCCTGTGGGCGCGACAGCAGTACGTTTACACGCCGCCCGTACCGATGCTCCAAGTCCTCTCGCAGCACCTGCAAGAGGTCAAAGACCTGGCCACCGACCGGCAGCCAGCAATGGTGCAGGCACGTCTGTCGGGGATGACGGCGTTGTTGTCCACACTCGTTGCCGACGCGCTGATGAAGCTGGGGAACCTGTCCCACGCTCGCGCCTGGTACGACACGGCACGCAATGCCGCCGACGACAGCGGCGACATCGAGCTGAGGGCCCGCGTCCGGGCGCAGGCCGCGATGCTCCCGTACTACTACGGACCGCTCACGGCGGCAACCCGCTTGGCTCACGAGGCGAAACTCATCTGCCGGGGGCGGCCGACTGCCACCGGCAGCTTCGCCGCAGCCGCGGAGGCCCGAGCGCGGGCTCAGCAGGGAGACCGGGCCGGCGCCCAGGCCGCGATCCATTACGCCCAGGACATGTTCGCGCAGTGCACCCCGGGCGAGGAGACCGACGCCTTCGCCTTCCCCGAGCGACGCTTCCTGCTCTACCTGAGTGGCGCATACACAGCTCTGGGGCAGACCACGCAAGCCCGCCGTATCCAGGCCCAGGCGATAGCGCTCTACCCGGCCCGCACCGGAATCGATCCCTCGCTGCTGAGCCTGGAGGCTGCGATCTGCCTGGCTCAGGACCGAAGCCCCAGCGAGGCGTGCGACCTGGCGGGAGCCACCTACCTGAAAGTGCCGTCAGCTCACCGGACTCAAATCCTTGAACAGCGAGCCCGGCAGGTGATCGGGGTGCTCCCACCTGGGGTAAGGCGCGGTCGGGCGGTCCGGCAGCTCGAAGAGATCCTGGCGCTCCCCCCTGGGCAAGGATGACATTCGGGTGGTCGGTCAGTCAGCCTGTCCCCATGACAGCACCGACACCGGTCCACGGCGGCTTCGACTCGTCCGAGATGCACCACGTCCTGGATCACGCGTGTGCATCAGTAGGGCTCGACAGCACCAACGCCCGCCTGCTCCGAGGCCACACCAACGCGGTCATACTGCTGGACACCTCACCCGTCGTCGTCAAGATTGCCCGCCGGGGTTCCCGGATAGGCGATGTTCAGCGCACCGTCCGGTTCGTGCGGTGGCTGATGGACCGCGGGTTCCCGACGGTCCCCCTGCACGCTTCCGGAGTGGACCAGCCCATCGTCGTTGACGGTCACGCTGTGACGTTCTGGTCCTACCTGCCGCAACCCGAACGGCCGGTCACGGCTGCACAGCTCGCAGATCCGTTGCGAGAATTGCACACCCTCCCACTGCCGGACTTCCAGCTCGCCGCCCATGACAACGTCCGCGCTATCCGGACATCCATCAGGTCCACCACCTCGCTGCCAGCCTCCACTCTGCGCTTCCTCAGCGACCGAGCTGACCGATTGGAAGCCGACCTGGACAAGGTCGAGTTCTTCCTGCCCGAGGCGGTCATCCAGGGCGACCCGCAACACCGCAACGCTCTGCACAACGGCAATGCTCCGGTGTTGTGCGACTGGGACACCGTTGCTGTCGGGCAGCCGGAGTGGGACCTGGTGACCATTGAGGTTCACTGCCGGCGTTTCGGTTACACCGCCGACCACTACCTAGAATTCACCGACGGCTACGGCTGCGATGTGCGGCAGTGGCCCGGCTACTCCACGCTGCGCGACCTGCGGGAACTGCGCATGGTCACCACCAATGCCCGGAAGACTGCCCACGCTCCGGGGAGCCTGGCGGAGGTCGAGAGGCGGGTGGAGGGACTGCGACACGACGACACCGAACTGCTCTGGCGGATCTTGTGACTGCCACGGTTCTACGGTGTGCGCCCTGCCAGCATCAGAGCCAGTGGCCCGGCCAGTAAGAGAAAGCGCCCTTCGGCTGCGGCGGTGAGGGCGCGTCGGCCATCGGCCACCAGCTCAGCTTGAAGTCCTCCTCGGACGGAGTCAGTTCCTGCGGGCCCAGGGTGAGGTCGCGTGCCGCGTACAGGTGGACGCGGGCGGGAGAGGCCAAGGTGATGGCGTAGGAGCCGAGGGGGCGCCAGGTACGGGCAGTGACGCCGGCCTCTTCCCGCAGCTCGCGGTGGGCGCACTCCTCGGGGCTCTCACCGTCCTTGCGGCGGCCGCCGGGCAGGAAGAGGTATTCCCCGCCGTGCAGGGGAAAGTAGGCGCTCAGCAGCGCAACGCGGCCCGCCGCGTTCTGGGCGGCGACTACGGAAGCATCGCGGGTCGGCGCGCCGGCTGTGAGATTCATGGCAGGCCGGGAGGACTGGCCTGCTGGGCGGTGGCGTGGTGCAGGTGGATGGCTTCGACGCACCACGGCGGGACGCGCAGACGCGGCAGCACTCGGGGTTGGAACCAGGCGAGCATGATGCCTTCGGTCACGGGGGTGCTGGCGGCGTCGCCGTCCCAGGAGGCGGCGAAGACCTCGATGTCGGCTCGGCCGTTGCCCTGTTGCACCGTGGCCAGGGGGCGCAGGTCGGGGAGGGTCAGACCGGCTTCTTCACGGAGTTCGCGGGTGATGGCTTCGTACGGGGTCTCACCGGTCTCCAGCTGGCCGCCGAGGAAGCTCCAGTGGCCAGGCCAGCAGATGCCGTCGATGTTGTCGCGCAGGTGCAGCAGGTAGGCGCCGTCGCTGTTGCGAATCGCTGCCGCCACACCCATGGGCACTCCTTGGCTCGCCGGTGGGTCCACGGTAGACGCCTGGGGCGTGGACGGACCGGCAATTCGGCTGCCACGCCCCAGGTGTCGCAGTGTTACGCCGTGACGGCGGCGTGCTCGCGGCCGCGCCGGGTGCGGCGGTGCAGGACCTGTGCCAGGGTGGTGCGCCAGCCGTCGGGATCGATGTAGACCATGGCGATCAGCGAAGCAAGGACGGCGCCGCCGAGGTCGTTCATCACTCCGTCCCAGGAGTGCTGCTTGCAGTCGCAGGTGGTGAGCCCCTTGAGGCCGTGCAGCTGGTGCATGGCCTCGCCGCCTTCCTCGCCCACCTTGCCGACCTGGAGGGCCTTCAGCTCCTCGGCGGGCAGGTCGCTGCCTGCTTCCCGGCACACCGCCGCCAGGTGTTCGATGATGTCGAGGTCGAGGACGTCCAGGAGCTGGTGCGTGGTCATGGTGCTCCTCCTTCTACGGGTAGGCCGGGCGGCCGCCCGGTACCCGGCGATCTACTGGGGTGTGCCCACCGCGGGGCGGCCGAGCTGGTGCACGCGCCATCCGGCGGCCGTCCAACGGTGGGGGTCGAGGGTGGTGCGCAGGTCGACGATCAGGGGCTGGGCGAGCAGGTCGCGCAGCGCCGCGGGGTCGGCGTCGCGGTAGTGGGGCCATTCGGTCGCCAGGACGACCGCCTCGGCGCCCTTGACGGAGGCGGCGAGATCGTCGGTGTACTCCAGCTCGGGGTGGCGGGCCAGGGCGGTGGGGACGGCGTGCGGGTCATGCACGGTGATGCGGGCGCCGCGGTCCTGGAGCAGCCGGGCGACGGCCAGGGCGGGCGATTCGCGGACATCGTTGGTGCCGGGCTTGAAGGCGGCCCCCCACACGGTGATGTCGCGGCCGGCCAGCGTTCCGCCGAGGGCCTGGGAGATCAGGTCGAGGGCCGCGGTGGGGCGGCGCTCGTTGATGATCTCGGCGGCGCGCAGGAGGTCGGCGGCGGTGTCGGCTCCGAGCTGGCGGGCCGCGGCGGTGAAGGCGCGGATGTCCTTGGGCAGGCAGCCGCCACCGTAGCCGATGCCGGGGCTCATGCCGCCGGAGCCGATGCGCGGGTCCATGCCGATGGTGGCGGCTACGGTGGCCACATCCGCGCCGGAGGCGGCGCACATGTCCGCGACGGCGTTGATGAAGGAGATCTTCAGGCCGAGAAAGGAGTTGGCCGCCCCCTTGATCATTTCGGCGGTGGGCGGGTCACACACCACCAGCGGGGCGTCGATGGGCGCGTACAGTTCGCGGACGATGTCCTCGGCGCGGTGGGAGGGGACGCCGGCGACGATCCGGTCGGGGCGCAGAGTGTCGGCGACCGCGTGGCCTTCGCGCAGGAACTCCGGGTTCCACACCACCTCGACGTCGCGTCCGGCGGGTGCGTGCCGGGCCAGCAGGTCGGCGAGCTTGGCGGTGGTGCCGGGGGTGACGGTCGACTTGCCGATGATGACCGTGGGCCGGGTCAGGTGCGGGGTCAGGGCGCGGGCGGCACCGAAGACCTGGCCCATGTCGTAGCCGCGGCCGTCCGCGTCGATCGGCGTACCGACGGCGAGGAAGTGCACGTCGGCGGCCTCGGCTGCCTCGGCGAGGCTGGTGGTGAAGCGCAGCCGCCCGGAGGCGGTGTGCCGCTTCAGCAGCTCGGGCAGCTCGTCCTCGTAGATGGGGGCCACGCCCCGGTTGAGAGTGTCGATCTTCGCCTGGTCGGTGTCCACGCCGATCACCTCGTGGCCGATCTCTGCCATGCCTGCGGCGTGCGGGATGCCCAGGTGGCCGCAGCCGATGACGGATACGCGCATGGTTCGGTGTGCTCCTTCGAAAGTCCGCCCGGCACCGGTGCGGGCCAGGCCGGTCAACGGGGCTCGCACGCTAGCGCCGTTGACCGGCCGGGCGGACATCCCGCAGGTCGCGCCCTTGACGTGACGTCAGGCCGCGGCCTTCTCCAGCAGGTACTGGGCGAGGGCGGGCAGGGCCTGGCCGGCCGGTGCGGTGCACACCAGGTCGCCGTCCTGCGGGCCCTCCAGCGGGTAGGGGTGGAAGACCCCGTCGTGCCAGAAGCCCTCCGGATCGCAGTGGATCACCTTCATGCCGCGCTCGCGGGCGCGGGCGGCGACCTGGCGGCGGTCCGCATGCAGGCCGACCACCAGCAGCGCCCTGGCGCCGTCCACCAGCTCCACGTCGGGAACGGTCTGGTCGTAGCGGCGCATGAAGCACTCGCGCAGCCCGACGCGGGCGGGCAGCACATCGAAGTTGTTCGTGATCACCGGGCCCACCATGAGGCCCGCGTCGTGCAGCTCCTTGAGCGCGTACAGCGCCGGGGTGGGGCGGGCCAGGAAGCACGCGCGGTACAGCTCCACGCACTCCTCGGCCTTCTCCTCCGGCGCAGTGAGGAATTCGCGCAGCAGCGGATCGTCCTGCGGGCGCAGCACGAAGTCCCGGGCGCCGGGGGCGTCGTCCTCACGGGTGGTGACCCGGTAAATCTCGTGCAGCCGGTGCAGCGCGGGGATGCCGGCCTCCCAGCTCGTGCCGCAGCCGATCTCGACCTGGAAGGGCAGGTAGTCGGCGAGCGAGGCCAGATCCGGGATGCGCTGGAACGTGCCGGGGGCCGCCTTCTGGCGGACGCCGCTGGCCAGGACGTCCCAGGGGCGGCGGCGGGTCGCCGGGGGCGGGATGTACCCGGACGAGATGATCTGTACGTCCAGGCAGGCGTACCCGTGCGGCAAGGTGCGGCCGGCGCGGGCGTCTTCGGGATGCGGGCCGGAGTGCAGGGTCGGGGTGACGCGCAGGTCACCGCGCGCCCACGCGCCGCCGGCGGGCTTCCAGCCGCCGTCGCGCAGGGCGGCGCGGACCGCCTCCCAGTGCGCACCGATCTCCTCGGCCGGGGCGGCGGCGTGGTGGTACACGTACAGCTGCCGCAGCGCCAGGGCCGGGGCGCCAGTGGTGGCGGCGAGCCCGTACCGGTAGCGGTAGTGCACCATGCGGCGCCGCGCGTCGCCGGGCCGCCAGCCGGACTGCGCGGCCGTGGCCGGCTCCTGGGTGCGCCGCCAGATGCCCTCCTCGATGTCCCGGGGCCGGTCGGCGCCGGACGTGCCGAAGTAGGCGTGCCAGTCGCGTTCCTGCTGCGGGGTGAGCTGATCGACCACGATGAACGGAAGTTCCATGGGGGGCCTCTCGCTGTGATCCGTACGCCGGGCTCCGGGGCTGCGGCTCCGGGGCATCCTCACCACGGCACCACAGCCGCCGGGCCGCGCGAAGCCGGTGAAGCGCGGCGGACAGCGGCTGACGCCGCGGCGCCGCCCCGGCGTACCGGCCGGCGAAAGACCGGCGAATTCGTGCTCATCGTTCCTGCGGGGCGTCATGCTGCGTACGCTCGGAAGGTTCGGTGGTAACACGGCGGAAGGGCCCGCGATGGGACAGGCCGGGAAACGGCCCAACGTGCTCTTGAGCCACTTCATGGAACGGGCCCAGCTCTCCAACGCCCAGCTTGCCCAGGCGGTGACCACGGGGGCGCGGGCCGCAGGGCATCGGGACATCAATCCGGACGAGAGCCGGGTCCGGCGATGGCGCGGCGGGGAGTGCCCGCGACCACCCGTGCCGCAGATCATCGCCCAGGTGCTCGGCGCCCGGCTGGCGCTTCCCCTCACCCCGGCAGACGTGGGCCTGCCAGGAGCGCTCCAGCCGCCGAGTTACGGCGCTGACCTGCCATGGCAGTCCGCCGCCACCATCGCCGCCATCGCCCACCTGACCCGGAGTGACCTCCTGATGCTGCCGCACACCCGCACCAGCGACGACGCCGCCCAGATCCAGGCCGCTGACGCCCTCCTGGAACCGCTGCGGCGCTGGCCGTCCGCCAAACCCGCCATCCTCCTGGACGCGGCCCGCGGCGGCACGCTGGGCACCGCACAGGTCGAATCGATCGAAGCGCTGACCGCCGCCTTCCGGGACGCGGACAACCGGCACGGCGGCGTGCTCTCCCGCCGGGCGGTCGTGGCCCAGATGAGCGAGATCAACGACCTGCTCGCCACCGCCTCCTACACCGAAGCCACCGGACGCCGCCTCTTCCGTGCCGTCGCTGACCTGGGCAGCGTCGCCGGCTGGATGAGTTTCGACGCCGGAGCACACGTCAGCGCACAGCGCCTGTTCGTCACCGCGCTGCACGCCGCCAGCGAAGGAGGAGACCGGCAACTGGGCGCGCACATCCTCCAGTGCATGGCCCGGCAGATGTCCCACCTGGGGCACGTTGAGGACGCCCTCGAACTCATCGCCCTCGCTCAGTACGGGGCGCGCCGGCACGCCAGCCCCGGCACCCGCGCGGTCCTCGCCGCCCTCCACGCCCGCTTCAGCGCCATGTGCGGCGACCTGGAAGAGAGCCAGCGCGCGGCCCAGGAAGCTGAGGACGCCTTCACCCGCATCCGCCCGGACGACGAGCCGCCGCACACCGCCTTCTTCGACGAGGCGGAACTGTCCGCCACCCTCGGCGTCGCCCACCAGATCGCCGCCAAGCAGACCTCCGGCCGCCAGCGCACCCACCGCGCCGAACAGTCCCTCGTCCTGCTGACCAACGCCCTGCGGCTGCGGCCCGACGGCCGCGTACGCTCCCGCGCGTTCGACCACATCGGCCTCGCCCGCACCCACCTGGCCGTCGGAGAACTGGCCGGAGCCTGCCAGGAGGCCACCACCGCCCTCACCATCGCCGAGGGCCTGCACAGCACCCGCATCGCCGACCGGCTCAGCGAACTCCACGAAGAAACCGAGCCCTACGCCAGCAGCGACATCAGCGCCCTGCGCGAACGCCTGGAAGAGGCGGTCACTCCCGCGCGCTGAACGGGACGAGGGGGCGGCCCCGGGCGCGGGCGCCGCCCCCTTGGCGCCGGCGTGGCGAGGCACCGTGCACCCTGTGCGGTCCGGCGCGTCTTCGCTACCGTCGGCAGTGGCACTGGAGCCCCAAGCCGCTCAGGTGATCGTAGCCACCGAACTGCTCCCGTCCGCCTCCCGCGGCGACCACCCTCAACTCGTACCGCCGTTGCGGGAGGTCATCAAGAAGATCAGCGAACCACTCTAGGCAAGGCAGCGTTGCGAACCCCGCTGTCTGCCCGGGGGCACCACCATCACGGTGCCTCGAGTTGCTCAGCCATGGAGGCGGCCGCGTCGTAGGCGGGGCTGCCTTCCAGCGTGCCGCGGCGCTGGTTGTACCGCTGTGTCGTGCGCGGGTCCTTGTGGTCGGCCCAGTGCTGGATCTTCTCCGGGCGGGCGCCGGGCCGGTCGTATGCGTGGGTGATCGTGGAGTGCTTCAGGGAGTGAGGGCCGATCTTCTTCTGCGGCAGACCGGCCCGCTTCGCGGTGGCCCGGATCGCACGCCACTGCGACGCCTGGTCGAGCCGCTGGCCGGTGCTGGTGCAGAAGATGAAGCACTTCGTGCGGCCCCGATGAGGGCCTGGAGGGCGTGCCAGACGAAGGGGGGCACCGCCTTGGCGACCCAGGTGCCGCCCCCTTGATCTGTACCTCCAGGATGTGGTGGCCCTTGTCGTAGCCCAGCTTCTCGATCCGCGCGCCGAGCGCGGCGTCGATGCGCAGGCACAGGTGGTACAGGACCAGGATCAGGACGTACAGCCGGAACGCCGTACGGCGGCACGGATGCTCGTGCCGGGCGGCGCGCGCGAGCGTGACGTACTGGGCTTCGGTCAGCCCCTCGGTGCGGGTGAACAACGGGTCCATGGCCGGGTACAGCACCCCGTCGAAGGGACTGCTGTCCAACGCCTCCCTGGGCAGGACCCGGGTCTGCAGCACGAACTTGAAGAACGAGGAGTTGGCGGAGAGCACGTAATGCCGGGTAGCAGCGTCGCGAGGACGGCCTTCCGGCAGGCGCCGTCCGTCGCGCCAGACGAGGGTGGGCAGCGTCTTGAGGTGGCTGGCGATGGTGTCGGCAGCCAGGAACGTGAGGGTGAACGGGTGCACGCCGCGCTCCCGCAGGTAGCCCTCCAGGAGCTTGAAGTTCTGGGCGTACGTCTTGCGGGTGCCGTCCGAGCCCTGGTGAGCGATCCAGGCCGCGGCGAGGGCGGGCAGCGCATCGCGCTCGCCGTAGAGGTCGGCCAGGTAGGTGTACAGGCGCCGGGCGTGCGGCGGCCAGTCGTCACGTGCGTCGCCGGTCAGCCTGGCAAGGCTCGCGCGGGCGGAACGCTCCGCGCCGTTCGTCGCGAGGGTCAGCGCGTACGCCTCGGGGCCTTCGGTGGGGGCGAGTGTCACCGCGTGGCATCTGCGGGGGCGAAGGATGCGACCCAGGCGTCGACCCCCGGTCCTGCTGCACTGTGTTCATGGTGGGGACGCCGGGGCAGATGCCGACCTCGGAGGTCGTCCAGGCGCGATGGGCTCGGTGCGGCTCCGTCCGGCCGCACGGCGTTGACTCGCTTCCTGGCTTTCGGGACTGCTGCACGAAAACCCCTCGTGTCGGCCGGCGCTGGACGGTAAGTCCGGGCAGGATGGCGTGAGGCTACAGGAAAATCGCAATTCTTCATGTATGACTGGCTCCGGCCAGCGGGTTCTTCCGGGTGGAGAACTACGCTACCCAATCGAGAAGTTGTCGCAGGACGGCGAAGAGCAACTTTAGCCCCCGGGCTTGATGTGGCACCCTGATGCGTAAGTTTGAGCTTGTGTTTCATACCTCCGGTCTGCTCGCCGTGGCCTTCCCTCCGCTCGTGCCGCGTGCGCCCGGCGTCGCCGCCGTCATCGGCGAGGTGATGGTGACCTGCACTTCGCCAACCGCACTGCTTACGCCTCGGTAATCTTGGTCTGGGAAGGCTGGGGCATCAATTCCGGGTGCGACGCGGCCTGCTGCACGTCTACAGCCTCTTCACCCTTATCACCGCTGCGCGCGTGAAGCCGGAGCTCGCTGACGTTTTCGACTTCACGGTGGACTGAGCTGCCGAAATGATTGTGGCTGCCGAACCGCTCCAGTCCGCTTCTCGCGGGGACCATCAGGAACACGTACCTCTTCCCCTTCCGGCGTCCCGTTCGACGGAGCCCGTCGTACGTCGAGCCAAGATCACCGGTGCCCCCCGGTCCGTGGTCTCCCGCGGCACCGACGACAAGATTGGTAAGGCTGGTGAGACCCGAGGGCTTGCAGAGGCCCGCAAGTCAGCTTCGATGCGCCACGGCGACGGAGAGCTGGCTCCACCTCGGGGAGACGCCGCCGCGGAGTTCCGCGTCGGCTGTGCGGTGACGGTCGGCGACGGCATGACGGCTGGGGCGCCGGTATTCGGCTTTCGTGCTTCCCGGTTGCATCGCGCGTGCCAGTAGCCAGCCCATTCGCCTACGGCAGACGAGCAAAAAAGAACCACAAAAGACTGGAACTCCTTCCGGGGCTATGTGAACGTACAACACCCCCGGGAAGACAGGGCTCGCCGGCAGCTCACCGGGCGACATGTGAGGAGTCTGTTCTGTCGACTCGTGCTCTCCGGTCTGTTCGGATGACTGCCTCCGCTGTGGGGCAGCTCGCTGGTCGAGTGTCCGAGGCGGTATGGGGCGATTGAACATGCGCCGGATAGCGGCAGACGAGGACGTGTATCAGGGTGGGGGAGCGCAACATAGCCGACGATGCCCGGTTAGCCAAACCGGCGATCGTCGCGACCATTGAGGAGTCCGCAGCGGACCGATTTGATGGTGGAACAGCGGGCGCGGTGGGACAGGGCTGCGCGCATCTGGCTGCGGAGGCTGCGCCCTGACGGAAGTGCGGGGTGAGGCGTGAGGCGTGTATGTCTCGTGTTCGGCTCCGGATTGGTCCGCCAACCTGCACAGTTGTGTCTTTTCGATGGCATCTTGGAGTGAAGGAATACTTGTGGCTCGTCCCCCTGCGCTGAAACTTGCCGAGGTCCTGGCCGAAATTCGTATGAGCCCGTCGGCGTTCTACCGCCTGCGTGCTCGCGGCCATGCCCCGCGCATGATCAAGCTGCCGAATGGTGAGCTTCGCTGCCGCCGCGTCGACCTGGATGCCTGGTGGCGCGAATGTGAGAAGGAAACCCCGCATTGGCGATGAGTTACCACGTCCGCTTTTGGGATATCCGGGAGCGGCCGGACCGGCGGAAGCCGTTCGAGGTCCGCTGGACGGTCGGCGGGCGCGAGCGGTCCGAATCGTTCATGACCAAGGGGCTTGCCGAGAGCCGGCGGGCCAAGTTGATGACGGCGGCGCGCGACGGCGAACCGTTCGACGTGCGGCTGGGTTTGCCGGCCTCGGAGATCCGTGCGCTGAAGCAGCGGACCACGTGGTACTCCCTGGCCCGCGAGTACATCGACCAGCGATGGGACCGGACACCGGGTAATACGCGCCGCACGCTGGCTGACGCCTTGGCCACCATCACCCCTGCCTTGGTGGAAGGGGGTGACGCTTACCGGGAGCCGCGGGTGCTGCGACGGGCTCTGTATTCCTGGGCGTTCAACAAGAACGCCTGGGGCACGGAGCCACGTGAGGAGTGGCGGTCGGCGCTTAACTGGCTGCAGCGGTACACCCTGCCGGTCAGTGAGCTGGAGGACCCGGACGTCCTGCGGCGCGGTCTGGACGCGTTGTGCAGCAAGCTCGACGGAAATCCGGCCGCCGCGAAGACAGTGAAGCGCAAGAAGGCGGCGATCAACGAGGTGTTCGGTGTCGCGGTCGAGCGCGGCTACTTCGCTCACAACCCGCTCGCGGGCCTGCGGTGGGTGGCACCGGCCGTCGCCGACGAAGTGGATCCCGACTGCGTGCCCAATCCGGCGCAGGTGGCCAGGCTGCTGACAGCGGTTGCTGCACAGCCGGGGCGGGGTCCTCATCTGTACGCATTCTTCGGTTGCATGTACTACGCCGCCATGCGGCCGGCCGAGGTGATCCACCTCAGAGAATCGCAGTGCCGCCTCCCGGCGACCGGCTGGGGACTGCTCAACCTCAAAGGCGGCGTCGTCACGGCGGGCAAGGAGTGGACGAACGACGGAAGTTCCTACGAGGTCCACTCCCTGAAGCGACGTGCGGCCAAGGCCACGCGGCCGGTCCCGATACCGCCGTCGTTCGTCGCCGTACTGCGCGGACACATCGAACGCTTCGGTGTGGCGCCCGACGGCCGTCTCTTTCGCAACCAGGCGGGCAACTACGTCGACGTCTCTGCCTACAACGTGACGTGGCGACGTGCGCGCGAAACCGCACTCACCCTCGGCGAGCAGGCGCAGGAGCTGGCCTGGCGTCCCTACGATCTTCGCCACGCGGGGGTTTCGTTCTGGTTGGCGTCCGGTGTTGATCCCGCCGAGTGCGCCCGCCGGGCCGGGCAGAGCATCCAGGTGCTGTTCCGCTACTACGCCAAGTTCCTCGCGGATGCTCGTGATCATGCCAACCACCTGATTGAGGAATCGATGCGCCGGTGGGACAGCAGCACGGAGGGCGCAGCAGGGGGCTGAACGGGAATCTGGCCCGCGTATGGCCCGGAACGGCTGGTCAGGACGGGTGTATGGGTGGGGCATAGTGGGAGGAGGGGGATATTTGGCCGCTTCCCCTGGGGGAGCGTCGCGAAGGGCGCCTGGTCTGTATAAGTGCAGGTCAGGCGCCCTTTTCGTGCGTCTAGAAGAACCCCAGTTTCTTCGGCGAATACGACACCAACAGATTCTTCGTCTGCTGATAGTGATCCAGCACCATCTTGTGCGTCTCGCGGCCGATGCCGGACTGTTTGTAGCCGCCGAAGGCGGCGTGGGCCGGGTAGGAGTGGTAGCAGTTGGTCCAGACGCGGCCGGCCTGGATGGTGCGGCCGGCGCGGTAGGCGGTGTTGGTGTCGCGGGTCCAGACGCCGGCGCCGAGGCCGTAGAGGGTGTCGTTGGCGAGGGTCATCGCGTGGTCGAAGTCTGTGAAGGGGGCGACGGCGACGACCGGGCCGAAGATCTCCTCCTGGAAGACGCGCATGTCGTTGGTGCCTTCGAAGATGGTGGGGCGGACGTAGTAGCCGCCTTCGAGTTCGCCGCCCAGTTCGGCGCGGGTGCCGCCGGTGAGGATGCGGGCGCCTTCCTTCTGGCCGATGTCGAGGTAGGACAGGATCTTTTCGAGCTGGTCGTTGGAGGCCTGGGCGCCGACCATCGTGTCGGTGTCCAGGGGGTGGCCCTGGACGATTTGTTCGGTGCGGGCCACGGCGGCGGCCAGGAAGTCCTGGTAGTGGCCCTGCTGGAGGAGGGCACGGGAGGGACAGGTGCAGACTTCGCCCTGGTTGAGGGCGAACATGGTGAAGCCTTCGAGGGCCTTGTCGTAGAAGTCGTCGTCGGCGGCGGAGACGTCGTCGAAGAAGAGGTTGGGGCTTTTGCCGCCGAGTTCGAGGGTGACCGGCTTCAGGTTCTCGGAGGCGTACTGCATGATCAGGCGGCCGGTCGTGGTCTCGCCGGTGAAGGAGATCTTCGCGACGCGCGGGCTGGAGGCGAGGGGCTTGCCGGCTTCCGCGCCGAAGCCGTTGACGATGTTGACGACGCCGGGCGGCAGGAGGTCGGCGACCAGGCTCATCCAGTAGTGGATGGAGGCGGGGGTCTGTTCGGCGGGCTTGAGGACGGCGGTGTTGCCGGCGGCGAGGGCGGGGGCCAGTTTCCAGGCGGCCATGACGAGGGGGAAGTTCCACGGGATGATCTGCGCGACGACGCCGAGCGGTTCGTGGAAGTGGTAGGCGACGGTGTCGTCGTCGAGTTGGGAGAGGGTGCCCTCCTGGGCGCGGATGGCGCCGGCGAAGTAGCGGAAGTGGTCGATGGCCAGGGGGAGGTCGGCGGCCAGGGACTCCCGGACGGGCTTGCCGTTCTCCCATGTCTCGGCGACCGCGAGGGACTGGAGGTTGTCCTCCATGCGGTCGGCGATCCGGTTGAGGATCTGGGCGCGTTCGGCGGGGGAGGTGCGGCTCCAGGCGGGCGCGGCGGCGTGGGCGGCGTCGAGGGCGCGTTCGACGTCCTCGGCCGTGCCGCGGGCGATCTCGGTGAACGGCTGCCCGGTGATGGGGGTCGGGTTCTCGAAGTACTGCCCCTTCACGGGCGGTACGTATTCGCCGCCGATCCAGTGGTCGTAGCGAGGCCGGTAGGACATCACGGCGTCGGTGGCGCCTGGGCTGGCGAAACGGGCCATGGGGGCCTCCCAATCGTTCTCGGGTCGCGCCTCCGCTCCCACGGCGGGGCGCCGGTGCGCAGGCTAGGGGCGGGAACGTTGCGGGGAGGTTGCGGGCGTGGGCGGGCGGCTGCGGAGGGAGGAGCGTTCGCAGGTGTGCGGCCCTCGGGGGCGGGTGTGAAGTGCGTAGGCCGTGCGGAGCCGGGCCGCGGTGGAGGGCGCTTCCGCGTCTTCGGGGTGGGTGGTGGCTTCCAGCGCCTCCCAGACCTGCAGGTCGTGTTCGCCCCAGGGGGCGTCGGCCCACAGGCGCAACGTTTCCGGGTCGTGGTGGGTGAGGACGGACCGGCGTAGCCGCTCTTCGAGGAGGGAGCGCAGGCGGCGTACGCCGGGAGCTTCGGAGAGGGGGAGGAGCGGGCCGCGGTAGCCGCGGAGGGCGGCGGCCAGGTCGCCGGACGCCAGGTCAGTCTCGACTGCGGCCAGGTCTGTTTCGACGGTTCGGGTGAGGCGGTACGGGCGTGAGCCGAGCAGCGGGCCCACGACATGGCGGAGTCGGGACATCTCCGCGCGGAGGGTCACCGGCCGGACGTCGCGTTCGCCGTACAGGAGCGTGGCCAGTTGGTCGCCGGTCAGGCCTTCCGGGTGCCGGGCCAGCAGCAGGACGATCTCGCTGTGCCGGCGGCCGAGCCGCAGCGTGCGGCCGTCCGTGACCAGGAGGGCTTCGTCCCGGGCGAGGACGGACAGATGTACGGCGGGTGCCGGGTGTTTCGTGTACGAGGCGAGGTGGGCTTCGGCGGCGCGGGCGGTGGCCTGGACGAGGGCCAGGCTGTGCGGGCTGGCGAGGTGGTCGCCGCCGGTGATGTCCACGGCTCCCAGCAGCCGTCCCGTCCGCAGGTCGTGCAGGGGCGCCGCAGCGCAGGTCCACTGCTGTACGCGCTTGTTGTAGTGCTCGGTCGCGAAGATCTGTACGGCGTGGTCGGCGGCCAGCGCGGTGCCGGGGGCGTTCGTACCGGCGTGCCGTTCGTCCCAGCGGGCGCCGGGGACGAAGTTCATGCGCTCGGCGTGGCGGCGGACGCCCGGATGGCCTTCGACCCACAGCATGCGGCCCTGCGGGTCGCAGACGGCCAGGACGTGGGCGCCGTCCTGGGCGATGGTGCCCAGCAGGTCGCGGAAGACCGGCATGGCGCGGGCCAGCGGGTGTCCGTCCCGGTAGGCGCGCAGGTCGGACTCGTCGAGGTCGATCGGTGCCGGCCCGTCGAGTGTCGCCCGCGCGGACGCCGACCGGCGCCAGGAGTCGGCCACCACCCGGCGCACGGGGTGCGCGACCGGCCCGCCCGCCAGGAACGCCTCGTGGGCGCGCCGCACTGTGCGGGTGCGCTCCTCAGGGTCGGTTCCCGCCTCCATCGCCAGCCAAGGGTTGACCACGCGTCACCTCTCCGATGCGGCTCCTGCCCCCGTCCGTACGCCGATGGTGCTCGTACGGGGCGGGGCAGTAAAGCCCGGGACGGGGCGGCAGGCCCGGGATGAGGTGGGGGCGGGGCGTCGATGTCCGTTCGGTCAGGGTGGGCGGAGGCGTCCATGCCCGTACGGTCAGGTGTGGGCTGCCCGCCGTTCCGACACCAGGTCCGCGGTGGCCCGCCAGTGCCCTTTCGGGAGGCCCACCAGCTGGTACAGGCGGCGGACGGGGGAGCGGCGCGGCAGGAGGATCGCGCCTGCCACGGGGGCGAAGGCAGCGAGGCCGACGGGGTAGCCGAGGAAGCGGACCAGCGTGCTCGCGAGGACGGCACCGGCCAGCGGCAGCCCGTACAGGCCCGCTCCCGCGATGGCCACGGCGAGGACGGGCGGGACCTTCCGGTCCTGCGCGCCCCCCGGCAGGAGCCAGCCTTCGGCCAGCCAGCCGATCTCGGCCAGCAGCATCGTGCCGATGACGGCGGCGCCGAGGACCAGGAGGGTGAGGAAGGTGCCGGAGGTCAGGAAGCGCAGGACGTTGTTGACGACGCTGTCCTCGGGCCAGGCGCGCAGCGCGGCGCTGTCGGTGGTGAGGAAGCGGCGGTAGCCCTGGCCGTCCCAGCCGTGTACGAGGGTGCCGAAGAGCAGGAAGTAGCCGCCGACGCAGTTCAGGTACGCCCAGTAGCCCGCGCCGACCAGACACAGGGCCTGCGCGAGCAGGAAGCCGAGGAGGGTGGCGGTCACGACGCCGCCCGCGTACAGGAGGGGGAAGCCGGCCCAGACGCCGCGGTGGCCGTCGGCGATGTGCATCGTCGACCAGGACGGGTTCTGCCACATCAGGAACAGTCCGGTCGGCACCAGCAGCACCGCGGCGTACAGGAGCGTCAGGCACAGATACGGGTTCGCGGCGCGGCTGACGAGGCGCGGGGCGAGGAGTCCGGGCAGCCCGGTACGGTCGGCGGCGCGGCGTTCGAGGAAGTGCAGCTGCCGGGCGGCGGAGAGCGCGAACGTCGCGCCGATGGCGTACGCCCAGAACAGCGCGGCCGGCAGCCCGATCATGCCGTCCCCGCTTCCGCTCCCGCTCCCGTTTCCGTTCCTGCTCCCGCTTCCGCTCCCGCTTCCGTGCCTGCTCCCGCTTTCGCTCCCGTCCCCGTTCCCGCGCCGGCGTTCAGCGTCAGCCCGTCCGCGACGATCAGGTCGGAGGTGACCAGGGCCTGCTCGGCGTCCACGTCGGTCATGAAGACGAACGGTGGTACGACGGGCGGCACCGGGAGGGTGTCGGGGGTGAAGGTCAGGCAGATCAGTCCCTCCAGGCAGCCGCTGAACTTGGTGAGATAGAGGGTCACGTTGCCGCTCAGGTCCAAGTTGCGTGCACCCAGCCTGAGTTGTGGGCCGTCGGCGTCGCGGGTGGTGAGCCGGTAGTCCGTGAGCGAGGCGGCCTTCATGCGGAGAACCATCGCCCTGACCGGCCCGTTGACGGTCTGCACCTCGGTGACGCCGGCCAGTGTGAAGCCCTTCGGCGCGAACATCGTGGTGGTCACGGTCGGTGGGGTGGGCGCCGCGGGGACACCGGCCGCGTGCGCGGGCTCGGCGGGCGTGCCGATGACCGCGATCAGGACGATCGGCAGCGCGACGGCCAGCGCTTTGCTCCGGCCGCCGTCGCCCTCGCCGGACCTGCCTTCACCGGACGCGCCCTCGTCGGACGTACCTGGGCCGGATGTCCGTCCGTCTCCCCGCGAGCCGGTTTCTTCGGCCGCTTCGGATTCCCCGGCCTCGTCCGCCTCCCGTACCGGCGTCCACCCGAACCCCATCGCGCTGCCCGCGATGCCCAGCCCCATCCCCACCAGGAACCCGCCCAGGTTGGTCGCCGCGAAGGACAGCACGGACAGGATCAGCGCGTGCAGGCTCACGTAGTGGTGCGCGGCCGGGCGCAGCCACAGGAACAGCCCGGCCACGATCAGCGCCAGCCCGATGCCGATCGCGGCCAGCCCGCCCAGGCCGAGGCTGATCAGTACGGTCAGCGGCGACAGCGGTACGAGCAGCAGCTCCGTGCCGCCCAGGATCAGCAGCAGCCCGGCCCAGAACGGCCGGGTCCGCCGCCAGCCGCGGAACGCCGCCCGCCGCTCGGGCCAGGGGAGCCTGGCGGCCGGGCGCCGGGTGGTCAGAAGCACTTCTTGCCGCCCAGGCTCACGTCCAGCCGCAGCCCCTTGAGGCGGAAGTTGCCGCCGGTGGCCGACCAGGCGTGCGACCTGACCCCGGCGACCTCGATGTTCCCGGCCTGGAGCCCGAACTTGCCCTTCTCGCCCTGGACGCCGGGCACCTCGTCGAGGGTGGAGGCGTCCCGCCCGATCTGCGCCGTACCGAACCGCGCGTCGCCCACCAGGTCCTCGCCGTCGATGACGAGGTTGTCGGCGGTGACCTGCCCGGCGTCGCCGCCCGCGGTCAGCTTGAACACGACGGTGCCCAGTGGCGTCTTGACCTCGGCTGCCTGGCAGATGTCGCTCAGTACGGCCTTGCCGAGGCCGAGCAGTGCGACGGGGTGCCCCTTGCCGCCCACGTCGCGGTCGGTGTGCACGTACGAGGCCAGCCCCTGGCTGGTCAGCTTGCCCGAGGCGACCTGGAAGCTGGTGCCCGACACGGCGAACGACGCGGCGAGCGCGCCCTCGGCCATCACCGAGGCCATCGCGCCGACCGCGAGCACCGCGGGGATCGCCGTCACCGCGGTCTTCTTCCAGGAGGTGCGTCCCTGCGGCAACGGCCGCTTCTTCTTGCTCACTGCTTCCTCCCCGGGGCAGCGATGGACCGGCTGCCGGCGCAGCCGTGGACACGTGCGAGCGCGCGAGGGAAGTGCCTGGTGGAGCTGCCACAGGACGAAGCCGCAGGTGGCGTACGTCTGCCATACTGCGGAAAATCCGCGGCAGTTGGAGACTAGGGCTCGATTTGAATAATAGTCAACAGCGCGGACCCGGAGCCCCACGGGTCGCCCGCGCCACCGAGCGTTCGCAGGCCCGCCGTGCCGAACTGATCGCCACCGGAAGGCGGCTGTTCGCCGACACCTCCTACGACGCCCTGTCCATGGATGACATCGCCCGCCAGGCCGGTGTCGCCAAAGGCCTGATCTACTACTACTTCAAGAACAAGCGCGGCTACTACCTCGCGATCATCGAGGACGCCGTCGCCGAACTGGTCCGGCGCGCCGCGAGCACCCACGACCTGCCGCCCGTGGAGCGCGTCCAGCACACGATCGACGGCTATCTGCGCTACGCCCAGCACCACCAGGCGGCCTACCGGACCATCGTCACAGGCGGCGTCGGGTTCGACGCGCAAGTGCTCGCGATCCGGGCGGAGGTCCGCGAACGGCTGCTCGGCACCATCGCGCACGCCGCCTGGGGGCGCGAGGAGATACCCGCGCTCGCCCGTACGGCACTGGTCGGCTGGCTCTCCAGCGTCGAGGGCGTCACTCTCGAATGGATCGCGCGACAGGAACTGGACCGGGAGACGGTCGGCTCGCTGCTCGTCCGGGGGCTGGGGGACACCCTGCGGCTGATCGAGGAGTACGAGCCCGCCTGCCCCGCCCCCTCCCGGCCGCCCGTCCCCTGACACGCGCGAGAGCCCGGGCCCGTCCCGACGGGCGCGGGTCCCGAAGACGCGCCGCAGGGCGGGAGGTCATGGCCTCCCGCCCTGCCGATGTCTGTACGGGCAGGGCTGCGTGATGGCCTTGCTCCTGTGACAGCTCCGAGGATGCGCCTTCTGGCCTGGGGAAACTACGTCGTCTCTCGATCAGCGGTATTCCGTCCGGAGGGACGCGCTGTGCCGGTGTGCTCCGCGCGGGATGAGCCGGGGCGGGCTCACTGAGGGGCCGCCGGGGCCGTCCGTCTGCCCGGCAGGCCAATCCTCGTGCAGAACTGTTGTTTTACGGTGCACGCTGTGCCTGACTGTTTGACTATGTTTCCTTCTTCGCACCGCCTGAGCCTGCGTGCCAGAGGCGTCCCGCACTGGAGACACCGCGTGAGACGCTCCCGGCGCTCCTCCCCTCACCTGCTGCTCTGCGCCCTGCTGTGCGCCCTCGCCGCGTCGCTGCCCGTCAGCACCCTCGCGCCCCCCGCGCGGGCGGCGGGTCAGGGCGCCGACAACGCGGCGAAGGCCCCGCGTGCGGGCGGGCACGGCCTCAAGGGTGAATACTTCCGGATGTCCGGGCCCGGCGCCCGCGACTTCGCCGAGCTCGGCGCGACGACCCTGGAGCCGGCCGTCGACCTCCCCGACCTGAGCTCCACCTTCCGGATCGCCACCGGGCGCACCGAGCACACCACGGCGCGGTGGAGCGGCAGGATCGAGGTGCCGAAGAGCGGGGAGTTCACCTTCTCCGCCAAGGGCGACAACGGCTTCCGGCTCCTCATCGACGGCAAGCAGGTCATCGATCACTGGGTGCCTGACTGGGACGTCGAGGTCAAGGGCGAACCCGTGAGGCTGACCGCCGGCCGGCAGCACGAGTTCCGGTTCGAGATGTTCCAGGACAGCGGTGGCTCCAACATGGTGCTGAGCTGGCAGGGCCCGGAGGTCAAGAAGGCGCCGGTCCCGGAGTCGGCCTTCACCCCGCCGGACGGCTTCGAGCCGTATCCGGTGGACCTCACCGTCGGCGCCGACGGGCGCCGGCTGCGGGCCACGTTCGAGGACGAGGCCGGTGTGACCGAGGCGCTCAAGGATCACCTGACGCTGGAGGTCGACACCACGGACATGCCCGTGGAGTCGGCCGTCAGGGATGAGGGCGACCCTCGCTCGGTGGTCCTCACGCCGGCCGGGCCCGTGCAGAAGGGCCAGCGGGTGCGGTTCGGCTACGACGGCAAGGGCGGGCTGACCAGCGGCTGGAAGAACGTGCCGGTGGTGATCCGCTCTGCCGGGAACCTCTCCACCCACCGGCTGACCACCACGTGGGGCGATGAGGTCGACCCGGACCATCCGCTGCCCGAATACCCCCGCCCGCAGGAAAGGCGGGTGAAGTGGAAGAGCCTCAACGGGCGCTGGGAGTTCGCCGGTGCCCGTAAGGGGGAGCGGCCCCCGTTCGGCAAGAAGCCGGCCGAGAGGATCACGGTGCCGTTCCCGGTCGAGTCACAGCTCTCCGGAATCGAGCGGCACGAGGACCACATGTTCTACCGCAGGCTCATCACCGTCCCCAAGAGCTGGCACATCGGCACCGCGCAGCGCCTCAAGCTCAACTTCGGCGCCGTCGATCACGAGGCGCGGGTGTGGGTCAACGGCAAGCAGGTGGCCCAGCACACCGGCGGTTACACCGGTTTCAGCGCCGACATCACCGATGCGCTGCACAAGGGCGGCAAGCAGGAGATCATCGTCGGGGTCACCGACACCGGTGGCGCCAACCAGCCCAAGGGCAAGCAGACGCCGCACCCCGGGGGGATCTTCTACACCCAGTCCTCCGGTATCTGGCAGACCGTCTGGATGGAACCCGTCGCCAGGACGGCCGTCGACAGGATCGTCACCACCCCCGACATCGACAGCGGCACCCTCACGGTGCAGGCGGAATCCCGCAAGGCCTCCGCGCAGGCGAAGGTCACGGCCGTGGCGCGGGACAAGAAGGGCCAGGAGGTCGGCAGGGTCACCGGAGCGGCCAACGCGAACCTCGCTCTGAAGGTGCGGGACCAGCGCCTGTGGTCGCCCGACGATCCTTACCTCTATGACCTCGAAGTCACCCTCCGCAGTGGCAGGTCGAAGGACGTCGTCAAGAGCTACTTCGGGATGCGCTCCATCGGCGTACAGAAGGTCGGCGGCCACCCCAAGCTCGTACTGAACGGCAGGCCCTTCTTCTCCCTCGCCATGCTGGACCAGGGTTTCTGGCCGGACGGCCTCTACACCCAGCCCAGCGACGACGCGCTGCGCTTCGACCTGGCGGGGCAGAAACAGCTCGGCTTCAACGCTGTACGCAAGCACATCAAGGTCGAGTCGCCCCGCTGGTACTACCACGCGGACCGTCTCGGACTGCTGGTGTGGCAGGACTTCGTCTCCAGCGACATCACGGACGAGCGGGGGCAGCGGGCGTTCACCGGCCAGGGCCGGGAGATGATGAAGCAGACGCACAACTCTCCGGCCCTCGGCGGCTACGTCGTCTTCAACGAGGGCTGGGGCGAGTGGGACCGCGACGCCACCGGCCGCCTCGCCGAGTCCGTCAAGGCGGCCGACCCCTCGCGCGTCATCAACGCGCACAGCGGCGTCAACTGCTGCAATTCCCAAGGCGATTCGGGCAAGGGTGAGATCATCGACCATCACGACTACGACAACGCCGACCCGCCCGCACCCGACGACCGCCGGGCCGCCATGGACGGTGAACACGGCGGCTTCACCCTGCGCACCCCCGGCCACATGTGGCCCGGTACCCCCACGGTGATCTACAGCGGGGTGGCCGACACGGAGGCACTGACGCGGAAGTACGTCGACAACACCCGGAAGTTCTACCTGCGCCAGGCGGGCGAGCAACTGTCCGGCTCGGTCTATACGCAGGTCTCCGACCTGGAGAACGAACTCAACGGTTTCTGGACGTACGACCGGCGCAAGCTCAAGGTCGACCCCGCCCGCGTCCGCGCCGTCAACCGCGAGGTCATCGCCGCCGGAGCGGCGGCGGGAGGCTGACCGCCCCGCGTGCCCAGGGGCCCTCGGCCGGGCCCGCGAAGAGCGGGCCCGGCTTCCTCGGCACTGCGTTCTCGGCCGAACCGGGAAGAGCAACGGCGTGACGCTCGGAGAGCCCTTACTTGATGGACTTGATCAGCTCGCCGTTCGCCGTGTCACCGCTCAGCTCCCAGAAGAACGTTCCGCCCAGCCCCTGCTGGTTCTTGTACGCCATCTTGGTGCCGATGGTCTCCGGGGTGTCGTAGCTCCACCACTGGCTGCCGCACTTGGCGTACGCCGTGCCGCCGACCTTGCCGGTCGCCGGGCAGCGGGTCTTCAGGAGCTTGTAGTCCTCGATGCCGGCCTCGTACTTGCCCGGCGCGGCGGCGGTCGCCGTACCGCCCGGCGCGTTCTGCGTCACGCCCTGCCAGCCGCGCCCGTAGAAGCCGAGGCCCAGCAGGAGCTTGTGGGCCGGGACACCCAGGCTCTTGAGTTTCGTGATCGTGTCGGTGGTGTTGAAACCGGCCTTCGGGATGCCGTTGTACGAGGTCAGCGGCGAGTGCGGAGCCGTCGGGCCCTTGGCGTCCCAGGCGCCGAAGTAGTCGTATGTCATCGGGTTGTACCAGTCGAAGTACTGTGCCGCGCCCTTGTAGTCGGCGGCGTCCAGCTTGCCGCCGGCCGAGGCGTCGGCACTGATGGCGGCCGTCACCAGCTTGCTGCCGAACTTCGAGCGCAGCGCCTTGGCGAGGTTGGTGAACGCTTCCCGGCCGCTGGTGTCGCAGGTCAGACCGCAGGCGTTCGGGTACTCCCAGTCGATGTCGATACCGTCGAAGACGTCGGCCCAGCGCTTGTCCTGGACCAGGTCCAGGCAGGACTGCGCGAACGCGTTCGGGTTCCTGGCGGCCTCGGCGAAGCCGCCGGACCAGGTCCAGCCGCCGAAGGACCAGATCACCTTGAGGTTCGGGTGCAGCTTCTTGAGCTTGCGCAGCTGGTTGAAGTTGCCGCGCAGGGCGCCCGCGTCCCAGGTGTCGGCCTTGCCGTCGACGCTCTGGTCCGCGGTGTAGGCCTTGTCGTAGTCCGCGTACGCGTCGCCGATCGTGCACTTGCCGCCCTGGACGTTGCCGAAGGCGTAGTTGATGTGGGTCAGCTTGTCGGCGGACCCGGACGTCTGGATGTTCTTGACGTGGTAATTGCGGTCGTAGACGCCCCAGTTGGTGAAGTAGCCGACCACCTTGCCGCCGGCGGCCTGGGTGCCGGCCGGCTGGGCGGCGGCCGGTGCGGCCGCGGTCGTGGGGGCGGCGCTGCCGGTGGGATCGGCGGCGGCCGTGCCGGCGAACAGGGTGCCGGCCAGGGCGGCGGTACACAGTGCGGTGGTGGTGGCGATCAGCCGGCGTGAAGATCGTGTGCGGATCGGTCTGGGCATGTCGTCTCCTCGGAGGGGGTCGAGGGTGGTGCGGGACGGACACGCGTTCCGAATTGGCATGGACGCGTTGAGTGTTGCGGGGAGAAGGTAGAAGGACTAGACCAGTGTGGTCAATGGTTTGGACCAATTTCGCGGCGCGTACAGCTTCCGTTCGCCGGGGCGTGCTGCCCGGCCGGCCGGGCGACGGACCAGGTGGGATGCGGTAGGAGGCGGCTCGCGGGCCAGGGGGACGGGCGTACGGGGACGGGTCGGGCGGAGCCCGGGGGCGGGTACGGCGGCGGGCGTACCGCGCGTACGGGACGGTGGACGCGGCCGCGCGGGGTTCCGCCCGGGCCCGCGGCCGGCGAAGCCGCGGCAACGCGGACAAGATCCCGATCAACCAGTGACGTGAGGCTGCCGATCGGGCATACTCACAGCGCCACAGCTGCAGGTCACCGCCCTCCGCGACCCGGTGGGGGATCATCTGCTGAGCACTGTGCGAACGACCGGCGGCGCCGCCTCACCCTCGCGGGCGCCGTCGCAGCGCCCGACAGGGAGGAGAGCGCCGCCATGACCGAGTACGGCCCCCGGCCGGTGGACCGCAGGCTGCCCACGGAGGAAGCCCGGGATCTGCTGACATTGGTGCGGGACCTCGTCGAGCGTGAGATCGAGCCGGTCGCCGCCGAGCAGGAGGAGGCGGGCCGCTTCCCCCGGGACACCTTCACCCTGCTCTCCGAGTCCGGGCTGCTCTCCCTCCCGTACGCGGAGGAGTTCGGCGGCGGGGACCAGCCCTACGAGGTCTACCTTCAGGTCCTGGAGGAGCTGGCGGCCGCACGGCTGACCGTGGGCCTCGGCGTCAGCGTGCACACCCTCGCCTGCCACGCGCTCGCCGAGTTCGGTACGAAGGAACAGCGCGCCACCCACCTGCCCGCCATGCTCGGCGGCGGCCTGCTCGGCGCCTACTGCCTCTCCGAGCCCGCGTCCGGCTCCGACGCCGCCTCCCTGACCACCAGGGCGGTACGCGACGGGGACGCCTGGATTCTGGACGGCTCCAAGGCGTGGATCACCCACGGCGGCGTCGCCGACTTCTACACCGTGCTCGCCCGTACGGGAGAGCAGGGCGCCCGCGGCATCACGGCCTTCCTGGTGCCCGGCGACGCGGCGGGGCTGACCGCCGCCGCGCCCGAGCGCAAGATGGGCATGAAGGGCTCGCCCACGGCCCAGCTCCACTTCGACGGCGTACGGATCCCCGACGCCCGCCGCATCGGGGACGAGGGCCAGGGCTTCGCCATCGCCCTGTCCGCCCTGGAGGCCGGCCGCCTCGGCATCGCCGCCTGCGCCATCGGCGTCGCCCAGGCCGCCTTGGACGAGGCACTGGAGTACACCGTCTCCAGGCAGCAGTTCGGCCGCCCGATCGCCGACTTCCAGGGCCTGCGCTTCATGCTCGCCGACATGGCCACCCAGGTCGAGGCAGGCCGCTCGCTCTACCTGACCGCCGCCCGCCTGAAGGACGCCGGCCTGCCGTTCGCCAAGGAAGCGGCGATGGCCAAGCTGTTCTGCACCGACACCGCGATGCGCGTCACGACGGACGCCGTCCAGCTCCTCGGCGGCTATGGCTACACGCTCGACTTCCCGGCCGAACGCTACATGCGCGAGGCCAAGGTGCTCCAGATCGTCGAGGGCACCAACCAGATCCAGCGCATGGTCGTGGCGCGGCATCTGGTGGGGCCCGAGTCGCGCTGAGGCGTGGGGCCGCGCGCGTACGGAGATTCCGTACGGCGATCTTGCGGCCCCCGACGGCTCCACGGGGGAGACCTGGCGCCGGCACTCGGGCCGAGCGCCGTGGCGTGCGGCACCGTGACGGGCGCGGCGCGGGCGCATCCGGTCCGGCGGCGCCCTCACCCGCCCGCCGGCCCCAACTCCTTCATGCCCGTGGCCGTGCCGATCGCCACCACCAGTTCCGGCAGTTCGCGGAGCATCCGGCGGGCCACGGAGACGGCCACGGCGGAGGACGCCTCCAGGAGCAGGCCCTGTTCGGCGAGGCGTCGCTGTTCGGCCACGAACTCCTTCTCGGCCACGGCGACGGCCGTGCCGCCGGAGCGCCACAGGGCGTCCAGGCCCTGCCAGCACGGGCGTTCCTCGCCGAGTGAGAACGCGGCGGTGCGGTGGCTCTCCACGCGCGTCCGTTCCTGGGCCGCGCGGTCGGCGTGGCGCAGGGCGGCGGTGAAGGGCGCGGAACCTGCGGGCTCGGCGGCCACCAGGCGGGGCGCCGCGGACACCAGACCGGCCGCGGCCAGCTCCCGGAAGCCGCGCTCGATCCCGGACAGCAGGTCGGCCCGGCTCGTCGGGACGACCACCGCGCCGATCCGCCGCCCGGCGAAGTCGCGCGCCAGCTCGTACGCCACCGACTTGTAGCCCTCGTCGGCGTACGGATTGCCGCCGGGCGACGGCGCGGAGAAGCTGGTGAGCGGGTACCAGCCGTGCTCCTCGACGGCCCGCGCCATCGCGGCGTTGCGGACCGTGAAGCCGCCTTCGCAGCGCACCTGCTCGGCGCCCAGCAGGTCGATCTGTGCGGCCAGCGCGGGCGGGATGCCCTCGTCGGTGAAGACCACGCACCGCAGCCCGGCCCGGCCGGCGTAGGCGGCCGCCGCGGCGCCCGCGTTGCCGGACGAGGCGGCGACGACCGTGTCGGCGCCGGTCTCCAGCGCGGCGGCCACGCCCACCGCCATCGCCCGGTCCTTGTGCGAGCCGGTCGGGTTGCCGCCCTCGTACTTGACCCACAACTCGCTGCCGCACTCCGGCGCGTACCCGTCGCCGAGCGCGGCCGGGTCGGTGCGCAGCCGTATGGTCGGGGTGTCGCCCTCGCCGAGGGTCACCGGCGGGCCGCTGACCGGCAGGGTCTCCGGCCAGCCCCACGGGCCGCCGCGGTACGAGGACAGTTCAAGGCCCTCCAGGTCGGCCAGTGGCGGCATCGCGTTGACTCCGATGCCCTCCGTCGCGCACCGGGGGCAGCCGGTGAAACCTCGCACCTCCAGGCCGCAGCGCAGACAGTGCAGGCTGCTCGGGTTCTGCGCGGAGCCGGCAGTCGTCATGTGTCCCCCTCGTTCCGTCACCGCTTCGTCGCCGGTGTCCGCGTCGGCCTTCGCCCTCCACTGTACGGTGGCGGGTTCGCCGTACAGGGCAGCCGGGGCGCCGTGTCCGTGGCCGCCGGTGGCCGGGGCCGGGAGGCCGGCGAGCGGGTGGAGCCGTGGCGTGGTGTTTTTGCCGGCTCCGGCCGTCGTGTGGCGGGTTCCCCGCTCGGCGTGGGTAAGGCTGTGCGGCGCGGTTACGGCTATGGTCCCCGCACATACTCCTGACGTACCGTCAATTCCTGCCGCGGAAACGGCCGCCGTCGAGGCAGGACCGCGCGCCCCGTGGCCACCGGCCCGTACCCGCCCGCGCGTCCAGGAGGTGTCCCGTGCCCGACCGCCCGATCGCGCTCGACGAATACCCGGTCCACCAGGTGCCGCTGTCCATGCGGTACGTCGCCACCGGCGACCGCAACGCGTACGACCGCTGCATCTTCCATGTCATGGACCACACCGGCCGCGCACTGCTCGTCGCCGGCCTCGGTGTCTACCCCAACACCGGGGTCATCGACGCCTATGCGACTCTGCGCCTCGGTGACCGTCTGCACGCCGTACGCGCCTCCGACGCGCTCACCGACGACCGTCTCGCCCTCACCGTCGGACCGCTGACGATCACCGTCGACCGGCCCCTCGAACAGCTCCGGCTGCACTGCGACGCCGACCCGGCCGACCCCGACGGCCTCTCCTGCGACCTCGTGTGGCACGCCGCCTTCCCCGCCGTCTGGGAGCCGCACCACACCCAGTACCGCGGTGGGCGGCTCATTCTGGAGGGCCGCCGGTTCGTCCAGGCGGGCACCTGCACCGGCACCATCCGGGCCGGCGGCGAGGAACTGGCCGTCACGGCGGGGGAGTGGACCGGCACCCGGGACCGCAGCTGGGGCGTGCGGCCCATACCCGGCGAGGAAGGTGGCCGTGCGGCCGAAGAGGCGCGGCCCGAGGGCTTCCACTGGATCTGGTGCCCGGTCCGCTTCGACGACCGCTTCGTCATGGTAGTCGTCCAGGAGGACGCCGACGGGCACCGTACGCTCAACGAGGCCCTGCTCGTCCGCAACGGCACCCACGACGTCCAACTCGGCTGGCCGCACGCCGACATCACCTACCGGCCGGGCACCCGCCACCCCGAACGCGCCGTACTCCACCTCACCGGTCCGTCCCGCAAGCCGCTCGAACTCGCCGCCGAGATCCTCACCTCCTCGCCGCTGGCCGTCGGCGCGGGCTACCCGCCCGCCGACGACTGGCAGCACGGCACCTGGCGCGGGCGCGGCTGGACCGACCGCCGCACCTACGACCTCGGCGTTCCCGCCGCCCACCCACTGGCGGCCTACGGCGTCACCGACCACGCCGCCCGCTTCACCCTCGACGGCCGCACCGGATACGGGATCTTCGAGCACGGCAGCTTCGGCCGCCACGACCCCAGCGGCTTCACCGGCTACACCGATGTGGCACCGGCCGGCGCGCAGGCCACGCGGCCCGCCGGGGACCGGCCATGAGCAGCGCGCACCGGCCCCGGACCACCACCCGCGACACCGGAGAACTGACCCGGCGCCTGACCGCCTGGCTGGCCGCCCGCCTGCCCGGCGCCCGCGCGGTCTGCGCGACCGTCCCCGCCTCCAACGGCATGTCCAGCGAAACCCTGCTCTTCGACATCGACCACCCCCGCCCGCCCGTCCGCTCCTGCGCGCTGCGCCTCGCCGCCGACCCCGCCGCTTACACGGTATTCCCCACCTATGACATGGCCCGCCAGTACCGCACGATGCGCCTGGTGGCCGAGCACACCGACGTGCCCGTGCCGCGCACCCTGTGGCTGGAGGAGGACCCGGCGCCGCTGGGCGCGCCGTTCTTCGTGATGGAGCGTGCCGAGGGCCGCGTGCCGCCGGACGTCATGCCCTATACGTACGAGGGGAGCTGGCTGTACGCCGCCACCGAAGCGGAACGCGCGGAGCTGGAGGCGGGCACGGTCTCCGTCCTCGCCCGGATCCACGACCAGGTACCCGTCGAGGAGACGGAGTTCCTCGCCCTGCCCGGAAGCGGAAGCGCACTGCGGCGGCATGTGGCGGCCCAACGGGCGTACTACGCCTGGGTCGTCGCGGAACGCGAGCCGTCACCGCTGATCGAGCGCGGCTTCGCCTGGCTCGCCGATCACTGGCCGCCGGAGCCGACGGCAGCCGAAAGCACCGACGACACCGTGCTGACCTGGGGCGACGCGCGGATCGGCAACATCGTCTACGACAGCTTCACGCCCGCTGCCGTCCTGGACTGGGAAATGGCCGCGCCCGGCCCGCGCGAACTCGACCTCGGCTGGATGATCTACCTCCACCGGTTCTTCCAGGATCTCGCGGCGAGCGGCGCTCAGCGTGGCCTGCCCGGCCTGCTGCGCCGCGACCGCGTCGAGGAGCGCTACGCCCGGCTCACCGGCCACACCCCGCGCGCCATGGACTTCCACACCCTGTACGCGGCCCTGCGGCACGCCGTGGTCATGCTGCGCGTGGCGTACCGCCAGGTCCACTTCGGGGAGCTGCCCGTACCGGCCGACCCGGATGCGCTGATCATGCACCGGGCGGCACTGGAGGCGATGATCGAGGGCCGCTACTGGTGAGGGCCGGGCGAGAGCCGGGAACGGCCACCCGCTCCCGCCGTACGGGCGCGGGCCTCAGGGCCGGCGCATCCGCGGCACGCGCGTCGGCCGCGTACCGGGCCCGCCCACGTGCGAGAACGGCTGCCGGCGCCAGTCCAGGCCCTCCGGCAGGGTCAGCAGCACGCCGGCGTCCTGCTCCTGGGCCTCCAGCGAGTCGTCCGCCGAGGGGGCGTCGGCCACCGGCCGTCCCGAGCCCTCGCACACCGTCAGGCAGAAGGGGTTCCAGGGCGTCGGGCACAGCGCGTGCTCGGGCAGGGTGTCCTCGTCGGCCAGCATCGCGATCGGCTGGGCGCAGTCCGGGCAGGTCACCCGGAAGATCTCCATGGTCTCGAAGGAGTCGTACGGATCGTCCTCGCCGGCGAAGCCGGGACTGTCGCCCTCCTGGGCGTCGAGGCAGAGCGGCGCGGATTCGGTCTTCAGACGTCGCATGATGGTCATCCCCCTCGGGTGGGCCGCACGGGCCGCCGGCTTCCTGTGACGGGCGGCTCCGGCCAACACCAGCAATTCCCCTCATGCCCCGCGCATAATCGCCGAGCCCTTCGGGATACGGGGGCACGTGTGTGGCGTTGGTCACATGACCCGCGCAGGCGCGTCCACGATCCGGCGTACGGTGCGCACATGCGCCCGAGCACAGTAGGTTGATCGGGTGGAGGAGTTGGACCGACAAATCGTGGATCTGCTCGTCAAGGACGGGCGGATGAGCTACACCGACCTGGGCAAGGCCACCGGCCTGTCCACTTCGGCGGTGCACCAGCGGGTGCGCCGCCTGGAGCAGCGCGGTGTCATCCGCGGCTATGCCGCGATCGTGGACCCGGAGGCGGTGGGGCTGCCGCTGACCGCGTTCATCTCGGTGAAACCCTTCGACCCCAGCGCCCCGGACGACATCGCCGACCGGCTGGCGGAGGTGCCCGAGCTGGAGGCGTGCCACAGCGTCGCGGGCGACGAGAATTACATCCTCAAGGTGCGGGTGGCCACGCCCTTGGAGCTGGAACACCTGCTCACCCGCATCCGTACGCTGGCCGGGGTCTCCACCCGCACCACGGTCGTGCTCTCCACGCCGTACGAGGCCCGGCCGCCGCGCATCTGACGCCCGAGCGGCGCCTGCCCGGTGTGTGTCCCGTCCGGGGGCGCGTCCGGTACGTCCGGGGGCGTGCGCCAGGCCCGTGCGCCAGGCCCGTGCGCTCCGGGCTGCGGGTGCCGCGCGTCAAGATCATGCACCCCGCGCGCGGGCACGCCGCCCACAGGGGCCAAACTGTCCGCTATGAGTGAGCGCACCCCCGATCCGGCCCGGCCCCGTACCGTCCTGCTGCGCGGCGGAGAGGTCCACAGCCCCGCCGACCCCTTCGCCACCGCCATGGTGATCGAGGGCGACAGCATCGCCTGGGTGGGCGAGGAGGGCGCCGCCGACTCCTTCGCCGACGGCGTGGACGAGGTCGTCCACCTCGACGGCGCACTCGTCACCCCGGCGTTCACGGACGCACACGTGCACACGACGGCCACCGGCCTCGCGCTCACCGGCCTGGACCTGTCCGCCGCCCGCACGCTCTCCGACGCGCTGGCCCGGGTACGGGAACACGCCGCGGCCCGCCCGGCCGACCGGGTCCTCCTGGGGCACGGCTGGGACGCCACCGCCTGGCCCGAGGGGCGGCCACCGTCCCGCGCCGATCTGGACGCGGCCACCGGCGGCCGCCCGCTCTACCTGACCCGGGTCGACGTGCACTCCGCGGTCGTCACCACCGCTCTCCTCGACCTCGTCCCCGGCGTCCGTGACCTGCCCGGATTCCACGCCGAGCAGCCGCTGACCGGCGACGCGCACCACGCCGTACGGGCCGCGGCGTACGCCACCGTCACCCCCGCCCAGCGCGACGCCGCCCAGGCCGCGACCCTCGCGCACGCCGCGTCCCGGGGCATCGGCACCCTCCACGAGTGCGCGGGACCCGACATCTCCAGCGAGGACGACCTGACGGCCCTGCTGGCCCGGGCCGCCCGCGAGCCCGGCCCGCGCGTCGTCGGCTACTGGGCCGAGACCGTCACCGACGCGAAGGACGCCGACCGGGTGCGCGCCCTCGGCGCGATCGGCGCCGCAGGTGACCTCTTCGCCGACGGGTCCCTCGGCTCGCACACCGCCCACCTGCACGCCCCGTACGCCGACGCGGACCACACCGGCACCGCCCACCTGGACGCCGACGCCGTCGCGGCCCACGTCGCGGCCTGCACCGAGGCCGGGCTCCAGGCCGGTTTCCACGCCATCGGCGACGCCGCGCTGACCGCGGTCACCGACGGCGTACGGGCCGCCGCCGACCGCGTCGGCCTGGCCCGTGTCCGGGCCGCCCGGCACCGCGTCGAGCACGCCGAGATGCTCACCGAGGCCACCGTCGCCGCCTTCGCCGAGTTCGCCCTGACCGCCTCCGTACAGCCCGCCTTCGACGCGGCCTGGGGCGGCGAGGACGGCATGTACGCCACCCGGCTCGGCGCCGAGCGCGCCCGTACCCTCAACCCGTACGCCGCCCTGCTGCGCGCCGGCGTCCCGCTCGCCCTCGGCTCCGACAGCCCCGTCACCCCGCTCGACCCGTGGGGCACCGTGCGGGCCGCGGTCTTCCACCGCACCCCCGGGCACGGCATCTCCGCCCGTGCCGCCTTCACCGCGCACACCCGCGGCGGCTGGCGCGCGATCGGCCGCGACGACGCGGGGGTCCTGGTGCCCGGCGCGCCCGCCGACTACGCGGTCTGGCGTACCGGCGACCTGGTCGTACAGGCCCCCGACGAGCGGGTCGAGCGCTGGTCCACCGACCCCCGCTCCGGCACTCCGGGCCTGCCCGACCTGACCCCTGGTCAGGACCTCCCCGTGTGCTTGCGGACGGTGGTCGGCGGTCGCACGGTGTACGGACGGCCGAACGAGTGACTTCACGCGGGCGCGTACCCTTCGGGACGCGCCCGGGGGCGCCTGCCCCACCTGGGAGAGCGGGCGCCGGCCTGGGGCGACGCGAAAACCACGCGATCCGGGCAACTGTTGACAGCAGACGGTCGACGGCCGGTAGGTTCGGCCGAGTCCACCACAGGACGTCCGACCGGGAGACCTCCGCGCAGTCGTCGAACGCAGCTGGGCCATGGGACGGGGTGCCGCACCGGCACACCGCCACTGGGAGCCAGGTCCAGCACCTGCGGCACGGGGACGACGGAAAGGTTTCGGCCGGTCGGCAGGTGGGACCCGGGTGGGGCCCGGTTGCTCAGTAGACAACGGCTCTCGGTCGACCCGCAGCCAGCGGGTCCCAGGTCGGCCCGAAGGGCGCCGGGCCCCGATCCGCACCGCAGGCCGGTGCCCGCTCTTCCCCTGCCGCGTACGGGCGGCGCAGCTTATACCCTTCGGCACCCCCGGTCCGCAATCGCGCAACCCCGTTGTACGGTCTGCACACCACCGCATGACCTGCAAGGAAGGCCGCGACCGTGCCCGACACCACCGCACGACCTGAAAGGGAGGCCGGGACCGTGCCATCGGGCTCCGACACCGCCGGACCAGCGGTGCCCGGACGCGGCCGCCGGTTCGTGGCGCTGGTCCGGCGCGGGGCACCGCGCACTGCGCTCGCCGTCCTGAGCGGGCTCGCCCTCGCGGCGGCCTTCCCGCCGTACGACCTGTGGCCGCTGTCCCTCGTCGGCGTCGCGGCCCTCGGCCTGCTCACGCGGGGCAGGACGGCCCGTCAGGGTGCCTGGACAGGCTTCGCGTTCGGGCTGCCGTTCTTCTTCCTGCTGCTGAAGTGGCTGCACGTCGTCGGCTGGGACGCGGTGTTCGGGCTGGCTCTCGTGCAGGCCCTGTACACGCTGCTGCTCGGCGTGGGCCTCGCCGCCACCTCCCGCCTGAAGTACGCGCCGCTGTGGGCCGCCTGTCTGTGGGTCACCGAGGAGTGGGTGCGCGACCGCGTGCCCTTCGGCGGCTTCCCGTGGGGACGGCTCGCCTTCGCCAACACCGGTTCGCCCTTCACCCCGCTGGCGGCCCTGGGCGGCGCACCGCTGGTGACCTTCGCCGTCGCCCTGAGCGGCGCTCTGCTGGCCGCGGCGGCCGCCGTGCTGTGGCGACTGCGCGGCGGGCCCGGCAGGTCGGTACGGGCGGCCCTGCCCGCCGTGGAGGCCGTCGGCCTGGCCGCCGCGGTCGCGGTGTCCGGACTCCTCGTCCCGGTGCACACCGACGCGGACGACCACGTGAACATCGCCGTCGTCCAGGGCAACGTGCAGCGGCCCGGCATGGACTTCCTCGGCCGCCCGATGCAGATCCTGGACAACCACGCGACGGCCACCGAGAAGCTGGCCGCCGACGTGAAGGCGGGCAAGGCCGAGAAGCCGGACCTGGTCATCTGGCCGGAGAACGCCTCGGACCTGGACCCGTTCCGCTACCCGCAGGCGTACGACCGTATCGACGCGGCGGTCAAGGCGATCGGGGTGCCCGTCCTCGTGGGCGCCCTCGTCGACCATCCGGACAAGCCGGGTTACGTCTTCAACCAGGGCATCGTCTGGGACCCGCGGAAGGGCCCCGGCGCCTCGTACACCAAGCAGCACCCGGTGCCGTTCGGCGAGTACGTGCCGTTCCGGGAGCAGCTCAGCAAGATCATCACACGGTTCCAGCGGGTGCCGCGCGACTTCTACCCCGGCGACCACACCGGCGTCCTCGCCGTCGGGCCCGCCCGGCTCGGCGACGTCATCTGCTTCGAGGTCGCCTACGACGAGATCGTCCACGACACCGTGAACGCCGGCGCCCGCGCCCTCGTCGTCCAGACCAACAACGCCACCTACGGCCGCACCGGACAGCCCGAACAGCAACTGGCCATGTCCCGACTGCGCGCCGTGGAACACGGCCGTGCCGTCGTCACGGCGGCCACCAGCGGGATCAGCGCAGTGGTGGCCCCGGACGGCACGGTCAGCCACAAGATCCCGGAGTTCACGCAAGAGGTGCTGCAGGCGAGCCTCCCTCTGCGGGACGAAAAGACCGTGGCCGACCGCGTCGGTGCCCTTCCCGAGTGGGCGCTCGCTATCGTGGGGCTTCTGTCCTGCGTCGCCGCGACAGTCATCGGCCGGCGCGGGCGTACGAAGGACGAGAAGGGGCAGCAGTGACAGACGGCGGTCAGCGGAAGTACGGTCCGCTCGGGACCACCTTGGTGATCATTCCGACCTACAACGAGGCGGAGAACATCAAGCCGATCGTCTCGCGGGTACGGACCTCCGTGCCCGAGGCGCACATCCTCGTCGCGGACGACAACAGCCCGGACGGCACGGGCAAGGTCGCCGACGAGCTGGCGGCGGCGGACGACCATGTCCAGGTCCTGCACCGCAAGGGCAAGGAAGGGCTCGGCGCCGCCTACCTGGCGGGCTTCCGGTGGGGCATCGAGCACGGCTTCGGCGTCCTGGTGGAGATGGACGCGGACGGCTCCCACCGCCCCGAGGAGCTGCCGCGGCTGCTCACCGCCCTCAAGGGCGCCGACCTCGTGCTCGGCTCCCGCTGGGTGCCCGGCGGCCGGGTGGTGAACTGGCCCAAGCACCGCGAGTACCTCTCGCGCGGCGGCAGCACGTACTGCCGGGCCATGCTGGACGTGCCGTTGCGTGACGTCACCGGTGGCTACCGGGCCTTCCGCAAGGAGACCCTGGAGGGGCTCGGCCTGGACGAGGTCTCCTCGCAGGGCTACTGCTTCCAGGTCGACCTGGCCCGGCGCGCCGTCGAGGGCGGCTTCCACGTCGTCGAGGTCCCCATCACCTTCGTCGAGCGCGAGCGAGGCGACAGCAAGATGAGCAAGGACATCGTCGTGGAGGCCCTGTGGCGGGTCACCGGCTGGGGTGTCGGCTCCCGGGTGAACAAGCTGCGCGGGCGCTGAGCGGAGGCCGGGCGGGGTGCCAGGCCCCTTGCGGGGGGCGGACCCCTGCGCGGAGGTGCCGGGTCCCTGCCCGCCGCCGTCGGCCCGGGCCGACGGTCCGTGTGCTCCGTACGTTCGCGGGAGCACACGCTAGGCCGGTCGGACGGTATCTTCCGGGCCCGGCCGGTCATCATCGCCAGGGCAGAGTTTTGCGGTCGCATGATCGGGAAACTCGCGCCATATGGTGCAAATCGGCTACACGATGATGACTGAGCAAGCCGGCCCGCGTGATCTCGTCGACCACGTCGTCCGGGCCGAGGAGACCGGGTTCGACTTCTCGGTGACCTCCGACCACTACGCCCCCTGGCTGGACTCCCAGGGCCACGCCCCGTACGCCTGGAGCGTGCTGGGCGCCGCGGCGCAGGCCACCTCGCGTATCCCGCTGATGACGTACGTGACCTGCCCGACGGTGCGCTACCACCCGGCGGTCGTCGCGCAGAAGGCCGCGACCATGCAGCTCCTGTCCGGCGGCCGCTTCCGGCTGGGCCTCGGCGCGGGCGAGAACCTCAACGAGCACGTCGTCGGACACGGCTGGCCGGGCAAGACCACCCGGCACGAGATGTTCACCGAGGCCCTGGAGATCATCCGGGCACTCTTCGACGGCGGCACCGTCAGCTACCACGGCAACCACTTCGACGTGGACGCCGCCAAGCTCTGGGACCTGCCCGACCAGGCCCCGCCGATCGGCGTCGCCGTGTCGGGGGAGCGGTCCTGCGAGATCGCCGGCCGCCTCGGCGACCTGGTCATCGCGACCGAGCCGAAGGGCGAGCTGATCAGCGCCTTCGAGAAGCACGGCGGCAAGGGCAAGCCGCGGGTCGGCCAGCTGCCCATCTGCTACGACCCCGACCGGGACGCCGCCGTACGGCGCGCCCACGACCAATTCCGCTGGTTCGCCGGCGGCTGGAAGGTCAACTCCGAACTGCCGGACCCGGCCGGGTTCGCCGGGGCCACCCAGTTCGTACGGCCGGAGGACGTCGCCGAGACGATTCCCTGCGGCGACAACGTGGACGACTTCGTCGAGGCGGTGCGCCCGTACGCGGAGGCCGGCTTCACGGAGATCGCCGTGGTGCAGGTCGGCGGCGACCACCAGCGCGAGTTCTTCGACTGGGCCGGCAAGAAGCTGCTGCCCGCGCTGCGGGAGCTGTGAGCGCACCGGGAGCCCCGCGGAACCGGTGACCGCGGGGCTCCCGGGCACACGGGAGCGGGCGCGCCGGCCGGCGCGCGGGGCCGCCGCATCAGTCGGCGGGCTCGTCCGGGGTCGGCTCGTCCGCCTGCGTGTCGTGGTCGTGCGCCGCGCCCCGGCGGCCCGTGCCGGAGACGTCGGTGTCGGGCACGTCCGTGTGCTCCGCGCGGTCGTCCCCGTCGTCCGGGCTGCGGCCGTCCCACCGGTCCGGCCCGCCCTGCGGGTCCGCCTGCTGGTCCGGCAGGTCCCGGGGGACGGCGCTGCCGCCCTGTTCCGGTGTCTCGCTGCGCTTGTCCATCGGGTTCGGCCTCCTTGTGAGAGGAACGGGGAAGGTGTCCGGTACGGGTGCCCGACGGGGGCGGCCACATGCGTTGCGGAGCGGTCGGGACCGTGCGGAGACCAGGGAGGCAGGCCCGTGTGCGGGACCGGCCAGGAGGACGAGCGGGAGGAGACGGCAATGGCAGCGGTGACACCGAGGGAGCTGGTCGTGGTGCTGGACTGCGCCGACCGGGCGGTGCTGGCGGAGTTCTGGAGCGAGGTCCTCGGTTACCGGATCACGCGCACCACACCGCCGTACACCGCCCTGACGGACCCGGAGGGGCGCGGCCCGGAGCTGCTTCTCCAGCAGGTGCCCGAGCCCAAGCAGGGCAAGAACCGGATGCACCTCGATCTGCGGGTGCCCGCCATGGAGCCCGGGCTGAGCAGGGTGGTGGACCTCGGCGCGCGCGTACTGCGCGGCCCGTTCGACGACGCGGGCTGCCTGACCACGGTCCTCGCCGACCCCGAGGGCAACGAGTTCTGCCTGATCGTCTTCGAGGGCGCGTGAGGCGCCCGGAGGCCACCCGAGGGAGGGCGTGGCGGCCGGGGCCAGGCACACTTGAACCATGACGTTCGCAGCCACGCCGCCGCCCCGGTCCCGTCCGCCCAAGCGCTCGCGCGCCCGCCGGTTCGTCCCCTTGGGCATCGCCGCCTGGCTGGTGCTGGAGATCTGGCTGCTGACCCTGGTCGCCGACGCGGCGGGCGGTCTGACGGTGCTTCTGCTGCTCCTCGCCGGTGTGGTCGCCGGCGGGTGCGTGATCAAGCGGGCGGGCCGGCGGGCCTGGAAGAACCTCACCGAGGCCATGCAGGCGGGCGGGGACCCCGCGGCCGCCTCGGGAGCGTCCTCGAAGCCGGGGGAGCGGGCGTCGTCGGGCAGCGGGAACACGCTGCCCATGCTCGGCGGGCTGCTGCTGATCTTCCCCGGCCTCGCCTCCGACGTGGCCGGGCTGCTCTGCCTCTTCCCGCCCACCCGCAAACTGCTCCACCGCCGCGCTGAGCGCCTCCTGTCCCGCCAGGCCCGTTATGCGCCGGGATCGCTCGGGGACGCCTTCCAGCAGGCCCGTATGCGCCAGCCGGACGGCAAGGTCGTGCAGGGCGAGGTCGTACGCGAGGACGAGGAGCCCGCCCCGCGGCGCGACGACCCGCCGCTGACGCGCTGAGCGCGATGCCGCTGAGCGCCGTAACTGAAGGTAGGGCAAGGCGGATTGGCCGCGTCGGCGTACGGGATGTGCCCGAGTCGTGACGTCCGGTAGCGGCCGTGGGGCCGGGGCCCGCAGGGCGTGGAAGAAGCCCCGGCCAGTCGGGGGTACTGGCCGGGGCGGTCCATGGGTGCGGATGCCGGTGGCGGTCGCCTCTCGGCGGAAGGCTCCGTGGGGCTTCAGCCGAACGATCTTCCCCACGGGCGAATGGTGAGGCCCGGGGACACTGTCCCACCGGCGCCCGCACCGGTTGCAGCGTTCCGGCGTGGTGGATGATTCCACAGGTGGAGGTGACGTGACGCAGACCGGGTGCGGGCCTGTGGGCGAGAGCGCGCACTGAAGCGGAAACGGGCCGGGGCCACTGCGTGGTGCAGTGGCCCCGGCCCGTTCGCGCGTCCGTTCGTCAGGCGGACTTGCGATTGTTGTTGTTGTCGCGCGGGTGCACGGCAATGTTCATGGTGCCGGAGCGCAGGACGGCCAGCCGTTCGGCCAGCACTTCCTCCAGCTCCTCGCGGGTGCGCCGCTCCATGAGCATGTCCCAGTGCGTACGCGCGGGCTTGCCCTTCTTTTCCTCAGGGCCATCGCCATCCACCAGGAGGGCTTGTGCACCACAAACCTTGCACTCCCACTCGGATGGAATCTCGGCCTCTACCGAGAACGGCATCTCGAATCGATGTCCGTTCTGGCATGCGTACTCCACCGCCTGGCGCGGGGCCAGGTCGATGCCGCGGTCGGTCTCGTAGCTGGTCACCACAAGTCGCGTGCCGCGAAGAGCTCGCTCACTCATGAATCGTGCCTCCCGGGCTTGTCGCCCACAGGACAGGTGTCGCTGTCGTCGTCATCCGGTCAACGTCCGGTCGGCGGTGAAGATTCCCGTCACCGGGAGATGTGCCCACCCGTCGCCCACCACCGCCTGATGGAGGCGCTGCGCGCCGCTGCCTTCCTTCGTGCCGCCCCTTGTTGTACCCACCAATGCCCGGTTTGTCACATCTGGCAGCAGATGTCACCCAGCGCTTTCCATAGTTCAGCGCGCAGTAACGGTCCGCCTGGTGAGCCAAAGGCGTACACTACCGGCCCGCAGCCCCCACACCTAAATCCGGGTCCCCCTCGGCGCGACCGCCCCACTCCGGTAACGGCTCGTCAGGACGGTGCGGCCGGCCACTCCGAGGGCGTGGGACTCATGGCGCGGGCCAGGACCCCCGGCCGGTCAGCACCTTCCGCAGGGCGCCGAGGTCGTCGGTCATGATCCCGTCGACGCCGAGGTCCAGCAGGGCCGCCATCCGCCGCGGATCATTGACCGTCCACACGTGCACCTGCAAACGCCACGCGTGCGCGGCCCGGATCAGCAGCGGATCGACCACGCGGATGCCGGACTGCCGCTCCGGCACCTGCACACACACCGCGTTGCGCCGGACCGCCGCCCCCAGCAGCCGGTCCAACGGCACGCCCCGGCCGTACGAGCGCATCCGCAGCCCCAGCACGCCGCGCGTCCCGAGCGAGGTCGCCAGCCGCGGGCCGGCCAGCCGCTGGGCCCGTGCGACCCGGGCCTCCGAGAACGACCCGACGCACACCCGGTCCCAGGTGCCCGTGCGGCGCAGCAGGTCCAGCAGCGGCCGGAGCGCGGCCTCCGCCTTGATGTCGACGTTCCAGCGGGCCTGCGGAAACTCCTCCAGCAGCTCCTCGAAGAGCGGCAGCGGTTCCCGGCCCGCCACCCGGGCCCGGCGGACGTCCCGCCAGGGGAGCCGGCCGATCGCCCCGCCCGTGTCGGTGACCCGGTCCAGGGTGGCGTCGTGGAAGGCCACGAGCCGGCCGTCCGATGTGGCGTGCACATCGGTCTCCAGGTAGCGGAAGCCGAGCGCCACCGCGCGCCGGAAGGCCGCGGCGGTGTTCTCCAGCCCGTCCGCGGCGCCGCCCCGGTGGGCGAAGGCGAGCGGGACCGGGTGGTCGAGGTAGGGGTGCCGTACGGGGAACCCGCGGGTGGTCAGCTGCTGGGAGCGCATTGGCCAGAGGATATACAGGGCCGTCGCGGGACCGGTGCGGACCGGCCGCCGCCCTCAGCGCAGCGTCTCGCCCGGCAGGTCGAGGATCCGCTCGGCCGCGGTTTCCAGCTGGGCGAGGTCGTGCCGGGGGCTCTCCTCGGGCGGGACGGGCCCGGCGTAGCTGGACAGGAACGTGTCGAGGACGACGTACGGGACGCCCAGCTCCGCCAGCGCCTCCAGGTCCGCGCGGACCTGGTCGACCGACCCGTGGCCCGGCAGCCGGCCCTCCGTCTCCACCGGCCGGTCCGTGAGGTGCAGGGCGATCCGCGGCGTCACCGCGGGCGTCGGGCGGCCGGCCGCTTCCGCCGCGGCCTCCAGGGCCGGCAGCCGCTCACGGATCGCGTCCGCGCCCAGGGTGTACGGGTGCCAGGCGTCCCCGAACCGTGCGGCCCGGCGCAGCGCGGCGTCACTGAGGCCGCCGACCCAGACGGGCGGGTGCGGGTCACGGACCGGCGCGGGGCCGGTGGTGATGTCCGTGTAGGCGACGTGCTCGCCCTGGAAGGAGACCATCGGCCGCGTCCAGTGCTCCTTGATGCAGGCGAGGTACTCGTCGGTGATCCGGCCGCGGGACGCGTAGTCGATGCCGAGTGCCGCGTACTCCTGCTGCGACCAGCCGATCCCCACGCCGAACACCAGCCGTCCGCCGCTGAACCGGTCCAGGTTGGCGGTCACCCGCGCGGTCTGCAGGGGGTGGCGGTACGGGAGGACCACGACCGTCGTGCCCAGTTCGATGGTGCTGGTCCGGCCCGCGAGCCAGGCCAGTGTGGTGAACGGGTCGTAGAACGGCGGCGGGAAGGCGCCGGCGACCTCCGGGGGCAGCGACACGTGGTCGGAGATCATCGCCAGGTGGTAGCCCAGCTCCTCGGCGCCGCGCACCCACGTCTCGATGCTTTCGGGGGTGGTGCCCTCCCCGTAGTTGAGGACGTTGATCCCGATCTTCACAGTCGCTCTCCTCGGTCGCCGCCCCCTCCTCGCCGGATGGTAAAAGGCCAGGTCAGAGGGGTGATTGATGGGGAGAGCGTAACAGCCGGGAAGATCGGGAGAAGGGACGTGTGACGATAAAACGGTACAAGGGTAAGGGAGTTGACCCAGCCTCAGGAGAGCGGTGCGGGCGAGGCGGCCGGCGGTTCGGAGGCCGGCGCGGCGGCCGACGGCTCGGGCGCCGCTGCGGAAGACGTCACCACGCGGCCCCGGCCGCCCTGCCCGCCGATCGTGAAGAACCGCAGCGAGAACTGGGCCAGCGGCCCGATGGCCAGCGCGTAGAGCACGGTGCCCACACCCACCGAGCCGCCGAGCGCGAAGCCGACGGCAAGGACGGTGACCTCGATGCACGTACGCACGAGGCGCAGTGGCCGGCCCGTACGGCGGTGCAGGCCGGTCATCAGCCCGTCGCGCGGCCCGGGGCCGAAGCGGGCGGAGATGTAGAGGCCCGTCGCCATGCCGTTCAGCAGGATCGCGGAGGTGAGCAGGGGGATGCGGACGGCGAGCGAGGTGATCTCCGGCACGAGGGTGAGCGTCGCGTCCATCACCAGGCCGAGGAGTACGACGTTGGAGACCGTCCCCAGCCCAGGGCGCTGCCGCAGCGGGATCCACAGGAGCAGGATCAGCGCGCCGGAGACGATGGTGACCGTGCCGATGGACAGGCCGATGTGACGCGAAATGCCCTGGTTGAGGACGCTCCACGGCTCCAGGCCGAGGCCGGCGCGCAGTTGCAGGCCCATGCTGAGGCCGTACAGGACGAGACCGGTGTAGAGGTGGACCAGACGGCGGGGCAGTCGGCGGGAGGCCGGAGGCTGCTCGAGGGAGCCGGTAGGTGTGCTGTCCGCGCTCCTCCTGTCACCCGCGGGGGTGCCGCCCTCCCCGCGGGCCCCGTCCGCCGTGCCGTCACCGTCCTGCGTCTCGCTCTCCGTCCCGCCCTCCGGCCTCGTGTCATCGGACTTCCGCGCGCTGAACAAAATCTTCCCCCTCCTGGCATGATTGGACTGGCACGTGACACTCTGTGGCTCGGAGTTGATCAGGTTCCATGGCCAATTCGAGAAAGGTGGACTGCTCACGATGGCGCAGTGGACTTCAGCGGTAGGGTCGTCGCAACTCGCCCGGCTGCTCCGGTCGCAGGACACCCGCGACGCAGTGGCCCCGGCCGGCCGCCGCGTCCCCGCCTACCGCGGCCTCGCGGACGGCGTACGCCTCCTGGTCCTCGAAGGCCGGATCCCGGTCGCCGCCCGGCTGCCCGCGGAACGCGAACTGGCCGCCGCGCTCTCCGTGAGCCGCACCACCGTCGCCGCGGCCTACGAAGCGCTGCGCGCCGAGGGCTTCCTGGAGTCCCGCCGCGGCTCGGGCAGCTGGACCGCCGTGCCCGCGGGCAATCCGCTGCCCACGCGCGGTCTGGAACCGCTGCCGCCGGAAGCCGCCAGCTCCATGATCGACCTTGGCTGCGCGGCCCTCCCCGCCCCCGAACCCTGGCTGACGCGCGGCGTGCAGGGCGCCATGGAACACCTTCCTCTGTACGCGCACACCCACGGCGACTACCCGGCCGGCCTGCCCGCCCTGCGCCAGGCGCTCGCCGACCGCTACACCGCCCGCGGCATCCCCACGATGCCCGAACAGATCATGGTCACCACCGGCGCCATGGGTGCGGTGGCCGCCATCTGCCGCCAGATCACCCGCCCCGGCGAACGGGTCGCCGTCGACTCCCCGTCGTACGCCAACATCCTCCAGCTGATGCGCGACGCCGGCGCCCGGCTCGTCCCCGTCGCCCTCGCCGACCGCCTGGCCGGCTGGGACATCCCGGCCTGGCGCCAGGTCATGCGGGACGCCGCACCCCGCATGGCGTACGTCGTCGCCGACTTCCACAACCCGACCGGCACCCTCGCCACCGAGGACCAGCGCCGCCGCCTGGTGGACGCCGCCCGCGCGGCCGGTACGGTCCTGGTCGTCGACGAGACCATGGCCGAACTCCGCCTCGACGACGTCGAGATGCCCCGGTCCGTGTGCGCCTTCGACCCGGCGGGCAGTAACGTCATCACGGTCGGCTCCGTCAGCAAGGCCTTCTGGGCGGGGATGCGCATCGGCTGGGTACGGGCCGCCCCCGACATCATCCGCAGCCTCGTCGCCGCCCGCGCCTTCGCCGACCTCGGCTCACCGGTCCTCGAACAGCTCGCCATCGTCTCGCTCCTGGAGGGCGACGGCTGGGAGCAGGCCGTGGAGATCCGCCGCGACCAGGCCCGCGAGAACCGCGACGCGATCGTCGCCGCCCTCCGACGCCACCTGCCCGACTGGGAGTTCAGCGTGCCGGGCGGCGGCCTCACCCTGTGGGCACGGACCGGCGGCCTGTCCGGCTCACGGATCGCGGAGGCGGGGGAACGGCTCGGCGTACGGGTGCCCTCCGGGCCGCGGTTCGGCGTGGACGGCGCCTTCGAGGGATTCGTCCGGCTCCCCTTCACCGTCAGCGGAGCCGTCGCCGACGAGGCCGCGTCCCGCCTGGCCGCCGCCGCCCGCCACGTGGCGACCGGGGCGGCGGCCGGGGAGGTCGAGGCGCCGCACAGCTTCGTGGCTTGAGGGCGGTCACGAAGACGGAGGCGGGCGGCGTGGCGGAGCGTCGGCCGCTTCAGCGGCGGCCTCGCCGTTCGCGGCGGGGAGCCGGCCGCTGGGTGGAGCGGTCGAGGCGCGGTCGCTGACCGGTCCCCGCAGTGCTCAGCCCTCCGCGCGTCCCGCCTCCACCGTGCGGTGCGTCTGCGTGGGGTCGGTCGGCACGGTGGTCTCCTCGGAGGCGGGCGGCTCGGCGGGGCCCGCGGCGCCGAACAGGACGTCCACTCCGATGGCACCGCTCGGGAGGGGGCCGTCCGGGGCGGTGCTGTTCGGGGCGGAGCCGTTCGCGGCGGTGCCGCCCGTATCGGTCCCCTCCGTGGCGGTGCCGTCTGTTGCCATCCCCTCTGCGGCGGTCCCGTCCGCTCTGGCCGCTCCGGCTGCCGTGCTCAGATCCTCGGTCGCTTCCTCCTCCAGCGGAGCGGCTGGTTCCGGGAGCAGATCCAGTACGGCCTGGCGGTGGGTCTCGCTCGTGGCGTCGTCGAACGGGTCGGGGGTGGCCGGGACCTGGAGGCGGAGCACCGGGCCGGTGCCCAGGCGCGCGTAGCCGCGTCCCGGGGGGACGTCGGCAGCCGGTGTGGTGTGCGGCGGCGCCCCGAGTACCGCCTGTACCTCCTCCGGCGCGGCCGGGCCCAGGACGACCCTGGCCCGGGTGTGCGTCAGTACGGGCTCGCTCAGCATGCCGGCACTGTCGGTCTGGTCGGCCACCACCACCGTGACGTAGGCCGCCCGGCCGTGCCGCAACGGCACTTGCAGCAGGTGCTGCGGATCGTCCCGCCCTTCGGCCACCGCGAGATGAGCCAGCGCGGTGGGCCGGTCCAGGATGATCCACAGGGGCCAGCGGATGTCGTCCGGAGCCTGCCGCCCGGCCTGCCGCGCGCGGTTGGCGGTGATCAGACGCCGCTCGGTCTCGTGCGCCGCCCACTCCAGTGTCGCCAGCGCCCCCGACAGCCCGGACTCGACGCCCATGACGCCGGTCCGCCCCGCCAGGCACGCGTACTCGCCGGTACCACTGCCGTCGATCACCAGGACGTCGCCGTACGGCAGGGCCTGCAGCGCGATGGACCGCAGCAGGGAGGTGGTGCCGGCGCCCGGCCGGCCCAGAACCAGCAGGTGCGGCTCGGTCGACCGCAGGCCGGTCCGCCACACGACGGGCGGCACGTCCCGGGTCTCCGTACCGGCTTCCACCGGCAGCGTCCGCTGGACGGCGTCGGCGTCGGTGAAACCGAGGACGGTCTCGCCGTGTGTCGTCACGAACCGCTGCGCCGCGATGTCGGTCGGCAGCGGCGGCAGCACCGTCAGCGTCAGCTGGTTCGACTCCTCGTCCCACCCGAAGTGGTACTCCCTGCCGCGCCCCGACTTGGCGTACAGCACCTGCTCGATACGGGCCCGGGACGCGGCGTCACCGTCGGTGAAGTACGGCGGGTACCGCAGCGTCAGGTGGGACAGCCGCCCGGCCTCGTCGAACCCGTACTCGGTGAAGGCGCTCTCCCAGCTCCCGTCGTGGGCGTACAGGGGGCTGGGATCACCCTCGATCGCGAAGTACGGCACCAGCGCCTCGTACAGCGCCTGCAACCGGCCGGTCTCCGCGTCCCCCGGACCGGCGGCGGGTTCCTCGGCCGGCTGCTCCCGGCCCGCCCATGCTGCCGCCGCCATCACCGTGACCAGGGCGAGGACGGGCCCGTACGGGACGAGCGCCACCGCCACGACGCTGCCGGCGGCGACGAACAGCAGCGAGCCGCGCCGCTCCTTGGGCGTCGCGGACCAGCGCCGGCGCCCGGCGGCCAGCAGGCGCCGCAGCCCTCGGCTGATGATGATCAGCGGGTGGAACACGTCGGCCGCGCCGTCCGCCGCGGTGCGTGCGAACTCGCGACCGCGCGCGATCGGCGCGCAGTCGGTCAGGATGCGGGGCAGTGGACGCCGGGCCACATCATCTCCTGGTGGGATCGTGCGTCGTGCGGAGGTCGCTCCGGGGGACCGCGGGCGACCGGGTGCCGCCCGCCGGGCGGGGCGCGGGGAAAAGGGCCTCGGGGGGAGCGGGGCCCGCGGTCAGAGCTTGATGCCGCCCAGGAGGTTGGCCAGGCTCGCGCCGCCGGCCTTGATGCTCGGGGCGATCGCGGAACCCGCGAGGTAGAAACCGAACAGGGCGCAGACCAGGGCGTGGGACACCTTGAGCCCGTCCTTGCGGAAGAACAGGAAGACGATGATGCCGAGCAGCACGACGCCGGAGATGGACAGAATCATGGAGTTCTCTCCTCGGTGGTGGGGACGGTCACCATGAGTCCTTCCAGCCTCACAGCACGTATCAAGCCGCAAAAAGCTGCGAACGGGTGATTCACCGGCGAAACCCCCCGGCCGGCGCAACACAACTGCCCGGATGGCCCCCAGATCCCACATAATTGCAGGTCAGGTCGCTTGTGCCCGGAGGCGTGGAAGCGTGCGGACGGCGGGACCGGCCGGCCCGGCGCGCTCGTCGCGGCGGTGCGGTTCCGGACCGGGCGGCGGGTCTGGCACCGTGGGGGCAGCGGCGGCCGGTGACCGCTGCGCCGGACCGCAGGAGCCCTTTGTGCCAGCTGTGCTCGCCGCGTTGTTCGCCCTGCTGACGGCCGTGGCCAACGCCACGGGCACCGTGCTCCAGCGGATCGCGGCGCGCAAGGTGCCGCCGGGCGACGCCTTCAGCGTCCGGCTGTTCCGGCACCTGCTGCGCAGCCCGGCGTGGCTGGGCGGAATCGCCGTCATCGTCGGTGCCGCGGCGTGCCAGGCCCTCGCCCTGACGCTGGGTTCACTGTCTCTGGTGCAGCCCATCCTGGTCACCGAACTCCCGTTCACGCTGCTCATCGCCAGTGCGGTGGCGCGACGGCGGCTGCCGGCGGCCGGCTGGGCCGCCTCGGTCATGGTGGCCGCCGGACTCGGCCTGGGGCTGGCAGCGGCCGCCCCCTCCGGCGGGGGTACCGAGGTCCCCGCCGGGAAGTGGGTGCTGACGCTGCTCGTCGCCGGGGGCGTCATGGCCGCCTGCGTACTGGCCGCCCTGCCCAGGCCCCGGGGCAAGGCCCGTGCGGCCCTGTTCAGTTCCGCCTCTGCGATCGCTTACGCCCTGACCGCCACGCTGATGAAGGCGGCGACCGACACCTTCGACCGGCACGGACCCGGCGCGTTCTTCGCCGCCTGGCAGACGTACGCCTTCGTGGCGGCGGGTGCGTGCGCACTGTTCCTGCTGGCCAACGCGATGGAATCCGGCCCGCTGGTGGCTTCGCAGCCCGCCCTCACCCTGGGCGAGGCGCTGGTCAGCCTCCTCCTCGGGATCGTGGTGTACGGGGAGCGGGTGCGCGCGGGCTGGTGGCTGGTCCCCGAGGCGATCGGGGCGGTGATGGTCACGTGGGGTGTCGTGGTGCTGCCCCGGGCCGATACGGAGGAGGCGGAGAAAAGAGAGAGCGAGGAGGGCCAGGAGGGCGAGGAGAGGAAGGCGGCGCAGGAGGGCGGGGCATCTGCCGTCTGAGTGGCCTTCGGGCGGCGGACGTGGCCGGGCGGACGCCTGCTGCCACCGAACCTCCGACTCAGGACACCGGCCGCGGAAATCGGTGTCGTGGACCCGCGCGTGACGGCTACCTTCCGTCCATGGACGAACTCGCTCTGCTCAAACGCTCCGACGGCCCGGTCACCCGCACCCGGCTGGTCCGGGACCTGACCGCACTCGGCCTCGGCGACGGCGACACCGTGATGTTCCATACGCAGTTGTCCGCCGTCGGCTACGTGGCAGGCGGCCCGGAAACGGTCATCGGCGCCCTCCGCGAGGTCGTGGGGGAGCGGGGAACCCTGATGGTGACCTGTGGCTGGAACGACGCCCCACCGTACGACTTCACCGACTGGCCACAAGCCTGGCAGGACGCCCTGCGCGCGGAGCACCCGGCCTATGACCCCGTACTCAGCGAGGCGGACCACAACAACGGCCGCCTCCCGGAGGCTCTGCGACGCCGGCCCGGTGCCGTCCGCAGCCGTCACCCCGACGCGAGCTTCGCCGCGCTCGGCGCCGCGGCCACCGCGTTGGTCGCCGACCACCCCTGGGACGACCCGCACGGCCCCGACAGCCCGCTGGGACGGCTGGTCACGATGGGCGGTCGCGTGCTGCTGCTGGGCGCCCCGCTGGACTCCCTCACGATCCTGCACCACGCCGAGGCCCTGGCCGAAGCGCCCGGCAAGCGGTTCGTGGACTACGAGCAGCCGATTCTCGTCGACGGAGAGCGGGTCTGGCGGCGGTTCCACGACATCGACTCGGAGGACGGGGCCTTCGATTACTCCTCTGTCGTCCCCGACGGGCAGCAGCCGTTCGAACGCATCGCCCAGGACATGCTCGCCGCCGGATTCGGCAGGAGGGGAACGGTCGGGGCGGCCGGCAGCCATCTCTTCGAGGCCGGGGACGTGGTGGACTTCGGTGTGGCGTGGATGGAGGAGAAGCTGGGACGGGGGCAGCGGCCCGGTGGCGGTCCCTGAGGACGGTGACCTGCAAACCCTCGGAGGTGAGTGGTGATCATTTGGCGTCGGGTCACCGAAGACGACTTCCCGCTCCCCGCGCATGATCCGGGCCGCCGTCCGGGCGACGTGGCGCGACCACCTGTACGCCACCGCCGTCCTGGTCCCCGTGCCCGTCGCCAACCGGGCCTCCTGGCGGGCCTTGGAGAAGGCCGGACTGTGCCGAGTCGCGGAGGGGGAACCCGAACCGGACAGCCCCACCGCCGGCCGCGCGCACTGCATCTACCGCGTGGCACGGCCGACGGGGCCCGGGGAAGAAGGCTGACAGGACCGGCCGGGGAAGGGCGGCGGACGTCAGGCGCGGGCCGGTGCCGGGCCGGGCAGGTGGCCGAGGAAGTCGAGCAGGGCGGCGTTGACTTCGGCAGGCCGTTCCTGCTGGGTCCAGTGCCCGCAGCCGGGGAGCATGACGCTGCGGTGCAGCTTCGGCGCGACCTTCTCCAGCGAGGCGAGGAGTTCACCGATGCCGTGCAGCGACTGCACCATGTCGCGGTCCCCGCCGACGTACAGCGCGGGCTGGTCGATGCCGCGTCCCTGGAAAGCCGCCAGGAGCTCGTGGTTCCGCTGGATGTTCCGGTACCAGTTCAGGGGGCCGGTGAACGCCCGCTCCCCGTGGCCCGCGTAGTCGTCGGCGAACGCCCCGATGTCGTCCGGGGAGAGCCAGGCGGGCAGCCGCTCCGGCTCGGGGACCGAGTCGATGAGGGTCATCCCGTCGGGTACGACCCAGGGGCGCGGAGCGCCGGTGGCGGGGTTGTCACCCGAGCCGCTGGACAGGATACGGCGGAACGTGGACGCCGGGTCCCGCGCCAACTCCGCGTCGGCGACGCCCGGTTCCTGGAAGTAGAGCTGGTAGAAGCCGTCTCCGTAGTGCCGTCGCGTGACCTCCGGCGGGGCCATGCCCGCGGGCAGGACGGGCGGCACGCTGAGGCCGGCGACGGCCCGGACGACATCCGGGCGGAGCATGGCCGTGACCCAGGCGACGGGCGCGCCCCAGTCGTGACCGACGACGACGGCCTGCTCCTCGCCGAGGGCGCGGATCAGGGCGATGACGTCGCCGGCCAGGTGCAGCAGGCTGTACGCGTCGGCGTCGCCGGGCTGCTCGCTGCGGGCGTAACCCCGCTGGTCCGGTGCCACCACCCGGTACCCGGCCGCGGCGAGCGGGCCGAACTGGTGGCGCCAGGAGTACCAGCTCTCCGGGAACCCGTGCAGCAGCAGGACCAGCGGCCCTTCGCCCTGCTCGGCGATGTGCAGCCTGACTCCGTTGACCTCTACGTGGCTGTGCTTGGCGGTGACGGTCACATGTCCTCCGGCATTCCGGGGCGCCCGAACGCCTGTCGCGTGGTGTCTGCCGTTTGTCGTCCGGCGCCTGTCGTCCAGAGAAAACCGATCGGTTTCCTCCACGGGGAGTGACGATAGACCGACCGGGTCTCCGAGCGCATCCGGGGGTGGGATCAGAAGGGTCCGGGCCTCGCCGCATCCTGGGGTACCGATCAGTTTCCGTGGACCACGCGGCGCGATAATCTCCCCGTATGCCCAGTACAGACAGAGTGTCCACCCGGGACCGGCTGCTCGACGCGGCGGCCGAGCTCTTCTACCGCGAGGGCGCCTCCATCGGGGTCGAGACGCTGTGCAGGACGGCCGGGGTCTCCAAGCGCTCGATGTACCAGCTCTTCGACAGCAAGGACGAGGTCTTCGCGGCCAGTCTGCGGCGGCGCGCCCCGGCGTACGAGGAGCAGCTCGCCCTGCGCACCGTCGATGCGGGGCCGCCGCGCACGCGCATCCTGTACGTCTTCGAGCGCCTCGAAAAGCTGGCGGAGACGGCCGACTACCGGGGCTGTCCCTTCCTGGCCGCGCAGGTCGAGCTCAAGGACCCCGGGCATCCGGCGAGCATCGTCGCCGAGGAGGTCAAGCGGCATCTGACCGACGCCTTCCGCGCCGAGGCCGAGCGGGGCGGGGCGCGCGACCCCGGACTGCTGGCACGTCAGCTGACGCTGGTGTTCGACGGGGCGAGCGCGCGTGCCGGGGCGAGGGTGGAGAGCCTGGCCGGGCTGGCCGTGACCACGGCGGCCGCACTGCTCGACGCGGCGGGCGTCGCATGACCGGGCGCGGCGGGCGGGACGGCGCTCCCGTGCTCATCGAGTCCGGCTGCCCGTGCCGGCCGGGTTCGACTGTCCTGCCGGCCGAACCCGGCGGCGGCCGGCGGACGGGGTGCCGCCGGGCTGAGGCCCGGGAACGCGGGCCGGGCGGGGAGCGCCCTGTCACCAGTCGACCGGCAGGGTGAGCGGCGATTTGGCGGGGGAGGCGTCGTCCCAGGTGGGGCTGTGTCCCGCGGCCAGGCGCAGACGCGGGAAGCGGTCCAGCAGCGCTTCCAGACCCACGGTCAGCTCCGCGCGCGCCAGGTGGGCGCCGATGCAGTTGTGCGCGCCCCGGCCGAACACGATGTGCGGGTTCGGCCGCCGGCGGAGATCGAGCCGGTCCGGCGCGGTGAACACCGTCTCGTCGCGGTTGGCGGCGGCCAGCGCCGGGAGGACCGCGTCCCCCGCCCGGATCGTCCGCCCGCCCAGCTCGAAGTCCGCGACGGCCTGCAGCACCACGACGCCGTTCATCACCGGTACGTAGCGCAGGAACTCCTCCACCGCGCAGGGCAGCAGGCCGCGGTCGTCGCGCAGCCGGGCGTACTGATCCGGCTCGTCCAGCAGCGCCACGACGGCGTCGGACAGGAACATGGTCGTCGTCCGGTACCCGGCGACGAGCATCGACAGCCCGAAGCTCAGCACACTCTCTTCGTCCAGCTCGCCGCGGTCACACCTGCCGACCAGACAGCTGAGGATGTCGTCGGCGGGCTCCTGCCGCTTCCGGTCGATCAGCGACCGTACGTAGTCCCGCAGCAGCGGTGTGATCCGCCGCGCCTCCTCCAGGGTGACCAGCGCCCCCAGCGCCGCGTCCGCCAGGGGCAGGTAGTAGGCGCGGTCCTCGTACGGAATGCCCACCGAGTCGCACACCGCCAGGAGCGGGAAGGGTTCGGTGTACCCGGCGATCAGATCGCCGGGCGGGCCGCCGTCGGCGAACGCGTCCAGCAACTGCTCGGCGTTCCTGCGGAGCCGCGGCAGACGGCGCCGTACGGACCGGGCGTTGAACGCCTCGGACAGGGCCCTGCGCAGCGCCGTGTGCCGAGGGCCTTCCATCTCCATCATCGTGATCAGTTCCGGCCCGTGCGGCCTGTCCTGCTCGGGCCGGAAGGACCAGCCGTTGACGCTCGGCCTGATCAGCCGCGGATCCCCGATCACCGCCCGGACGTCTTCGTACCGGGTCACGAACCAGCTGGGCGTGTCCTCGGCCCTGAGCCGCGCCACAGGGCACTCCCGGCGCAGCCGGACGTACTCCGTGGGCGGCCCCATGGTGCCCGGCGGCGGCAAGGGGAGGGGGATCGACGACGGCGCCTCTTGCGGGGCTTGGGGGTCTTGAGGCTCTCGCGGCTCCTGAGGCGGTGACGGGTGGGAGCCGTCGGACGGTGGGGGCGGCGTGCGGTTCACCGGTTTCTGCCTTCCTCACGGGACTTCTGACCCGAACCGTTGCCCCGGCCGTAGCCGCAACCACTCACGCAACACCCCACCCTTGACAGGCATTTCCCCTTTGACGCGGCAGTTCACACATGGGCAGGTGAACAGGGCGAGCGGCCGTATTCCGTCAGCGGCCGCCGCCGAAGGCCGGCCGGCCGGGTTCGCGGTGCCGGCGTGCTGTCACGCAACCCCGACTCAGTTCCTGAGCCGGGCCGCGATCCCGTCGAGCACACACGCCAGCCCGTCCTCGAAGGAGTCGTCGCGCGTGCTGCCCCAGTCCTGGCCCCGCTGGGCGGCGTACAGCTCGCGCAGGCGCGGGTACGGCTGTACGGCCTGTTCGGCGGCCGGCCACAGGAGGCCGGTCCACTCCTGCTCGCTCTGGCCGCTGCGGGCGAGCATCGTCAGGTGCGCGGCCTCGCTCGTCGATACGCCGATGACGTACGCGAAGAGCGTGTTCAGGGCGCGGTCGGCCGCCCGGAGCGAGAAGCCCGCACTCTCGAACACCGCGAGTACGGCATCGGTGAGCCGCAGCATGTTGGGCCCCAGGTAGGACACGCCCGACTCGCCCAGTACGGAGGCGACCCACGGGTGCCGCAGCAGCGCCGAGCGCAGGCTGTGCGCACACGAGACGGCGGCCGCGCGCCAGTCGGCCGGGGCGCCGGGGGCCGGTACCCCGATCTCGCCGTAGACCTCGTCCACGACCAGTTCGATCAGCTCGTCCTTGTTGGCCACGTGCGAGTACATCGAGGTGGCGCCGGCGTTCAGACGCGTGCCGAGCTTGCGCATGCTCAGGGCGTCGATGCCTTCGGCGTCGAGCAACTCCAGTGCCGCCGCGACGATCTGTTCCCGGCTCAGTGCCGGCTGCTCCCGCCGGGGCCGCCGCGGGCGGGTCCATACCGATGGGAATGCCTGGTCCTCGGTCGGCATGCGGTCCCCACTTCCTCTGGTCCGGTTCGCTCAGGGCTGCGCGGGTGTCGGCCGCCCTCCGAGGCGCTCGGGGTGGCCGGGCGCCAGCCTGCCCGAACAGTGTACGGCTTTACGTTCGCCGTTCGCTGGCCGTACGGTGTTCGGACCGTCGCACAGTGTGCGGCGGGGTGATCTGAGCGTATGCGTTCCCGTTCTTGTGAAGGGAAATCTGATGACTTCCGCACGATTCGACGTCGCCCGCTGGCAGGCCCGCCTCGACGAGCTGCGCGTCGCCCACCACGTACCGGCCGCCTCCCTGGCTGTCCTCACGGGCGGGGACATCCACGAGGTGGCCAGCGGTGTGCTGCACCGGGGCACCGGTGTCGAGGCGACCACCGACTCGGTCTTCCAGCTCGGTTCGATCGCCAAGGCGTACACCGCCACGCTGGTGATGCAGCTCGCCGAATCCGGCGCCCTGGACCTGGACGCGCCGGTCGTCAGCGTGCTGCCGGAGTTCGCCACCGCCGACGCCGAAGCCACCCGGACGATCACCACCCGTCAGCTGCTCAGCCACACCAGCGGCTTGACCTGTGACTTCACCCATGACTCCGGCCGCGGCGACGACTGCCTGGCCCGGTACGTCGAAGCCGCACGCGACGTCGCGCCCGACGGGCCGCCCGGGACCTTCTCGTACAGCAGCGTCGGCTACAACGTGCTGGGACGCCTCGTCGAGGTGCTGACCGGTCAGGTGTGGGACGAGGCGCTCAAAGAGCGGATCATCGCGCCGCTCGGGCTCCGGCACACGATGACGCTGCCCGAGGAGGCGCTGAACTTCCGGGCGGCGATGGGGCACATGGGGCAGTCCGGGCAGGACCCGGACCCGGTTCCCGCCTGGGACCTCATGCCGCGCTCGGCGGGCCCTTACGGCCGGGTCATCGCCGGCGCCGCCGACGTCGTACGGTTCGCGAAACTGCACCTCGACCGCGGTGTGGCGCCGGACGGGACCCAGGTGCTGGCCCCTGGGACCGTCGCCGCGATGCAGGGCGGGGAGGCCGGCTGCCCCGACCGGTGGACGTTCTCCTCCGACGGGTGGGGCCTGGGCTGGTCGCTGTACGACTGGAACGGCACCCGGGGGTACGGCCATGACGGCGCCTCGATCGGACAGTACGCGTCCTTGCGCGTGGCCCCGGAGGCAGGCGTGGCCATCGCCCTGCTGGCCAACGGCGGCAGCGTGCGCCGGCTCTACGACGCGCTGCTGCGGGAGCTGCTGGACGAGTTCGCCGGTGCGCGGATGCCCGAGCCGTTCGGTCCGCCCGCGCAGCCTCCCGTGGTGGACGTGACGCCGTACCTGGGCACGTACCGGCGCGCGGGTGTCGACATCACCGTCGCCGACCGCGCCGGGGTGCCGCACCTGACCTACGCGTTCGTCGACGGGATGGCGCACTTCCACCCGCCGCTCGAACTGGACCTCGTACCGGTCGGCGAAACGGTGTTCGCGGCGAAGGGGGACGGCCCCTCCGTCAGCGAGGACTGGATGCCCATCGTGTTCGCCACCCTGCGCGACGGCACCCCGTGCGTGTACGCCGCGATGCGGGCCACGCCGAAGGTCCGGTAGGCGCTGGGCGGGCGAGCGTTACGCTCGGCGGATGCCGAAACGGTTGCTCTTCGTGGTGCTGACCGGGCACGGGCACGTCAACCCGACACTGCCGCCGGTCGGGGAACTCGTGCGGCGTGGGCACCGGGTGGACTGCGCCACCGCGGCCGAGTACGCCGCCGCGGCGACCGGCGCCGGCGCGCGCTGGGTGAAGTTGCCGCCGACGGAGCCGTTCACGCCGCCTGCTGGAAGCGCTCTGCCACGGGGTCGGCCTGGTCGCCGTCCCGCACACGCCCGAACAGGTCGCCAACGCCGTACGGGTCCGGGAGCTGGGTCTGACGGAGGTGCTCGACCGCGCAGCCGTCACTGCTGACGCGCTGCGCGCCGCGACGACCCGGGTCGCTCGCGACCCCGGCGTACGGGTGCGCCTGGACCGGATGCGCGACACCCTCCGGCGGTGCGGCGGTGCCGTGCTCGGCGCGGAGCTGATCGAGGGGTTCTGCTGACGGGCGTACCGTCGTCGCCCCTGTGGATACGACACAGGCTCTGGGCAGCGGCCCGATCGGGCGGGATGCCGGACGGACACTGGCGAAGGTGGCGGACCAGGGCACCGGCGAAGACACCCGCCAGGTACCGGCACAGGCTCCGGCGTGGAGACGGCGTGCGCCTGAGCGAAGGCCGCGCCGGGCGCCGGGGCCGAGCTACGTGCGCCCTCCGATGCGCTCCCTTAACCACCGGTGAGAGGGCACCCGTGGGATGTCCTGCTCACACCACCCGACAGAGGTGATTGCTGTGCCCCATGGCGTCGTCAAGTGGTTCGACCACGAACGAGGAGCCGGCCTGGTCGCCCAGACCGGCGGCGGGCCGGACGTCCTCGCCTACCGTTCGGCGATCCAGGGGGACGAACCGGCCCGCACGCTGACGTCGGGGGAGCGGGTCTCCTTCAACCTCGTCGAGGACTTCGAGGGCATCCGGGCGGAGAACATCTACCGCCTGCCCGGCCGGTACCGTTCCCCCGCCTGACGGTGACCGTCCGGCTGCGCTGCGCGACTGCCGCATGAAAACAAGCGCAACTGGGCCGGAACGCGGAAAGGTTCAATCCAGCCACGCCCAAAAGTGAACAACTCTGATGGCGCTGGACGGCGCATGCTCCAATGACCGCACTCTCGCAGGCAAGGGCTTGCGGGGCATGGCGGGGACGCACTCGGGTCGGCTGCGGGTCCGCGACGGGAGGCCGGCACTCCCGTTGCCCGGGGCGTCGGTGCGTCATGGAGTGAGGCACGCATGACGGCAGTTGAGGCTCCGCGGAACGGCGCGGGCCAGCAGGAGCTGTTCCGGGGGCTGGTGGAGTGTTCGCAGGACGCGATCCTGACCAAGACACTGGACGGGCAGGTCACGTTCTGGAACGCGGCGGCGCAGCGGTTGTACGGCTACCGCTCCGGGGACGTGGTGGGGCGGCACATCGGGCTGCTGATCCCGCCGGACCTCAAGGACGAGGAGGCCGAACTGCTGCGGCGGATCGGCCGGGGCGAGCGCATCGAGCACTACGAGACGCGGCGGGCCACCAGCGACGGCCGGGTGCTGGACATCGACGTGACCCTGTGGCCGATCCGCAACCGGGACGGCGTCATCACCGGCGCCTGCTCCACCATGCGCGACATCACCGAACGCAAGAAGGCCGAGCGGGAACTCGCCACCCTGTACGCGCAGCAACGGCACATCGCCCTGGCCCTGCGCCTGATGGGCGCCTCCGAACAGATCCCCGGGGCCCGCGCGGCCGCCCGCTACCTGCCCTCCACCCAGGGACAGGGCGTGGGCGGCGACTGGCTCGACCTGATCGACCTGGGCGCCGGACGGGTCGGCGTGATCATCGGTGACGTGATGGGGCGCGGCCTGGACGCGGCCGTGGTCATGGGCCAGCTGCGCTCCGCCGCCCGGGCGCTCGCGCTGGCCGGGACGCCGCCCTGCGAGCTGATCCAGACGCTCGACACGTTCACGCGCGGGTTGCCGGAACAATTCGTCACCTGCACCTACCTGGAGGCCGATCCGGCGCTGGGCGAGGTGACCGCCTGCTCGGCCGGGCACCTCCCGGTCTGGCTCGTCGCGCCGGACGCGACGGTCGGCGCGCTGCCGGTGCCGACCGGAATCCCCCTCGGCGTGGGCGGTGTACCGCACCAGGAGGTCCGACTGCCCCTGCGGGCCGGTACGACACTGGCCCTTTGCACCGACGGCCTGGTGGAGACCCCCCACAGTGACATCGAGACGCAGCTCGACCTGCTGACCACCACCCTGAGCGAGGTCTTCACGGCCACCACGGACCTGGAGGACGCCGCTGACCGCGTCCTGCACACCCTGCTCCCGAACACCGTCACCTACTCCGACGACGTCACCCTCCTGCTGGTCGGCTTCCCCGCCGCCCCGCTGGACACCGCCACGGTGGACCTGGCCGTCGAGCCGTCGTCGGTCCCGGAGGGGCGCCGCTTCCTGTTCCGCATCCTGCGGGCCTGGAACCTGGCCGCCCTTGCCGACACCGCGATGCTGCTCGCCTCCGAACTGCTGACCAACGCGGTCCGCCATGCGCAAGGGCCGCTGACGCTGCGCGTCTGGTACAGCGCACGGGAGTTGGGCGTGGAGGTCGTGGACGGCAGTTCACCCCGGCCCCGGGCCCGGCTCGCGGACAGCGCCGAGGAGAACGGCCGCGGTCTGATGCTCGTCGAAGCACTCGCCGACGCCTGGGGTACGCGCCCCGGTACCGTCGGCAAAACCGTTTGGTTCACGCTCCTGACGGCTGCCGTCCAGGCCGCCGGTGTCCGGCGGGACGAAACGATTCCGGGCGCTCCCACGGCCGGCGCTGCGCTGTCCGGGTGATCAGCACGGTGGCACGCATGGCGGTCACCGCGATGGGCAGTATCGACTCGCTTCGTTCCTCGGGGAAGATGAACGAGGCCCAGGCGGGCCGGGGTCGTTCGGCGGCAGAAGGCCGGTGACGACGGCGCCCCGGTCCGCCCTTCCGGCAGCGGTCACAGTGCTTCGTCTCTCTCGGCGCGTTCCACGCCGCCGGCATGCCGGGGTTCGAGCGGTATGCCCTCGCCCGTTACCCGCTGCCCGGCTGGGACGCCCGCGTGCTGCTCGACGCCGTGGACCGCGTATCGAGGACCGGGGACGTAAGCGTGCAGCGTCAGCTCTTCGCCCGCGTCGAGGCCGTGGCCCGGCTGGCCGGGCACGCTGCGGTGCTGGACGCGTGGGGTGAGGACCTGGAGCTGATGCGGCCGCGACAGGAGGGTGCAAACAAGGTGTTCACAACGTGGCGTTGGCAAGGCAGCGGGCGGCGCCCATGCCGACCCCATGACACCCACTTTCGAACGGAACGACGAGCCCGGTACGGCCGGCGCGGACCCCTTCTCGCTGCCGGACGCGCGGCAGGCGCGGGCGCAGCGGGTGCACGCGGCGTTGTTCCGGATCGCGGAGCGGCATGCGTCCACCGAGGGGCAGCGTGCGCGGCAGGCGCATCCGACGGTTCTCGGGCCGCATGAGGCAGTACGGCTGGTGTCGTTCCTCATGAGCGGGGCGGCACAGTTGGACGCGGGGGAGCCGGAGGTGGACCGGGCGGACGTCACCGCGGCGCTGAGCCTGCTGCCGCTGGTGCGTGGCGAGCTGGACGAGCTGGAGGCCGGTCTGCTGCGGATGGCCAGGGGGCGCGGTATGACCTGGCCCGAGGTGGCATTCGGGCTGGGGCGGGGCACTCCGCAGGCGGCCCGGCAACGGTACGAGGGGCTGGTCGGCCGGATCCGGGCGGGGGAAGAGACGGAAGACGAGTAGCGGTCGGCGGTGCCAGGGGCGGCAGGTTCGGCCGGGAGCAACCCTCCCTGAAGGGCCGGGGTCTGCACTAGCCTGACGTGTCATCACAAGCGGTACGGTCGGTGACGCATCGGGGGACCCGTGCCTGACGATCTCGGATTCGACAAGCTGCTCGACGACGACGGCTTGGTGGCCCGGTTACTGGGCAAGACCCGTGCGGGACGCAACCGGAAGCTGCTGCACGGCCCCGACCTGCCCGTGGTGCTGCTCGTCGGCGGGCCCGGTACGGGCAAGGGCCGGTTCCTGCAGTGCGTACGGAGTGAGTTCGGCCGCCACGTACCGACGGCGCACGTCGACTGCGGACTCCCGGTGTACCGGGAGCAGGCCGAACAGCACCCGCAGACCCGTTCGGTGACGACCGAGGTGCTGCGCGAGATCGCCCAGCAGTTCGGCGCGTGGCAGGGCGACGGCGGCGCGGTCGCCACCCCGCGGCTGTACGCAGGCCTCGCGGCGGTCGCGGCCAGCGACCCGCTCGCCGACACGGCCACCCTGGTCAGTGAGGTGCAGCGGCACGACGGGCTGCTGCCGCGCGGCTCCTTCTGGCGGGGCGTGCTGAACCGGGCGGGCCGGGCCTACGTCGGTGTCGTCGCCGGCCTGGTCGCCCACCCGGGGGCCGTACCGTTCATCAACGCCGTCCTGGACGAACTGCTCGCCCGCACCTCCCAGGAAGGCAAGGCGGTGCTGGCGGCGTGCTACGGCGAGTACACGGGCGCGGGCGGCCACCCGAAGCTGGGCCTGCACTCGCTCGCCTCGCACTTCCAGCAGGGCGGCGAAGCGCGCGAGGTCGCCGAGGGCTTCCTCTTCCGCGCGCTGCGGCAGGACATCGAAGCCGCGTACATGTCGCTGGTGGGCCGGCTGTCGCGGGCCGGCCGCCCCGCCCTGCTGCTCGACCACGCGGACAATGCCCTGGGCAGGCGGCTGGTGCGCCCGGTGCTGGAGGACCGTGAGCGGGGGCACCACGACCGGCTGGTGGTGATGGCGACCGCGCGCCGGGAAGACGGCGGGCGCTTCCTCTACCACGTCGGAGACACCGGTGGTACGGAGGACGATGCGCCCGTGAGCTGGCGGCCCACCGACGGCGGCTTGCCGGGGTGGAGCCGCCCGGCCGGCGGCGTACCCGGCCTCACGCCCTTGTCGCGGGGCGTCCTCCTCGTCCGTATGCCGATGCTGACGCGTGACCAGCAGTCGAGGGAGACGGCCCGCCTCCAGGTACGGCGGGCGCGCGGTGACAACGCCGACCAGCTCCGCATCGACAGCGGCATCCACCGGCTGAGCGGCGGGCGCCCCCTGTTCGTGACCCGGCTGGGCGAGGCGACCGCGTCGCTGACGTTCCGGGAGCCCGGCGAGGGCACCGACTGGGCCCTGCTGGACGCGCGGGTGCGCTCCGGGGAGGACGCGGAGGGCCGTCCGGTCGCCGACCTCCTGCTGGACGACCTCGTCGTCCGGCAGCCGCCGGAGGACCTCCCTCCGGAGCAGCGCGGACACTGGCTCGACCTGCTCAGCCACCTGTCGGTGGCGCACGACACGGAGTGCGCCCAGATCCTGATGCGCGAGGTGCAGGCGGGCCGGGACGAGCGCCTGTCCGCGTACCGCATCGCCGAACTGCTGCGTGACAGCGGCTGGCCGCACTGCCCCCGGCACTTCATCGGCGACCTCGGCCTGCGCCGCTTGCTCATGCGCCGCCTGTACCGAATGCGGGCGGACGGCGCGGCCTGGCATGCCGACCACACCCTGCTGCGAGACCACTACCGCGCCCTGGAGGACGACGTGGCCGACGAACTCTTCGGCTCGGCCGCCGCCCACGGTATGCACCACCACCTGGCGGTCGGTGACGCCGAGACGGTCACGGACTACCTCGACCGCACCTTCCTGACCCGCAGTGCGCACGTCTGGTGCGACGAACTGCTGGCCGTCGCGGAGGCGCCGCTGCTCTGCCGCACCGACGACCGGCGCGCGCGGGCGCTGGGCGAGGCGGAGGTGGCCGGGGACGTACGGCGCAAGCGCATCGACCGGCTGCTGCACGCCGTACGGCTCTGCGAGGACCGTACGGAACCGCTCGACGAGGCCGTGACCGACACCTTGCCCAAGCTGCTGGAGCGGCTGGGGGAGGAACCCGCCGCCGGGGCCGGGACGCTGACGCAGACGGCCCGCGACTGGAGCCACCGGCTCACCAACAGACAACCGCTCAGACCGTGCACCTGCACGAGACATATCGGGTAAGGGAGGGTGCGGCGCTGATGAACTGGCTGTACAACACGTTCTGGGCCACCTGGATCCGTAAGGCCTGCACGGTGCTCGTCGTGCTGGCCGTGGTCGTCCCCGCCGCGATCTTTCTCCCGTCGAAGATCGGAGCACCCGAGCACTGTGCCGAAGGGGTCGAGAAGAGTGCCGGTGAATGCATCGGTGTCAACGGAGCCGGCTACGACTTCGGAATCCCGGAGATACGGAAGGTCACCGAGGCGATCCGCAAGGAGAACGAACGGGTCGTGCAGCAGAAGGACGGCCGGAAGAACAGCGTCACCGTGGCGATGATGCTGCCGTTGCAGCCGGGAATGGCCGCCGAACGCAGGCAGCTCCGCAGCGAGTTGCAGGGGGCGTATCTGGCGCAGTACCGGGCCAATCGCATGGAGAAGACCCCGTTGCTCCGGCTCGTACTGGCCAACCCCGGTGCCGATTACGGGCAGCAGGAAAAGCTGGTGGATCAGCTCGCGAGAATGGCGGCTTCCGAGCAGGACAATCTGCGGGCCGTCACCGGATTCAACCTGAGCCTGGGCGCCACCAAGGCCGCCGTGGCGCGGCTGACCAACGAGCTGAAGATCCCGGTCCTCGCCAGCCGGGTCAGCGCCGACGAGATCGCCAACCCCGACAACCCCAGCGGCCGGATGCCCTTCCCCGGGCTGGCCCGCATCATCCCCACCAACCGGCAGCAGGCGGACGCCCTCGCCAACTTCCACGGCGGGCTGCGGGACGCGGAGACCGTCCTGGTCAGGGACACGCGGCCGCACGACATCTACGACGAGTCGCTCGCCAAGGCGTTCAGCCGTCCGGAGCCGGGCCCGCCCGGACCGAAGGACCAGGTCTTCACCTCGCCCGGCATCAACGACCCGGGCCAGACCGGCAATCACTTCTCGCTGATCGCCCACAACATCTGCGAATCGGACGCGCACGTGGTCTATTTCGCGGGCCGCCCGGTCCATCTCCGGCTCTTCGCCCTGAAACTGGCCGAGGTGCCGTGCCACGGGAAGAAATACACCATCGTCAGCGGTTCGGGCGCGGCGACGCTGGACCGGTACCTGTCCGACGACGACTGGAAGAGACTCCGGGGCGACGGGGGCAACCCCACGATCACCGTGCAGTACGCGGCTCCCGGTCATCCCGACGCCTGGGACGTGGAACTGGGCAAGTGGGAGAGGGAACGGCAGGCGGACACGGGCAAGAAACCGGCAGCCGCGGACCGGCCGGCCTATCTGACCGACCCGCGCAAGGAACTCCAGGAACTCCGTGACCTGATCGGCCGGCCGGCCACGGGCGACATCGGCGAGGTGCAGCTGGTGGATTCCCGCACGATGCTGGTCTACGACGGCGTACGCACCATCGCCGAAGCCGTCTTCCTGGCGAATGCCCAGGCCGTCGGATCAATACCGTCCGGGGAACGCGTCGCCGCCGAGTGGCCGCGCCTGGAAGCCGCACACCGGGTACGGGGCACGAGCGGCTGGATCTGCCTGACCAACGGCGGGAACGCTTACGACAAACCGGTGGCCGTGGTGCAACTGGACCCGCGCACCCGGAAAGTGGCGTTCGTGGGCCTGGGCTGGCCGGAGAAGAAACCCCAGCCGGCCGGGTGCGTGGTGCCCAGCGGCACCGGCTGAGGCAGGAACCGGCACTCGCTGAGACGGGAACCGGTACCGGTTGTGTCGGGAACGGCGGCACCGTCCGGGGCGGTACCGGAGCGTACTTCCATCTCCACAGTTTGTCGGACCGTCGTTCCACCGGCACCCGTCCATGAGGGGCCTTGCCGTTCCCCCGATGGGGCGGGCTGCCGGTGTGTGCGGTGTAGCGGGAGGCGGGCCGGGAGAAGCTGTGCGGACGCGCCCGGGCTTTCCGGGCGCGGGCGTGCACGTTCGAGCGGAAGCGGAATGCGCAGTGGTCTTGGACATAGGCTCCAGCGCCGGCACTCGGGCCTTCCTGTGACGAGGCCTGTGGGTGGTCGTGCGGTGACGCGCCGGCGGCCGACCGGTGTTTCCCTTGCTGCGCACCGTTGAGTGGAGAGTGACGACGTGACCTCGAATGTTTCCGGCACCGGTGCCGGTGTGGCGGCCGACCGCACCGGGAACGGCGACTTCGCGCGTGAACTGACCCGGGATTCCTTGCTGCGGCTGACCCGCCGGGAGATCGCCGCCATTCACGTACCCGGATTCTGCGACCGGCGGATCGCGGCGGACGTGGCCCGGAAAGCGGTCCGGCACAAGGCGCTGGGAAATTATCACAAGAAATATACGAGTACGGTCGGCCGTGTCCACATGCCGCACATCGACACGGCGTGGAATCCCGGCCTGACCGCCCGGTACCACGACGCCGCACTGCCCTCGATCCACGAGGTGCGCGCCTTGTTCGCACCGTACCTGTCCCCGGTCGACCACGTACGTCTGCTGCTCCAGGAATGCTGGCCGGCCGGTGCCAATCTGCTGCGGCTGCGCGGCCGGCCGTGTTTCGTCGGCGCGCTGCGCGTGTTCCGTCCGACGACCTCCGTCTTCCCGCCGCACAACGACCGCATCGAGCAGGAGACGGACGCCCCGGAGGCCGCCGGGGTGACCGAGCAACTGGTCGCCAACGTCTACCTCCAGGTGCCGGAGGAGGGCGGCGACCTCCAGCTGTGGCGGCGCGAGCCCACGAGCGCGGAGACCGGCACGATCCTGGAGGTCGAGGGGCTGGACCCGGCGGCCGTGGAGCCCCCGGCGCACGTCATCCACCCGCGGACGGGCGATCTGATCGTCTTCAGCTCCCGGATGCTGCACGCCGTCACCCCGGCCCGGGACGGGCACCGTGTCGGTATGGCGGCGTTCATCGCCTGCAAGGGGCCCGACGAGCCGCTGCAGTACTGGAGCTGACCGGCCGGGGCCCGCGGCTCCGCCGCTCCCGGCGCCGGCAGCCGCCGTGCCCGACACCGTTGTGGCCCCGCGCCGTCCTGACGCGCGCCCGCTGTGCGAGAGGTCTGTTGAGAGTGACGTTCGACGAACAGGACGGCGCGCCGCCCGACGAGGCGCCGGGCGGCTCCTCGGGCACCGGCCGGGACGTGCCGCCCGGGACACTGGGCGAGCTGTTCACCCGGCAGGCGCTGCGGACGCCCGACGCCGTCGCCGTGGTGCACGAGGACGTGCGGATGACGTACGCGCAGGTGGAGGCCGCCGCCAACCGGCTGGCCCGGGTGCTCCTCGGCCGTGGCGCCGGTCCGCGGCGGGCGGTGGCGCTGGCGCTGCCGCGCACCGCGGACCTGGTAGTGGCCGTCCTGGCGGTGCTCAAGTGCGGTGCGGCCTACGTGCCGGTGGATCCCGCGTACCCGGCCGAGCGCATCGCCTTCCTGCTGCGGGACACCGCGCCCGTCGCCGTCCTGACGGTGCGTGAGGTGGCCGGCCGGCTGCCCGCGGACGCCGGCGGCCGGGACGGCGTGCCCGCGATCCTGCTCGACGGCGACGGCGACGGCACGCGGCGGCTCCTGGACGAGGCTTCGCCCGCGCCCCTCACCGACACCGAGCGCGGCGGGCGGCCGGACCCGCACGACTGCGCGTACGTCATCCACACCTCGGGCTCCACGGGCACGCCCAAGGGCGTGGTGATCACCCACGACAACGTCGTCCGACTGCTCACCTCCACCGCGCACCGGTTCGGCTTCGGCCCGGACGACACCTGGACCCTCTTCCACTCCCACGCCTTCGACCTCTCGGTGTGGGAGATGTTCGGCGCGCTGCTGAGCGGCGGCCGGCTCGTGGTCGTCCCGTACCGGGTCGGCCGGGCGCCCGCCGAGTTCCTGGCGCTGCTCGCCCGCGAGCGGGTCACCGTCCTGTGCCAGACGCCGACCGCCTTCTCCGCGCTGCTGACCGCCGACCGCGAGAACCCCGGCGTACTGCGGGACGTGCCGCTGCGCACGGTCGTCCTCGGCGGTGAGGCGCTCGACCCCGCCCGGCTCGCCGACTGGTACGACCGGCACCCCGACGACGCGCCGCTGCTGGTCAACATGTACGGCACGACCGAGACCACCGTGCACGCCAGCTACGCCGCCTACGACCGGTCCCTCGCCCGCCCCGGCGCGCCGAGCACCATCGGGGAAGCCCTCCCCGATCTCGCGCTGTACGTGCTGGACGACCGGCTGCGCGAAGTGCCGCCCGGCGGTACGGGCGAGCTGTACATCGCGGGCAGGGGACTGGCCCGCGGCTACCTCGACCGCCCCCGACTGACCGCCGGACGCTTCGTGGCCTGCCCGTTCGGCCCGCCCGGTGCCCGTATGTACCGGACCGGCGACCTGGTGCGGCGCGGGTCCGGCGGCGGGCTGGAGTTCGCCGGCCGCTCCGACGATCAGGTCAAGATCCGCGGCTTCCGCATCGAGCCGGGGGAGGTGGAGTGCGCACTCGCGGCCCACCCGGGTGTCGCGCAGGCCGCGGTGGCCGTCCGCCGGGACGCGGACGGCGGCCCGAGTTTGGTGGGATACGTCGTCCCGGCGGAGCCTGTGCAGGCGGGAGCCGTCGCGCGTCGGGCGGGCACCGACGAGGCACTGCGGGTCTGGAAGCAGGTGTACGACGACCTGTACGCCGCCTCCGGGAACCGGCCCGCTGCCCTGGGCGAAGACTTCGCCGGGTGGCGCGACAGCGCCGACGGGCGGCCGATCCCGCTGGACCAGATGCGTGAGTGGCGCGACGCCACGGTCGACCGGGTACGGGCCCTGCGGCCCCGCCACGTTCTGGAGATCGGCGTCGGCACCGGCCTCCTCCTGGCCCGGCTCGCCCCGCACTGCGAGAGCTACTGGGGCACCGACCTGTCCGCCGAGGCCGTCACCGGGCTGCGCGCCGGGCTCGCGGCGGCCCCGGACCCCGCGCCGGCCGCCCGTACCACGCTGACCTGCCAGGCCGCCGACGACACGCGGGGCCTGCCGGAGGGCGCCTTCGACGTCGTCGTACTGAACTCCGTCGCCCAGTACTTCCCCGACGCGGACTACCTCCTCGCCGTGCTGCGCGGCGCGTTCGACCGCCTCGCGCCCGGCGGCGCCCTCTTCGTCGGCGACGTACGCGACCTCCGGCTGGCCCGCCACTTCCACACCGCGCTGCACCGGCACCGTGCGGTCGCCCGTGGCACACGCGGCGCGGCGCCGGACGACGCCGCGCTCGCCTCCGCGGTCCGGCGGAGCCTGGCGCGCGACAAGGAGCTGCTGATCGCGCCCGGCTTCTTCACCGCCCTGCCGGACGGGCCGCTGCCCGAGGTGAGCGCGGTGGACATCCGCGTCAAACGCGGGCGGCACCACAACGAGCTGAGCCGCTACCGGTACGACGTGGTGCTGCGCAAGGGCCCGGTCCCGGTGGTCTCCCTCGCCGACGCGCCGTGTGTGCGGTGGGGGAGCGAGGTGCCCGGGCTGCCGTCGCTGGCGCAGCGGCTGCGCAGCGGGCGGCCCGGGGTGCTGCGGGTGAGTGGCATCCCCAACGGGCGCCTGCTCGATGCGGCGATGTCCGCCGGGTCGTCCGGTGCCGGTCCCGGCCCAGCCGTCGACCCCGAGGACCTGCACGACCTGGCCGCATCCGTCGGCTGCACGGCGCTCGTCACCTGGTCCGAGGCGGACGACGGCAGCCTGGACGCCGTGTTCCTGGGGGAGGAGGAACACGGTGGCGCGCAGCCCGCGGCGGACGTGGCCTACACCGACGTCCACCGCCCGGCCGTACGCGCCCGCGGTGACGCGCGCTCCCTGCGGGCGCTGACCAGCGAACCGGCCCGGCGCCGGGCCGACGCCGCGCTCGGCACCGCCGTACGCAAAGCCGTCGCGGCCCGGCTGCCGCACCACATGGTCCCGTCCACCGTCATGGTCCTCCCCGAGCTGCCGCTGACGGTGAACGGCAAGCTGGACCGGCGGGCACTGCCCGAGCCGGACCCGGAGACCGCCCACCACGACGCCGGTGGCCGCGCGCCGCGCGACGTCCGGGAGGAGATCCTGTGCGGGCTCTTCGCGGAGACCCTGGGTCTCCGCGAAGTCGGCCCCGACCAGGACTTCTTCGACCTCGGCGGGCACTCGCTGCTGGCCACGGGGCTGGTGAACCGAGTGCGGTCGGCCCTCGGTACGGAGCTGGGCCTGCGCGCGGTGTTCGAGACGCCGACCCCGGCGGGCCTGGCCGCGCGGCTGACCGCCGGGGGCCGGCGCCGCCCCGCGCTGACGGCCCGGGACCCGCGCCCCGCGCGGCTGCCGCTGTCCTACGCGCAGCGCCGGATGTGGTTCCTGCACCGCCTGCACGGGCCGCGGCCCACCCACCACATCCCGCTCACCCTCAGGCTCTCCGGCCGGCTCGACCGGCCGGCACTGGAAGCGGCGCTGCGCGATGTCGTGGAGCGCCATGAGCCTCTGCGTACGGTCTTCCCGGAGTCTCCGGAGTCTCCGGAGTCTCCGGAGTCTCCGGAGTCTCCGGAGTCCCCGGACCTTCCCGGCTTCCCGGGCTTTTCGGAGGGCGGCGACGGGCCCTACCAGTCCGTACTGCCCCCGGACGCCGCGCGGCTCGGGATGACCGTCACCGAGACCACACCGGAGGCCGTCCGGAGCCTGGCCGACGCGGCCGCGCACCAAGGGTTCGACCTCGCGGCCGAGCCGCCCGTACGGGCCTGCCTGTTCGTCCTCGGGCCGGAGGACCACCTGCTGTCCCTGACGCTGCACCACATCGCCGCGGACGGCTGGTCGCTGGCGCCTCTGTGGCGCGACCTTTCGCACGCCTACGAGGAGCGCAGGCAAGGGCGTCCGCCGTCCTGGGCGCCGCTGCCCGCGCAGTACACCGACTACACCGTGTGGCAGCGCGAACTGCTCGACACGGACGACGGAACCGGCACCACCACGGCCGCCGCACAGCTCGCCTACTGGACGAAGAAGCTGGCCGGACTGCCGAACGGGATCGCACTGCCCTACGACCGGCCGCGCCCCGAAGCGCCCACCGGACGCAGCGGCACCTGCCGCTTCCAGTGGGACGACGCCCTGCCGGAGGCGGTGCGCGCGCTGGCGAGGGAGTGCGGCGCGACCCCGTCCATGGTGGTGCAGGCGGGACTCGCCGCACTGCTGACCCGGCTGGGCGCGGGCGAGGACATCCCGATCGGCACCCCCGTCGCCGGACGCACCGACGAGGCGCTGCACGACCTGGTCGGCTTCTTCGTCAACACGCTGGTGCTGCGTGTCGACACGTCGGGCGCGCCGGACTTCCGTACCCTGCTGACCCGCGTACGCGAAACCGGCCTGGAGGCGTACGCCCACCAGGACGTGCCCGTCGAACGGGTCGTCCAGGCGCTCCGCCCGGCCCGCGCGGGTGGCCGGCACCCGCTGTTCCCGGCCATGCTGGTCTGGCAGAACACCCCTGTCACGGCACCCGACCTGTCCGGTGTCAGCGTCGAGGTCCGGGAGCTGGACACCGGCACACTCGTCACCGACCTGGAGATCAGCGTCACGGAGACGCCAGGCGGGGCTTCCGGGGCGGGTTCCCTGTCCGGCGTCGCCCACTTCGACGCCGACCTCTTCGACCCCGCCACCGTCGACGCCCTCCTGGAAGGGCTGCGACACCTGCTGGCGGACGTGACCGCCGACCCCGGCCGGCCGATCGGCGACCTGGACGTGCGTCTGGACGTGCACACGGCAGGAGAACCCGCCGCGGCCTCGGGAGGCGGACCGGACGCCACCGGCCGGGACTCGCGCCAGGCCCCGCTGCCGGAGCTGTTCGCGCGCCAGGCGGCCCGTACGCCCGGCGCGCCGGCCGTGACCTTCCGCGACACCACCCTGACCTACGGGGCACTCGACGCCGCCGCGAACCGGCTGGCCCGGCTGCTCATCGAACGGGGCGCCGGGCCCGAACGGTTCGTGGCGTTGGAGCTGCCGCGCTCGTCGGACCTCGTCGTCGCCGTGCTCGCGGTGCTGAAGACCGGCGCGGCCTACGTGCCGCTGGAACCCGGCCAGCCCGCCCGACGCAACGGCAGGATCCTGCGCGCCGCCCGCCCGGTGCTGCTCCTCACCAGCCGGACACCCGCGGCCGCGCGGCCCGTGCCGTACCTCGTCTGGGACGGCCCGGAGCTGGCCGACGCCCTCCGCCGGTGCTCCGACGCGCCCGTACGCGATAACGAGCGCGGCTGCCCCCTGCTCCCCGCGCATCCGGCCTACGTCATGCACACCTCCGGCTCCACGGGCGAGCCCAAGGGCGTGGTGGTCCCGCACCACGCCGTGGCCCGCCTGTTCAGCGACGCCCCGGCGCTCGGCTTCCGTGCCGACGACGTGACGCCGCTGCTCCACTCGCACACCTTCGACCTCTCCGTCTGGGAGATGTGGGGACCGCTGCTGCACGGCGGCCGGCTGGTCGTGGTGCCGTACGAGGAGAGCCGTTCCCCGGCGGATCTGCTGCGGCTGCTGGTGCGGGAAGGCGTCACCCAGCTCCACCAGACCCCGACAGCCTTCGAGCAGCTGACGCACGCCCTGCGCGAGGAACCCGGCCTCGCCGCGGAACTGGCCCTGCGCCGCGTCGAACTCGGCGCCGAAGTGCTCACATCCCGCACCGCGCGGGAGGGCCGCGCACTGCTGCCCGGTGCACACTTCGTCCACGCGTACGGGCCCACCGAGACCACGGTGTTCGTCGTCGCGGGATTCCTCGACGGGCCCCTGCCGGACACCCAGGCCCCGCCTCTCGGGCGGCCGCTGGGCGGCATCCGCACCTACGTCCTGGACGACGCGCTGCGCCCGGCCCCGCCGGGCGTCGCGGCGGAGCTGTACGTGGCGGGCGCCGGAGTCGCGCGCGGCTACCTGGGCCGCGGCGCGCACACCGCGGAACGCTTCGTGGCCAGTCCGTACGGGCCGCCCGGAGAGCGGATGTACCGGACGGGAGACGTGGTCCGCCGGCGCGCCGACGGCTCGCTGGAGTTCGTGGGCCGCGCGGACGATCAGGTCAAGGTACGGGGCTTCCGCATCGAGCCCGGGGAGGTACGGGCCGCGCTGAGCACCCACCCCACGGTCGGCACGGCCGCCGTCGTCGCCCGCGAGGACCGGCCGGGCGACCGGCGGCTCGTCGCGTACGTGACCTCCACCGCCGGACGGACCGCCGACCCGCGCGAGCTGCGCCGGTACGCGGCCGGGCGGCTGCCGGACCACATGGTGCCCGCCGCGATCGTCGCCCTGGACACGCTGCCGCTGACCACCGGCGGCAAACTGGACCGCTCCCGCCTGCCGCGGCCCGACTACGCGGCGGCCTCCTCGCGCCGCGCGCCCCGCGACGACCGCGAGCGGACGCTGTCCCGGCTCTTCGCCGAGGTGCTGGGCCTCGACACCGACGCGGCAGGCGTGGACGACGACTTCTTCGACCTCGGCGGCGACAGCATCATCGCCCTCCAGCTCGTCAGCCGGGCCCGGCGGGTCGGACTCGCCCTGACCCCGCGCGACGTCTTCCGCCATCCCACTGTCGAAGCCCTCGCCGCGCGGACGGGGCCGGGCGCGGCGCAGGCGGCGCCCGCCGCGCACACCGGACACGACAGCGGACCACTGCCCCTCACCCCCACCATGCACGCCCTCCGGGAGACCGGCGGGCCGGTGGCGGGCTGTCATCAGGCCGTCCTCCTCCAGGTGCCCCCCGGGCTCGGCACACAGCACCTGACCACCGCGCTCCGTACGGTGACCGACCACCACGACGCGCTGCGGCTGCGGCTGACCCGGGTGGGCGGGGCCGTCTGGACGCTGGAGGTCACTCCGCCCGGGACGGACAACGAGGCAGCCCCCGGCCCGGACTTCGTCCACCGGGTGGACGCGGCGGAACTCGACGACGCCGCGCTCGACACCGCCGTACGCCACCACAGGGACGCCGCACGGGACCGGCTCGACCCGGAATCGGGCCGGACCGCGGGCCTCGTCCAGGCCGTCTGGTTCGACGCCGGTCCCGGCAGGCCCGGACGGCTGCTGCTGATGATCCACCACCTTGCCGTGGACGGCGTCTCCTGGCGCGTGCTGCTGCCCGACCTGCAAGCCGCCTGGGAAGCCGCCGCAGCAGGCCGTACGCCCGTCCTCGAACCGGTCGGCACCTCCCTGCGCACCTGGTCCCAGCGGCTCGCCGAACTCGCCCAGCAGCACGACCGCATCGCCGAACTCCCCGCGTGGGCCGGCATGACCGGCACCACCGAACCGCCCCTTTCCCGCCTCCCGTACGACCCGGCCCGCGATCTGACCAGCACGGTACGGCGGCTGACCCTGACCCTGCCGCCGGAGCGCACGGCCCCGCTGCTCGGCCCGGCGCCCGCCGCCCTGCACGGCAGGACCGACGACCTCCTGCTCACCGCCCTCGGCCTGGCCGTCGCCGACTGGCGCCGCCGCCGTACGGGCTGCCAGGACACCGCCGTACTGGTCGACGTCGAACGGCACGGCCGCGAGGACGGGGAACACGGCCCGGAGGCGGACAGCGGTACGGCGCGGGGCGCGGCCGCGGGCGCCGACCTGGCCCGGACCGTCGGCTGGCTCACCAGCGTCCACCCCGTGCGCCTCGACCCGGGCAGCGCCGACGCCGCCCGGCTCCGCTCCGGAGGCCCCGCGCTGGACCGGGCCTTCCGGCGCGTCAAGGAACAACTGCGTGCCGTCCCCGGCAATGGACTCGGATACGGCCTGCTCCGCCACCTCAACCCCCAGACCGCCTCCGCCCTCGCCGCCGGTACCCGCCCACTGATCGGCTACAACAACCTCGGCCGCCTCACCCAGAAGACCGGGGACTGGGCGCCGGTCCCCGGATCGGGCGGCATCACCGGCGGGGCCGACCCCGCGCAGCCCGCCACCCACCTCGTCGCGCTGGACACCCTGGTGGAGGACCGGCCCGGCGGCCCGGTCCGTACGGCGACCTGGTCCTGGCCGGGCGCCCTGTTCACCGAGGACGAGGTACGCGACCTCGCGGACACCTGGTCCGGCCTGCTCACCGCGCTCACGGACCGGGCCACGGCACCCGACGCGGACGGCCGCACGCCCGCCGACTTCCCCCTCGTAACCCTCACCGACGACGAGGCCGCACGGCTGACGCGCGACTGCCCTGACCTGGCCGACATCTGGCCCCTCACCCCGCTCCAGGAAGGGCTGCTCTTCCACACCCTGTACGACGAGCAGGCCCCGGACGTCTACACCAGCCAGCTCGCCGTTGATCTGCACGGCCCCCTCGACGCGGGCGCGTTGCGCGCGGCAGGACAGGCCGTACTGGCACGGCACCCCGCCCTGCGCGTCGCCTTCCGGCACGACGGCCTGCGCACACCCGTCCAGGTGGTGCCGCACCCACGGGCCGTCACCCTCCCGTGGGCCGAGCACGACCTCGCGGACCTGACCGGCGACGAACAGACCGCGCGCGCCGACCGGATCGCGTCCGCCGCCCGTGCCACCCGCTTCGACCTGGCCCACGGCCCGCTCCTGCGGTTCACCCTGCTGCGCCTCGGACCCGCCCGGCACCGCCTGCTGCTGACGGCCCAGCACCTGATCCTGGACGGCTGGTCCGGGCCACTGGTACTGCGGGACCTGCTCACCATCCACGCGGCGGGAGGCGACTCCACGGCCCTGCCCGCCCCGGCGCCGTACCGGGAGCATCTGCGCCGGCTCGCCGCACAGGACCGTACGGCGGCCGAAGCCGCCTGGGAGAAGGCCCTGTCCGGCCTGGACGGACCGACCCTCGTGGCACCCGGACACGCCGACGACGCGGCTGCGGAACACGACAGTGTCCGGGCCACGCTGTCCACCGGGCTGACCACCTCCCTCCGCGCGCTGGCCCGTCGGCACGGCCTGACACTGAACACCGTGCTCCAGGGCGCCTGGGCCGTGGTCCTGCGCGGCCTGACGGGACAGGACGACATCTGCTTCGGTGCCACGGTCTCCGGCCGTCCCGAGGGCGTACCGGGCGTCGAGGACATGGTCGGAATGTTCAACAACACTCTGCCGGTACGGGTACGTCTCGGCGCTGACCGGCCCTTCGCCCGGACTCTGACCCGTCTCCAGGACGAACAGGCCGGGCTGCTGCCCCACCAGCACATCGGCCTCTCCCGGCTGCACCGCCTCTGCGGTCACGACCAGCTCTTCGACACGCTCCTGGTGTTCGAGAACCTTCCAGCCCACGCTGCCGGCACGGATGCGGTGGCTGACCCGCTGCGTGTCACGGAGCCCCGGATCACCTCGGGCACGCACTACCCGCTGAGCCTCGCCGTCCTCCCCGGCGACCGGCTGGCCCTCAAACTGGGCCACCGCTCCGACCTGTTCGGCACCCGCACCGCGGCCGCCACCCTGCACCGTCTGGTCCGCGTCCTCACAGCAGTGGCGGACGACCCGGAACGGCCGGTCGGCGGCCTCCCGGTCCTCTCGCCCGGGGAGCGCACCCGGGTCCTGCACACCTGGAGCGCCGCCCCGGGCCCCGCCCCCGCACCGCGCCCCTGGCCCGCTCTCTTCGAGGCCCAGGCAGCACGGACACCCCGCGCCACGGCGGTCCGGAGCGCCGACGCCACGCTCACCTACACCGAACTCGACACGGCGGCCAACAGGCTGGCGCGGCTGATCGTCCGACACGGCGCGGGCCCCGAGCGGTCGGTGGCCCTCGCCCTGCCGCGCTCCGCCCAACTGATCGTCGCGGTCCTCGCCGTCCTGAAGTCCGGCGCCGCCTACGTCCCCCTGGACCCGGCCCACCCGTCCGAGCGCATCACGACGCTGCTGCGCGACACCCTGCCGGTGCTGCTGCTCACGGACAGCGCCACCGCCGGCTCCCTGCCGCCGGGCCCGGAGCCCCGCCTCGCACTGGACGACCCGGACACCCGCGCCCTGCTCGGCAGTCTCCCGGCCACCCCGGTCCAGGACGCCGAGCGCACCGCGCCCCTGCTGCCCCGGCACCCCGCCTACGTCATCCACACCTCCGGCTCGACCGGCGGACCGAAGGGCGTACAGGTCACGCACGAAGGCATCGCCGCACTCGCCACGGCACAGACCGCACACTTCGGCACCGGCCCCGGCAGCGTCGTCCTGCTCTTCGCCTCGCTGAGCTTCGACGCCTCCGTGTCCGACCTGTGCACCGCACTCCTCTCCGGAGCCACCCTGGCCGTCGCCCCCGCCGTCGCTCCCCTCGCCGGCCAGGAACTGGCCGCCGCCGTCGTCCAGTTCGGCGTGACCCACCTGAAGCTGCCACCGAGCATCCTCGCCGGACTGCCCTCCGGTGCGCTGCCGCCGGGCGTCGCGATCGCGGTGGCCGGTGAACCGTGCTCCGCGGAGCTGGCGGAGCGATGGGGCTCCGGGCATCGTCTGGTGAACGTGTACGGGCCGACGGAGACGACGGTCTGCGCGACGATGTCCCAGCCGTTGCCGGACGGCGGTCTGCCGCCGATCGGGAAGCCGGTCACCGGCACCCGGGTGTACGTGCTGGACGCGGGGCTGCTGCCGGTGGCGCCCGGTGTGGTGGGGGAGCTGTACGTGGCGGGGGCCGGGCTGGCGCGTGGGTACCTGAACCGGCCCGGGCTCACGGCGGGGCGGTTCGTGGCGTGCCCGTACGGGGTGCCGGGGGAGCGGATGTACCGGACGGGTGACCTGGTGCGGTGGTGTGACGGCGGCCGGCTGGAGTTCGTCGGCCGGGCCGACGACCAGGTGAAGGTGCGTGGCTTCCGTATCGAGCCTGGGGAGGTGACGGGGGCCCTCACCGCCCATCCCGCTGTCGCCCGCGCCGCAGTCGTCGTGCGCGAGGACCGCCCTGGTGACAGGAGGCTGGTCGCGTACGCGGTTCCGGCGGGTGGTCATGCTCCGGCCCCCGGCGAGCTGCGGCGGTACCTGGGGGAGCGGCTGCCCGCGTACCTGGTGCCCTCGGCAGTCGTCCTGCTGGACGAGCTGCCGCTCACCCCCAACGGCAAGCTGGACCAGCGGGCTCTCCCGGCACCCGGCGCAACCGCCACGGGGTGCGGCGGGACCGCTCCCGGGCGCTTCCCGCGCGGCGCCCGCGAAGAGATCCTGTGCGGTCTCTTCGCCGACGTGCTCGGCCTGCCGGAGGTGGGCGCCGAGGACGACTTCTTCGACCTGGGCGGGCACTCCCTCCTCGCGACCCGGCTCATCGGCCTGGCCCGTGCCGCGCTGGGCCGGGAGCTGACCCTCCGCGCCCTGTTCGAGGCGCGTACGCCGGCCGCGCTGGCACGGCGCGTGGACGGAGCGGCGGCGGCCCTGCCCGCCGTCGTACGTGCCGAGCGGCCCGCCCGGGTGCCGCTGTCGTACGGGCAGCGGCGCCTGTGGTTCCTGCACCGGCTGGCGGGTCCGGACGCGACGTACAACGTGCCGCTGGTGCTGCGGTTGCGGGGTGTGGTGGACGCCGGGGCGCTGGACGCGGCGTTGGGGGACGTGGTGGGGCGGCACGAGGTGTTGCGTACGGTGTTCGCGGAGGGGGCGGACGGTGAGCCGTATCAGGTGGTGCGTGACCACGATGCGCACCGGCCGTACCTGACGGTGACGTCGTCCGGGCAGGTGGCGAACCAGGTGGTGCGGGCTGTGCGGTACGCCTTCGACCTGGCGCGCGAACTCCCTTTCCGTGCCGAGCTGTTCCAGGGGCCCGGGGACGAGTCGACGCTGGTGCTTCTCGTCCATCACATCGCGGCGGACGGCTGGTCCCTGGCGCCGTTGTGGCGGGATGTGGTGGCGGCGTACGAGGCGCGGGCGGGCGGCGGTGGTGCTCCGGACTGGGACGCGCTGCCGGTGCAGTACGCGGATTTCGCGCTGTGGCAGGGGGACGCGCTGGCGCCCGGCAGCGACGTGGTGAAGCGGCAGACCGCGTTCTGGCGGCGGGAACTTTCCGGCCTTCCGGGGGAGCTGCCGTTGCCGTACGACCGCGGGCGTCCGGCGGTCACCGACCACCGGGGCGCGGTCATGCCGTTCCGGTGGGACGCGGAGTTGCACGGCCGGGTGGTGGAGCTGGCCCGGGCGCGCGGGGCGAGCGTGTTCATGGTGGTGCAGGCCGCGTTGGCGGCGCTGCTGACCCGGCTGGGCGCGGGGACGGACATCCCGCTGGGGACGCCGGTCGCGGGCCGTGCCGACGCGGCGCTGGACGATGTCGTCGGTTTCTTCGTCAACACGCTGGTGCTGCGCACCGACACTTCCGGCGATCCGTCGTTCCACGAGCTGATGGACCGTGTGCGGGAGACGGATCTGCGGGCCTACTCCCACCAGGACGTGCCGTTCGAGCGGCTGGTCGAGGCGCTGAACCCGGACCGTACGGCCGACCGCAACCCGCTCTTCCAGATCGCCCTCGCGACGAACACCACGGCCCACGCCGGGTACGGGCTCCCCGGCGTCGAGGCCGAAGAGGTCCACGTCTCCACCGGCACCTCGAAGATGGACCTCACCGTCGTCGTACGGGAGCGCCGGGACGCCGGGCGGGCTCCGGCCGGGATCGAGGGGGAGGCGGAGTTCCGTACGGACCTGTTCGACCCGGCCACCGTCGAAGGGCTGCTCGCGCGCCTGCGCAGGCTGCTGGAAGCGGCCCTCACGGACCCGGACCGGACCGTCGGCAGCCTGGAGATCCTGACCTCCGCCGAGCGGCACGCGCTGCTGGAGACCGCGAACGACACCTCCCGGGCACTGCCCGCGGCGACGCTGCCCGAACTGTTCGAGGCCCAGGCGGCCCGTACCCCCGGCGCGCCGGCGGTCGTCTCACCCGACACCCGGCTCACCTACGCGGAACTGGACGCCCGCGCCAACCGCCTGGCCCGGCTCCTGGCCACCCGGGGCGCGGGCCCGGAAAGCGTGGTGGCCTTGGCGCTGCCGCGCTCCGCCGACCTGGTCACTGCCGTGCTCGCCGTCCTGAAGACCGGCGCAGCCCACCTCCCCGTCGACCCCGCCTACCCGCACGCCCGCATCGCCTTCCTGCTCCGCGACGCGGCCCCCGCCCTCCTCGTCACCGACCACGCGACCGGCGCCGCGCTCCCCGGCACGTCCGTACCCCGCCTCCTCCTGGACGCCGACGACACCGAACGCGCCCTCGCGGCCCTGCCGGACACCGGCCTCACCGACGCCGACCGGACGGCCCCCGCCCTCCCGGCCGGCCCCGCCTACGTGATCCACACCTCGGGCTCCTCCGGAACGCCGAAGGGCGTGCTGGTCTCCCACAGCGGCGTCGCCTCCCTCGCCGCCACCCAGCGCGAACGCCTCGGCGCCGGACCGGGCAGCCGGGTACTGGCGTTCGCCTCGCCCAGCTTCGACGCGTCGTTCTGGGAACTGTGCATGGCCCTCCTGACCGGCGGTTGCCTCGTCACCGCCCCTCCGGACCGCCTGCTGCCGGGCGCGCCCCTGGCCGGGACCGTGGCCGCGTACGGGGTCACCCACTTGACCCTGCCGCCCTCGGCCCTGGCGGCGCTCGACCCCGGCAGCCTGCCCGAGGGCCTCACGCTCGTGGTGGCGGGCGAGGCGTGCCCTGCCGGACTGGTGGCACGCTGGGCGCCGGGCCGCTCGATGGTCAACGCGTACGGGCCGACCGAGACGACGGTCTGCGCGACCCTGTCCGCTCCGCTGACGGACGGCGGTCTGCCGCCGATCGGGACACCGGTGGCCAACACCCGGGTGTACGTGCTGGACACGGGACTGCGGCCGGTACCGCCGGGCGTCGCGGGCGAGGTGTACGTGGCGGGGGCCGGGCTGGCGCGGGGGTATCTGAACCGGCCCGGGCCGACCGCCGAGCGTTTCGTGGCGTGTCCGTTCGGGGCGGCGGGGGAGCGGATGTACCGGACGGGTGACCTGGTGCGGTGGCGTGACGGCGGCCGGCTGGAGTTCGTCGGCCGGGCCGACGACCAGGTGAAGGTGCGTGGCTTCCGTATCGAACCGGGTGAGATCGAGGCGGTCCTCACCGCCCACCCCGCCATCGCCCGCGCCGCGGTCGTCGTGCGCGAGGACCGCCCGGGCGACCGGAGGCTGGTGGCGTACGCGGTGCCCGCCGGCGCCTCCCCGCAGCGGCCGGACGGTGCTCCGCCGGACCTCCCGGACCTCCACGCCTTCCTCAGCGCCCGGCTGCCCGGCCACCTGCTCCCGGCCGCGACCGTCTTCCTGGACGCCCTGCCCCTGACACCCGGCGGCAAGCTGGACCGCCGCGCCCTGCCCCGGCCCGTTCCGGCCACCGGCGACCGGCCCTCCCACCGCGCTGCCCGCACCCCGGAGGAAGAGGTGCTGTGCGGTCTGTTCGCCGAAGTGCTCGGCGTGCCCGAGGTCGGTGCGGACGACGGCTTCTTCGCGCTCGGCGGCCACTCCCTGCTCGCCACCCGGCTGGTCAACCGGGTCCGCGCCGTCCTGGGTGCGGAACTCGCCCTCCGCGCCGTCTTCGAGGCGCCCACCCCCGCCGCCCTGGCCACCCGGCTCGGCACCGCGGCCCGCCCGCGCCCGGCGCTGCGCCCGCTGCCCCGGCCCGCCCGGGTGCCGCTGTCGTACGGGCAGCGGCGCCTGTGGTTCCTGCACCGGCTGGCGGGTCCGGACGCGACGTACAACGTGCCGCTGGTGCTGCGGTTGCGGGGTGTGGTGGACGCCGGGGCGCTGGACGCGGCGTTGGGGGACGTGGTGGGGCGGCACGAGGTGTTGCGTACGGTGTTCGCGGAGGGGGCGGACGGTGAGCCGTATCAGGTGGTGCGTGACCATGATGCGAGCCGGTCGTATCTGACGGTGACGTCGGCCGGGCGGGCGGCGGCCGATGGCTCCGAGGTCGCGTCGGCGGCGCGGTACGCCTTCGACCTGGCCCGCGAACTTCCGCTCCGGGCGGAGCTGTTCTCGTATGCCGACGGCAAGTCGACGCTCGTGCTCCTTGTCCATCACATCGCGGCGGACGGCTGGTCCCTGGCGCCGTTGTGGCGGGATGTGGTGACGGCTTACGAGGCGCGGACCGGTGGCGGTGCGCCGGACTGGGACGCGCTGCCGGTGCAGTACGCGGATTTCGCGCTGTGGCAGCGGGAGTGGCTGGAGGGCGGCGGGGACACGGAACGCCACGTCGAGTTCTGGCGGAAGGAACTGGTCGACGTACCGCGCGAGTTGACGCTTCCGTACGACCGCGGGCGTCCGGCGGTCACCGACCACCGGGGCGGGACAGTCGAGTTCCGGTGGGACGCGGAGTTGCACGGTCGGGTGGTGGAGCTGGCCCGGGCGCGCGGGGCGAGCGTGTTCATGGTGGTGCAGGCCGCGTTGGCGGCGCTGCTGACCCGGCTGGGCGCGGGGACGGACATCCCGCTGGGGACGCCGGTCGCGGGCCGTGCCGACGCGGCGCTGGACGACCTCGTCGGCTTCTTCGTCAACACGCTGGTGCTGCGCACCGACACCTCCGGCGATCCGTCGTTCCACGAGCTGGTACGGCGGGTCCGGGAGTGTGACCTGCGGGCGTACGCGCACCAGGACGTGCCGTTCGAGCGGCTGGTCGAGGCCTTGAACCCGGACCGCTCCACCGACCGCAACCCGCTCTTCCAGATCGCCCTGGCAGTGGAGACCGCGTCCCGCGACGCGCTGACCCTCCCCGGAGTGACGGTCGAGCAGGAAGAGGTGCACACCGGTACCGCCAAGTTCGACCTCTCCTTCCGCCTCACCGAACGGCGGGCCCCGGGCGGGCGGCCCGCCGGGATCGACGGTTCGGTCGAGTTCGCCACCGCCCTGTTCGACCGCGGCACCGTCGAGACCCTGGCCGTACGGCTGCGACGGCTCCTGACGGCGGTCGTCGCGCGGCCCGGCCGGCCCGTCGGCGAGGCGGACATCCTCTCCGCGGACGAGCGCCGTCTGCTGCTGCACCGGTGGAGCGGCCCGGCACCCGGCCTGCCAGTGGGCCTCCTTCCCACGCTGTTCGAGGAACGGGCCGCCGGGGAACCCGACGCGCCCGCCCTCGTCGAAGGGGACAGGACGACGACGTACGCCGCGACGAACGCCGACGCCAACCGCCTCGCCCACCTCCTGACCAGCCGCGGCGCGGGACCGGAGCGCATCGTCGCCCTCTGCCTGCCGCGGTCCGCCACCGCCGTCCGGGCCGCCCTCGCCGTGGCCAAGACGGGCGCCGCCCACCTCCCCGTGGACCCCGCACTGCCGCACGAGCGGATCGCGTACCTGCTCCGGGACGCCGCCCCGGTCCTCGTCGTGACCACCGCCGACGCCGCCCGCACGATGCCGCCGGACGGCCCGCCGCACCTCGTCCTGGACGCCGACGACACGCTCCACGCCCTCGCCGGGCAGCCGGACCGCAATCCGGCCGACGCCGACCGGGTCGCGCCGCTCCTGCCCGCGCACCCCGCATACGTCATCCACACGTCCGGCTCCACCGGCGCGCCCAAGGGCGTCGCGGTGACCCACACGGGCCTGCACGCCCTCGCCGCCGCCCAGGTGGCCCGCTTCGGCCTGCGCCCCGGCAGCCGGGTGCTCCAGCTCGCCTCGCCCAGCTTCGACGCGTCGCTGATGGAGACGCTGATGGCGTTCGCGTCGGGCGCCGCACTGGTCGTGCCGCCGGCCGGGCCGCTCGGCGGCGACGCGCTCGCGGACTTCCTGGCGCGGCAGCGCATCACCCACTGCCTCGTGCCGCCGACGGTGCTGGCCGGCGTCCCGCACGCTCCGCTGCCCGACCTGGAGACCCTGGTCATCGGCGGGGAAGCGGGCACCGCCGAACTGGTCGCCCGCTGGTCGTCGGGCCGCCGCATGATCAACGCGTACGGTCCGACCGAGGCGACGGTCTGCGCCACCCTCAGCGAACCCCTCCACGGCACCGGCACCCCGCCGATCGGCGCGCCCGTCACCCACAGCCGGGCCTACGTGCTGGATGCGGCGCTCAGGCTCCTGCCGCCGGGCGTCGCCGGCGAGTTGTACCTGGCGGGCGCCGGGCCGGCGCGAGGGTATGTGAACCGGCCCGGGCTGACCGCCGAGCGTTTCGTGGCGTGTCCGTTCGGGGCGGCGGGGGAGCGGATGTACCGGACGGGCGACCTGGTCCGGTGGCGCGCCGACGGGCAGCTGGAGTTCGTCGGCCGGGCCGACGACCAGGTGAAGGTGCGCGGCTTCCGTATCGAGCCGGGGGAGGTGGAGGCGGCCCTCACGGCCCACCCCGCCGTCGCCCGCGCCGCCGTCACCGTCCGCACGGACGCGTCGGGCACCGCGCGACTTGTCGGCTACGTGGTCGCCGCACCGGAGAGCCCGGCTCCCGAACCGGGCGGTGTACGGGAATTCCTGCGCGCCCGGCTGCCCGGGCCCATGGTCCCGGGCGTCGTCGTCGCGCTGGACGCGCTCCCGCTGACGGCCGGCGGCAAGCTCGACCGCAACGCCCTCCCCGACCCCGGCTTCGCCCCGGCACCGGACGGACGCGCGCCGCGCACGCCCGAGGAAGAGGTGCTGTGCGGCCTGTTCGCCGAGGTGCTGCGGCTGCCCACGGTCGGCATGGACGACAATTTCTTCGACCTCGGCGGCGACTCCCTGCTCGCCACCCGGCTGGCCGGGCGCATCCGTTCCGTCCTCGGCACCGAACTCGACCTCCGGGCCCTCTTCGCCGCACCGACCGTCGCCGGTACGGCCGGGCGGCTGCGTACGGCCCGGCGGGCCCGGCCCGCGCTGCGCCCCGCCGTCCGGCCGGAAGCCGTACCGCTGTCCCACGCACAGCGCCGCCTGTGGTTCCTGCACCGCATGGAGGGGCCGAGCGCCACGTACAACATTCCGCTGGCCATGCGGCTCACCGGCGCCCTGGACGCCCCCGCGCTGCGCACGGCGCTGGTGGACGTGATGGAACGGCACGAGGTGCTGCGTACGGTACTGCCCGAGACCGACGGCGTACCCCGGCAGACGGTGCTCGGCCGGGACGCCGCGCTCGCCGTCGTGACCGTCACGGACGCGACCGGCGCGGACGAGGACGAGGTGACCGGGCGGATCCGCGCGGCGGCCCGCCGCCCCGTCGACCTGACCCGCGAACTCCCGCTCCGTGCCGACCTGCTCGTCCTCGGCCCCGAGGAACACGTCCTGCTCCTCGTCGTCCACCACATCGCCGCCGACGGCTGGTCCCTCGGCCCCCTGTGGCGCGACCTGGCCCGCGCCTACGCCGCCCGCCGCGCGGGCCGCCGGCCGGATCTGCCGCCCCCGCCCGTCCAGTACGCCGATTACACCCTCTGGCAGCACGAACTCCTCGGCGACCCCGACGACCCGGACAGTCTCCTCGCCGACCAGCTCACCTACTGGACCCGGCACCTGCGCGGTCTGCCCGACCAGCTGACCCTGCCCACCGACCGGCCGCGCCCGTCCGTGCCGTCGGGACGCGGCGACGTCCTGGCCTTCTCCTGGGACGCTGCCGCACATCAGCGGCTCGCCGCGCTCGCCCGGGACTGCGGGGCGAGCGTGTTCATGGTCGTGCAGGCCGCGTTGGCGGCGCTGCTGACCCGGCTGGGCGCCGGTACCGACATTCCCCTCGGCACCCCGGCCGCCGGACGCACCGACGAAGCGCTCGACGACGTCGTGGGCTTCTTCGTCAACACCCTCGTCCTGCGGACCGACACCTCCGGCGACCCCACCTTCCGTGAACTGACCGCCCGCGTACGGGACGTCGACCTCGCCGCGTACGCCCGCCAGGACCTGCCCTTCGAACGCCTCGTGGAAGCCCTCAACCCGCCCCGCGCCGCCGCCCGCCACCCGCTCTTCCAGACGCTGCTGACCTGGCAGTCCGCCGCCGGCCGCGAGCTGGAACTGCCCGGTGTCACCAGCACGCCGCTGCCCGCCGGGACCGGGACCGCCCGGCTCGACATGGAACTCAACGCCACCGAACACCGCGCGCCGGACGGCACCCCCGCCGGTGTCGAGGTGATGGTCGAGTTCAGCACCGACCTCTTCGACCGCCCCACCGTCGAAGCCTTCGTGGCCCGGCTGCGCCGGATCACCGAGGCCGCGACGGCCGGCCCCGACAGGCGGATCAGCCAGGCGGACCTCCTCACCGCTCGCGAACGGCACACCCTGCGCGCCCTGAACCACACCGCGCACGGCGTCCCCGACCTGGTCCTGCCGCGCCTCTTCGAGGACCAGGCAGCCACCACGCCCGACGCGCCCGCCCTGATCTCCGACGGCCACAGCTTCACCTACGCGGAACTGAACGCCTCGGCGAACCGCCTGGCCCGGCTGCTCGTCACCCGCGGAGCCGGGCCCGAAGACGTCGTCGCACTGGCGCTGCCCCGCACCCCCGCCATGGTCACCGCCGTCCTCGCCGTCCTCAAGGCAGGCGCCGCGTATCTCTTCCTGGACCCCGGTTACCCCGCCGAACGCCTCGCCTTCATGCTCGGCGACACCCGGCCCGTCCTGCTGGTCACGGACCGCGCCACCGTGCCGACGCTCCCGGGAACGGAGGTGCCGCGCCTCGTTCTGGAGGGAACGGGAGGGGCGGGACGGACGGACAGAACGGAAGGTACGGACGGGAAGGACAGCGACCGCGCCGACGGAACGGCCGCAGGCCGCGACCGCACCCGTACCGCCGCCAACCTCACCGACGCCGACCGGCGCGCCCCGCTCTCACCCCTGCACCCCGCCTACGTCATCTACACCTCCGGCTCCACGGGCACCCCCAAGGGAGTCGTCGGCCTGCACCGGGGCTGCGTCAACCGCCTGCTGTGGTGCGCCCGCACCTACCCCTGGCACGCCGGACAGCCGGTGCTCGCCAAGACCACCCTCAGCTTCATCGACGGCACCACCGAACTGCTCGGCGCCCTGCTGCACGGCGCACCGGTCGTCCTCGCGGACTCCCTCACCGCCCGCAGCCCGGCGGACCTGGCCGCCCTCGTCGCCCGGCACCGCGCCACCCGCATCACCGTCGTGCCCAGCCTGCTGGCCGCCCTCCTGGACGCCGGCACCGGGCTGCTGGCGACCTGCCGCCTGTGGGTGACCAGCGGCGAGGCCCTGCCGCCGGCCCTCTCCCAGCGGTTCGCCGAAGCCCTCCCGGACGCCCGCCTGGTCAACTTCTACGGCGCGTCCGAGGCCGGCGGCGACAGTCTGCACGCCGTCACGCACGGCCCCGACGTGGCCGCTGGACGGCCCGTCTGGAACACCCACGTGTATGTCCTGGACGCCACCCTGCGCCCGGTGCCGCCGGGCGTCCCGGGCGAGATCTACTTGACCGGCACCGGCCTGGCCCGCGGCTACCTGCACCGCCCCGCGCTCACCGCCGAACGCTTCGTCGCCGACCCGTACGGCGCGCCGGGCGAACGCATGTACCGCACCGGCGACCTGGGGCGGCACCGCCCGGACGGCGTCGTGGAGTACCTCGGACGGCTGGACGACCAGGTGAAGATCAACGGCGTACGGATCGAGCTGGGCGAGGTGCAGGCCGCGGTGCTCGCCCACCCGGACGTGGACCGCGCCGCCGTGGCCGTCCGCGAGGACTCCCCAGGGCGCAGGCAACTCGTCGCGTACGCCGTCCCCACTCCCGGCACGCAGCCGGACCCCGCGCGCGTACGGCGGTTCCTGCGCGAGCGGCTGCCCCGGTTCATGGTCCCGGCCGCCGTCGTCCTCCTGGACGCCCTGCCGCTGACGGCCAACGGCAAACTCGACCGGCGCGCGCTGCCCGCTCCCGTCTTCACTGCGGCGGAGGGCGGCCGGGCGCCGGGCACCCCGCCCGAGGAGATGATGAGCGCGCTCTTCGCCGAAGTGCTCGGCCTGCCTTCCGTGGGCCCCGACGACGGCTTCTTCGACCTGGGCGGCGACTCGCTGCTGGCCGCCCGCCTCACCAGCCGTGTCCACGCGGTCTTCGGCGCGGACCCGGGCATCCGTGCCCTGTTCGAGGCCCAGTCGCCCGCCGGGCTCGTACGGGCCCTGGACACCGTGGCCGACGAAGCCACCGCGACCGCCGACGCGCTGCGCGTCCTGCTGCCGCTGCGCCCGCGCGGCAGCCGCCCGCCCCTGTTCTGCGTCCATCCCGCGTCGGGCATCAGCTGGCCGTACGCCGGGCTCATGCGCCACCTCGATGACCGTCCCGTGTACGGACTCCAGGCACGCGGCCTGACCGAGCCCGGCGCCCGCCCGGCGACCGTCGCGGACATGGCCGCCGATTACCTGGAGCAGATCCGCACCGTCCAGCCCACCGGCCCCTACCACCTGCTCGGCTGGTCCTTCGGCGGCGCCGTCGCCCACGCGATGGCCACCCGTCTCCAGGAACAGGGCGGGACCGTCGCCTTCCTGGCCCTGCTGGACTCCGCGCCCCTCCCGGCCGGTCCCGACCGGGTGCTGCCGCGCCACACCGCGCAGGACGTGGCCGCACTGTTCGTCGACTCCGTCGGCCACCCCGTCCCCGGCGCCGGGGACGGCCTCGACCCTGCCCGGGCGGCGGACATCCTGCGCGAGCAAGGCAGCGCGCTGGCCGCCCTCCTGGAAGAACCCCTCGTGACAGCCCTGGCGGAGACCCTGACCGACAACACCCGCCTGCGCTGGTACACCTTCCGGCCCGCCGTCTTCGAGGGCGACCTGCTGCTGTTCAAGGCAGAGCCCGAACGCGGCGAACCGCACTGGCCGGCCGAGGCGTGGCAGCCGTACGTCTCCGGCGCCGTACGCACCCACGACGCGCGCTGCGAGCACGGACACATGATGCGGCCGCACGCCCTCGACCGGATCGGGCCCCTGATCGCCGCCGCACTGGACCCCGGTGCCCCGGCGCCCGGCCACGCGTCCCGCGGCCCGGCGCCCGACACGTCCCGTAACCCGAAGACCGACGAGCCCCGCACCCCGACATCCCCCGCAAGGAGCCGTACGCCATGACCAACCCGTTCGAGAACCCGGACGCCGCCTACCTCGTCCTCGTCAACGGTGAGAACCAGTTCTCCCTGTGGCCCGCCGCGGCCGAGCTGCCCGGTGGCTGGACCGTCGTACACGGCGAGGACACGCGGCAGGGCTGCCTGGACCACGTCACGGAGAACTGGACTGACATGCGCCCGAAATCCCTCACCGACACGATGGACACGCCCGTCCCGGACTGAGAGCCACTGCCGCCGACCGCGGACCTCGTCTCACTCCCGCCGCCCCGGCGGATCGTGGTCCTCCCCGGGGTCGAGCCCCAGGGCGTCGATCAGCATCGCCAGGTCCTCCGCGCTCTCGGCGCGCCCCGCGAGTACCAGGCGGGCCTGCCGGCGCTCCCGGTCGTGCGTACGCCGTGCCGCGTCCGGCGCCGGCCCGGTGGTGTGGGTGTCCTCGTCCATGCGGGCCATGATCGGCGATCGGGTCCCGTCGGCGCGTGTCGGACGGGTCACTCTGGCCAGGTCTCTTCTGCGGCCCATGTCCGTCGGTCACCTCTCCTTTCCGCGGTCCCGGCCCGCATTCCCCCGGCCACTGTGAGACACGACTCGGCCCGAGCGCTGGCCCGGACCCGTACCCGGTTGCTAGGGAGGGAACATGAATACGGAGAACGAGAACACGGACGCGACGGGAACCGCCATTCCGACGACCACCGACCTACCGCCCACCCTGACCGTGACGGCCGTGAGCACCATCGAGCCGACCACCCCCGACGACCGCGGCTCCGACGCGTGGATGGTCATCGAGACCGCCGAACAGGGGCAGCTCCTGCTGAACCTGCCCGGTCCGCTGTCCCAGGCCGTCAAGCAGGCCACGTACCTTCCGTCGCACCTCGCGGGCGACGGCCGGCTGCCGCTGAGCCAGGAGGACAGCGCCGCCTACCGCGAACGCATCGCCGCCCTGGTGTCCTCGAACTGAGCGGTACGCCCGCCGGCGGCCCGCTACGGCAGATAGCGTTCGATCGCCGCCGCCCCCTTCTCCTCGATGAGCTTGCGGGCCTCCTCGACCCGCTCCGGCGTGGGCTCCAGGCCCCTGGCCATGACCAGGTCCTCCGGATCGAACGGGCGCTCGCCGCCCGTGTAGAACTCCCGCTGCCGTGCGGCGCGGGCCCCGTCGGAACCCGAAGTGCTGTCCTTGCCCATGGCGCCTCCCGAAAGATCGCTCGGGTCCGGAGAGTCCCGCCGGGCCGGCAGTGCCTCCGCTGCTTCCATCATGGGGCCGGCCCGGGACCACCGCACGGCGTGCGGGGTACGACCGGCCCGGGACCGCGGACGCGGAGGGGCGTCCGGCGGGCAGTGAGCGCCGGATCGCCGTACCCGCGCTCGCCGGCAGGCTGCCGGCCCGCACTGTCCGCACCCCCGTGCACGGGCGCTCCGCTCCGCGTTCCCGGGCTCCCTGACGACACTGCCGACCCCGTACCCGCGCCGCCCACCGATGGGCTGTCCGGGCTTGTCCGGGACAGCTTCCGCACGTTTCCGGACATCGCGGCGGACGTCGCCCCGTACGGTCAACCTCCGGCTTCCTCTCCGGCGTCCCTCCCGCCACAGGGGGACAAGCAGCCCCCTGCCTGCTTCCGGAGGCCGACTCGTGACACCGCGGACCGTACGTACCGCCATACTCGCCCTCACCACCACCGTCGCGGTGGGGGCCGCGACCCTCGCCCCCGCGTACGCGGCGGCGCCCGCCGCACCGGGGCACGGGCACGAGGCGACCCAGGAGGCGCTGCGCCAACTGGTGGAGGTGGCCGGGCTGCCCGGCGTGGCGGCCGAGGCCCGGGACGGTGGGAGGAGGTGGTTCGGCTCGGCGGGCCTCGCGGACACCGGCACGGGGCGCGCACGCTCGGCCGACGACCGTTTCCGGGCGGCGAGCATCACCAAACCGTTCATCGCCACCGTCCTGCTCCAACTGGAGGCGGAGGGGAGACTGAGCCTGGACGACACCGTGGAGCGGTGGCTGCCGGGCCTGGTGCGGGGACACGGGAACGACGGCCGCGCGATCACCTTGCGCCAGTTGCTCCACCACACCAGCGGCCTGCCCGACTACACCGAGGACCCGGACTTCCAGGCCAACTCCTCCGGCAGCCGCTTCCCCGAGCACCGCTACGACGACCACACCCCCCAAGAGCTGGTGTCCATCGCGCTGAAGTACCCGCCGACGTCCGCGCCGGGGACGCAGGCCCGGTACTCGAACACCAACTTCGTCCTCGCCGGCCTGGTCATCGAGAAGGCGACGGGCCGTTCGTACGCCCGGGAGGTGACGCGCCGCGTCATCGGGCCGCTGAAGCTGCGCGGAACGTCGTTCCCGGGGAGCCGCGCGACGATGCCGGACCCGCACCCTGTCGCGTACTCCCGGCTGCACGACCCGGCCCCCGACGCACCGGTTCACGACGCCACCGAGCAGAACATGACCTGGCTGGGCGCGGCGGGCGACATGATCTCCACCCTCGGCGACCTCAACCGCTTCCACCGGGCCCTGCTGCGCGGCGCGTTGCTGCCCCGGGCGCAGATGAGGGAACTGCTCACCGTGGTGCCGGCGGGGGAGGGGTTCGGGTTCGGGCTCGGCGTGGAGACCGCCGTCCTGTCCTGCGGTGTGCGGGTGGTCGGCAAGACCGGCGGGGCCAACGGCTCGATGTCCGCCTCGTTCGGTACGGGGGACGGCGGGCACCAGCTGACGTTCAACATCAACGGTGACTGGCTGACGGACCAGGCGCTGTACGTGAACGTGATCGAGGCGGAGTTCTGCGGGAAGGCGCCGGCCCCGGGCCGGAACCGGGCTCAGACTCAGGACCAGGCCCGGAACCGGGCTCGGATCCAGGACCGGGACCAGAACCGGGCTCAGGCTCAGGAGCCGGCGCCGGCCGGGTGGCCGGGCCTTCGTCCGCCGACCGCCGCATGCGTCGGGTAGCGGTCTTTTCCGGCGGCCCCGCGGTGTGCTTGGCTGGTCTGCCCGGGCCGGTGTGAAGTGCACCTGACATGAGCCACCGGCCGTACGCGACCAGGGGCGGCCCGATGACCCAGCGCTGGGTGGTACCACTGCTCGGTGTGCTGGCCCTGGCCCTGGTCGGCTCCCTCGGCTGGAGCGTCGTCTTCGCCTCCGACCCCACGGACACACCGCCCGGCCCACGCCCGACCGCGACCGCCCCGGCGTCCGGCGGCAGTGCCTCCGCCCCGCCGCCGGACGCGCCGACCGGGAGCACGACACCCGGGCCGCCCGCCCGTGCCGTCCCCGCCCTCTACCTCGGCGACTCGCTGGCCATGGAGAGCCAGAAGGCGCTCGCCGAACGGCTCAGCGAGACCGGGCGCACGACGCTGCACAGCGCGCCGCACTCCGGCACGACGCTGTGCGACTACCTGACGGCCTGGCGCGGCAAGTCGCTGGTCCCCGCCCGGGACAAGGCGGCCGCGCTGGTACGGACGGTGCGCCCGCGCGTCGTGATCCTCCAGTTCTGGGGCAACGCCTGGGGCTACACGCCCTGCATGGCGGGCGCCACGTACGGTACGGCGGGCTACTACGACCGGTACGCCGCGGACGCGCGGGCGCTGACCGAGGAGATCGCCGCCGCGGCACGGGCCGCAGGCCTCGCCCGCCCCAAGATCGTGTGGGCCTCCCAGGCACCCGACGCCTTCCACCCGGACCGGACCCGCAGAGTAAACGCCGTCTACGCGGCCCAGGCCGCCGCCTCCGGCGACCTGTACGCGGACGCGGGCCGCACGCTCAGCCCCGCCGGTGACCGCTACCGGTGGGTCCGCCAGCTGCCCTGCGACGCCTACGAACGCGCGCACCCCGCGTACTGCACCCACCCGGCCCCCGGCGGCGGCACCACCGACCTGCACCGCGCCGACGACGCCCTGCACTTCTGCCTGGCCCCGACGACCACCACGCCCCGCCCGTGCCCCGTACGGTCGCCGGGCATCGACCGTTTCGCCCGCGCCGTGACGGCGACGGTCGACGGGTGGCTGCGGAGCGCGGCCGGCTGACGGGGGCGTCGCCTCGGCGACTCCTGGGGGCCAGCGGCCGGCGGGTTTTCGTAACGGTCACAATTCAGGGGTGTCCAGATCTCACGCGCGCCGGCGAACGGCGATCGACCCTTCCGCCCCCTGCCCCTGCGGACTGCAGGCGTCCTACGCGGAGTGCTGCGCCCTCTTCCACCAGGGACGGACGGCGGCACCCACGGCCGAGCGGCTGATGCGCTCCCGCTACAGCGCCTTCGCGGCCGGTGACGCGGCGTACCTGCTGCGCACCTGGCACCCCGCGACCCGCCCGGCGGGCCTGGACTTCGAGCCGGGGCAGCGGTGGACGCGCCTGGAGATCGTCAGCACGACGGGCGGCAGCGCCTTCCACAGTGAGGGCACCGTCCAGTTCCGGGCGCACTACACGCTGAACGGCGAGCCCGGCGTACAGGAGGAGAACAGCCGCTTCGTACGGGACGCAGGCGCCTGGGTGTACCTGAGCGAGCTGTGAGCGCGCCGGGCGTTCCCGTACGGGCGGGTACTCTTCCGTTCGTACGCCCGTACGGGAACGCCCGCGCCGCCTCAGCGGCCGCCGCGCAGCTGTTCCAGCTCGCGCCGGTCGCGCTTGGTGGGCCGCCCGGCGCCGCGGTCGCGGTGGCCGACCGCGGCGATCTCCTCACGGGGCGGCGGCGGGGGACTGTTGTCGACGAAGCACTCCGCGGCGACCGCGGCGCCCACCCGCTTGCGTACCAGGCGCGAGACCACCACGATCCGCTCCCGCCCGCCGTGCCGCAGCCGGACCTCGTCGCCCTCGCGCACCGCGTGGGCGGCCTTCACCCGCTCACCGTTGATCCGTACGTGCCCGCCGCGGCAGGCCGTCGCGGCCATCGAACGCGTCTTGGTCAGCCGGACGGACCAGATCCAGCTGTCGACGCGCACCGTTCCCTCGTCTGAAGCCATGCACCGACTCTAAGGCCGCCGGGCGCCGCCGTGGGCCCGCCCGCACACCCACGCCCCCTCGTCAGGCCGACGCCTTCTTGCCGCCCTTCTTCGCGGTGGACTTGGCCGCCGATTTCGCCGCCGTCTTCTTGGCCGCGGTCTTCTTGCCGCCCGAGCTCCCGCCGGCCGCCGTCTTCTTGGTACCGGATCCGCCCGACGCCTTGCCGGAGGAGGACTTCTTCGCCGCTGACCCGGACGTCTTACGGGCCGCGGTCGTCTTCTTGGCGCCGCTTCCGGACGCGGTCTTCGCCGTGGTCTTCCTCGCCGTCGCCTTGCGGCCCCTGATCGGTGTGACCGACGCCGGCTCCTCCTCCGGCTCCTCCTCCGGCTCCTCCTCGGCGCCCCCGCCGCCCTCCCCGCGTGACTCGCGCGCCGCGCGGACGCTGTTCTCCAGCGCGGCCATGAGGTCGATGACCTTGCCGCCGGCGCCGGGCGCGGCGCGGGGCGCGGCCGGCTCGCCGCCCTCCAGCTTCGCGGCGACCAGCTCCTCGACGGCCTCCCGGTAGTCGTCGTGCAGCTCGGACTCGTCCAGGTCGCCGAGCGAGTCCATCAGGGTCTCGGCGAGGGTCAGCTCGTTCTCCCGGATCTCGACGTCGTCGCGCGGGGCGACGGTGCGCGCCGAGCGGACCTGGTCCGGCCAGAGCAGGGTGTGCATGGCGATCGCCCCGTCGTGCGAGCGGAGCATGGCCAGCGTCTCCCGCCCGTGCATGGCCACCTTGCCGATCGCGACCTTCTCCTGGTGCTCCAGCGCGTCCCGCAGCAGGGCGTACGGTTTGGCGGCGGCGACGCCGTTGGGCCCCAGGAAGTAGGACTTGTCCAGCTGGAGCGGGTCGATCTCGTCCGCGCCGACGAAGGCCAGGATGGTCAGGGTCTTGGTCGTCGGCAGCGGCAGTTTCGCCAGGTCCTCGTCGGTGATCGGCACGATCGTGTCGTCCGCGGCCTGGTAGCCCTTGCCGACCTCCTCGTTGGGGACCTCTTCGCCGTCCAGCTCGCAGACCTTGCGGTAGTGGATGCGCCCGCCGTCCTTCTCGTGGATGCGGACGAACGAGACGGAGGCGGTGCGCTCGGTCGCGCTGTAGGTCTTCACGGGGATGCTGACCAGCCCGAAGGAGATAGACCCGTTCCAAACAGATCGCATGTCTCATCCCTCATGTGGCATTTTTATGGGATTGTCATCGTATGTCGCCAATCACCGTCGTGGAGGGGCGGCGGCTGTCGCTCACCAACCTCGACAAGGTCCTGTATCCGCGGACCGGCACCACCAAGGGCGAGCTGCTGCACTACTACGCCACCACCGCGGGCGCCCTTCTCGCCCACGTCCACGACCGGCCCGTCTCCTTCCTGCGGTATCCCGACGGGCCCGACGGCCAGCGGTTCTTCACCAAGAACGTGCCGCCCGGGACGCCCGCATGGGTGAAGACCACCGAGGTCCCCGGCAGCACGGCGAAGTCCCGGCAGCAGGTGCTGGTCCGCGACGTGCCGACCCTGATGTGGGCCGCCAATCTCGTCGTCGAGCTGCACACCCCCCAGTGGACCGCCGCCGCGCCGCGCGTCGCCGACCGCCTCGTGTTCGACCTCGACCCGGGGGCGCCGGCCACGATCGTGGAGTGCTGCGGGGTGGCCCGGTGGCTGCGCGAGCGCCTGATGGCCGACGGCCTGAACGTGTACGCGAAGACCAGCGGCTCGAAAGGCCTGCACATCCTCGTACCGATCGAGCCGACCCCCTCGGACGGTGTCACCGCGTATGCCAAGTCCATCGCCGTCGAGGCGGAGCGGACCCTGCCCGACCACGTCGTGCACCGGATGACCAAGGCCCTGCGGCCCGGGAAGGTCTTCATCGACTTCTCGCAGAACTCCGCCTCGAAGACCACCGCCGCCCCCTACACGGTGCGCGCCCGCGAGCTGCCGACCGTATCCGCCCCCGTGACCTGGGGCGAGATCGAGGCCTGCACGGACCCGGAGCAGCTCACGTTCCTCTTCGACGCCGTCGCCGAGCGCCGTGAACGCCACGGCGACCTGCTCGCGCCCCTGCTCAACCTCAACCGGGCGCACCCGCTGCCCGGCTGACGCCCTGGCCGGTGCCGGCCCGCCCGTACGGCTGGGACGCGCCCGCTCCCTCCGCGCCGCCGCCCGGGCCGATGTCCACACCTGCGTCCACCGCATACGGAATACGTCATTCGACGGAGGCGGTGATGACACGGGCACGTGCCACGTTCCCGTGCCGGCGGTGTGAACGGCACCCTCCCCGCCCCATGAACCTTCCGTGACAAGCGGGTTGCGGCTGTCCGGACGGCCGGGCCGGCGGGGCGATGTCACGGCCCTATCACCAAAAGCTGTCATCCGCAGGGGACCTTGATTCCTTCACAATCCCGGTACCAAATCCCTCCCACGGATGACGAGGTTCCCCCATGAGACCCACCCGTACGGTCCTCACCGCCGTGCTCGGCCTCGGTCTGGCCGCCTCCCTCGGTACCGTCCCCGCGACCGCCGCCTCCGCCCCGGCCGCCCCCTCGGGCGTCTCTTCTCCGGCCTCGGTGGCCAAGTACGCCGGCTCGGCCGAGGAGGCCGCGGCCAACAAGGCGTTCTTCCAGGCCGTCATGAAGTCGGCCGCCGCCAAGCGCGCGGCCACGCCCGGCGTCCAGGCGGTCACCGTCACGTACAACGCGAGCAGCGCTCCCACCTTCCGCAGCCAGATAGCGCGCAGCACGCAGATCTGGAACAGCTCCGTGCGCAACGTGAAGCTCCAGGAAGGCTCCAACGCCGACTTCCGGTACTACGAGGGCAACGACTCCCGCGGCTCCTACGCGAGCACCGACGGCCACGGGCGGGGCTACATCTTCCTCGACTACCGGCAGAACCAGCAGTACAACTCCACCCGCGTGACGGCCCACGAGACGGGCCACGTCCTCGGCCTGCCCGACCACTACTCGGGCCCCTGCAGCGAGCTGATGTCGGGTGGCGGCCCCGGCCCCTCCTGCCAGAACACCAACCCGAACGCGCAGGAGCGCGCCCGGGTGGACGCCCTGTGGCGCAACGGGCTGGTGGCGCAGCTCGCCCCGGTCTCCTGACCTCCTGACCTTCCGACGACTGCCGCGCAGCGGGGACGGGCGCCCTGCTGCGCGGCAGTCGTGCGTCCGCGTGGCGACTCCCGTCGGCTCCGCGGCGCGGCACCGGGGCCGCTGACGCGTACGGGCCGGGTGCGGTCGCCGGGAGCGATATGCGTCACATCGATCCGGTTTGGCGGATGGGTCCACGGTGGTTTATCGTTCAATTGATCACGGGTTGTGTGGACCCTCATCGAAGATGAGCGGCGTCCCCGCCCGTGCCCGGGACCGCCCCGGCCAGCTCCCCCGTCTGGCCGGGGCTTTCTCCGTTCCAGGCGGTTGCGCCGGACCCGATGCGCCGCCTCTCCCGCTGCCGTGGCGCGTGTCACCCGTGGATGGCCGGCTGTCCGGCGCTGTAATGACCGTGGCCGGTGAATCCCGGCCGGGCGGGCACACGGAGACGTGGCGCGTCCGTCGGCGTGGAGCCCGGCGGTACGGGAGGGAGACGGCGTGTACGACACAGAAGTGGCCGTCGTGGGCGGCGGCGCCGCAGGGCTCTCCCTCGCCCACCGGCTCTGCGACCCGCCCGCCGGTGTCCGCTGCCCCGAGGTGACCGTCGTGGACGCGCCGCCGGGTCCCCTGCGGCCCCCCGAGCGCACCTGGTGCTACTGGGAGGGGCCGGACGGCGAGTACGACGGTGTCCTGGCGGCCTCCTGGGACCGGCTGCGCGTCCACGGGGCCGACGGGTCCGTGCTGACCGGACGCCCGGCACCACTGCGGTACAAGATGATGCGCTCGGCCGCATTCGAGAAGCTGGTCGGTGAACGGCTCGCGGCCACGCCGTCCGCGCGCCGGGTGGCGGCCGTCGTCGACGACGTGCGCGCACTTCCCGGCGGCGGCGCCGAGGTCCGCGCTACGACGGCGGCGGGCGACCCCGTACGGCTACGGGCCCGCTGGGCCTTCGACTCCCGGCCGCTGCCCGCCCTGCCGCCCGCGCGCACCACCCTGCTCCAGCACTTCCACGGCTGGTTCGTCCGTACCGAGCGGCCCGAGTTCGACCCGGCGACCGCCGACCTGATGGACTTCCGCACCCCGCAGCCGGACCACGGCCTCTCCTTCGGCTACGTCCTCCCGCTCGGCCCGTACGAAGCGCTGGTCGAGTACACCGAGTTCTCCGCCGTCCCGCTCGACGAGGCCGCCTACCACCGCGCGCTGCGCCACTACCTCACCGAGGTCCGCCCACTGGGCCCGTACCGGGTCACCGCCTCCGAGCAGGGCGTCATCCCGATGACCGACGCGCGCTTCCCCCGCCGCGCCGGGCCCGGCGTCTTCCGGATCGGCGCTGCGGGCGGCGCCACCCGGCCGTCGACCGGCTACACCTTCGCCGCTGTCCAGCGCCAGACCCGGGCTGTCGCCGCCGCCTTCCACCAGGGCCGCACCCCGGCCCCGCCGCCCCCGCACCCCGCGCGCTCCCGGCTGATGGACGCCGTCCTGCTGCGCGCCCTGGACACCGGACGCGTCGACGGCGCCGGCTTCTTCACCGGGCTGTTCCACGGCGTACCGATGGAACGGCTGCTGCGCTTCCTGGACGGCGGCACCCGGTTGCGCGAAGACCTGTCGATCGGCCTGCACACCCCCGTACTGCCCATGCTGCGCACCGTGGCCGAGCTGCCGAGGCTGCGCCGCAGGCCACCCGTACGACCGGCCCGAACCGCAGCCACCACGCCGACGCCCGCACCGCACGCCGCCCCGGCCCCGCACAGGAACGGACCGCCCGATGACGACCCTCCCGAGTGACGCCGGCCCCCCGGCCACCGCCCGGCGCGCCACCGCCGCGCCACGCCGGGGCCGGGACCGGCGCGCCCGCATCGTGCGGCCGGCGCCGGGCCGGTCGAGGATCACCGGCGAGGCGCCGCACGTCGCGGTGATCGGCGGCGGTATCGCCGGACTGGCCGCGGCCACCGGACTCGCCGAACGGGGCGCCCGGGTCACGCTGTACGAGCGGGAGCCGGGGCTCGGCGGCCGGCTCGCCGGACGGCGGATCCGGCTCGCCGACGGCTCCCGGGCGACCATGACCCGCGGCTTCCACGCCTTCTTCCGTCAGTACTACAACCTGCGGGGACTCCTGCGGCGGGCCGACCCGGCGCTGGCCGCGCTCACCGGGCTGCCCGACTACCCGCTGCGCCACAGCAGCGGCCTCCAGGACAGCTTCGCCCACGTCCCGCGCACCCCGCCGTGGAGCGCCCTCGGGTTCGCCGCGCTCAGCCCGACCTTCACCCTGCGCGAGATGGCCCGGATGAACCCGCGCGCCGCCCTGCCGCTGCTCGACGTGCGGACGCCGGACGTGTACGAGCGTCTGGATGGCGTCAGCGCGCGCCGGCTGCTGGAGCGCATCCGTTTCCCCGAGGCCGCGCACCACCTGGCGTTCGAGGTGTTTTCCCGCAGCTTCTTCGCCGACCCGGAGGAACTGTCGGCCGCCGAGATGGCGCTGATGTTCCACATCTACTTCCTCGGCTCCAGCGAGGGGCTGCTGTTCGACGTCCCCGGCGAACCGTTCCCGCAGGCCTTGTGGGAGCCGCTCGGCCGTTACCTGACCGGCCACGGCGTCACCCTGCGGACCGGCTGCGCGGTGGAGACCGTGGAATCCGTACCCGGCGGCGCAGGCGTGACCGTACGGGGCGGCCACGGCGCGGCGCGCCACGACGCGGTGGTGCTCGCCCTCGACGTGGCCGGGCTGCGCCACCTCGTCGCCGCCTCACCCGGGCTGGGCGACCCGCACTGGCGCGAGCGGATGCTGCGGCTGCGCACCGCGCCGCCGTTCCTCGTCTCCCGGCTCTGGCTCGACCGGCCGGTGGCCCCGGACCGGCCGGGCTTCCTCGGCACCAGCGGTTTCGGCCCGCTCGACAACGTCAGCGTGCTGGAACGCTGGGAGGGGGAGGCGGCACGGTGGGCCGCCCGCAGCGGGGGCTCGGTGGTCGAGCTGCACGCGTACGCGCTCGGTACGGACACCGCGCGGCCGGTACAACAGGACCGGCTGACCGGCCGGCTGCAGCGCGTCTACCCCGAGACCCGCGAGGCGAAGGTCATCGACGCCCGGCACGAGTGGCACGCGGACTGCCCCCTGTTCCCGGTGGGCGGCTACCACGACCGCCCCACCGTGCGCACCCCCGACCCGGCCGTGACGGTCGCCGGCGACCTCGTACGCACCGGCCTCCCCGTGGCCCTGATGGAACGCGCGGCCACCACCGGCTTCCTCGCCGCGAACACCCTGCTGGAGCGGTGGGGCGTACGCGGCCAGACCCTGTGGACGGTCCCGGACCGCGGCCGGTCGGCGGTGCTGCGGGGCCTGGCGCGGGCGCTGGGCACCTGAGTCCGCCGGGGCACGGACCGGTGGGGCATTCACCCTGTTCGCCGCCGCCCTTCTGGTCCGGTACCGCTCCGCCCGCAAGAGACCGTCCCATGCCTGACACCCGCTACCTGCTGCTGGCCGCCACGGTCTCGGCCGCCGTCAATCGGGGGCCCTGCGTGCCGCGCCTGCGTGACCTGCCACTGTCCCAGGCGCGCGCCATCGCCCCTCTGGCAGCGCTCGCCGTCACCGTCGGACTGCACCTGGGGCGCCGCGACGCCCTGCTGAGCATCGTCGGCGGCACCGCCGTGCACGTCGTCCTGACCGGTACGCTCCTCGCGGGCTGACCTGGCCCGGCGGGTGACGGTTCCCGGCCGGAGCCCGTAAGCTCGACAACGCCATTGTCGAAGCAGTGACGAGTAGTGAGCCTGGTTCCCGAACGTGCCGAACGAGCCGAACGACCCCCCTGGATTCGAGCTGCCGCTGCGGCTGTTCCTCGCCTTCCGCGTCCTCATCGACGAGCTCCACGACGAACTGGCGCGCCAAGGACATCCCGACGTCCGGCCGATGCACGGCTACGTCTTCCAGGCGATCGGCCCGGACGGCACCACCGCCGCCGAACTGGGCCGCCGGATCGGGGTCTCCAAGCAGGCCGCGGGCAAGACGGTCGACACGCTGGAACGCCTCGGGTACGTGGAGCGCGGCGCGGATCCGCGCGACGCGCGACGCAAGACCGTACGCCTCACCGAGCGCGGCCGGGACTGCCTGGCCCGGTCGGCGCGCATCCTCGACCGCCTCCGGGCCGACTGGGCCGACACCCTCGGTGAGGAACGGCTGCGCGCGCTGGAGGCCGACCTGCGCAAGGTGACCCCTGAGGAGGCGTTCCTGCTCGACGTGCCCGGGTGGTTCGGCAACGCGTAACCCCTGCGTCCTCGCGCCTTTCCCTCAGGCGGAACAGGGGCGGCGTCACCGATCGCCGTTCAGCAGCGCGTACATGAACATGTCCCGGCGCTCGGCCCCCACCTGCTGCCACCCCCGCAGCAGTCCCTCGCGCCGGAACCCCGCCCGCACGGGACGACCCAGTAACCGAGTGACGCACGGCCCTGGCCCAGGTCGTTGAGCCACAGTCCCACCATGCCGGCCGGCCGCCCGTCAGGGGTGACGACGACGAACGGGTAGCCGGCCCCCGTCGTCGCCCGGCCCCACTGCCGCTCGACGAACGCGACAGCGGCCGGCTCGGAGCATGGGGAGGGCACCGTCGTGATCAGCGGGATGTAGGAATCCTCCGCCGCCTCCTGGACGGGGGGCAGGTCGCCGAGGCGCCACGGCCGCAGCGTGAAGCCGCCGTCAGCGATGAGTTCGGGCACGTCAAGGGCTTGCTCCAGCCGCTCAGCCTGTCGTCTTCCGCCACCGGCCGCACCCGGATGTCCGAGCGCGCCTCAACCCGGAAAGCGCCCCGCACTGCGCAGCTCCCACCGCCGCTCCGCATACGCCATGTCGTCGCGCCACAGCCGTCCCACCGTCGCCCTCATCAGGGGGCGCAGCAAGGGAGCGGCCGCGCGGGCCACCGCGAACCCCGGCCGGGCGGAGGCGGCGACGACCGCTTCCACGACGGCGGTGCGCGGGCGGCCGGCGGCGTCGGTGCCCAGGGGAGTGGCGTGGGTCTCCACGACGGACCCCACACCCTCGCCCTCGGTGATCCGCATGACCACGGTGCGCGGCCCGGGCGCGGTGAACTCCGCGCGGACCGGGACGACCAGACGCCCGGCGACCTTGAAGGAGACCTCCACCGTCAGCGCGTCCTCCGGACCCGCCGGGCCGTCCGTCACGGTCAGGTCGGCGAAGGAGTACGGGTGGAACCAGGCGCCGTGCCACGGGTCGAGCCGGTTGGCGACCACGTCGTCCGGCTCGCAGCGCCCGACGCCGGTGTACACGGCCGCGACGGCGGCGGCCGCCTCCGGACGCTCGGGGACGCGCGGCCGGGCCAGCGGCTCCTCGCCGCCCGCCCGGTCAAGGCGTACCCAGACCAGCACCCCGTCGTCGTACACCGGGTACGGCTCCCACCCGGCGAACGGGCCGCCGTCCAGGGCGAGCCCGTGCCAGTGGCAGACGAGGGTGCCGCACCGCACACGGCTGTCCTTCAGGGGCGCGCCCAGATGCGGGCAGGCCCCGGGGCCGCCGTGCAGGCGCCCGTCGGTGGCGCGCCACAGGACGATTTCCGTCCCGGCGGCGGTCCGTCCCAGGGGGCGGTCCCGGCCGACGTCGCGCGAGGCGCCCACGGCGTACCAGTTGCCGGACGGCCGGGCCTTGGCCCGTTCCAGCGCTCCCGCGATCACGTCGGGCGCGGCGTCCCGCCAGGTGGGCCGCTGGCGTTCCCACGCGACGGGCCGCCGGCGCAGGCTCAGCGGGTACCGGCGGCGTCCGGAGGGGCGGTGGGGAGCGTTCACGGTGCTTCCTCCGGGGCGTTCTGCCGTGGCCGGGGTGCCGGGGCCGGACCGGCTGCGGGCCGCGGTCACCCGTACCAGTCCGTCCAGGGCCACGGTCGCGCGGACCGGGCGGGACACGACGGCGCGGCGGTGCAGGACCGTGTAGCCGTCGGCTTCCACGGCGTCCAGGATGCCGCGGTAGAGGATGAACGCGGTACGGATGCAGGGCCGGGACGCCGGGTCGAGCATGGCGACGCCGGGCGCGGCGCGGCGGTAGACGCCACGGGTGAGGTCGGCCGCGGCCCGCAGCGCGGCGGTGATCCGGGGGTCCTCGGTGCCGGTCAGCCGGCTCCACCGCAACAGTTCCCGGTCCACGCCGTGCGCGCCCAGTAGGTCGGCGGGCAGGTAGACCCGCCCCCGGTCCAGGTCCTCGCCCACGTCCCGCAGGAAGTTGGTGAGCTGGAAGGCCGCTCCGAGTGCGGCGGCGTGCGGGGCGGCCTCCTCGCGCGGCGTGACCGTGCCGAGGACCGGCAGCATCTGGAGGCCGATCACCTCGGCCGAGCCGTACATGTAGCGGCTCAGGTCGTCGTAGGTCGGGTAGTCGGTCACCTCCAGGTCGGCGCGCATGGAGGCCATGAAGGCGGTGAAGTACGCCGGGTCGATGCCGTACACGGCGCTGGTGTGCGCCAGTGCCCGTACGACCGGCTCGTCGCCGCCGCCCCGGGCGAGGCCCGCGTGGAGCTGCGCTTCCAGGGCGCGCAGCGCTGTGGCACGTTCCTGAGGTGTGGCGTCGTCGTCGAGACTGTCGACGATGTCGTCCGCCCAGCGGGCGAACCCGTACAGGGCGTGCACGGCGGGCCGGCGGGCGACCGGCAGCAGTCTGGTGGCCAGGAAGTACGTCTTGCCGTGCCGGGCGTTGAGCCGGCGGCAGTGGGTGTAGGCGGCGCGCAGCGTGGGTTCGGTGATGCCCGCGGCGTCGAGTTCCCGGGCGGTCACGAGGTGCCCTCCGGCGTGCGGGCGGGGCGGCGGCGCGCGCCGAGGCCGGTCACCTTGACGGACCGTGCGTAACCGCCGCCGGTCACCCGCGCGGCGGCCAGCTTCCCCGAGACCAGGACGGTCGGCACCCCGACGCCCGGCGTCGTGCCGCACCCGGCCAGTACGGCGTTCTCGGTGCCGCGCACGAGGTTGCGGGGCCGGAACGGCCCGGTCTGCGCGAAGGTGTGGGCGGCGGAGAACGGCGTGCCGGCGCCGTGCCCCTGACGGCTCCAGTCCGCCGGGGTGACCAGGCACTCCTCCTCGGCCGCCGTGTCCAGGCCGGTGAAGCCGCGCCGTTCCAGTTCGGCGAGGAGCGCGGCCCGGTAGCGGGGGCCCAGGTCGCGCCAGGCGTGCACGCCGGGACCGATGTCGGTGTTGGGGCAGGGCGCCAGGACGTAGTGCAGGTGGCGGCCCGGCGGGGCCAGCGACGGGTCGGTGGCGGTCGGCCGGGTCAGCAGCAGCGAGGGGTCGCTCATCAGGGTGCCGGTGCGGGTGAGTTCGCGGAACGTACGGTGCCAGGCGGCGCCGAACGAGATGGTGTGGTGGCCCGGTTCCGGCCAGGTCGCGGCGGTGCCCGCGTGCAGCACGACGGCCGAGGGGGAGCGGCGCAGCGGCAGCGGGCGGCGTGGGCTGCGGCCCAGCAGGCGGTACGCCTCGGGCAGGTCGGCGGTGAGCACCACCGCGTCGCACGGGACGCGTCCGGCGTCGGTGACGACGGCGGTGACCCGGTCACCGGAACGTTCCAGCGCGCGTACCCCGTACCCGTACCGGAACTCCGCGCCCGCCTCGGCCGCGGCGTCCGCCATGGCGCGGGGCAGCGCGTGCATGCCGCCGCGCGGGAAGTACACGCCGGCCACCGTGTCCATGTAGGCGATGACGGCGTACGCGGCGAGGGCACGGGCCGGCGGCACGCCCGCGTACAGGGACTGGAACGAGAAGACGCGGCGCACCCGCTCGTCGCTCAGGAACCGGCCGATCCGGGCGTCCAGCCGGCCGAAGCCGCCGAGCGCCGCGAGCCGGGCGAGGTCGGGGTGGAGCAGTTGCAGCGGCGAGTCGAAGTTGGCGTCGATGAAGCGCCGCATCTGGACCGCGTACAGGCGCTCCAGCCAGGAGCGCAGCCGCCGGTAGCCCACGGCCTCCCGGGCCCCCGCGAACCGTTCGATCTCGGCCTCCATCGCGTCCGCGCCGGTGTGCACGTCCAGCGAGCTGCCGTCGGCGAACCGGGCGCGGTATGCGGGGTGCAGGGGCACGAGGTCCAGCCATTCCGCCATCGAGGCGCCGGCCGCGGCGAACGCCTCCTCGGCGAGGTCCGGCATGGTCAGCACGGTCGGCCCGGTGTCGATCAGATAGCCGTTGCGTGCGAGGCGGCCGCACCGGCCGCCGGGCTGGAGCGCGCGCTCGACCACGGTCACCCGCCGCCCGGCACCGAGCAGGTGCAGTGCGGCGGACAGCCCGGACAGGCCGGCGCCGATGACGACGACGTGGTCGGTACGGCCGGGTACGGACTTCACCGCTCACCTCCGCGGGCCGCGGCGGGCACCGTCATGGGGAAGCCGCGCGGAGGGGCGCCGGCCGTGGCCCGCAGCAGCTCGTGCAGGTGGCGGAGGGCGGCCGGGTCGGCGGTGCGCACGTCGGCCAGGTGCGCCACGCTCCGGTCGGCGAGGAGTTCGGCCTTGTCCTCCAGCGCGGCGCGGGCCCCGGTCGAGACGAACACGTCCCGTACGCGGTCCACCGCGGCGGCGGAGAGGCCCGGGTCGCCCAGGGCCGCGTCGAGGACGCCGAGGGCCTCGTCGTCGCCGGTGGCTTTCGCGCGGGCGCGGGCGACGGCGGTGAGGTAGGTCAGCTTGCCCTCGCGGATGTCGTCCCCCGACGGCTTGCCGGTCTCCTCCGGGTCACCGAACACCCCCAGCAGATCGTCGTGGAGCTGGAAGGCGAGCCCGGCGCAGCGGCCCGCCGAGCGCAGCGCACCGGCCGCCCGGTCGTCGGCACCGGCCAGGGCGGCGCCCAGCAGCAGTGGCCGTTCGACCGAGTAGCGGGCGCTCTTGAGGCGGGCCGTGCGGAGCGCGTGAGCGGGGGAGCGGGACGCGGTGACCTGGCCGTGCAGGTCCAGGTACTGACCGGCGACCATCTCGGTCCGCATGGTCCGCCATTGGGCGTGCACCGCGGACCGTGCGTGGGCGGGGAAGCGGGTGTCCAGGACGGTGTCGTCGGCCCAGGCGAGTGCGAGGTCGCCGGCCAGGATCGCCGCGGACCGGCCGAACGTTTCCGCCGAGCGGGTGGACCGGCCGGTCCCGGCCTGGCGGCCGTACTGCCCCCGCACCTCGGCGTGCAGGGCGGGCCGCCCCCTGCGCAGCTCGGACCCGTCCATCACGTCGTCGTGCACCAGCGCACAGGTTTGCAGGAGTTCGAGCGCGGCCGCCAGACGCAGCGCCGCGTCCGCCGCCTCACCGCCGCCCCCGCACACCCGCAGCCCCCACCACACGAACCGGCCGCGCAGCCGTTTGCCGCCGCCCAGCGTGAAGCGGGCGACGCGTTCGGCGATGTCGCGCGTGAACAGGGCGTCGGCCGCCGCGGCCGCGGCGAGCCGCGCACCGAGCACCTCGTCCAGCGCCTGCCCGATGGCACCGGCGACGTCCGCGTCCACCGTTCGCACCCGGTCCGCGTCCCGGCCGTGAACCGTTCGAGCCGTGTCCGCTTCCCGGGCGTCCATCGTCCGGACCCCGGCCGCGTTGCGGTCATCCTCCGCACGGATACGGCGCATCACACGTCCTTCCGTCGAACCGGCCGGTGGGCGCTGACTCACGTGGAGCGCGGCCGCCCGTCGGACGCGCCGCCGGACGGGCCGGGCGCGTGTCCCGTGCCGCCGGCGCCCGTGCCCGCAGTTCACCACGGGACCCGCGCGCCGCCGGGACGCCACGTCCGGGTCTGGTCCCTTCGGGGGACGCCCGGCCGGAGTCCGGACACCGGCTCCGAGCTACGCATGGCCACCGGACGCCCCTCGCATCGGGTGCAACGTCCGGCAGCGGGTACCCGCCGCCGTCCCGCGAAACCCGGTGGCGCCAATCGTTCGCACACCGGCTCGCACGGCCGGCGGACCCCGAGGCCGCAGGCGTGCCCCCGTGATGTTGTCCGGATATCGGCCATTGACCGGGCGGAAACCGGCCAACATGGGCGCGCCGCCGCGGACGCGCCCCGGACCGCCGACCCGTCAGCCGCTGTTCTGCGCCAGCTGGAGCCGTACGAGATGAGCGAGGGTCGGAGCCGGGTGCTTGGCCCGTATACGGCGCAGGTAGGTGCTGACCGTGTGGACGCTGATGCCCAGACGCCTGGCCGTCTGGTCGTACGTCAGACCGTCGGCGATGTGCGACAGTACCTCCCGCTCCCGGGGGGACAGCATCGGCGACAGGGTGGACGCGCAGGGGTCCGACATCTCTTCTCCAAGGGGGTGACGGAGGAGCAGGGAAGGTCCGGCGGCCCGCGGCGTCAGGACGGTCGGTCCGACGGCGCGGGCGGAGCGGGGCGGGGCCGTGGTACGGCCGCCACGCTGTGGGGCGCTCGCGGGCTCATCGGCGCGGCGCCGGGGAGACGGCCCGTGCGGGACCGGACATGGTGCGCCCTCCCGCGGGTACGGAGCGGAACTGCCGGCGGTGCCGCGGGGGCAGCACGTCCCCCGTGACATGCGGCTTGATCTAACCACGGACGCGGCAAAACGCAAGAAGGCCGCGGCCGTTCCCGCCCTGCCCCTACACGCGAGGCGAAGCGGCGGTCAAGTCACCGGATGTTGCGTCTCCAGGCGTCCCGCGAACCGGGTGACGGTAAGTACGTCCTCCCGCCGTCCGCGTGGTGGACCAGGCCGGCACGGGGCGCTAAGGGGGATCAAGAGGGTGGGGCACTTCCGGCTGCTCGTCGTCGGCAACGCCGTCTCCGCGTACGGCAGTTACCTGAACATGGTGGCGCTGAACGTCTTCGTCTACCAGGTGACCGGCAGCGCGCTGACCGCGGGCCTGTTCATGGCCGTACGCCTGATCACCAGCGTACTGTCCGGCTTCGTCAGCGGCCGGCTGGTCTCGCGGTACGACCGCAAGCGGCTGATGGTGTGCGCGGACCTGACCCAGGCGGCCGCCCTGGTGGTGCTGCTCCTCGCGCCCGACGGCGCACGCGTCGCCCTGCTCTTCGCGCTCGCCGTGGGCACCGGTGCCTGCTCGACGCTCTCCCAGGTGGCGCTGCGCAGCAGCGTCCCGGAGATCGTCGGCGCCGACCTGCGGACGCGGGCCAACGGCCTGCTCGTCACCGGCCGTTCGCTCGCCATGATCGCGGGCTTCGCCTCGGCGGGCGTGGTCGTCGCGGAGTTCGGCTACACCACCGCCTTCGCGCTGGACGCCGCGACCTTCGCGGTCTCCGCGACGGTCCTCTTCCTGCTGCCCATCCGCACCCGGGCCGACGCCGGCCGGGGCGCGGCCGACGGCACGGCCGCGGACGCGGCGGCGGGCACCGGCCGCTGGGCCTCCCTCGCACTCCTGAAGGCGGCGCCGCTGCTGGCCGTCATGGTCGCGGTCCGCGCCGCCGACGGCCTCGGCTCCTCGTCGCACAACGTCGCCCTGCCCATCTACTCCAGCGCCCTGGACCCGTCCCACCCGGCCACCTTCGTCAGCCAGTTCTGGGCGACCTGGGCGATCGGCAACATCGTGGCGCAGCAGGTGTGCTCGCGCCGTACCCGCAAGACCGGGTGGTCACCCGGGGAGCGCGCCTTCGCGATCGGCTCCTGCGTGATGTCGGCGGCGTTCATCGTGGTCTTCAGCGGCCTGCCGGCCGTACCCGCCGCCGTCGCCGCGCTCGTCGCCGGCATGGCCGACGGGTTCACGGAGATCGCGTACGTCTCCCGGCTCCAGACCGCCCCCGACCACCAGCGCGGACGGCTCTTCGGCATCTCCGCCTCGGCCGAGAACAGCGGCTTCGGCCTCGGCATGATCGTCAGCGCCGCGCTGCTGGAGCGCTACTCGCCCCTTCAGGTGGTCGGCGCGTTCCAGGGCCTGGCCATCGTGCTGTGCGTCGCCCTGCTCGTCGTGCTGTCCAGGGGACGCTCCCTGTTCCCGCACGAACCACCGGCCCGGGAGAGCGGCGGCCCGGCGCCCGGCCGGGAGGTCTCCGCCGCGGAGGGCGGCACCTCATGAACCCACCCGCCGACTCGCGCGTCGCGGTCATCGGCATGGCCTTCCGCTTCCCCGGAGCGGACACCCCCGAGGAGTTCTGGAGCGTCATCCGGGACGGCCGGGACTGCGTACGGCGCTTCACCGACGAGGAACTGGCCGCGGCCGGCGTCCCCGCCGCGAAGTACCGGGCGGACGACTTCGTCGGCGCGAGCGGCATCCTGGACGGCATCGACGGGTTCGACGCCGCGTTCTTCGGCATGAGTGTGCGGGAGGCGCAGCTCACCGACCCGCAGCACCGGATGTTCCTGGAATGCGCCTACCAGGCCCTGGAGGACTCCGGATACCCCCGGGAACGGAACGGTCAGCGCACCGGCGTCTTCGCCAGCACCGGCTATCACCTGTACACCATGGAGAACTACCTGCTGAACAACGTCCTGAAGGGCCCCGTCGGCGACGACTGGCTCTCCAGGATGCAGGTCATGGTCGGCAACTACACCGACTTCACCGCCACCCGGGTGGCCTTCCGCCTCAACCTGACCGGCCCGGCCGTCAGCATCCAGACCGCATGCTCCAGCTCCCTGGTCGCCCTGCAGCTCGCCGCGCAGTCGGTACTGGTCGGTGACAGCGACGTCGCGCTGGCCGGAGCCACGGCCGTGCACGTACCGCAGGTGCTGGGCTACCAGTACGTCAAGGGCTCCATCCTCTCCAAGAGCGGCCGCCTGCGCGCCTTCGACGCCGGGGCGGACGGCACGGTGGGCGGCACCGGCGTCGCCGCCGTCGTCCTCAAACGCCTGGACCGGGCGCTCGCCGACGGCGACACCGTCCACGGCGTCATCCGCGGCTGGGGCGTCAACAACGACGGCGCGGACAAGCAGACGTACACCGCGCCCAGCGCGGCCGGCCAGCGCGGCGCCATCCGCCGCGCGCTGGACCACGCCGGCATCAGCGCGGACACCGTCGGCTATCTGGAGACCCACGGTACGGGCACGCTCAAGGGCGACCCGATCGAGTTCGACGGCGCCGTCTCCGCGTACCGCGCCGACACCGACCGCACCGGCTACTGCGCGCTCGGCTCGACCAAGGCCAACATCGGCCACCTGGACGTGGCCTCGGGCCTGGCCGGCTTCATCAAGGCGCTGCTCGTCCTCAAGCACGGCGTCATCCCGCCGATGGCCAACTTCCGCGAGCCGAACCCCGCCCTCGACCTCGACCGCAGCCCCTTCTACATCCCCGAGGCCGCCCGCCCGTGGCCCCAGGGGGACACACCGCGCCGCGCGGGCGTCTCGTCGCTGGGCGTCGGCGGCACCAACGTCCACATCATCGTGGAGCAGGCCCCCGAACCCGCACCCCGCACCGCCACCGTGCCCCCGCCGGACGTCCTGGTCCTGTCCGGCCGGTCCGAAGCGGCCCTCACGGCCAACGCCCACGCCGTACGCGACCACCTGACCCGGCACCCGGAAGCGGACCTCGCCGACCTGGTGACCACCGCGGCGGGCCGGGTCCACCACCAGCACCGCCTGGCGGCCCGCGGCACCAGCCCGGCGGACCTCGCCGCCGCCCTGGACGGCTGGCTCGCGGGCACCGGCGGCCCCGCCGCGGCCGCCGCCGTGACGACCGGCGAGGCACCCCGCGACGGTCGCCCGGGCATCGCCTTCCAGTTCACGGGCCAGGGCAGCCCGTACCCCGGCATGGCACGCCCCCTGTACGAACGCTTCACCGCCGTACGCGACCTGCTCCACACCTGCGAACGCCACCACCAGGAGCTGTACGGCAGCTCCCTGCTCGACGTCCTGCTCGACCCGAACGCGGACCGCGCCCTCACGGAGGACACCCGAACCGCCCAACCGGCCCTCTTCGCCCTTCAGTACGCCCTCACCGGGCTGTGGCGCCACGCCGGCCTCGCACCGGACACCGTCGCCGGGCACAGCGTCGGCGAGTACGCCGCTTTGTGCGCGGCGGGCGCCCTGTCGGTCGAGGACGGCCTGCGCATCACCGCGGAGCGCGGCCGCCTGATGCAGGACCACTGCCCGCCCGGTGCCATGGCCGCCGTCCCGGCGGACCTGGACGCCGTCCGGGACCTGACCGCCGAGATCACCGGCCTCGAACTCGCCGTCGTCAACGGAGTGCGGCGGCATGTGCTCGCCGGACCCGTCACCGCCGTCGACCGGCTGCTGACCCTGCTGGAGGAACGCGGCGGCACCGCGGAACGGCTGCCGGTGACCCGCGCCTTCCACACCGCGCTGATGGACCCGGTCCTGGACAAGTTCCGGGAACTGCTCGACGGCGTCACCTTCCGCCCCGTCACGACCGGCTTCGTCAGCTGCCTCGACGGACACCTGTACGAGCCGGGCTGGGTGCCGGACGCCGATTACTTCGTTCGGCAGACACGCGAGCCGGTCCGCTACGACGCCGTACTGCGCGCACTCGGCGGGACCGGCTCCGCCACGCTGGTCGAGATCGGCCCGCACACCACGCTCAGCGGCCTCGCCCGCGCCGCCCTCCCCGGTGTACGGGCGCTGCCGACGCTGCGCCGCGGCGCCGGGGCCGCCCCGTTCTGGGGCGCGGTGGCCCAGCTCCACTGCGCGGGCGCGGACCTCGACTGGCCGGCGCTGACTGCCGGCAGCGGAGGCCGCAGGACCTGGCTGCCCGGCTACCGCTTCCAGCACAAGACCTTCTGGACGGGGCCGGAGCCGACCATCGTCCGGACCGGCGGACCAGTGCGAGAACCAGCGCGAGAACCAGCGAGAGAAGAGGAAGACGTGGCACAGGACGAGGCAGTGTTCGAGAGGGTGCTCGGGCACGTCATCGAGTCGGTCGCCAAGCACCTCGGGCACGACGCGGACGCGATCACCGGCGGCACATCCTTCTTCGACCTCGGGGCGGACTCCCTGCAGATGATCAGCGTGCTGCGCGAGCTGGAGCAGGACCACCAGGTCAAGGTCGCGATGCGGGAGCTGTTCGAGGAGGCGAGCACTCCCGGACAGCTGGCGGAGTTGATCGTGGGACGGATGGCAGGGGGTGCGGGCGCTCCGGGCGGCCCCGGTGGTGCGGGCGGGGCCGCCGTACGGGCCGAGCCGGTCGCTGACGAGCCCGTACGGTACGAACCGGCTGCCGCGGAGCCCCCGGAACCGGTGCGCGCTGCGGAGCCCGTACGTGCCCCGGAGCCCGCGCCCGCCGAGCCGGCCGGCCCATCGCAGCCCGTGACGCGCGCGGAGCTGACCGACCTCGTCCGCCAGGTGAACCAGCTGTCCCAGATCCAGCTCCAGATGATGTCCCAGATACACCAGCTCTCCCAGCTGCTGACCGCACAGGCGACGAGCGCCCTGACCGGCGGCGCGGTGACCAACGGGAAGGCGGGCGGGAAATGACCGGGCTGAGCGCCGCCGCCGCTGCGGTGGACCAGGACCTGGCCGCGATGGCCGACCTCTCCCGGCGTATCGCGGAGCGGATCGAGGCTGCGGGCGGGGCCGGGGGTGCGGATGGGGCCGCGGACGGTGCCACGGCCGGGGACGTGGCGCAGGAGCCGGATGCCGACTGGCGGCAGCGGGTGCACGGCCCCCGGGTGACCGTCTCCCGCGCCTCCGGCATGGTCGGCGGCTCCGCCTCCGCTTCCCAGCAGGCGCACCTCGACGACCTGGTTCGCCGCTACACGGCCAGGACCGCCACGTCCAAGGAGATCGCCCAGCGGTACCGCCGCGTACTGGCCGACAGCCGGGCCGTCGTCGGGTTCCGCAGCAAGACGAAGGAGATGCTGTACCCGATCGCCGGACGCCGGGCGCGCGGCTCCTGGCTGGAGGACGTCGACGGCAATCGCTATGTCGACATCACCATGGGCTTCGGCGTGCTCCTCTTCGGCCACGAACCGGAGTTCGTCAGCGAGGCCGTCCGCGAACACCTCTCCCGGGGCATCCAGCTCGGCCCACGCAACGTCGAGACCGGCGAGGCCGCCGAGCTGCTGGCGGAACTGACGGGCATGGAGCGCGTGGCGTTCGCCAACTCCGGTACGGAGGCGAACTCCGCCGCGATCCGGCTGGCCCGCGCCGCCACCGGCCGCCGCCGCATCGTCACCTTCCACGGCGCCTACCACGGCCACGCCGACAACGTCCTGGGCCGCTCCACCGGCACCGGCGCCGACCGGATCACCGTCCCCGTCTCCACCGGCATCCCGGCCGCCAGCGTCGCCGACCTGCTGGTCCTGGACTACGGCAGCGACGCGAGCCTGGAGGCCATCGCCGAGCACGCGGACGACATCGCCGCGGTCATCATCGAACCCGTACAGAGCCGTCACCCGTCGCTGCGCCCCGTCGAATTCGTACGGCAGCTGCGCGAGCTGACCCGGCGCCACGGCATCGTGCTGATGTTCGACGAGATGCTGACGGGCTTCCGCCCGGCGCCGCGCGGCGCCCAGGAGCTGTACGGCGTCACCCCCGACCTCGCGACGTACGGAAAGCTGCTCGGCGGCGGTTTCCCGATCGGCGCCATCGCGGGCCGCGCGGACATCATGGACGGTGTGGACGGCGGCTTCTGGCAGTACGGGGACGCCAGCTACCCGCCCGCCGACACCACCTTCTTCGGCGGTACGTACATCCAGCACCCGGTCTCGATGGTCGCCGCCCGCGCGGTGCTGACGCACCTGAAGGAGCACAGCCCGCGGCTCCAGGAGCGGCTGAACGCCCGCACCGGTGAGCTGGCGGGCTCGCTGAACCGTTTCCTCGAAGACGAGGACTTCCCGCTGCGGGTGAGCCACTTCGGCTCCCAGTTCCGCTTCGAGCACCGCGCGGACATGGAGCTGCTGTACCACCACCTCATGCTGCGCGGGGTGCACGTCTGGGAATGGCGCAACTTCTTCCTGTCGACCGCCCACTCGGATGGCGACATCGAATTCATCGCCGACGCGGTCCGCGGCTCGCTGCGAGAGCTGCGCGCGGCAGGATTCTTCCCGGGAGGACCGAAACGGCTGCCTTCGGCGGCACCGGCGGTCGCGCAGGCCTCAGCCACGGTGCAGGCTTCGACAGCCCCGCAGGCTCCGGCAACGGCGCAGGCTGCGGCGCCGAGAACCGAACCCGGTAGCCGCGCGGCCGTGGCCGCACGCCGCGCCCCCGACTTCAGCATCTACTTCTTCGGCGATTACCCCCAGGAACCGGCCGACGGCCATTCCCAGGCCGCCGCACAGGGCAAGTACGACCACATCCTGGAGACCGCGCGCTTCGCCGACCAGCACGGATTCCACGCGCTGTGGATGCCGGAACGGCACTTCCACTCCTTCGGCGGTCTCTTCCCCAACCCCGTCGTGCTCGCCGCCGCCCTCGCCCGCGAGACCCGGCACGTCCGCCTCAACGCGGGCTCCGTCGTCCTGCCCCTGCACGACCCGGTCCGCGTCGCGGAGGAGTGGTCGATGGCCGACAACCTCTCCGGCGGCCGGGTCGGCATCGGCTGCGCCAGCGGCTGGCACGCCAACGACTTCGTCTTCTTCCCCGACCGCTTCGGCCGCCACAAAGAGCTGATGTACGAGCAGGTGGAGCAGGTCCGCCGGCTCTGGCGCGGCGAGGCCGTACGGCGCACCGGCGGCGACGGCGAGACCGAGGTGCGCCTGTTCCCGCGCCCCGTCCAGGAGGCGCCGCCCATGTACACGGCGGTGGTCGGCAACCCCGCCTCGTACGCGGCCGCCGCCCGGCACGACGTGGGCGTGGTCACCAACCTGATGACCCAGAGCATCGAGCAGCTCGCCGAGAACGTCGCGCTGTACCGCCGCACCCGCGCCGAGCACGGCCTCGACCCGGACGCGGGGCGGGTGGCCGTACTGCTGCACACCTACCTCGCGGCCGACCACCGCACGGCGCGCACCGAGGCGTACGAGCCCCTGGCGCGTTACATGCGCGCCTCGCTCTCCCTGTTCGGCAACGTCGCCAACAGCCTCGGCCACAACGTCGACCTGTCCGCGCTCAGCGAGGACGACCTCGACGTGCTCTTCCGCCGGGCCTACGACCGTTACTGCGACCAGCGGGCGCTCATCGGCACGCCCGAGACCGTCGCCTCCGTGGTGGACGCGGTACGCGCGGCGGGCGCCGACGAGATCGTCTCGCTCGTCGACTTCGGCATCGAGCCGGAGTCGCTGCGCACCGGCCTCACCCACATCGACGCGCTGCGCCGCCGGTACCATGCGCCGGGCGCGGGCGCGGGCGCGGACGCCGGCGCGGGTACGGGAGCGAACGCGGGTGCGCGGGCATCCGCGCCGACCGTCCCGGCCCCGGCCCTGGAGGCCCGGGAGCCCGCACACGAGAGCGGCGCCCCGCTGTCACCGGGTCAGCAGCGCATCTGGTTCCTCGAACGGATGCTGCCGGGCCGCACCGCCTACAACGAGACCAAGGCCATCCGCCTCGACGGCCCGCTCGACGTACCCGCGCTGCGCACGGCGCTGGGTGGACTGGTGACGCGGCACGAGGGGCTGCGGACCGTCTTCCGCGAGATCGACGACGAGCCCCGTCAGCTCGTCCGGCCGCCGTCCGCACCGGACTTCGCGGTGCTCGACCGCACGGACGCGGGCGCGGCCGACGAGGACACCGCGGTCCGCGCCGTCCTGGCGGAGGAGAGCGCGCGGCGCTTCGACCTCGTCAACGGCCCGCTGTTCGTCACCCGGCTGGTCAAGCTGGGGGAGGAGCGGCACGTCCTGGTCTTCTCCCTGCACCACATCGTCGTGGACGCCGCCTCCGCCGCCGTCCTGGCCCGCGACCTGTCCGCCCTCTACCGGGCGGCCCACGACGGCTCCGATCCCGCACTCCCCGCGCTGACCGGCACGTACGCCGATCACGCCCGCACCCAGCTCCGTACGCTGGACGACCCGGCGAGCGCCGCGGACCTGACGTACTGGCTCGACACACTCGGCGGCGAACTCCCCGTACTGGAGCTGCCCCGCGACCGTCCCCGCCCCGCGACCATGACCTCCAACGGGCGGGCCGTCTTCCACCGGCTCGGCCCGGAGCTGTCCGTACGGCTGCGGGAGCTGAGCAGGCAGCGGCGCGGCACCCTCTTCATGACGCTGCTCGCCGGCTTCACCGCGATGCTCCACCGCGTCACGGGACAGCGGGACATCGTCGTCGGCACCCCGATCTCGGACCGCCCCCAGGGCACCGAGGACCTGCTCGGCTTCTTCGTCAACACCCTCGCGCTCCGCTTCGACCTGTCCGGCGACCCGGAGTTCGGTACATTGCTCGACCGGGTACGGGGCGTCGCCCTGGACGCCTACGACCACGCGGACGTGCCCTTCGAAGCGGTGGTGCGGGAGCTCGCGCCGGCGCGTACGACCGACCGCACGCCGGTCTTCCAGGTGCTCGCGGAGTTCGAGAGCAGCGACCCGTTCCGCTTCGACCTGCCCGGCGTCCGGGCCACCGTGATCGACGCGGGCCCCGACAAGGCCCTCACGGACCTCGCCGTGTACTTCACCGACCAGCCCGAAGGCATCCGTTGCCACCTGGAGTACAACTCCGACCTGTTCGACGCGGGCACCGTGGACGGCTTCTTCCGTACCTTCCGTGACCTGCTCGAAGCGGCCGTACGGGAGCCGGGCACACCGCTGTCCCGCCTCGGTACCGCGCGGACGCGGCCGGAAACGGACCACGCCGTGACGCCCGCGCCCGGGCGGACGGCGCCCGAGGCACGGCGGACGGTGGCCGCGACACGGCAGCCGGGCATGGTCGCCGTCGCGCCGGTGGAGCCGGCCGCGGAGCCGGTGCCCGCCGCATGGCAGCAGGGCCCGGTCCGTCCGGTGGCGCGGGCCACCGTCCACGAACTCGTCGCCCGGCGCGCGGCGGTCGCCCCGTACCGGACCGCCGTCCACCACGGTGACGACCGTCTCAGCTACCGCGAACTGGAGACCCGGGCCGAACGGCTGGCGGCCGTCATCCGCGAGCGGTCCGGGACCGCGGCGGCAGCGACCGAGGGCCGTTCGGACGACGTGGTGGCCCTGTGGCTGCCCCGCTCCGCCGACCTCATCGTCGCCATGCTCGCGGTGCTCAAGACCGGCCGGGCGTACGTCCCCCTGGATCCGTCGCTGGGACGGGCCCGGGCCGCCACGGTGATCGCGGAATGCGGCGCCCGCCTCCTGCTGAGCACCGGTTCGCAGGCGGACGAGCTCGGCCTGCCCGACGCATTCGGCGTGCCAGACGCGCTCGACCTGCCCGACGGCCTGGCCGTCATCGACGTAGCCGCCGATGAGAACCGTGCCACCGGCCGTACGAAGAAGAAGGCGCCGTCGGACGTCGCCGGGCCCGAGTCCCTGTGCTACGTCATCTACACCTCCGGCAGCACGGGCACGCCCAAGGGCGTCGCGGTGCCTCACCGAGCGGTCGTCGACCTCTGCCAGTGGCACCACAAGCGCTTCGCCTTCACCTCGGCCGACCGCAGCGCGCTGGTGTGCAGCCAGAGCTTCGACGCTTCGGTCCTGGAGATCTGGCCCGCGCTGACCGCGGGAGCCTCTGTCGTCATCGCCGACGACACGGTCCGGGCGGACACGTCGGCGCTGGCCCGCTGGTACACGCAGCAGCACGTGACCTTCTCGATCCTGCCCACCGCCCTGGGCGAAGCGCTGCTCACCCTGCCGCCCGCCGAACAGCCGCCGCTGCGCCACCTGCTGCTGGGCGGTGACGTGATGCGTACCCGGCCGCACCCGGACGTGTCGTACGAAACGGTCAACGTGTACGGGCCGACCGAGACGACCGTGCTGTGCACCACCGAGACCGTCGGCCCGCGCACGCCCGAGACCACCGGATCGCGGCCGATCCCGATCGGCCGTCCCGTCGACAACGTCAGCGTGCGGGTCCTCGACACGTCCGGAGCGCCGGTGCCGCTCGGCGCGGTGGGGGAGTTGTACGTCGGCGGGCCGGGCGTGGCCCGGGGCTACCTGGGGGCGCCCGCGTCGGCCGACGAACGGTTCGGGCCGGATCCGCTCGGTGCTGGTGCTGGTGCTGGTGCTGGTGCCGGGGCCGGCGCGCAGGCGTCGTTGGGCGGGCCCGGCTTCTACCGCACCGGGGACCTGGTGCGGTGGACCGAGGACGGGGCGCTGGAGTTCCGCGGGCGCGTCGACGACCAGGTGAAGGTTCGCGGATACCGCGTCGAGCCGGAGGAGACGGCACGCGCGCTCAACGGCCTGGACGGCGTGCGCGAGGCTGCCGTAGTGGCCCGCCGTGACAAGCGGGGCGAGGCTTACCTGACCGCCTATGCGGTACCGGTGGACCAGGACGCGGAGCACGCCACCACCGCGGCCGGCCGCCGGACGTACGCCGGTCGGCTGGCCCGCGACCTCGCGTCCCGGCTGCCGGAGTACCTCGTACCGCGCTCCTGGTCCGTCCTCACCGCACTCCCGCTCGCGGTCAACGGGAAGCTGGACCGCGCCGCGCTGCCGGACCCGGAGATCGTCACGGCTGCGCCGATCGCGCCCGTTCCGGAGAAGCCCGACGGACAGGTCCGGCAGACGACACGGCAGGCGGCACCCGTCGCAGCTCCGGCCGAGGGAACCGTCGGTGCAGCCGGCCTCCGGGACCGGCTCGAACACCGCCTCCGTGCCCTCTGGGCCGACGCCTTCGACCTCACAGCCGACGCCATCGGCCCCGACACCTCCTTCTTCGACCTAGGCGGTCATTCGATCGCCGCGATCCGGCTGGTCAACCGCGCCCGGGAAGTGTTCGGCCAGGAGTACCCGATGGTGCGCTTCTACCAGGAGCCGACGGTACGGGCCATGGCGGCGTACCTGGCCGGCGACAGCGGAACCGCCGGACAACCCGAGGGCACCGAGGCCCGCGCGAAGACCGGTACCGAGACCGAGAGCGATGGCGAGGGGGAGACTGGGGCCGAGGACGAGACTGGAGCCAAGGCCTCGACTGGGGCCGAGGCCCATGCCGAACCCGGGGCGGGCGCCCGGACGGACGGCGCCGCCGACGTGGTCGACCGTGCCCCGGCCACCTACCAGCAGCAAGGCTTCATCAACTGGCACCACCGCCACACTCTGCCGCAGGTCTACAACGTCGCCCTGCGCATCACGCTCACCGGCGACCTGGACCTGGCGGCACTGCGTACCGCGCTGACGCAGCTCACCGCCCGCCACGAGTCGCTGCGGACCCGGTTCGTCAAGGAGGGCGAGCAGTGGTGGCAGGAGATCCTCCGGCCGCGACCGGTCGACCTCCGGGTGGAGGATCTGACCACCCGGAAGGGCGCCACGCCGGGGCCCGCCGGAACGGCGGGCGCGGCCGACGTGGACGGCGACACGGGCGGCGACGAGATCGAGCGGATCAGCGCACAGGTCGCCGCCACCCGGTTCGACCTCACCGAAGGAGTGGCGCCCAAATTCCGCCTGGTGCGCACCGGTCCGTCGGCCTGGGTGCTGTTCCTCCTGGTGCACCACTCCACCTGCGACGGCTGGGCCGTCAGCATCCTGCTGAGCGACTTCGCCGCCCTCTACAGGGCCGCGGTGACCGGGAGGCCGCACACCTTGGGCCAGACGGTGCCGCAGCCGACCGAGTACGCGCGCTGGCAGCAGGAGACCGCCACGGACCGTACCGACCAGCGGATTCTGAAGTACTGGGCCAGGGAGCTCGAAGGAGCGCCCTTCCAGCACGCGCTGCCCCTGGACCGGCCGCGCCCGGAAACCCTGAGCGGACAGGGCCGCGTCGCGCTCTTCTCCGTGGACGCCGACCTACGCGCCGACGTGGAACGGCTGGCCAGGAAGTGCGGCACGACGCCGTACGCGGTCACCGTCGCCGCGCTGGGCCGGCTCGCCGGCAAGCTCTCCGGGCGGTCCGAAGTCGTCGTCAACGTCTCCTACGCCAACCGTGAGCGCCGCGCCTTCGAGGCGCTGGTGGCCTGCACGGCCGTGGGGCTGCCGCTGCGTATCCGACTCGACGAGGCCGGGAGCTTCACCGCCCTCGTCCGCCAGGTCGCGCACACCTCGACCGAGGGCATCGACCACATCATGCCGCTGCGCAGGCTCGCCGGGCCGCTGCGGACGGAGATGGGGGTCGAGGTGCCGGACCACGTCCCGTTCGGGTTCCAGTTCCAGAACTCGCTGCGGACGGACATCGAGCTGCCCGGCGTGACCGCCGCGGTCGACGACCTGGCCGTTCCGGCCTCCCGTACGGACTTCAACTTCGGGCTGGTCCCGGCGGGCGACACGCTGACCGGGTACGTCGAGTACTCCACCGACCTGTGGGAACACACCACGATCGAAGGCTGGACCGGCGACTACGTGGACCTGCTCGCCGAGGAGGTGCGGACCGCCCTGGCCGGTTGATCCGTCACGCCGGTTGATCCGTCACGCCGCTACGGCGCCGTTCCGTCGGGGCGGTGCCGTAGCGGCGGACCGGTATGTAGCGACGAGCCAGCGCCGTAGCGACGAGCCAGCGCCGTACCGACGGGCCGGCGCCGTATCGACGGACCGGTACGTACCGACGAGCCAGCACTGTATCGACGGGTCTGCACCGTATCGACGGGCCGGCGCCGCTCCGTCGACCGCCCGCGTACGCCGGTGCCACGCGGGGGCGGGTACCGGGCTGGACGTTCCGCCGCCGCTCGGCAATAGTATGGGCGGGACATCCACCGAATCGTCTCCGCCTTCGGCGATAGCCTCTGCCGGCGCAGCCGGCGGGAACGGCGCCGTCGGGACAACGGTGACGGGATGCGGAATTTGCGGGCAGTTGTGGAATTGGGGTCTGGGGCACAGTGATGGTTTCGGGTAAGGTCATTCGGTTCGACGAGGTGCGCGGCTACGGATTCGTCGTCCCGGACGACGGCGGAGAAGACGTCTTCGTGCATGTGAACGACCTGGAATTCGACAAGGGCCTGATGGCGCCCGGCGTCAAGGTCGAATTCCTGGTGGACGAGGGCGACCGGGGACCCAAGGCGTCCGAAGTACGTTTCCTGGAAGGCGCTCCCGGCCGCTCCGGCGGCGCGCACCGTGCCCAGAGCGCGGCGCACGACGGCAATTTCGAGGACGGTGTCCTGTGCGACACCCTCTCCGCCCAGGAGTTCCTCGACGAGGTGACCGAACTGCTGGTGACCGGTGTGCCGAGCATGACCGGCGAGCAGATCCTCCAGGCCCGTCAGCGCCTTCTGAAGCAGGCCCAGTCCCACGAATGGGTCGACGCGTAGGGCTTTCCCGGCGTCGGCTCCGGGCCGCCGGGCTTTGCCCGCTGACTCCCCGCAGCCGCGATTACCGGCATTGCTGCGAACGGAGTTGACGGCGCCGGAGGCCCGGCCCCGAGTTCCGGCGCCGGAGTTTCCGGCAAATCCCGGTCTCGGAATGCCGGTCGCCCGTTCGGCGGCCGCGGCAACAAGGGACCTGGTAACGAGCGGCCTCAGGACGCCACGCGCAGCACCAGCTTCCCGCGTGTGCGGCCCTCCTCGCCCCGGCGGTGCGCCTCGGCGGCCTCGGCCAGCGGCAGTACGTCCTCGACCTCCACCGAGACCACCCCCGCGTCGATGAGGCCCCCGATACGGGTGAGCGCCGCGCCGTCCGGCTCCACCAGGAAACCGCTCGCCCGCACTCCCTGGGCGCGGGCGGCCTCCACCAGCTCGGGTGCGGCCCCGGAGGGGACCGCGATCAGCATGCCGCCGGACCGCAGCGTACGCAGCGAACGGGTACTGGTCGCGTCGTGCTCGTCGCCCACGAGATCGATGACGACGTCCACGTCGCGCACCACCTCCTCGAAGCGCTCCCGCGTGTAGTCGACCAGCTCATCCGCCCCGAGCGAGCGCAGCCAGTCGTGCTTGGCCGCCCGGGCCGTACCGATGACGTGCGCGCCCAGATGCTTGGCGAACTGCACCGCGAAGTGGCCGACGCCACCCGCCGCCGCGTGGATCAGCACCCGCCGGCCCGCCTCGACGTGCGCCGCGTCCACCAGGCACTGCCATGCGGTGAGCGCGGCCAGCGGCACGGCGGCCGCGTGGTCGTGGTCGAGCGTGGCCGGCTTGCGGGCGAAGTGCCGCGAGGGCGCGGTCACGTACTCGCCGTACGCGCCGGCCTGCCGCGGGAACCACGGCATCCCGTACACCTCGTCGCCCACCTGGAGCGTGTGCACGCCGAAGCCGACCTCCTCCACGACGCCGCTGACGTCCCAGCCCACCGAGAACGGCGGGTCACCGAGGACCCCGGCCATACCGCCGCCCTGCCGGGTCTTCCAGTCGATCGGGTTCACCCCGGCGGAGTGCACCCGTACGAGCACCTCGGTGGGCAGCGGCGCGGGCCGGGGTGCCCGGGCCAGGTACAGCACCTCGGGGCCGCCGACGGAGTCCTGGGTGATCGTGCGCATGGTCGGTTCGCTGCTCATGCCGTGTCTCCTGAAGGGGCCGGACCGTGCGGGCACGGCCGGGTCATTGATCATCGTCGTACGGAAACTACCGGAGTAGCCGCCAATGGGCGGTGACACACTTCCGCGCCTCCGTGTCCGTCTCCTCAGGCCGCTGCCCGGATGTGATCCAGGCGGCTCTGTACAGTGAGGGGCCGGCGCGACGTGGCCGATGCAGCCAGTACGGGCAACCCCGTCAAAACCGTCAAGACCGTCAATGCGGACGACACGGCCGTTGCGGTCAGAACAGTCAGTGGCCGCCGGCACGGCCCAGAGAGCCAGTGCGGCCGATACCGGGGGAGTGGCATGGCGGACACCAGGCCGCCCCGGCCCGTGGACGGCGCGGGGCCCACGGACCGCACGCTGCGAGGCCGAAAGCTGGCCGCGCTGCTGCCCGATCCGTCCGGAGCCGGACCCGCCTACCGCCACCTGGCACAGGCGATCAGCGAGCTGATCCTGGACGGCCGCGTCGCCCTGCACGTCAGGCTCCCCGCCGAGCGCGAACTCGCCACGGCCCTCGGCATCAGCCGGGCCACCGTCACCGCCGTCTACGACCTGCTGCGCGAGAGCGGTTACGCGCACAGCCGCCAGGGCGCCGGCACCTGGACGGCCCTGCCCGAAGGCCGTACTCCCCGGAGCGTCACACGGCTCCTCGGCTCCCGGGGTACCGCGATCGACCTGGCGAGAGCCGCCCCCGCCCTGCCGCACCGGCTCCTCGCCGACGCCCTCGCCCGGGTGTCACCGCAGTTGGCCGAGCACGTCGACACACCCGGCTACCACCCGTACGGCCTGCCGGAACTGCGCGCCGCCATCGCGGAACGCTTCACCCGTCGGGGCCTGGCCACCGTGCCTGAACAGATTCTGGTCACCTCCGGGGCCCAGCACGCCCTCACGCTCGTCCTCGGCCTGCTGTGCCGCCCCGGCGACCGGGTCCTGGTCGAGAACCCGTCCTACCCGAACGCCCTGGAGGCCCTGCGGCGCGCCCGGCTGCGTACCGTGCCGGTCCCCGTGACCGACGCCGGCTGGGACACCGGGACCGTCGAATCGTCCCTGCGCCAGTCCGCGCCCCGACTGGCCTACCTGATCCCCGACTTCCACAACCCGACCGGCCGCCTCATGCCCGCGGGGGCGCGCGCCCGCATCCTGCGCGCCGTGCAGCGTTCCCACACCTGGCTGGTCATCGACGAGACCCTGACCGACCTCGCCCTCGACGTCTCCACCCCGCCGCCCTTCGCTTCCCTCGCCCCACCGGGCGGGGCAGGCCAGGTCATCACCACGGGTTCGATGAGCAAGACCCACTGGGCGGGCCTGCGCATCGGCTGGCTGCGTGCCCCCGCCCGGCTCGTCACCGAACTCGCCGGGCAACGGGTCGCCACCGACATGGGCGGCTCGGTACTGGACCAACTCCTCGCCCTTGACCTGCTGCAACGGTCCGAGCAACTGCTGCCGGCGCGCCTGGAACACCTGCGTACCCAGCGCGCCGCCCTCACCGCCGCCCTGACCGAGCACCTCCCGCACTGGACCTGGCAACTGCCGCCCGGCGGCCTCTCCCTGTGGGCCGACCTGGGCGAACCCCTCGCCGCTGCGCTGGCCGACCGGGCACGGGACCACGGCGTACGGATCGAGGGCGGCGCCTGCTTCGCCACCGACCCGGGCGTCTTCGAACAACGCCTCCGCATCCCCTACACCGCGCCTCCCGACATCCTCCGCGAAGCCGTCCACCGCATGGCCGCCGCCCTCGCGGACGGCCTCACACCCTCGTCCACCACGCGCCGACCGCATTGGGTCGCCTGAGCCCGGTCTTTCGGGTGGGCGGACGCCGTACGGGGCGGGTGGGGCGGGCGGGGATTCTGCCCGTCAGTCCGTAGTCCGACCGTACGCGCGCCTCTCCCGGCGAGCCGGGCCGCGTGAACTTCGTTGCCGCTGGTGGAACTTGACGCGCGCGGCTCCTTCCCTGCCTTCTCCCCCTCCCTTCCTTGCCCTCTTCGCCGAGATCGCCGTTCTGACTTGCCTGGCGGGAAAGTCTGCGCTAACTTTCCTAGTGGGAAAGCTGGTGGTCGGGGACCGGTCGCCGGAGATTCAGAGCGTCAAGGTATTAGGGGGCGATGTGCATGAGCACACCGGTGGACGCCGAGCAGGCATGGGCGGATCTGCAGAGAATCCGCGTCCCGCAGGAGCGGGTCTACGACGAGTTGGAGCGCTGCTCCGTGACGGGGCGACGGGCGTATCTGCCGATCGCGGCGGCGATGTGGGTCTATCTGGCCGTCAGCGGGCTCGACCTCCCCAAATGGTGCCTCTGGGTGTTCCTGGCGGCGTACGTGGGTGTGCTGGCCGCCATGGGAGTGCGCGCGAGCCGCAAGTCACGCATGCGGCTGCACCGTTCGCGCTACACCTGGCGTGTGTACGTCGTGTTCTTCGCGGGCGCCGCCCTGGGCGGGGCGAGCATAGGACTCAGTTCCTGGCTGGTCGAGTGGGCCGAACTGCCGTACGGAAGCCTGATAGAGGCCACGCTGTGTGCCGGCCTCTTCCTGCTCGTCACCGCGCCCGCCAACCGATGGGCCTTCGCACCGATGCGCAGCTACGACGGGAGCCGCCGATGAGCACCCCCAGCGGATTCGACGAACTGATCCACCCTTCCACCCGGCTTTCGGTGGTCGCCCTGCTCGCCGCCACCGAATGGGCGGACTTCCCCTTCATCCGGGACAGTCTCTCGCTCAGTGACTCGGCGCTCTCCAAACAGCTGCACACGCTGGAGGAGGCTCAGTATCTGGAGATCCAGAAGGAGGGCGGCGGGCGCAAGCGCCGTACGAAGGTGCGGCTCACCGACCGGGGCCGGAGCGCGTTCGAGGGGCACGTGGCGGCGCTGCGCGAGATCGTCGAAGGAGCCGGCACGGGACCGTCTCCCGGAGGCACCGCGACACCCTCGGCCGAAACCGAGCCGGCCCGCACCGGCTCAGCGCGTACGGACTCGGCCCGTACGGGTTCGACGGGCACCCGGACGATGCGTGCGGAGGCCCGCCGATGACCGCGCCCGAGCCCGTCGTACGGGTCCGTGACCTGCGCATGTCCTACGGCTCCAGAGAAGTGCTGCAAGGCTTCGACCTGGATATCCACCGCGGCGAGATCTTCGCCCTGCTCGGCCCGAACGGCGCCGGGAAGACCACCACCGTCGAGATACTCGAAGGCTTCCGCCGACGCTCGTCCGGTGACGTCCACGTCCTCGGTACGGACCCGGTGCGCGGCGACGACGTCTGGCGCGGACGGCTCGGCCTCGTCCTGCAGTCCTGGCGCGACCACGCCAGGTGGCGGGTGGGCGAGCTGCTGGGCCACTTCGCCGAGTACTACCCCGACCCGCGCGACCCGAGGGAGCTGCTCGAACTCGTCGGCCTGACCGCGCACGCGGGCCGGCAGGTGGGCAGGCTCTCCGGCGGCCAGCGCCGCCGCCTCGACGTCGCCCTCGGCATCGTCGGCCGCCCCGAGCTGCTCTTCCTCGACGAACCCACCACCGGCTTCGACCCGGAGGCGCGGTACGACTTCCACATCCTGGTCGAGAAGCTCGCCGCAGACGAGGGAGTCACGGTCCTGCTCACCACCCACGACCTCACCGAGGCCGAGCGCCTCGCCGACCGTATCGCCGTGCTGGTCGACGGACGCATACGCGTCTGCGGTACCCCGGCCGAACTGGCCCGGCAGGCCGCGGCGCGCGCCGAGGTGCGCTGGACGGCCCAGGACGGGACCTCGCGCAGGGAACGGACCGAGAACCCCTCCCAGCTGGTGTGGGAACTGCACCGTGACACCGGGGGACCGATAGCCGACCTGGAGGTGCGCCGCCCGACGCTGGAGGACACCTACCTGCACATGGTGAACACCGAGTACCGACACCCGGTCGGCTCCGGGGACCGAGAGGACAGTGCCGCATGAGGGGGACGGGACCGCAGCGCATCCTGCGGGCGGGGATCCGGCGCGGAGGCATCGAGCTGCGCCAGCTCCTGCGCAGCAAGAAGGAGCTGGGCGGCTACCTGGCGAACGTCGTGGTGGCCGTCGTGCTCGCCGTGACCGTCAACGATTCCGTGCCCGGCACGCAGCTGCCGATGGGCCACCTGATGATGGCCGGGTTCTCCGCCTACCTGCTCTTCCAGCTCGGCGTGGTGAACATCCCCCAGATGCTCGTCACCGAACGCGAAGAGGGGGCGTTGCTGCGGCTGCGGGCCACACCGGGCGGCATACCGGCGTACCTCGTGGCCAAGGCGCTGCTGATCCTGGGCATGGCCGTCGGCAACCTCGTTCTCCTGCTCGTGGCGGGCGCGGTGCTGGCCGACGGCCCGCTGCCGGCCAGTCCCGCCCAGTGGTTCACCCTGCTCTGGGTCACCGGCCTCGGGCTGCTCGCCGTCGTTCCGCTCGGCGCCGCGATAGGCGCCGTCCTGCCCAACCCGCGTGAGGCGCTCGCCCTGATCATGCTGCCCTCCATGGCGCTGCTGGTGATCTCCGGGACGATGTTCCCGGTCACCCGGCTGCCCCAGGTCGTGCAGCAGATAGCCGCGGTCTTCCCGCTCAAATGGATGGCCCAGGGCGTGCGGTCGGCGTTGCTGCCGGACAGCGCACTCGCCGCCGAGGCGTCGGGGTCCTGGCAACTGCCCACGATCGCCCTGGTCCTCACCGCCTGGGCCGTCGTCGGCTTCCTCCTCGCCGTACCCCTCCTGCGCAGGACCACCCGCCGCGAATCCGGCTCCCGCCTGGCAGGCCGCCAGCACAAGGCAGCCATGAACGGAGCGGGAGCACCGGCGCGGTAGCACGGGGCAGCGGCGGGGACAGCGCCGTCAAGGAGACAGTTTTCCGTACGCCCGCCGCCCTACGCCCGCGCCATGTTCTGCGACGCCCGGTTCGTACGTCCGCCACCAGCCACGACACCTGTCGGGATGATTGCGTGCGCCCCCCTTGTTGAGGAAGGGTCAGGTCGGTTGCGGCGGCCGGAGAGCCGCGGACGGGGCCGTACGACATGACGCCCGCACGGGCGGACGACGATACGACGATGGGACGGATGCCATGCCACTTGAGGGCGAGTACGAGCCGAGCCCGGAGAAGTGGGTACGTGATCAGGTCGAGCTGTACGAGAGCAGCGGCGGCACCAAGGGGACGACGATCCGGGGCCTGCCCGTCATCGTCCTGACGACCCGGGGTGCCAAGTCGGGCAAGATCCGCAAGTCTCCGCTGATGCGGGTGGAGCACGAGGGCACCTACGCCGTCGTCGCTTCTCTGGGCGGTGCTCCCAAGCATCCGGTCTGGTATCACAACGTCATGGCGGATCCCCGCGTGGAGCTGCAGGACGGGCCCGTACGCATGGACCTGGTGGCCCGTGAGGTGACGGGCGAGGAGAAGGCGCTGTGGTGGGCGCGTGCGGTCGAGGCGTACCCCGATTACGCGGACTACCAGCAGAAGACCGACCGGGAAATTCCCGTCCTCGTCCTGGAGACACCCGACCGGAGCCACAGCTGACGACGACGCGAAGCAACGCGATACGACAAGTGTCATGGCTGATGCCGGCGCGACGGAGTCCCGGCTGACACCGTGGCGGCCGGCACCAGCGCACACAGAGCGGCCCCCCGCCGAAAGCTCCCGGCGGGGGGCCGCTCTGTCTGCGTTCTGTCATCCGCCACGGAGTGCTGAGGCCGTGGGGCAGGCTTGGTGCGTGGCAGCGACCGCCGTCGCGATGCCCGGCGCAGGGCATGCGAACGCGTGCGTGAAGGGGAGGTAGCGGCCGGTGCCACGGAGCCGTCGGCGTGTACCCGGACGGTGCGCCCCCGCGTCGCGGAAACGGACGCGGGGCGCGGCCGTCGGCGTGCCGGCGCGACGTCGGGTCAGCGCCAGACGGCCTTGAAGTAGCGGCCGTAGTCGAACTCGCCGCTCGCCTTGCTGTGGGCGTACGCGGCGCCGGTGGAGGTCACGCCCGTGGGGCCGCCGACGTTGTAGTGACGGTATCCGCCGAGCGTGTTCTCCGACGAGTAGCCGCCGGAGCCGTACGCGCCGCCCGCGGCGGCGCCGCCGCCCGAGTCGGCGGCAGCGGGCCCGGCGGCCAGGAAACCGGCCGCCGTGACACCGGCGAGGGTGATCGCGACGTTACGAAGCATGTGTTTCTCCTGAGGGTGAGGTGGGTGGACCTGACGAGATGACCTTGACCCAGCCCTCGCCGGTCCGCACGCCGGGATGGGCGAACGGGGTGACGGCGCCCCCGCGGTCCGCTCTTCACGGCCCGTTCCCCGCTCTCCACAGCCTCTCCCCGCAGCCCCGCCTCACCGGCCGTCAGAACTCAGATCTCGTCACAGGTCGTCCAGGCACGCGGGCTGTCAGTGCCAGGGCACTCCGGCGGACTCCAGCTCCTGACGGGTCACCAGAGTGCCCGGACCGGCACCCGCCTCCTGACGGATCACCAGCGTGACCTGACCGTCGCCCGCCTCCGGGCGGTAGACGTACACCCGGACGCAAGCGTCACGCACGGCCTCCAGCTCCCCTCCCCAGCCCCAGCGCGTGCCGGATCCGCCGGCGGACCAGCTCGCCGTCCGGCCGCTCGCCGAAGAACTCGTGGGTGGCCGCGTCCAAGCGGGCGAGACGGAAGCCCAGCCCGCGCACCCGACCGTCCCTGACCGGCGTGGTCGTGCATGCTCGTACCCGCTGAGCAGCGCGAACAGCAGCGGTGTCCCGGCCCCCCGCCCCGTGACCGTTGATGTCCGCGTACGGAACGAGGCGGGAATCGATGTACGGATCGGGGAAAGCGTCCATGATCGTCACCCTGGGCGCGCGAAAACCCCACCCATGTCCAAGTGCCTGAAGAGCCGGAGCCGAGGTCCGACGGCCTAGGGTGTACGCCATGTCCGCCCCTGAACTGATCCGTATCGTCTCGCGTTCCTCTCCCATGGCGCTCGCCCAGGTGGAGCGCGTACGGACCGAGCTGGCCGCCCTGCACCCCGGGATCCGTACGGAGGTCGTGCCGGTCACGACGTCCGGTGACCGCTGGATGGGCGATCTGTCCGAACTCGGCGGGAAGGGCGCCTTCACCAAGGAGGTGGACGCCGCGCTGCTGGCGGGGGAGGCGGACCTCGCCGTGCACTGCGTCAAGGACGTCCCGGCGGACCGCCCGCTGCCCGCCGGCACGACCTTCGCGGCCTTCCTTGAACGTGACGACATCCGGGACGCCCTGATCCATCCCGGCGGGCTCGCCCTCGACCAGCTGCCCGCCGGGACGCGCGTCGGCACGTCCTCCGTACGCCGTATCGCCCAGCTCGCCGCCTCGTACCCGCACCTGGAGTGCGTGCCGATGCGCGGCAACGCCAACCGCCGTCTGGAGAAGCTCCACGCGGGGGACGCCGACGCCCTGCTGCTGGCCGTGTCCGGGCTGGACCGCATCGGCCGCCGTGACGTCATCACCGAGATCCTGCCGGCCGAGACGATGTGTCCGCCCATCGGCGCCGGGATCCTGGCCCTGCAGTGCCGCGAGGACGACACCCGCACCATTGACGCGGTCAGCGCGCTCGGTGACCGCGACGCCTTCCGGGAGGCGACCGCCGAACGGATGTTCCTGCACGTCCTCCAGGGCCACTGCAATTCACCGATCGCCGGGTACGCGCGGACCGAGCGCAACGGCGAACTGTCGCTGCGGGCCTGCGTCTTCACCCCGGACGGCAAGACCGTGCTCAACGCCCACGAGTGGGCCGGGCCGCTCGACCCGGCCACCCTGGGCACGTCCGTCGCCGTCGCGCTGCTGCGCCAGGGCGCGCGCGACCTCATCGACTCCATCGCGCACTGACAGTCCCCGGCGCACCGGAGGCAGACCCGTCCGTAACTCCAATGGGTCTGCTTTCGGCGGATCGGGTCATGTATGGGACCGGCCGTCCCTACGGTGCCGTTGTACGTACTCGGCACGGGAGGACCGCCATGACCCACTCCATCGACCTGGAAGAACTGGCCTTCGTCGCGTCCGTCATGGAACGGGCGCACCGGCTGCTCGACGCCGAGGAGAAGAAGCTCCCGCCGCGCACGGCGGACGGTCTCGAAGGGCCCGGCAGCCCCCATCAGACGCTCCTCGGCGCCGGCGAGCTGACGCACGGGGTCGACGACGCGGTGCGGCGGATCGCCCTGGCGATCGGTTATGCGTGTGCCGGTCTGCACAGCCACGCGCTGCGGGCGGCGCACCATGCGCATGCGGCCCCGCGCAGTGTGCCGGGCGGTACGGACCGCATGGCCAGGCCCCTCAGCTCGGGCACCATCGAGGCGCTGAAGCTTGTACGACAGGTGTCCGACTTCTTCGGGGAAGGGCTGCGGGAGCACATCGACCGGTCGCTCGCGGCCCCCGAGGCGACCTGGCCGCCGGCGGACTGGAAGCAGTACGACGAGGAACGCATGAAATCCGCCGCTTCCGTCGCCTCCGGAAGGGCCGGCACCGCCCACCCCGTGCCTTCCCTCTCACCCCCGGCCCCCGCGTCGTCCCCAGCCTCGCCCTTCCTGCCTGGCGACGACCGGCACCGCCCTGTGACAGCCGCCACCGACCAGTGACGGTCGCCCCGAAAGGGCACCCGCAGACACGCCGACACCGCCCCCGCACAGCGGCGTGGGGCGGTGTGCGGTCCGGCGGCTACACGAAGGCGCTGAGGCCGGTGATGGACTTGCCGACGATGAGGGTGTTCATCTCGCGGGAGCCCTCGAAGGAGTAGACCGCCTCCGCGTCGGCGAAGAACTTCGCGATCTCGTGGTCGAGGACGATGCCGTTGCCGCCGAACAGCTCACGCGCCCAGGCGACGCACTCACGCATCCGGGTCGTGGTGAACGCCTTGGCCAGCGCGGCCTGTTCCGCGCCGGCCTGCCCGGCGGCGGTGAGCTGGTTCAGGCGTACGACCATGCCGAACATGGCGGTGATGTTGCCGAGCATCTTGACCAGCAGGTCCTGGATCATCTGGAAGGCGCCGATGGGCTTGCCGAACTGCACGCGGTCGACGGCGTACTGGCGGGCGAGTTCATAGGCGCGTACGGCCACGCCCAGGGCCTGCCAGGCCACTCCGCCGCGGGTGCGCGCCAGGACGGCGGCGGTGTCGCGGAAGCTGTTGATCCGCTGGAGGCGGTTCGCCTCGGGGACCCGGACCTCGTCCAGCGTGATGTCCGCGTTCTGTACGGTCCGCAGCGCGATCTTGCCCTCGATCTTCGTGGCGGTGAAGCCGGGGGTGCCCTTCTCCACGACGAATCCCTTGACGTTGCCGTCGGCGGTGTCGCGCGCCCACACCACGACCACGTCGGCGAAGGTGCCGTTGCCGATCCACCGCTTGGCGCCGTTGAGGACCCACGTGTCGCCGTCGCGCCGGGCCGTGGTGCGCATCCCGCCGGCGACGTCCGAGCCGCCTTCCGGCTCGGTCAGGGCGAAGGCGCCGATGGTCCGCATCGCGGCCATGTCCGGCAGCCAGCGGTCGCGCTGCTCCTGGTCGCCGCCGCCGTGGATGCTGCCCATCGCCAGGCCGTTGTGTACACCGGCGAACACTGCCAGGGACGGGTCGATGCGGTTGAGTTCCAGGTTGAGGAAGCCGGCGAACAGCTCGCTGCGCGGGCGGCCGTCACCGTACTCGGGGTAGTGGTAACCGGCCAGTCCCAGCTTGGCGAACTTCTCGACCGCCTCGAAGGGGAACTCCGCCCGGTCCCAGGCGTCGTTGGCCAGCGGCTTGATCTCGGCCTCCAGGTAGTCGCGTATCGCGGCGAGTTCGGCGCGCTCACCGTCGTCGAGGAGGTCGGCGAAGCCGAAGAAGTCGGGGGTGGGGTTGGCGGGCTTGGGCATGGGGTGCTCCTGGCTGTGCTGGTTTTCGCTGTGGGGTGTGAGGGGTACGGATCCGGGACTGGTCACCCGGATCAGGTGCGGTCGGCCCGGCTGAGCACGTCGTTGAGGGCGAGCTGCTTGCGGTCGCGCAGCGCGGCGCGCTCGCGGTAGGCCTCGGGGCCGTGCCCGTACGCGGCTTCGGTCTGGGAGACGACCGTGGTGGTGGCGTCGGCGTCCAGCTCCGGGTGGCCGAGGCGCTGCCAGCCCTCGACGAGGCCGGGGCCGAGGTGTTCCATCATGTGCCGGATGCCGCCGGGGCCGCCGCCGAGGTGGAAGCTCTCGAACGGCCCGACGGTGGCGTACCGGCCGCCCAGCGACGCCTTCATCACGGTGTCCACCTCGCCGGCGTCGAGCACGCCGCTGAGTACGAGGTGCATCGCCTCCTGGAGGACGGCGCCCTGCAGCCGGTTGGCCGCGAACCCGGGCAGTTCCTTGTGCAGCCGCACCGGTGTCTTGCCCAGTGCCCGGTAGAAGTCGGTGACGGTCCCGACGGCTTCCTCGGAGGTGCGTTCGCCGGGCACGATCTCCACCAGCGGGACGAGGTGCGGCGGGTTGAAGGGGTGCGCGACCAGCAGCCGGGCGGCGGTTCCGTCGGGCAGTGGCGCGGCGATGGCGCTGGCGACGATGCCGGAGCTGGACGTGGCCAGCACGGCTGCGGCGGGGGCGTGCCGTGCGATGTCGGCGAACAGCCGCTGCTTGAACTCCAGGTTCTCCGGGCCGTTCTCCTGTACGAGGTCCGCGTCGGCGACGGCTTCGGCCAGGTCGTGCGTCGTACGGATCCGGCCGAGCAGCTCTTCGGGCGTCGTGCCGGGCAGCCCGTCGGCGAGCATCGGCAGCGCCTCGGCCACGGCTTCGTCCAGGTCCTCGCGCGGGTCGGTGACGGTCACGCGCAGGCCGTGTGCGGCGAACAGGGCCGCCCAGGACAGGCCGATGGTTCCGGCTCCGACGATGGCCACGGTGCTGATGGGGGAGGTGGTGTCGTGGTGGGTGGGGGACATGGTGGTGCTCCTCAGGCGCGGGCCAGGTAGTCGTGGACGGGTTCGGCGCCGGCCAGCGTGAGGTCGGTGACGATGTGGCTGGCCGAGACGACCTCGCGTACGGGCAGGTCGGCCAGCGGGGCCAGGACGTGTTCGAACAGCTGGAGCCGGGCGGGGCCGGTGTACGCCTCCTTGACCACCAGGTCGGTGATCTCGGTGCGTACCAGTTCGCAGACGCGCGGAGCGCCGTCGTAGTCCGGCACGATCTTCAGCATGTAGGTGGGCACGGTGATCTGCTCGCGGGCCGCGCCCAGGTCCAGCGGACGGTGCTTGTAGCCCATCGTCGCGGTGGCCACCCGTACGCTCCCGTAGTCCAGCGTCCCCACCAGCGCCGCGTGGTCGGCGTACAGCGCGGGGGAGCCCATCACCTTCGGGTAGGCGCTCACCTCGCGGCCCGCCGCGGTGGCGGGGAAGCTGTCGAGGTACATCGCGTGCAGGTATTCGCCGCGCTCGTCCCCGTGGCGGACCGGGATGGCCTGACCGGCCTCGACGTACGGGCCGTAGGCGGTCACGTCGCCCATCTTCATGATCTCGAACCGCACCAGCGGCTCGTCGATGCTCAGGGGCTCCGGCACCACCGCACGCAGTGCCTCGGCGTCGGTGCGGTAGACGATGTTGAGGTACTCGCGGTCGGTGAAGCGGGCAGCGGCGGGCGGGTAGGCCGGGGCGGTGAGCGGTGTGTTCAGGCTGCCGAGGAGCTGTTCGCGGTTCATCGCGCGCTCCAGCGGGGCGCCCGCTTCTCGCCGAAGGCCCGTACCCCTTCGGCGAAGTCCTCCGAACGGATCAGCCCGCCCATAGCCTCGGCCTGCGCGGCGAAGGCTTCGGGCTCCGGGACGCCGTCCGCCCGGCGGACGACCTCCTTCACGGCGGCAAGCGCCAAGGGCGCGTTCTGCGCCACCTCCGCGGCGAGTTCCAACGCGGTGGCCAGAGCCTGGCCGTCGTCGGTGATCTGGTTGACGACGCCGAGCGCGTGGGCGCGTTCGGCGGTGACCGTCCGGCCGGTCAGCAGCAGCTCCATCGCCAGGTGGTACGGGACGCGCCGGGGCAGTCGCAGCACGCCGCCGCCTCCGGCGATCAGGCCGCGCCTGACCTCGGGAAGCGCGAAGCGCGCACCGTCCGCCGCGACCACCAGATCGCAGGCGAGGGCCAGTTCGAAGCCGCCGCCCATGGCGAAGCCTTCGACCGCCGCGATCAACGGCTTGGTGGTACGGGCTTCGACGAGCCCGGCGAAACCCTTGCCGGGTACGTTGACGCGCTCGCCGCGGGCCGCCGCCTTGAGGTCCATCCCGGCGCTGAACGTGCTGCCCGCACCGGTGAGCACGCCCACCCGGAGGGCGGGATCGGACTCCAGGGTGTCCACGGCGGCCGCGATGCCCTCGGCGACCGCCGCGTCCACGGCGTTACGGGCCCGGGGCCGGTTGATCGTGATGACGAGCGCGCTGCCGGCGTCTTCCCCGCCTGCGCCCAGCGGCTCGTACCGGACCTGCACCGGCCCGTCGCCCGCTGCGGCGTCCTGAGAAACCGGGGTGTCCTGGGAAACCGGGGTGTCCTGGGAAACCGGGGAGTCCGGAGTAACCGGGGAATTCCGGGAATCAGGGGTGCTCATCGCTGCTCCTCCTTCTCGGCGTCGTCGGACTGCGCCGACCGGGCCGCCGGCACGGCCGGTGCGTCCGCGGCGCGGGCGGCCAGCTCGGCGAGGACTTCCTCCGTGTGCTGGCCGGGCAGCGGCGCGTGCCGGCGCACGGAGGCGGGCGTGGCGGAGAAGGCCAGCGGCACGCCGACCACGCGGTAGGCGCCCTCGCTCGGGTGCTCGGCCACATCCATCAGGTGACCCTCGCGGACATACGGGTCGTCGGGCGCCTCGTCGAGCCGCAGCACCGGCCCGACGGGGATGCTGTGCTTGGTGCACACCTCCATCCACTCGGCCGTGGTCAGCGCCGGCGTCACCGTCTCCAGCAGTTCGGCCAGTGCCTCCCCGTCCCGTACGGAGTCGATGAACTCGCCGTTGACGCGCGGGTCCTCGGCCAGATCGGCCCGTCCGGCGGCCGCGAACAGGTCGCGGAAGTTCTGCGGGCCGTACGGGATGATCATCGCGAGGCCGTCCTTGGTGGGCCGCGCCCGGTGTCCCTTGTTCATGGACAGCGGGAAGCCGGTCGGCCCCATCGGCGGTTCGTAGATGGCGCCCTGCAAGTGTTCGACCAGGTTGAACGCCAGCAGTGTGTCCACCATCGGCACCTCGACGTGCTGCCCCTGGCCGGTCGCCCGCTGGTGGACGAGGGCGGCCAGCGTCGCGTACACGATGGACAGCGCGGCGACCTTGTCGGCGAAGATGCTCGGCAGCACCACCGGCGCGCCCACGTCACCCGCGCGCTGCGCCAGGTCCAGCAGTCCGGAGGCCGCCTGCACCGTCTCGTCGTACGCGGCCAGCTGCGCCCGGTCGGAGTCCGGCCGGAAGCCCTGGGCGTGGGCGTAGATCAGGTGGGGGTGGGTGGCGGCGAGGCTGTCGTAGTCCATGCCCAGCCGGCGCAGCGCGCCGATGCGCATGTTGGTGACGAGGATGTCGGCCGTGCCGATCAGCTCCAGGGCGCGGTCCCGCTCGGCGTCGTCCTTGAGGTTGAGCGTGACGCTGCGCTTGTTGCGGTTGACGTTGAGGTTCAGCGGCGTCATACCGGGCGTACGGTGCAGGGCGCCGACGCGTACGGTGTCGTTCGGCGACTCGATCTTGATGACGTCGGCGCCGAGGTCGCCGAGGATCTGGGCGGCGTACGGGCCCATCACGACCGTGGCCATGTCGATGACGCGGACCCCTGCGAGCGGACCGGCGGACCGGCCGCCGCTGCCGTTGTCGCTGCCGTCTTCGGCCGTGGTTTCTTCCGTGGGTGTTGCGGGTGCCATCACCACTCCAGTCGGGAAAGCTCCGGGACGGGAAAGGGGAATGCGGCCGGTGCCGCGTTCCTTCGTCCACCGAAAACGCTAGACCTGTGGCGGGGGTGCACTCAATCCATGGGTGACACCGATACGCGAAGAACGGCGTGACCACAGCGGTCACGCCGTTCTTCGCGTCATTTCTTGAGGGGGTGGAGCGCTGTTCACGGGGTTTTACGGGGCTGCCGCCGTCCCGGCCGCCCGCTCAGTCCGTACCGGCCGGATCCGGCAGCGCGCACCGCGCTTCCCGTACCAGGACATGCAGGTCACCGTCCGGCTCGCCCCGGTCGCGCCGCCAGATCAGCCCGGTCGCCAGCGACGGGGAGAAATCCGCGAACGGCAGCACGACATTCGCGTCGTTTCCGTAGGTGTTCGCGTTGTTCTCGCGTTCCAGCAAGGTGATGCCGAAGGTCGAGCCGTTCGCCACCATTTCCGCGACGCTCGCATAGTCACCGATATTGAGGGTGATTTCCTTGTGAATCCCCGCGGCTTTCAGCCGTACTTTGATCTGCTCGAAATAGGTCGGCAGGGTGCCGGGCGCGGAACACACATACGTGTAATCGGTCAGTTCGCTCAGGGACACCGAGGTACGCCCGTGGAAATCGGCGGCCGGCAGTACCGCGCCCAGCGGCTCGTGCAGCAGCTCCACCACCTCGATGCCCTCGGCGTGCACGGGCAGGTGGACCAGGGCCATGGCCAGGTCGCCGCGCTGCACCGCGTTCAGGAGGTTGCCGCTCTTGCCGGGCCAGCGCTTGACGTCGAACTCCTCGGCGCAGCGTTCCTCCAGCCGCGTCAGACGCTCCCGCATCCGCGGATGCAGCGCGGGCGGCACGCCCACGTAGACGGCACGCCGCTCGGGCCCTATCTCCCGGCGCAACCGCCAGGGGATGTCGTCGAACCGGCCCAGTACGTCCTTCGCGATCGGCAGCAGCGTCCGGCCGGCGGGGGAGAGGGCCACATGGTGGGAGTCCCGGTCGAAGAGTTTCTGGCCGAGTTCGCGTTCGAGATCCCGCACCCGCTGGCTCAGGGGCGAGGTCGCCATGTGCAGGTGGCGGGCGGCCTGGGAGAAACTCAGGTGTTCGGCGACCGCCACGAAGTAGCGCAGGTGGAAGATCTCCATCGCACGGAGCCTACTCGCCGGGGTACGGCGGCCCCGGCACCCGGGTACGGGCGGCGCCGTGGCGGGCTCCGTCTCTCCCCGGGCCCCGTCGCTTTCCGGCCCCCCGTCTCTCCCCGGGCCCCCGTCTCCCCCGGGCCGACGTCTTCCACCGCACCCGTGTCCCTCTCCGGCTCTCCGGCTCTCCGCCCGTACGCCGACGGCCGGAGCCGCCCGGTCAGCGCCAGGAAGGCGACGAAGGCGGCCGTGACGATCCAGCCGGGCCAGCCGGTCAGCCCCATGTACAGAGGATCCAGGGGAGCGTCCGGCGCGGCGAACGCCTTGACCGTGCCCACGCCCGCCGTACTCACGAAGGTGTGGCCGAGGACCGCGGGCACCACCGATCCGGAGCGCAGCCGCAGCCAGGTGAAGACCGGCAGGATGAGCGTGCAGCTGATCACCATGGCGGGTACGGACACGTACCAGGGGCGGCCGGGATACTGCCCGCCCATCAGCAGCGTGGGCAGGTGCCACAGCGCGAAGGCGGCGCCGGTGCCCGCGTACGCCCCCACCAGGCGCGCGCCCTTGCCGTTCCGCGCCAGGCGGGGGAAGAGATAGCCCTGCCAGCCGAGCTCCTCGCCGAAGAACAGCGGCAGGGAGATAAGCATCTGGAGCAGCATGGCGGCCGCCCAGGGCACGAGGCCGTCCCAGCGCACACCGAAGGGGTAGTGGCCGGTCGCCGCGCCGACGCCGAGTGCGACGGCGGTCAGCGCCGCCGGGACCGCGAGGGCCAGGAGACAGGAGCGGGCGGTGCGGCCGTGCGGCCGGGGCCACCGCAGGGCGAGGACGTCCCGTACCCGGCCGGTGCGTTCCACGTACCGGACCACGAGGAGCGCGGCGAGCGCCGGCGCGAACATCGCGGCCGAGATGCAGATTTCCTCCAGCGTCTTGGTCCCCGACCGGGCACTCTCCCGCTGGAACCCGGTGACCAGAAGGGGCGTCATGGCCGCCCACATGCCCAGGTATGCCACCGAGAGGAAGACCAGGAGTCCGCGGTGGCGCGGAGCCGGAGGCGGCAGGGAAAGCGTCCGTGAGGAGTTGGTCATGGACAAGGACGCTAGAAGTGCGCCGCGGCGCGCAGAATGCGGCCGTCCCCCGTCTCCGCATGGGGCTGGCCCCACCAGGGGAGGACACCGGAGGGCCAGGGGGTATCGGCTCCGTACCGTCCCGGCGGACGGCAAGGAAAAAGGGCCTGCCGGCGGCCGGATGCCGCGGGCAGGCCCTCTCCGCTCGTCAGACCTTGAAGCCGTAGTCCAGCAGCTTCTTCGCGTCGGCGGTGCGGTTGGCCGCCGAGGAGGAGGCGAGGACGGTACCGATGACCGTCTTGCCGTTCCGGGTGGCGGCGAAGACCAGGCAGTACTTGGCCTCCGGGCCCGAGCCCGTCTTGACGCCGATGGTGCCCTGGTAGCTGCCGAGCAGGTTGTTGGTGTTGGTCCACGACATGTAGCGGTAGCCACCGCTCTTCGTCGTGACCTTCTGCTTGGTCGACTTGGTGCCCACCACCGCACGGAAGGTGGCGTTCTTCATCGCGCTGGAGGCCAGCTTCGTCAGATCACGCGGCGTCGAGTAGTTCGCACCGTTGCCGATGCCGTCGAACGAGTCGAAGTGCGTGTTCTTCAGACCGAGGTTCTTGGCCGCGGTGTTCATCTGGCCGATGAACGACTTCACCCGCGCCGCCCGCGTGGACCCGCTGCCGAACTTGTCGGCCAGCGCGTACGCCGCGTCACAGCCGGACGGGAGCATCAGCCCGTACAGCAGCTGGCGGACGGTGACCTTGTCCCCGACGATGAGCCGGGCCGACGAAGCGGTCTTGGCGACGATGTAGTCGCTGTACGCCTTGTCGACCGTGACCTTGGTGTCCAGGTTGAGCTTCTTCTGGGACAGCACCACCTGAGCCGTCATGATCTTGGTGGTGGAGCCCATGGAACGGCGGCTGTCCGCCGCCTTGGCGAAGGCGGTCCTGCCGTTGCCGTTGTTCATCACGAAACCGCCCGCCGCGGTGATCGCGGGGGCCTTGGGCGCCGCGGCCTTCGCCGCGGCTTTCGCCGGGGCGGCCGGGGCCGCCGCGGCCTGGGCCGGGGCGGCGAACGCCCCGGTCAGCAGGACGGCCCCCGCGGCGGTGACGGCCGTCGCGGACAGGCGACGTACGCCCTTGATGCCAGTTTTCAACGTGTTTTCTCCAAATGCCGCTGAAGTACGGCCACATGAGAGGGTGGCTTTCTCGTGAGACGCACAAGTCACGCCGAAGGATGCACCCAGCGGGAAATTTCCGCCGATATTTCGGGTGCGGGCAGGCCGAGCCCACCCGGGGACCGCGCCCCCAGCCCTCCGTGACCTGCCTTCCGCCAGCTCGTGTACGCCCTCGTCACCGGCCCTCGGTGAGCCCGTGGGTACGCATACCGTCGGCTGTCCGTACGAATCCGGCGGACAATTGCTCGATTTCTGTTATCGGCCCCGCCCCCGCAGCATCTCCTGTGTGTGGGACGGAACAAGCCCGAACCGAAAGAGAGTGGACAGAGCGTGAGCAGCGAACTCGACCCTGCGGTGATTGCGGCCGCGCAGGCGGGGGACGGGCAGGCCAGGGACCAGCTCGTCGCCGCGTCCATGCCCCTGGTGTACAACATCGTGGGACGCGCGCTGCACGGCCACGCGGACGTGGACGACGTGGCGCAGGAGACCATGCTCCGGGCCCTCGGCAGCCTCGGCGACCTCCGCGACCCGGGCAGCTTCCGGCCCTGGCTGGTGGCCATCACGATGAACCAGATACGGGCGCACTGGCGGCAGGACCAGGCCGCACCCGTGAACGGCGGCCTGGACGACGCGTACGACGTCCCCGACCCCCGTGCCGACTTCGTCGGACTGACCATCGTCCGCCTCGGCCTGTCCGGACAGCGCCGGGAGGTCGCCGAAGCCACCCGCTGGCTCGACGAGGGCGACCGCGCACTGCTGTCCCTGTGGTGGCTGGAGGCAGCCGGCGAGCTGACCCGGACGGAGGTCGCCGCCGCGATGGAGCTGACGCCCCAGCACACGGCCGTACGGGTCCAGCGGATGAAGTCCCAGCTCGAAGCGTCCCGCGTCGTGGTGCGCGCGCTGTCCGCCACGCCGCGGTGCGTCCTGCTGGACACGGTGACCGAGCAGTGGGACGGGGCGCCCTCCGCGCTGTGGCGCAAGCGCATCGCACGGCACGCCCGCGAGTGCACCGTCTGCTCCTCCTTCTCGTCCGGGCTGGTGCCCGCCGACCGGCTGCTCGTCGGCCTGGCGCTGGTGCCGCTGGCCGCCGCCCTCGCACCGGACACCATGGAGGACCCGGTCCTCGCGGCCGCCACCACCACCCAGCAGCCCGCCGTGTCCGCGGCGGCAGGCGGAGCGGCTCCTTCCCCGGCCGCCGGTCCGGCCACGGGAGGCGGACGCGCCCAGCTCCGCGACGCGCTGCGCGAGAGCCGCCGTGTCCGCCGCCGTCGCGCCGTCACCGCGGCGGCCGTGGCCGCCGCCGCCCTCGCCACGGTCGGCGGCGCGCTGCCGCTGATCACCTCCGGCCCGGACGACGAGCCCGGCGCCTCACGGGCCGCGACGGAACCCGAGTCGGCGCCCCTGGCCACGCCCCCGGCGACGAAACCCGCCCCTTCCCCCTCCGGGACCAGCCACAGCCCGAGCCCCGCCCCGTCCTCCGCGTCCCCCTCCAAGGAGCCGCACATTCCGCGGAAGAAGCGGGCCCCCTCCGAGCCCGCCGCCCCCGCACCGCGCCCGTCCTCCGCCGCCCCCGCACCGGCCTCCGGGGCCGCGGGCGGCGGGTCGGGCTTCGCCCAGCGGGTCACCGCACTGGTCAATGCCGAGCGCGCCAGACAGGGCTGTTCCCCCGTCCGCGCCAACGACCAGCTCGTCACCGCGGCCCGGCGCCATTCCCAGGACATGGACGCCCGGAACTATTTCGACCACACCAGTCCGGACGGTACGGACCCGGGTGACCGCATCACGGCCGCCGGATACCGGTGGAGCACCTATGGCGAAAACATCGCCAGGGGACAGCGGTCCGCCGACGAGGTGATGAAGAGCTGGATGAACAGCCCCGGCCACCGGGCGAACATCCTCAACTGCGACTTCAAGGAAATAGGCATAGGCACCCACGACACGTCCGGCGGCCCGACGTGGACGCAGGTGTTCGGCGCGCGGAACTGACCGGCGGAAGAACGCGTACGGGCGTGGGGGGGGGGGGGGGGGGAAGCCCCCCCCACCCCGCCCCAGACCCAAACACCCCCCCCCCCCCCCAACCCCCCCCACCCGCCCCGCCACAAGAGAGAACCCCCCCCCCCC
>NZ_JBVIBD010000017.1:58410-81805 GCF_055573595.1 Streptomyces sp. NPDC030165 | reverse complement strand
GGGGGGGGGGGGCTGCAGGTTGGGTGGTGTGGGGTTGGGGGGGGGGGGGGTGGGGGTGGGGGGGGGGGGGGGGTGGGGGGGGGGGGTTTTTTTTCCCTCCCCCCCCCCCCCCCCCACGCCCGTACGGCCTCGGCGGAATACAAGGCAATTCCCCTCGGACAAGCCATCCGGAATTGTCCGGGAGAAGGGGCGCCCCCCGCCCTGAGCAGGCCGGACAAGTGCTGGACAAGTCCTGGACAAAAGCCCCCTTCCCCGCTCCGGCCCACCGGCTCAGCATCAGCAGCACAACGGCATCTTCGAGCCACGGACACCCGACGTGGGAAACCGGTCGCGTTCCGGCCGGGCCGGAGATGCCGTACGACCACGGCCACCCGGAACAACCCGGCTGTGGCGGCGCGGCGGCGGGCCGGCGGCTTGGGGACGGGCCGCCGGATTCCGGACTGCCGCGCCGAGCGGGCCCGGAACGGGGGAGCACACGCAACGCGGAAGCGCTTCGCCGGCCCGGAACCGCTCCCGCTCTCCGCCTTTTCGCTGTCCGCAGCCGAAAAGGACAGAAACGGTACGGCACCGCCGGTCGCACCGCCCCCCATTCCGGGGCGGAACCGGCCCACCGGTGAACCGTGTGGCACTCCGGAACCGGAGAGTGAACGGGGAAACGCGGACCGAGGAGGGGCAAGTGGAACCCGGGCAGTCGCAGGTCGACCTGCACACGGTCGTCGACGTCGAGATCAGTGCCCTGTCGGTGAGCGATTCGCCGAGAATGTCGGGGGAGAACCAGGAACACATCGACTTGCTGGCGGTCGCCGACGCACCACTTCCGCCCATCATCGTCCACCGCGACACGCTACGGGTCATCGACGGCGCACACCGGTTGCGCGCGGCCGAGCGGCGCGGCCGGGACACCATCCCCGTACGGTTCTTCGACGGCGACGAAGCGGACGCCTTCGTCCTCGCCGTCGAGTCCAACACCAGCCACGGGCTGCCCCTGACCAAGGCGGACCGCAAACGCGCGGCCGAGCGCATCATCGCCTCGCACCCCATCTGGTCGAACCGGATGATCGCCTCGATCACCGGCGTGGCCCCGGCGACGGTGGCCAAGGTCCGCCGGCGGATGCCGGGCGACGCGTCGGCCGACCGCCGTCGCGTCGGCCAGGACGGCCGCTTCCGCCCCCTCGACGGCGCCGAAGGCCGCAGGCTGGCCGGCGAACTCATCGCCGACCACCCGGACCTCTCGCTCCGGCAGATCGCGCAGCAGACCGGCATCTCCCCGGAGACCGCGCGTGACGTACGCAACCGGATCCGCCGCGGGGAGAAACCCCTGCTCGACGAGCGCGGCGCGCGCGGCAGGAACGGCGGGCAACAGGGACCAGGCATCGGCAGCCTTGCCGGCCGACGCGCGGGAAACGGTGGCGCGGTGTCTCGCCCCCGGATGCCCGCGGCGGACCGGCGCCGCGTCGTGAACCGCCTCAAGGGCGACCCGGCCCTGCGCTACAGCGACACCGGCCGCACCCTGCTGCGGCTGCTCGGCATCCACAGCGTCAGCCCCGAGGAGTGGGAGAAGATCACGGCCGGCCTGCCACGGAACCACCGGCGGACCGTCGCCCAACTGGCCCGCGCCTACGCGGACAACTGGTCCGAGCTGGCTCAGCGTGCCGCCGAACGCGATGCCGCGGAGTCGGCGGGGGCGCGAGGGGCATGAGGGGCGTGGGCAGTTCGCGACCCACCGGGCCCAGGCAGAGCGTGGTAGGAAAACCGGTGATCACCAGGCTCCCCCGGGTCCGCCAACTCGACGCGCTCCGACCAACGCTTTCCCGCGCCCGCCCCAGCCACGTACTCGCCCCGCGGCCGGCCTACGAGCCGAAGGCGGCGCACTGGCAGGGGCAGCGGCCCGGACCGACCGCCCTGGAACGGCCCGCCACGAGCGCCACAAGCGAGCGGGAGCGCTCCGGACCGCAGGGATGACTGAGGTTCCCTTGCCGGGAGGCTTCCTCCACCACGTCGGCTGGGCCGGTTCCACGGTGCGCCGCCCCGCTTCGGCCAGGACCGCGTTCGTCAACGACCTCTCGCCCAGGAACACCGTCCGCCGGCCGGCCGGCGACAACCTGCGCCCGGTGGCCTTCATCGACTGGGACCTGGCAGCTCCGGGCACGCGTTTGCAGATGTCGCCCATGTGTGCTGGCAGTACATCGGCCTCGGGCTGCGCGTGGGGGACGCCGGCGACAGCGTGCGACGGCTGCGGCTGGTCGCCGATACGTACGGCCTGACCGACCGGACCGGACTCGTCCCCGCGATCCTGTGGTGGCAGGACCGGTGCAGGCGTGGCATCGAAGCCGGTGCGCGGGCCGGTGACCGGGCGATGATCCGCCTTCGGGACGCCGGTGCGCTCACCGAGGTCCGGGAAGCCTTCCAGTGGGTCAGTGATCATCGCGAGGTGCTGACCCGCGCGCTCCGCTGACGTACCGGTGGCCCGGCGGAGCATGCTTGCCACCCCACGCACGCCCTGGTCAACGTCTCGGCACGACGTCTGACCGCAGGGTTCCGCCCTCGCCATTCAGCCTCCTCGTGTCCGGTGACATCAGGAAGGTGGGAGTCACACCGAATCTGACACAGGTGTGCGGCGATGCCTGGGGTACAGCAGGCTGCGACGACCCGGGAAGCCGTCGATCTCGTGAAGATCTACCCGACCGGCAGGAGCGAACCCGGTACGGCCGCCCGGCCACGCCCCCGCTCCGCCGGTCCCGCGTTCCCCGCGATGCCAGACTGCTTCCGTGAGCGAGCACAGCACAGCAGGCACGGGGCCGAGCGCGGACGTCGCGGAGCGGAAGGCGGCCACCGGACGGGGTACGGCGCGCCGCGGACGGCCGCCCCGGCTCTCCCGTGACCGCGTCGTCGAAGCGGCCCTGGACATCGTCACCGAGGAAGGCAGCCGGGCGCTGACCATGCGCCGGGTCGCCGAGGCGTTGGGCAGCGCCCCGATGAGCATCTACCGGCACGTACGCGACAAGGACGAACTCCTGGTCCTCCTCCTGGACCGCATCGTGACCGACCTGCCCCGGCCCGCGCTGCCCGACGAGCCCCGCGCCCGCCTGCTCGCCCTGCTGACCTGGCAGCGCGACGAACTGGCGGCCCGGCCCTGGATCGTGGACGTGCTGGGACGTGGCGACTTGATGGCTCCCTCGGTCCTGTGGCTCCTGGAGGAGATCTACGCCGCGTGGAAGGCCTGCGGCCTGGCACTGCCGGCGGCGGCCACCGCCAACCGGATCGTCTGGAACTTCCTCCTCGGCCACCTCACCCAGCACGCCGATCGCCCAGAGGGCCGTTCCCCGTACCAGGTGAGCGTGCCCGCCGAGGCCGACCGCGCCCAGTACCCCACGGTGGCCGCACTGCGCCCGTACTGGCTGTCCACGGACCGCCGCGACCATTTCGCCGACGACCTCGTGACCCTGGTGACCTCCCTGATCACGTCGGCGGCCGACGGTCCGCGCCCGCAGCCGCACGGCGGTGATTGACCTGTTGTGTACGCGTACGCAACATAGCCGCATGGACGCCATCGCTACGCTCTACCGCCGCTGGCTCCTCAGCCTGTGGCACGGCGACTTCTCCGTGGCCGACGAGATCTTCGCTCCCGACTTCGTCGGCCACTGGCCCGCCTTCGATGTCCACGGACCGCAGGGGGCGGTCGACCAGGTCCGCCAGTCGTACGAGTACTTCAGCGACATCGAGAACACCCTGGACGTCGGCCCGGTCGTCGGTGACGGCCTGGTGGCGGCGCACTGGACCTTCCACGGCACGTACCGTGGCGGCATCCCCGGCGCCACCGCCCCGCCCGGCACCCGGATCTCCTTCGCCGGACAGGACATCTTCCGCGCCGCCGACGGCCGTTTCACCGAATACTGGGTCGTTTCGGACGGTCTCGGCATGATGACGGCGCTCGGCGCCCTCTGACACTCCCCGTCCGTGACGCACCTGCCCGTACGTGGGGCGTGCGCCCCGGCTCGTACGAGAGGTGCGCGCCCCGGCCCGTAATGCGGTCACTGCGTGAGCGTCGTATGACGGGGGTTCCCGCGGTATGTGAGTGGCAGATGACAAGCGCCGTCACCGCCCGTGCACCGTGTTTGCCTCGAAGCATGCACAGCAAGCACATGCAGCGGACCCCGTCCCCCTCGCAGCAGGTCACCACGTCCACCACCCCGGCGCGCCGCTCCGGAAAGCTCAAGAATCCGGTCACGGCCGCCACGGCCCTTCTCGTCGCGGGCGCCTCCCTCCTGGCCCTCACCGGCTGCGGCAACTCGGCGCCCGGCAGCGGCGACGGTGACGGCGCGTCCGCCGCCGCGCCGCCCGCGGGAAACAAGGACGGCAAGCACCTGTCGAAACTGCTCTGGATGGGCGACTCGATCGCCGAGGCGGAGGCACCGGCGCTGGGCGCCGCCATGAAGGCCGGCGGCGTGGAGTTCAAGTCCATCGCCTCCGCGGGTGGCGGCACGGTCGTCAAGGGCGACGGCCCCACCGCCAGCTTCGCCGACGACACCTTCAAGGACCTGGCCAAGGCGGTCGGGTCCTTCCACCCCGATGTCATCGCCTACCAGGTCACCACCTACGACTGGGGAACTCCCGCCCAGCAGAGCGGCTCGTACGAGCGCCTCGCGAAGGCCGCGAAGGACGCGGGCGCCGAACTCGTCATCGTCTCCGCCCCGCCGTTCAAGGTCGACGAGTTCTACAAGGGCCACGAGGCCGCCATCACGTCGGCGCCGAAGGCGGCCCAGGAGGCGGCGCAGAAGAGCGCGGGCCAGGCCCGCTTCCTCGACGCATCCGCCCTCTGGGGCACCGACAGCGCCGCGGCCAAGGCTCAGCGCAGCAAGGACGGCATCCACTCCTGCCAGCAGGGCTCGGCGGCGTTCGCCAACTGGCTCGGGCAGCAACTGGGCAAGCACTACTCCTTCACGCCCGCCCCGGCGGACCGGTGGGCGAAGGGCCCGTGGACCGGAGACAAGGTGTACGGCCAGCTCAAGTGCGGGTGAGCCGGTACGCCTACAGCCGCCGCCCGGCTCGGGCGGCGGCCTCCCCGTCCCCCCGCCGCCCTTGTGAGGACCTGTACATGCCAACGCCTGCGGCCGCCCCGCTTTCCCGACGGCCTTCCCGACGCCCCTCCCAACCGCCCTCCCGCCGCCCCCGCCCGCCCGCGACCGGCCGGCACATCAGGCCCCTGGACGGCCTGCGCGGCCTCGCCGTCCTGGGCGTGCTGTTCTTCCACGCCGGGCACTTCGGCGGCGGCTTCCTCGGCGTGGACCTCTTCTTCGTCCTGTCCGGCTTCCTCATCACCGGCCTGCTGCTCAAGGAAGCCGCGAACCGGCACGGCACGGTCGACCTCGCCGCCTTCTGGGAACGCCGGGCACGCCGCCTGCTGCCCGCGCTGACCGTGCTGATCGTCGGAGTGCTGCTCCTCGTCAGGGCGGCCGGACCGCCGTACCTGCTGGGCTTCGCCCTGGAGGACGGTCCGTGGGCCGCACTCCAGGCCGCGAACTGGCACTTCATCAGCGAGCAGGTCGGCTACTGGAACGACGGTGACACCCGCGTCTTCAGCCACCTGTGGAGCATCGGGGTTGAATGGCAGTTCTACGTCGCCTGGCCGGTGGTGGTCGCCGTCCTCGCCCGAGGTCGCACCACGCGCCGCCTCGTACCCGTGATCGCTGCCGCCGGCGCCGTCATTTCCCTCGTGGCCATGATGGCTCTTGCGTACGGCCCGGACATCACGCGTGTGTACGAGGGCACCGACACCCGGGCCTTCTCCCTGCTGCTGGGCGCCCTGATGGCGACCGACCCGGCCCGCCGCCTGCTGGCGAGGACGCCCGGCCGTCTGACCGACTGGCTCTGTGCCGCCCTGCTGTGCGCCCTCGGCACGTACTGGTGCCTCACCGACGGACCGAACGCCCCCTTCCTCTTCCGCGGCGGCCTCTTCCTCCATGCCCTGGCCGCGGCCCTGCTCATCGCCCTGCTCGCGCACGCCCCGGCCGGCCCCGTCGGCCGTCTCCTGGGCAGCAGGCCCCTACGGTCACTGGGCGCCGTCTCCTACAGCCTCTACCTCTGGCACTGGCCGCTCTACCTGCTCCTGTCCGATGAAGTCCTCGGGTTCGGCGGCTGGGCCCGAACGGCGGTCCTCCTCGCGGTGTCCCTCGCCGCCGGGTGCCTGTCCAAGGTGCTGGTGGAGGACCCCGTACGTTTCAAGGCCCGCTGGGCCGGGGGCCGTACGGGCGTGGCCTGCCTGGTCGCCGCGCTCGCGGTCGTAGCCGGTGTCTGCCTTCTCGTCCCCGAGCCGAACCCGGGCGCCGACGCGGTCGACCTCACCCAACTCACCGCCGGCTCCGGCTGACCGCTGACGGACCTGATCGCCGTACACACCGGCAAGCGGATGTCGCCCTGAATTCTTACGGCGCTCCGCATGCGGCGCTGCTGTTCCTGCCGTCCAACGCCGAAGACCGCATGGCCGCCGATCTCGGCATGTACGGGCAGACGCTCCCGCTGCCCTGACGGCGTACGGAATCGACAACTGCCCGCAAGGGCTCCTGAGCTTTTATGCCGGCACCGTGCGCGAGTCGTTGGGCATGAGCAGCGTCAGCGATATCGGTGTTACCAGCGGCACCAGCGCCGGCAAGCTCCTGCTCGGTATTTCCTTCGGCTATGCAGACGCCTTCGCGCCCATCAACGACATCACCGTCCCCCGCGCCGAACTCCACGAGACCACCCGCTTCCACTTCTGGTCACGTGAGCGTGGCCACCACGTATTCGGCAGCCCGCAGGAAGCTCCGGGCCGTCGGCCCGGGTGCGCTGTGTGCCGATGATGTTCCGTATCCACCGCACTGCACCCCAGCAGCTCGCCCCGCATCCGGCCGGCGGCATGAGCGCCGCCACCCCCGGAAGCGGACGGCGCCAGAGGGACGGTCCTGTCGATTTCGGTGAATGACTAGCGCCAAACGATTCTTCAGATTTTCGTACGTCAGTACATTCATGTGTTATATGCACGCGCCGCGCAGAGTCATTCAGGCCCCGCTATGCTCACTGCCGCGCAGCGAGTTGAGACGGCTACGGCACGTCGCCGACGGCTGTCGGATGTCGCCGCCGCGCGAGGGCTCCGGGGGTCCTGGGACCCGAGCTCCGCGCGCGGCACGTCAGCCTGGCGTGTACTGCGGCAATTGATTGGTGTGTGCGAACCAACGGTCGCCCATCGCGCTTTCGCTGCCTTTCGACGTCCATGAATTCCGTATGACGCCCTGTCCCTTCCCTTAGTGCTCTGAGGATGCCGATGGTTCGTGCTGATTCGTCACCCGGAAGGCCGGGGCCGGCCTCCACCGCAATGTGGGTGCCCCCCGTGCTCCTGGCCATATGTGTGGCCGTGGCGGTGCCGTTGCTGCCTCCGGCGGCCCGCGCCCACGCCGTCTGGATCGGTGTCCTCGCGACTGCGGCAGTGACCGTCGCAGCCGGGAAAGCAGCGCGCCGGGGCCGAGCGATCGACGAGCTGCGCAGGCAGTACGCCGAGCGAGAGGCCGCCCTGCAACGGCAGTTGGCCGAGCAGGAGACCGAAACGGTACGGATGGCCAAGGAGACCCTGCCCGCGGCCATGGCCCGGCTCCAGCAGGGCAACTCGGTCGAGGACGTACTGCGCAGCACCGGCCAGACGTCCCGTGTGAGCCCCCGCTTCGAAACCGCACACCACGCGGTGCTGCGCTACGTCCTCCAGGCCGTGGAGGCCGAGGAGGACCTGCGCGACTCCGCCCAGCGGGCCTTCGTCAACATCGCCCGACGCGTCCAGGCCATCGTGCACCAGCAGGCTCTGGAACTGCGCGAGATGGAGGACCGGCACGGCCAGGACCCGCAGGTTTTCGGGGACTTGCTGCACCTCGATCACCGGACCGCGCTGATCGGCCGGCTGGCGGACAGCATCGCCGTCCTCGGCGGTGCCCGGCCGGGACGCCAGTGGCAGAAGGACATCCCGCTGTTCAACGTGTTGCGCGGTGCCATGTCCCGGATCACCGATTACCAGCGCGTCGATCTGCACTCGGTCGCCGACGTCGGAGTCCTCGGCCGCGCGGCCGAACCCTTGATCCACGCCATGGCCGAGCTCCTGGACAACGCCACCCGCTATTCACCGCCCCAGACCCGCGTCCACCTGACCGCGACCGAGGTCCAGTCCGGTGTGGCCATCGAGATCGAGGACGCCGGGCTCGGCCTGACCGACGAGGCCCGCATCCGCGCCGAGCGGGCCCTGGCCCAGCACTCCTCCGGCGGACTGGACCTCGACGACCTGGGGGAGTCGCCGCGACTCGGCCTCGCGGTGGTCGGCCGGCTGTCGCACACGAATCACTTCAAGGTGTCCCTGCGTGTGTCCGCGTACGGCGGCGTACGCGTCGTCCTGGTCGTACCGCCGGAGCTGATCACCGTGACCCCGGCGCCCGGCGGAGCCTTGGCCAAGGCACCCAGCCTGCCGCCGCCCCGCCGCCCCAGCGGCCCGAAGCACCGGGCCGACGCGGCCGTCGAGGAACCGGCGCACACTGACGCCGCGCGCACCGCCAACGGGCTCCCGCAGCGCAGGCGGCGCCGCGCCGTGGTCCCCTCCGCGCGGCCGCAGCAGGCGGCCCCCTCCGCCACCGACCGCCCCCCGGCGTCGGCGGGCGGGCCCCCGTCGGCCGGTCTGTGGATGTCCGCCTTCCTCGACGGTGCCTCCGGCGCGTCCGCAGCCGGGTCCCCGGCGCGCCGCCCCGACGGCCCGAGCGATGAAGAGTCCGAGCAGTGACTGAGCCAGCACGTACTGAGCCAGCGAGTAAGGATGAGTGAGCAAGTGGCGACAAAGCAGCGGCTCAACATGGACTGGATGCTGGAGGAGCTGGCGTCCAGTGTTCCGCAGACCCGTAACGTCGTGGTGCTGTCCTCGGACGGCCTGTGCATGGCGCAGTTCGGCGCGGACAACGACACCGCCGACCGCCTCGCCGCCGCCTGCGCCGGTCTGCAGAGCCTGTCGGCGGCCATCGCCGCGGAATTCCCGCAGGGCGACGGCCGGATGAAACTGGTCGTCGTCGAGGTCGACGGCGGCTTCTTCTACCTGATGGCGGCCGGCGCGGGAGCCTATCTGGCGGTGCTGGCCGACGACGACGTGGACGCCGGCCTCATGGGGCAGCGGATGCGCGATCTGGTCGCCCGGATCGGCCAGCACCTCACCACCCCGCCGCGCGCCGACCGGCAGGCCCCATGAGCGGTCCGGAGCAGGAACAGCAACGCGCCTGGGAAGAGGGCGGGCCCGAGCGGCTCTACGTCATCACGTCCGGCCGGAACCTGCCCGACCGGCGCTCCTCCCTGGACATGGTCACGCTGATCGTGAGCCGTGGCGAGGCCGGTCCGGGTACACAGCCCGAACTCGCCGCCATCATCCGCATATGCGACTACCCGCTGTCCGTCGCCGAGATCTCCGCATACCTCCACCTGCCGGTCAGCGTGATCACTCTGCTGCTCGCGGACCTCTTGGCGAGTGGCCATGTCGAGGCCCGGGCGTCGGTCCTGGCCCAGTCGCTGCCCGACGTAGAACTCTTGGAGGCGGTGATGCATGGACTACAGAATCTCTGAACCCGTCGTCGGCCCGCGGTGCGAAGACATCCTGCCGGCCTCGGTCACCACAGCGGTGAAGGTGGTGATCGTCGGCGGCTTCGGGGTCGGGAAGACCACCCTGGTCGGATCGGTCAGCGAGATCAAGCCGCTCACCACCGAGGAGATCATGACGCAGGCCGGTGCCGGGGTGGACGACCTCGCCGGTGTCGAGCGCAAGAACGAGACCACCGTGGCGATGGACTTCGGCCGGATCACCCTCAGCGACGAGCTGGTCCTCTACGTGTTCGGCACACCGGGCCAGCAACGGTTCTGGTTCCTGTGGAACGGACTCTTCGAAGGCGCACTGGGCGCCGTGGTCCTCATCGACACCCGGCGGCTGGAGGACAGCTTCGACGTGATGGGCCGGCTCGAAGAGCGCGGAGTGCCCTTCATCGTCGCCATCAACGCCTTCCCGGATGCCCCCTCCTATCCGGTGTCCGAACTCAGGGAGGCCCTGGACATCCCCGACGGGGTGCCGGTGATCGATTGCGATGCCCGCGAACGTGTCTCCAGCCGCGACGGACTGCTGACCCTCATGCGCTACCTGCACGCCCTCACCACCACGACCCCGGAGCGACGGTGACCTCCTCCTTCCCCGAACAACCCCGCACCGCGTGGGCATCCACCCCGCCTCCGGAGTGCCCGGCGCGCGCCCGGTTCGGCACCACGGACGGGCTGGCGCGGCTCTTCGGCCCCGAGGCGGCCGAGGACCCCATGGGCCTGTACGAGCGCCTGCGCGCCCGGCACGGGTCCGTCGCGCCCGTCCTGCTGGACGGCGACCTCCCGGCCTGGCTCGTCCTCGGGTACCGCGAGATCCTGGAGGTCGCCGGCACACCCGCCCGGTTCAGCCGCGACTCCCGTATCTGGCGCTGGTTCCAGGAAGGGCGGGTACCGCCGGACTCCCCGCTGCTGCCGATGATCGCTTGGCAGCCGGTCTGCCTGTTCCTGGACGGTGAAGAGCGCGCCCGGCTGCGCCTGGCGGTCACCGACAGTCTGGAGCGCTTCAACCGCCGTGGAATCCGACGGCACATCACCCGCTTCACGCACCAACTGATCGACGGTTTCGCCGGGCGGGGGGAAGCGGACCTGGCCGCGGAGTTCTGCGAACACCTGCCCATGCTCGTCCTGACGCAGCTGTTGGGCATGCCTGACGAGTACGGGCCACGGCTGGTCGCGGCCAGCAGGGACATGGTGGCGGGCACCGGAACCTCGGTGGCCAGCAACGCGTTCATCGTGGAGACGCTCACGGAGCTCGTACGGCGCAAGCGCGGAAGCCGTGGCCACGACATCACGTCCTGGCTGATCGAACACTCCTCGGGGCTGACCGACGAGGAGGTGTGGAACCATCTGCGGGTCATCCTGATCGCCGCGAACGAGACCACGGTCAACCTCCTCAAGAGCACCCTGCGGATGGTGCTGACCGACCCCCGGTGCCACGCGTCGCTGGCCGGTGGGCAGATGACCCTGCCCGACGTGGTGGAGCAGGTGCTGTGGAGCGAACCGCCCCTGATGACCATTCCCGGCCGCTGGGCCGCCGTGGACACCGAGGTCGGTGGTCAGAAGATCGAAGCGGGGGACATGCTGCTGCTCGGCCTGGCCGCCGGGAACCACGACCCGGCCGTCCGGCCGGACCCCTCGGTTCCCCTGCACGGCAACCGCTCGCACCTCGCCTTCAGCAGCGGCCCCCAGGAGTGTCCCGGCCAGAACATCGGCCGTGCCATCGCCGACACCGGCATCGACGCGCTGCTGGCGAGGCTGCCCGACGTACGGCTGAGCATCCCCGAGGAGCAGCTGGGCTGGACGTCGGGCTGGATGACACGGCACCTGACCAGCCTTCCGGTGACGTTCACGGCGCCCCGGTCGCCGAGTTCCGCCGTGTCCGCCGGTCCGGCCCGCGCCGTCGCGGAGACCGAGCGCCGGCTGCGGAGCGCCACGGACAGCGGCTCAAGGCACGCTGCCGAGCCCGTCGTCCCGTTCCCGTCGGTGGTGTCCTCGCCGGTTCCCGTCCGAAGGAGGCGTACGTCCTGGTGGGGCTCGTTGAAGGCATGGCTGCGAGGCTGATGCCCGGGTAGGGCGGTGGCGCCCTATCGCTGCGTCCCGGTGGCCTGGAATGCGGCCGGGCCACCGGTGACGAGTTCTTCCACGGCCCTTGCGATGCGATCCAGTGCCTCTTCCATGACCGCACGGGAAGTCGCATAGCTGATACGGATATTGCCTTCGGCACCCGGCCCGAACCACTCCGGTGTACCGGCCACCACTGCCACCCGGGCTCGGGACAGCAAGTATTCGCCCATCGCCCGACTGCTGAGCCCGGTGGAGGACACCTCGGGAAACAGGACGTAGGTGCCGTCCGGGCGGCTGCACGAAATACCCGGGATCGTGTTCAACCGGTCCACGCAGTAGTCCCGCATCTTCCGCAAATGCACCAGGAAGGCGTCCCGCCAGGGCCAACCGTGACGCAGGGCGGCCAGGGCGCCGGCCTGGCCGAAGGGGGTCATGCTGTAGGTGGCGCCGAGCCGCTGGAAGGTGAGCTGCAACGCGGCCGCCGCCCGCAGGGTCGGGGCGATCACGAATCCCACCCGCAGCCCCGGTACCGCGAACGTTTTGGAGAGGCCGGTCACCGTGTAGATGCGCCGGCTGTTCTCCGTGTCCAGGCTCGCCATGCTGATGTGCGTTCCGGGCGGGTACACGATCTCGTTCCACACCTCGTCGGAAAGGACCGGGATACGGTGCCTGCCCGCCGTCTCCGCCACCGCCCGCAGAGTGGTTTCGGTGAAGACCGTGCCCAGCGGGTTGTGCGGATTGCACATGCAGATCAGGGCGGTGCGCGAAGTGACCAGAGAGGCGAGCCGGTCCGGATCCAGTCGCCCGGTGCTCTTGTCCATCGGGCAGTAGACCCGCCGGGCCCCTGCGGCATCGATGGCTTGGCCGAACAGCAGGTCTACCGGGTCCAGCAGTATGCACTCGTCGCCTTTTCCGCACAGGAGATGCACCACGCCCCAGAGCGCGGCCGCGGTGCCCGGCGCCGGCACCACGCAGCCGGGATGGTGGCCGATCCCGTAACGGGCCTCGGCCACGTCGGAGAATGCCTCCCGAAGCTCACCGCATCCAGCGGGCGCCGCGTAAGGGAAGTATCCGTCGGCAACAGCCGCGAGCACGGCGTCCGTGACCACCGAAGGCCCGGGGAAATCCGGCTCGGCTGCCGTCAGCGGGATGACGTCGGGCGGGAAAGCGCCCCATCGAAGCGGCGAACGTTGCCGCAGCAGACCGGGCCGGACCTGCGCGTCGTCGAACAGCGGTTGGAGCGCGTGGTGCGGCGACATGGCGTTCACCCTCGCTGATAACGGGCGGGCGGATAACGGTCGTAGAGCTCCGGGGACCAATATGTGGTCAGGCGGGGGCGGCCGCGCTGCACACGAGCTGACGCGTACGTGTGGATGCCATGGCCGGCTGCGAGGGGACGCCGGGCGACATGCTTCAGCAGCGACTGATAGCCGCCGACGGAAAGGCCCATACCGGCCATGACCGAGCTGATGCGGTCCCGAACGGTCCGGTCGCTCGCCGTATGCAGCCACAGCGGGACGTACAGCGTCGCCGACACCGGTGTATGCCCCCCGGCGGCCGTGAACGTCAGGTTGCTGACGAGTGGTTGGGCGCGTACGGCGCTGTCGCTGCCGGTCAGCTGGCGGCAGAATTCCCCCAGGAATCCTGCCTCGTGATGAAGCGAGACGTCCATGCGGGAATCGAGTTCTGCCGGAGAAATGTCGTAGTGGCGGAAGTACACCTTCACGCGTGACTCGGGGCCGTCGATCAGGTCGAGTCCGAAGTAGACGATCCTGTCGAGGTCGAATCCCCGGCCGGCGTATTCGCTGACCGCCTCCCACGCCTTTCCGAACCCCAGGCGGTCCAGTGCCTCGCGCGTCCGCGCGGGGCCGGTCATGCGCTCATTGGCATGCGGATTGAGGTAGACCTTGAACTCGGGCCCGCCGGCCGGTGTGAGGGCGGCGGCGTGCATCATGGCGAAGCCGGTCGGTTCCTCGTCCGGCAGGAACAGGTCCGACACCTGCGTCAACCGGTCGTCGGCGGCGCCGAAATCCTGGGTCAGCCCACGGGTGAGATCGAGCGCCGCTTTCTGTGCGGACGACGTGTTCAGCCGGTCCGGAAGGGCTTCCATGAGCACCCGGATCTGCAGCCCCTCCCGCGAGAAGGCCGCCGAGAACTCGATCGGTGAACCGTCGGCGCATACGTCCGAGTGCCAACCGGGACGTGTACCGATCCGCCTCGCCCCCCAAGGCGACAGCATCCTGCGCAGCACCCGCGTTCCCTGTTCGACATCCATACCGGCACCGCCAAGGAGACGGGTGGCGGTGGTGAGCGCGTAGTCCGAGAACGTCGCGCTCGCAGAAACCCGTGGGACCGACTGCAGAGACGACATGGAATTCCTCCCCTACCTCTTGCCGGGATTCGCCGTACCGCACGCTTGCTCCGCCGGCCGATCGGCCAGTACCAATAGGGTGAGAAGCTCCTGACTACCGTCCCGTCGGGAACCGGCGGCCTGATCGGCCGCCGCCGCACTCCCGCAGCTGTATCCGCCCCGGGCCGGCCACCCGGATACTGCCCATTACCTCCGTCGGCCGCGGCCGTTTTCCGGGGACCGGGGGTACTTTCACAATTAACTATGCTTCCTCTGCCCGCCACCGGCGCACAAGGGGCGTGCGCGGCGTTCGTCCTACGGATGGCGTGCGCTCCCGACGGACGGATGTGCACGCCGGCGCTCAGAAGACCGAGTGGATGTGCGGTGGCAACCGACACCTCCAGCGATGGCGAGCCGGCCAACGGCCCGCGCGCGCGACGCGATACGGGTCGGCCGCCGGAGGCGGAGCGGCTGCGGGCCTCGACGCGCCACACGTGGCTGCTATAGGCGCTCCGACCGGCGATGGCCGCACGTTGGACTGATCGTCACTCTTTCGTAGGAAATGACGACCACTCACGAGGGACGGAGCACTCCAACACCGGCCCCACCCGCTTCCGACGGGTTCACTGACAGCTCCCGCAGGAATTCATCCGCACAGGAGCGCCGGACATGTCTGAACAGGGACGACCAAACGACACCGCACCCCCCACCGCGACAACTGGATGGAACCCCGCGACCGGACTGGAACAAGCCCTCCTTCTCGCAGCCGGCGTTGCCGACCTCGTGCTCGACCACGTACGTCAGGCCGCCGACCGGGGGCAAGGGCTGCTGCGCCGCTCCGATCTGCGGGAACTGCTCGCCGGCGGAGTCGGTGAACTGCGCGCCCGCGGAGAGATCGCCTCCCGGCGCGTCGCTCCGGAGTCCGAGAACTACCTGGAGCTGATGGCCCGCCGGGCCGTGAAGCGGGCCGGCTCGTCGCATGGATGACGCCGGGCAGCTCAAGCAGAGAATCGACACATGCCTGCGCCGGCTGGTCGATGAAGAGGAAGCCGAACTGCTCCGGGTGTCGGACGAACTGGCCCCGCTGTGCGCGCAGTTGCGTGTGTCGCTGACACGCGGGAAGCGGCTGCGCGCCGCGTTCCTGTACTGGGGCTGGCGAGCCGCCGGCCAGCCCGACTGCGAGAGCGTGGTCAAGGCCGCGGCCGCCATGGAACTGGTGCACGCGGCCGCGTGCACCCACGACGACATCATCGATGACAGCCACCTGCGGCACGGCGTCCCGACGGCCCATGCCGCCTTCGCCGAGGGCCGCGCCGGCACCTGTGGCACCCCGGCCGGAGCGCCCCACGACGTGCGCCAGGAACGCTCCGCCGCGCTGGCCATGCTGCTCGGTGACTTGCTGATGGGGTACGCGGGCCAGATCTTCGCCACGTGTGGTCTGCCCGGGGCGTACGTGGCGCGGACGGTGCCCCTGTGGTCGTCGCTGCTGCGCGAGACCGTCGCGGGCGAATTCCTGGAGGTCCTGCGGACCGGTGGCGTCGTACCCAAGGTTGCCGAATCACTGGAGGTGGCCCGGTACAAGACGGCCAAGTACACGGTGGAGCGGCCCCTGCACATGGGCGCGACGCTCGGCGGCGCCTCCCCGAGGGTGCTCGGCGCCTTCACCGGGTACGGGATGCCGCTGGGCGAGGCGTTCCAGCTCCGCGACGACCTGCTGGGCGTCTTCGGTGACCCGGCCGAGACCGGCAAGTCGAACCTCGACGACCTGCGGGACAAGAAGCCCACCGCGCTGCTCGCGGTGACCGCCTCGCTGCTGACCGTGGAGCAGGCACGGGAGCTGCGAGAGGTGCTGGGCAAACCTGCCCTGGACGAGGCCGACGCGGCGCTCGTACGGCAGTTGATGGAGTGCAGCGGTGCCCGGCAGCGCATCGAGGACATGATCCAGGAGCGGATCACGCAAGCCCGCGCGGCGCTGGACTCCGTGGCGCTGCCGCCGGAGGCCCGCTCGGCGCTCTGCGCGCTGGCCGGCTCGGCAACCGACCGGTCCCTGTGACAGCACCAGAAACGAGGAGCACGTGACCACTGAGACCACCGCGCAGTACACCGACACGATGCTGGACGAGCTGCGCGCACAAGGTGATCCGCTCGCCGACGCGACCGTCGCGGCGATGTTCGAACGCGGAGAGGTGCGAGACTTCAACACCCTCATGCGCTTCTTCTCCACCGCGGGCAACAAGCTGCCGCAGGGGCTGCCGCCCTCCGCGGCTTCCTACCTCGAAACGACCGGCATGCCGCCCAAGTGGGTGGACTGGGACATCATGGAGCGGGCACGGCTGTTCTTCATGGACAATGCCGCCCACATCAACACGGGCCTGTCCTTCGCGGCCATGCCGGCCACCTACGCCGTACCGCGCGTGGCGAAGCTGCTCGCCTCGACGCACTCCATGGACTACCCCTCGCGCCGGATGGCGAACACCGGGCAGTTCGTCACCTACCTGATGCAGACCAACGCCTTCGAAGAAGGCAGCAAGTTCATCCCGGCCGCTCAGAAGGTCCGCCTGCTCCACGCCGCGGTGCGCCGCCACCTGACGAAGTCGGGGCGCTGGGACACGGAGCGCGACGGCATGCCGCTGTGCCAGGAGGACATGATCGGCGGGCAGATCTGCTTCTCGATCCTGGTGCTGGACGCGATGCACCGCCTCGGCATCCACATGAGCGAGGAGGGAGCGGAGGCGTACTACTACGCCTGGCGGGTCGTCGGCTCCATCCTGGGCTGCGACATGGAGGCGGCCCCGAAGGACCTCACCGGGGCTCGCGCGTACGCCGACCTCTACCTCACCCGCAACCTGGGGCCGTCCGAGGACGGGGTACGTCTGAACAACCAGCTGATGCGGATGTACGAAGATGTCGTTCCCGGCACCCTCTTCGACCCGATCGTGCCGGCCACCATCCGATTCCTGGTGGGTCCGACCATCGCCGACTGGCTACAGGTCCCCCGCAGCCCCTGGGACACGGCAGCCAAGGCCGTACCGGTCGTCCTCGGCGTGCTGGAGACCATCGAGGACAGCAGCCCGTTGGGGGAGTGGGCACTGGACAAGGCAGGCAACCTGCTGACTGCCTTCGAACTCGGCTCCCTCACCCGCGGCCGGGTCATGCAGTACGCCATCCCGGAAGAACTGAAGACCGACTACGGGGTGCGCTCACAGCAACGCCGCAACCAGCGCTGGGTACCGCCTGCCCCGACACCGGCGGCAACGGACTGAGGCACGCCGGCCGCCGGCCGGCCGAGCCCGTACGCACGGCCTGGGCGTCGAGGCGATAATCCGTGGCGGCCGCCCACCCGTCCGCCGGAGAATCGGTGGATGACCCCGCCCCTCACCCCGCCGCCCGGCCTGACCGTACGCCCGGCGACGCCCGACGACGCGGCGGCGGTGTGCGCGCTGCTCAACGAGATCGATCTGCTGGAGGTCGGCCGTGCCGACACCGACCTGAGCGAGGTGCAGGCGGACCTCGAGCACCCCGAAGCGGACCTCGAACGCGATTCCTGGCTGATGTATGAAGCCGGGCGGCTGATCGCGTACGGTCTGCTGTGGGACGAGTCCGGTGGCGAGCGCATCGACATGGACCACTACGTCCTGCCCGGCAGGCTGTCAGGCGCCCTGCACCTGTACGACCTGATGGAGACGCGGGCCGTGGAACGGGCAGCCGCCAACGGGGCGACGCGCGCGGTGATCCACCTGCACCTCAACACCGCGCCCACCATGGACCTCGACGCGCTCCGGCGACGGGGCTGGCGTACCGTGCGCCGCTACAACGTACTCAGCCGGGCGCTGTCCACCGACGCCGACCGGCCACCGTCCCCGCCGCCCGGGGTGACCTTGCGTCCCTGCCGTACCGAGGCCGACCGCCGGCGGGCCCACGCGCTGCTCCAGGAAACGTTCGCCGGTCACTTCGACTTCCAGCCCCGGACGTACGAACAGTGGCTGGACGACATCGACGCCCAGCGCGCGGACTGGTCACTGATATGGCTCGCGCAGCTGGACGGCCTCGGCGACGCCGCCGTGCTGCGCACCCACGACGCCCGCGCCTCGATGGCCTGGATCGCACACCTCGGCGTCCTGGAACGGGCCCGCGGCCGCGGCCTCGGTAGTTACTTGCTGCGCCATGCCTTCGGCCACTTCGCGGCGAGGGGCCGCGACCTCATCGGCCTCGGTGTCGACACCGACAACAGCAGCGGTGCGCTCGCCCTCTATGAACGGCACGGCATGAGACTGGACTTCGCCGTCGACACCTGGGAGTTGTCCCGCCCCGTCTGAGCGGTCCCCGACCGCCCCGACCGGCGGCTCGGCCAGGACGTTCGTGCTGGGGCCGGCCTGCCTGGCGTGGTGGGCAGTACGGGACGCGGGAAGGACGCCGATCTGACCGGGGCTCCCCGGAGGCACGCAAGTTCACGCCTCCCACATGTCCCGGCCCGCTGCCCGTAGGCCGGAGTGCACCCCGCGCCGTGATCTTCACCAACAGGGGGAGGGCATCCCGTACAACTCACGCGCTCGGAGCCGCACATGGACCGCAGATCCCTTCTCGCCGCGGGCGGCGGCGCCCTGGCTGCCGCCGCCGGCGCTCCGCAGGCCCACGCCGCACCGGCCGACGCCTCCGGCCGGTGGCACGGCCGGGACACCGTACGGTTCAACGTCATCAGCGACATCCAAGGAGACCTGCGCGACTTCGGCCGGGCCCTGGACGACATGGCGGCCGTCAATCCGCACAGCGCCGGTCTCGCCGTCGCGGGCGACATCACACCGCGCGGCTACGACGCCGAGTACGCGCAGGTCAGCGCCGAACTGGCCGGTCACTCCCACCCGCGCGAGGTGGCCTGGGCGATCGGCAACCACGAGTTCTACGTACCGAAGTGGCGCGACCCCGACACCCTGTCCCAGGACACCTGGCCCAACAACACCACCGAGGACTCCCTCTTCCGCAGCTTCTACCGCTTCGCCCGGCGCGGCACGGTGCACACGGAGACCTCCTTCGGCGGCATCCCGGTCCTGACCCTCGGCACCGAGCGGTACGCGCACTACCACGACTCCGAACTCTGGGACGAGGTCTGGATCAGCGACGCCCAGTTCACGTGGCTGGAGGACCGCCTGTGGCACTGGTCGCGCCGCCGCAGGCCGGTCATGGTGATCACCCACCACCCGCTGCCCGACACGGTCTCCGGTACCCGCAACAAGCTCTACGCGAGCGACTACCTCCAGGCCGACCGTCTCCTCGGCCTGCTCGGCCGCCACCCGGACGTCTTCCTCTTCAGCGGCCACACCCACTGGGACCTGGGGCTGTCCGACTGGGTGGTGCGCCGTGTCGTGCCCGGCACCGCGAATCCGAGCGGGTTCACGGTGGTCAACACCGGCGCCATCCAGACCGGTTACCGGGACGACGGCAAGGGTGGCGAAGTCTCCGTCGGCGGGACCTTCAGCCAGGGCCTCCAGGTCGAGGTACGACGCGACGCGGTCGTCATCAAGGCCCGCGACTTCGCCCGACGGGCTTGGCTGAAGGAGATGACGGTCCCGTTGGCGCGCTGAGCCTGTCAGCCAGGTTCGCGTCCCCCTGCGAGCCCCGTTGCCGTCGTGGCGCGCATCGCTGGCCGCCGGACCGTAGGGCGTTTCCGAGTGGCTGATTCCGCTCTCGTCTCACACCTTACTTACAGCTGGGCTGTTAGCTTGGCTGTAAGTTCTCGCCGAGGAGGATCAGCCATGACATCCGAACGCCGCGATCTGGAGATCGCCATCCTGGTGTGCCCCGGCTACATGCCGGTCGACATCATCGGGTTCCACACCGCCTTCGGCCTGCAGCCGGGCGTGAACCTGCACCTCGTCTGGAAGAACCGGGACGAGATCACCGGCATGCCGCACTTCCCCACCCGCGCGACGACCACCTTCGAGGACTGCCCCGCCGACCTCGACGTCCTGTACGCCGGAGCCGTACCGGCGGAGGTCTTCGAGGACGAGGAGGTGCTCGCCTTCCTCGCCGACCGGGGCAGCCGCGCGACCTGGGTGGCCGGCGTGTGCGCGGGGTCGCTGCTACTGGGCGCGGCAGGGCTGCTGCTCGGCCACCGCGCGACGACCAACTTCCAGTTGCACGGGCAACTCGCGCACTACGGGGCCGTACCGACGCGCGGCAACGTCGTGGAGGACCGCAACCGGATCACCGCCGGCCCGGCGACCGGGAGCTTCGAGATCGGGCTGCGGCTCCTCCAGGCGTTCTTCGGCGACGAGGTCGCGCGGAACGCGGAACTCATGATGGAGTACGCGCCCCGGCCCCTGTTCGGCGTGGGCACCCCGGAACTCGCCGGCCCCGAACGCACCGAACAGCTCCTCGCCGCGACCGCCGACATGGGTGCCGTCTTCGCGAAGGTCGCGGAGCGGGCGGCCCAGCGGCTCGGTGTCCGCGTCGAAGCCGAACCGGTCTGATCGGTCCGCACGAAGCCGGACCGGTCTCGTCTTCCGTGCTCGCCGAACTGGTCTGGTCTTCCGCGTGGGGGGGCGGGGGCCGCCCGCGAACCGGCCCGTTGCCCGGTACGGCAGGGCCATACCACCGTCCTCGCCGCACGGCCGGGTGGGCACGGACTGGGACCGGCGCATCGTCGAGGTGGGCGAGACGGCCGTCCCGGTGCCCGAGGGGATCGCCGAGCTGCTGGAGAAGCTTGAGGCGGAAATCGAGCGGTATGCCGAGGAGTCCCCGGTGGGGGCCGTCAAGCTGGCTCGCCGTATGGAGATCTCGGCGGCCAGGCCGCGAGTCCGCCGGCCCGCTTCGGGCGGTGGAGGCCGTACGTCTGATCCTGTCGGCTGCTGAGGGCGTGGGGTGGGGCGGGGAGTCGGCCGCGGTGGGGTTCCCCGCTCCGCAAGCGCGTTTTGACATAGGTATGACCTCATACCTAAAGTGTCCGTATGCCCGCCACCCGTGCGTCCGACCAGGACACCCGCCGCATCGCCTCCGAGCTCGCGGCCGTCCTGCCCGCACTGAACCGGGCTCTCGACCGGCGGGTCATCCAGGACCTCCCGTTCCCCAGGCTTCCCGACAGCCAGCTCGCGCTGCTGCGGTACGTCGCCGAACACGACGGCGTCACCGTGCGCGCGGCAGCCGACGCGCTGATCGTCAAGCCCAACAACGTGAGCGCCCTGGTCACCCAGCTGGCCGCCCAAGGGCTGCTGGAGCGCAGGCAGGACGCGGCCGACAAGCGGGTGGCGCACCTGCACCTGACGGCCAAGGCCCGGCGGCAGGTCGCCGAGGTCGGCACTCTCGTGGACGGTTACCTCGTCGAGGCGCTCCACGCCCTCACCGACGGGGACCTGGACGCCATCGGGTCCGCCCTCGGCGCTCTCCAGGGACTGGCGCAGCGGATTCACTCCGCTACGGACTGACGTCCCGCCACGGACTGACGTCCCGCGGACGGCCGGCAACAACGCCGCCGCAGCCTTCCCGGCTCCGCGCCCCAGCCGTATTCCATCGGCACCCGCATTTCCACCTCAGAAGAGAACAAGGCACCTCCATGTCCTCCTCCGTCATGGGTCACTCACCCATGCCCACCCACACTCCGCCCGCGCCGGAACCGGCCCCGGGCCGGCGCGGCCACCCCTGGCTGACGCTCATCGCGGTCGCCTTCGGCCTGTTCATGGTCGGCCTGGACGGCTCGGTCGTCTCGATCGCCAACCCGGAGATCGGCCGGGACCTGAATGCCTCCACCGCCGACCTGCAGTGGGTCACCAACTCCTACCTGCTGGCCCTGGCCGCCGCACTGATCCTCGGCGGAAAGCTCGGTGACCGGTTCGGCCGGCGCACCTACTACCTGATCGGCGTCGCCGGCTTCTCCCTGGCCTCCGTCGCCATCGGCCTGTCCGGCTCGATCGAGGGCGTCATCGCCTTCCGCGCGGTGCAGGGCTTCTTCGGCGCGCTGCTCATGCCCAACACGCTGGGCCTGCTGCGTGCGGTCTTCCCGCCGAAGAAGTTCGGCATGGCCGTGGGCATCTGGGCGATGGTGTCGTCCGTGTCCACGGCGCTCGGCCCGATCGTCGGCGGCCTGCTGGTCGAACACGTCAACTGGGAGTCCGTCTTCTACATCAACGCTCCCATCGGCGTCGTGGCCCTGGCGTTCAGCGCATTCGTCCTGCCGCAGAGCAAGAGCGCGGCCGGCTGGCACCGCTTCGACATCCCGGGCGTGATCCTTCTCGCGCTCGGCCTGCTCCTGGTCGTCTTCGGCGTCGTCAAGGGGGAGTCGTGGGGATGGGGCGCGGGTTCGACCCTCGGCGTGCTCGCGGCGGGCCTCCTCGTCCTGCTGGTCTTCGGCTGGTACGAGACGCGCCTCGGACGCCCTTCGCCCAACTCTCCGAACTCTCCGACGGGCACGACCGACCCGACCGGCACGACCGCCCCGACCAGGGGGCACCCCATCCTGCCGATGCGGCTGTTCCGCAGCCCCGCCCTGTCCATCGGTACGGTCATCACCGCCGTCAACTTCTTCGTCCTGCTCGGCGCGATCTTCTTCATCATGCTCTACCTGCAGAACGTACGCGGCTTCACGCCCGTCGAGGCCGGCGTACGCACCCTGCCGCTGAGCCTGGCCTCCGTCGTCGCCTCGCCGCTGGGAGCGAAGCTCACCGAGCGGTTCGGCGCCCGGCTGTCCATGCCGCTGGGCATGGTGCTGCAAGCGGGTGCCTCCTTCGGCATTCTGGGCTGGGGCGTGCACTCCTCGTACGCCGCGATGTGGCCGCCGTTCATCGCGCTCGGCCTCGGCGTGGGCATGGTGATGGCCGCCTCCTCCGACGCGATCGTCGGCAACGCACCCGTCAGTGACGCGGGCGTGGCCGGTGGCCTGCAGGCCACCGCGCTGCAGGTCGGCGGCGCGCTCGGGACCTCCGTCCTGATGTCCCTGATCAGCAGCAGGGTCGGCTCCACCCTGACGAACGAGCTGACCTCGGCCGGGGTTCCCGCCCCCATGGCCGCCCACCTGCACGAGGCCAAGGACGCGGTCGCGATGGGCGTGTCGCCGGTCGGCAACGGCATGCCGCAACAGCTGAAGGCCGCCGTCGTCGAAGGCAGCGGCCAGGCATTCATCAACGGCGTGCACACCGCGGCCCTCGTCACCGGCGTGCTGTGCGTGATCGGCGCGGTACTCGCAGCGGCCGGCGTCCGCCGCAACCCGCAGACTCCCGCCGTGCACTGAGAACGGGAGGGGACCGGAAACCGGCCCGGGGGGGGGGGGGGGGGGGGGGGGGGGGGGGGGGAGAGGGGGGGGGGGAGGGGGGGGGGGGGGGGGGGGGGGGGGGGAGGGGGGAGGGGGGGGGGGGGGTGGGGGGC